>NZ_DATMRB010000179.1:0-37100 GCF_035566555.1 Collimonas sp.
CGGGCGATGATGGCCGCCAGCGATGCCAGCCGCGGGAAACGGATCGTCGCTTGCAAGGCGTTGCCCACGCCCTGCTGCACCAGCACCGTGCCTTGCACGCCATCGAGGCTGATACTGCGGGAATAGCTGCCGTCGGCCACCAGCTCTACGCCGGTAATCGCGCGTGCTTGCAAAAACGCCAGCATGGCCGGCCAGTCATAGGGCGGATGGTAGCGCAGCAATAGCGTGACTTCGCCCTGTGCGCCTGTCGATTGATCGGGCTGGCTGCTGCGGCGCAAAGCGCCGGGCGGACGCTGATACAGGCTATGGAATACTTCATTAAAGCGGCGCACGCTGCCAAAACCGGCAGCAAAGGCTATCTCGGTGAGCGGCATGCGGGTCTCGTGGATCAGCTGCTTGGCCAGCAGTACGCGCCGGGTCTGGGCCACGGTCACAGGCGAGGCGCCGACATGCTGCACGAACAGGCGGCGCAGCTGGCGCTCGCCGACGCCAAGACGCTCTGCCAGCGCACCCATGCCGGCCTCATCGAGGGCGCCCGTCTCTATCAATGCCAGTGCCCGCGCCACGGTGTGCGACACACCGGTATTGGAAACGCCGTGCCAGGCGCCAGAATCGGGCGCAGCTTCGGGCCGGCAACGCAGGCAGGGACGAAAACCAGCTTCCTGCGCAGCGGCGGCAGAGCGGAAAAAAACGACGTTTGCCGATTTGGCGGTGCGCGCGGGGCAGATCGGCCGGCAATAAATCCCGGTGGTCTTGACGGCGACGAAGAAGCGGCCGTCGAAGCGCGCATCGCGGCTGGCCAGCGCCCGATAGCAGGTGTCGTGATCGAGTTCCATGGCGGCATGATCGCGCCGTTGTTCGGCACTGTCTAGCGGTTTTCGGACATGGGCATCATGGCAATATTCATGCGAACGACGAAACCCGAAAAGCGCCAGTGCGCGCCAAGCGCAGCCGGCACGCCATGCGCCGCAGCTGCCATGACTTCAGCCAGGCCGAGGCTTTATTTACCGTTCAAGACCGGCCATAGGCGCGGACCGCCATCGCCGTAACGGTCGTCAAAGCGTTTCAACACCGCTTCGCGCGCAGATTCGCTCAGACTCGGATATTTATCGCCCTGCTCGATGGCGGCATAGGCTTCGCCGGCCTTGGCCAGGTCCTCGGGGATATGGAAATTGCTGACGAATTCTTGCTGCCACTGCTCGGTCACCTTGGCGACCAGCACGGCGCGCGCAGGCTGGTTCAATACGCTGAATTCGTCGACGCCGGCAGTAATCCGCTGCACCGTTTCAGTCAATCCCTCCTCGGTCAGCGGTGCCTTGGTGAATTCCTTGACGGCATGTGAGCCACTCGTCTTACTCATGTCACTCTCCTTGGGTTAAGTGGTGTGATGATGGACGGCCCGCTTGCCGCGGGCGGATGTTGCAGACTCGGTATTGTTTGGATTTGCCTGGGCTTTTTCGCGGGGAAAATCAGTGCGCGGTGAAAAAGCGTTCTTGCATTTCTTCCAGCCCGAGCGTGTGCAGCACTTCATGCAGACGCTCGGTCGGTCGCTTGCGCGGCAGGTTCTTGTAGTTGGCGATAATCAATTCATTCTTCATTGAATGCTCCCAGCCGACCAGTTCGGTCACGCTGACTTGATAACCATGCGCTTCCAGCTGCAGGCAGCGCAACACATTGGTGAGCTGGCTGCCGAACTCCCGGGTATGCAGCGGATGGCGCCAGATTTCCGTCAGAGCTTCCTTGCCCAACGATTTACCTTTGTTCTTTTTCAATACAGAAGCCACCTCAGCCTGGCAGCAAGGCACCAGCACCATGAAGCGCGCCTGCTTCTTCAAGCCGAACTCGATCGCGTCGTCGGTAGCGGTATTGCATGCATGCAATGCCGTGACGACATCGATCCGACTCGGCAGCATGGCGGACTCTATCGACTCCGCCACCGATAAATTCAAAAACGACATGCCCGGGAATGCCAGGCGCTGCGCCAGCTCCTGCGATTTCTTCACCAGTTCTTCGCGCGTCTCGATGCCGAAAATGTGCGAATTGTCCTTGAGCGTCTTGAAGAACAGGTCGTACAGAATGAAGCCCAGGTAGGACTTGCCCGCCCCATGGTCGACCAGTTGTACGCCGCTTTGTTCCCGCTGGATTTCCTGCAGCAAGGGTTCGATGAATTGATATAGATGATATACCTGCTTGAGCTTGCGGCGGCTGTCCTGGTTCAATTTGCCGTCGCGCGTCAGGATATGCAGCTCCTTGAGCAGTTCTATCGATTGGCCGGGACGAATTTCATGCTTGGCCGCCTGCTGGCCGGAGGTGTTGGATTCTGGTTTGATGCCGTTCATGGAGCTTGCTTTCTGTCGGCCAGGCTGGCCCGTTATCCTGTCAAGTATAACGGCTTCAAGGGCCGGAGGTCTTGAAACGGCGGCGCCTGGCCAAAAGATTAGCGTTTGGTTGTCGTCATGCGCCCCATCGTGCAGGAGTAGCGGCCCAGCTCGACGTCGTTGCGCAAGCCTATTTTTCTCATGGCCGAGGCTTTTTGCAAGCCCACGGTCTTGACGCTTTTATGGAGGCGGTCGGCAATTTCGCGCAGGCTGTTGCCGACTGCGTACATCTTCAGCACTTCGACTTCACGCCTGGTCGGCGCCTTGCCGTTCGGTCCCTTCTTCAGCAGCCTGAGCGCCGTTTTGCTCACGTATGGCGCGCTGCGCGAGCCTTCCAGGATGGCGCGGCCGAGCTCGCCCAGCTCGTCGCTTTTGTGCACCACGCCTTTCACGCCGCTATTTCTGATCTGGTACAGCACGGCGGGAATGTCGATCATGGTGAGCACAATCAGCGCCAGCGCCGGATGCTCGCACTTCAGCTGGTTGAACAGGACGCAGCCGTCGCCAATCCGGTTGATCGGCAGCGAAAACTCGGATATCAGCATGTCGCAGGGCGTATCTTGCAGCCGCGCCGACAGTTCCGCAGTCGAGGCTGCGGTGGCCACTACGGCATAGCCGGGCATCAGGTCGATATATTGCCGTACCCCCGAAATGACGGCTGGATGATCGTCAGCCAGGATGATCTTGATCATGAAGCTCCTCCCAAGAATAAGTGATTGAGCGTGCTCTAGGGTTTTACTTATCGTTAAGACGTAGGAAGTATCGGGTTTACATGTTATTAAATATATAAGCAAACTTCTTAAATACATAGTTCAATTGATAACCTTGATGCAAAATAGTTAATATTCACCTCACGGCCACAAGTCGTTGGGAGTTCCGGAAAATGCGTTTCCCGGACCAGGCCTATCCGGTTTTGTTTTGCCATGGAGTAAACACTGTGAAAATCATTCTCGCGGATGACCATCCCGTATTCACCGCAGGCGTGCGCGCCTACCTCAGTCACATATCGGATTGCCGCGTAGTCGCCAGCGTCTCCAGCGCCGATGCGCTGGTCCAGTGCCTCGAATCAACGCCATGCGACCTGGTCATCACCGAATTTTCGATGCCGATGACGCGCATCGGCGACGGCCTGCACCTGCTCTCCTACATCCGCCGCCACCATCCGCATACCTGGCTGGTGGTGCTGACCACCAACGACTTCCCGGTGGTGCTGTACCAGATCATCAACAGCGGCGTGAATGGCTTGCTGCACAAAAGCGATGCGATTCCCGAGATCGGCAAGACCATCCGGCACCTGGGCAACAACACGCCTTACGTCGGGCCTTCGTTTCAAGCCTTGCTGCGCAACGGCCTGGACAAGCAGAGCACATATCTCATCCCCAGCCCGCGCGAGACCGAGGTACTGCGCCTGTATGCGGCCGGCAATAGTCTGCGGGACATCGCTTGCCGCCTCAGCAAAAGCGTGAAAACGGTGAGCCTGCAAAAGGCGTCGGCCATGAAAAAACTGGGTTTGCGCAACGATATCGAGCTGGGCCGCTACTGCGCCGCGGCCAGCGGCGACAACATCCGCCCGCAAGGCCAGGAAGACTGGTTTCTGCCGGAGCCGGGGCGCCGCAGGCGGGCGCCCCCAGCGTGAGATGTCAGCGCTGCTGGCCGAGATTGAATATCTGCGCCATCGGCGTCCATTTCTCGCCGGCAGGCGTCCATGGCGTAGCGGCCTGGAACCGCCACATCAAGGCTTCCCATTCCTGTACCTTGGGATTGCCGCGGGCGGCGTGCGCCATCCGCTCCGCGCTGTAGACAGCGTCATCGGTCTCCATCAGCATCACCAGCCGCGTGCCAAGGCGATAGATTTCCATAGCCAGCACGCCCTGCTGCCGCAGATGCGCGGCAATCTCGGGCCAGATCCTGCGGTGATATTGTTCGTATTCGTGGATCAGGGCCGGATCGTCTTGCAGATCCAGCGCCAGGCAGTGGCGCATATGAGCAGTTCCTTTCAAGCCAGAATTTGATGAGCTGCAGGCCTGATGGATGCTTTTTTGACAGATCTATTGGCTGGACCAATAATAACACGCCAAAATTCCCGGCGGCAACGGCTGGATCCTGCAGTTATCCTGTCGGAGACTGCTTTCCCGTGCATCGGTTTCGCCTGTCTGCGCACTTGGCGTGGCACAATATGAAAAATCTCTTTCATTGCTGCCATGCCCATCCAAACCATCCACAACCGCCGCTTGTACCAACAGATCGCCGACCAGCTGCGCGATATGATAGACCGCGGCGAATACGGTCCCGGCGGCAACCTGCCGCCCGAGCGGGAGCTGGCCAAGCAGTTCGGCGTCAGCCGCACTTCCGTGCGGGAAGCCTTGATCGCCCTGGAAGTGATCGGGATCGTCAGCGTGCGGGTCGGCAATGGCGTCGTGGTATTGGCGCAGGAAGAGCCCGCCGCCGCCAAGGACGAGGCCAAGCCATCGGCCCTGCAGCAGGCGGCGCGCCGCAGCGGCTGGGAAATCGACCCGGAACTCGACCTGGAAATCAGCCACGAGCTGGATGATGAAATTCCCCCGTTCAAGCTGTTGCAGGCGCGGCGCCTGGTCGAACCCGAAACCGCCGCGCTGGCCGCCGTCAACGCCAGCGACGAGCAGTTGCGCAGCATCGCCGAAGCGTATGCGCGCAATGTCGAAGACAACCGCAACGGCTCGCATACCCATCCCGGCGATCGCCTGTTCCATATCCGCATCGCCGAAGCCAGCGGCAACCCGGCTTATCTGCTGCTGGTCAGCCATCTGCTGGGACGCAAGTACGGCATGATGTTCCAGCGCCTGCAAACGCTGTACACCTCCAAAGACATGCCGAACCGTTCAGAACATGAACACCAGCTGATCCTGGAAGCGCTGCAGGCGCGCGATGCGGTGGCGGCGCGCAAGGCGATGCGCGCGCATATGGATTCGGTGGTGAAGATCTTTTCCCGCTCGGTGCCGGAACACAGCGTCAAATATCAACCGGATCCACTTCCAAAGACCACTTCGCGCGTGTCTTGATCTGCCGCAGCTGCGCCATCCAGTCCGTCAGGAAAGCCTGCAAACCCGGCCGCGACGGGCATTCGATCAGCAACTGCGCGCGATCGACGTTAGCGACGCGGGTCATGGTCATCGGAATCGGATCATGCATGGTGATGCCCTCGTGCTCGATGCAGTGAGCGGCCTGCTGCAGGAATTCAATCGCGGTTTCCAGCTCTTTCGCTTCCGCCCGCAGTAAAGCCTGATAGATGTAAGGAGGCAGGCAGGCCTGCTCGCGCTCTTCCAGCAAGGATGTGGCGAAGTGATCGTAATCGTGGGCGATCACGGCGGCATACAGCGGATGCTGCGGATAACGGGTCTGTATCAGCACTTCGCTCGGGCTGCCGCCTTCTTTCTGCGCCGCGCGGCCGGCGCGGCCGGCCACCTGCATCAATTGCGCAAACAACCGTTCGCTGGCGCGGTAGTCATGCGAGAACAGCGCCGTATCGGGATTCAGGATACCCACCAGCGTGAGGTTTTTGAAATCATGGCCCTTGGCCACCATCTGGGTGCCGATCAGGATGTCGACTTCGCCGTTATGGACGCTGTCGAAAGCCGCTTGCGCACTGCCCTTGCGGCGGGTCGAGTCGGCATCGATACGCAGCACCCGCGCTTGCGGAAACATGGCTTGCAAGCCCTCTTCCAGCCTTTGCGTGCCGCGGCCCAGCGGTTGCAGGTCGACATTGCCGCAGGTCGGGCAGGATTTCGGAATCCGCAATTCCAGGCTGCAATGGTGGCAGCGCAGCCGGTGCTCAGGTTTGTGCAGCACCATGAAAGACGTGCAGCGGGTGCAGTTGCTGACCCAGCCGCAGGCGTCGCAGGCGATCACCGGCGCATAGCCGCGCCGGTTCAGGAACAGCAGCGATTGCTCGCCGCGCTCCAGCCTCAGCTTCAGTGCGCTGACCAGGTTCGAGGTCAGGCCCTCGATGGGTTTGTCGCGCTCCATGTCGATCCGGCGCACCTTCGGCAGCACCGCATCCTTGACCGCACGCTCGCGCAGCTCCAGTTTTTTATAGCGGCCGGACTGCGCGTGGTGCCAGGTTTCCAGCGACGGCGTGGCCGAACCCAGCACGATCGGGATGCTCAGCTGATGAGCACGCCACACCGCCAGGTCGCGCGCCGAGTAACGCAAGCCTTCTTGCTGTTTGTAGGATGGATCGTGTTCTTCATCGATGACGATGAGCTTTAAGTGTGGCAGGGAAGCCAGCACCGCCAGCCGGGTGCCGAGGATGATGCGCGCCTGCCCCAGATGTGCCGCCAGCCAGTGGCGCAGCCGCTCGCCTTCGGCCAGGCCGCTGTGCAGAGTCGCCACCGTGACGCCGGGAAAGCGGGCGCGGATATTTCCTTCGAGCTGCGGGGTCAGATTGATTTCCGGCACCAGGATCAGGATCTGCGACAGGTTGTCCGCGCCGTTTTCGCCGTGCGCCAGGATCTGCGCCGCCGCCTGCAGATACACCTCGGTCTTGCCGCTGCCGGTCACGCCATATAGCAGGGTCGGCGCAAAACCGCTGGCGCCGGCGATCGCATCGGCCGCCTGCTGCTGCGCCGGATTGAGCCGCGCCACATCGATCGGCGTGGCGTCATGCACGGCGCCGGCCTGCGCCAGCTTCTTCAGACTGCGGTCCAGCGCGACCGGCTTCAGCGCCCGCAAATTCTTCGGCAGGCCCGGCAAGGCCACTTCGCCCAGCGGCCGCTGATAGTAATCGGCGGCAAAACGGCAGAGCGCCAGCCATTGCGCCGACAAAGGCGGCAACTGGTGGCGTACGGCTTGTACATTTTTCAATTTTTCGGCAGGAACGTCGCTCGCGCCGCTCAAGCCGACAATCATGCCGACCACTTCGCGCCGCCCGAACGACAGTTGCACCAGCTGGCCGACGCGCGGCAAGGGCTCGTTGTCGTCGCTGGCCTGCCAGCGATAGTCGAAGCTGCTATCCAGGGGGGTATCGAGGACGATTTGAAGAATGCTTTGTTTCACGAACTTAATGTGATTCCCGAGGAAATGGGCTAACTATCGGTTTCATAAGCGCTTTTGAAACTGTCCACATTATCTGTGGATAACTTTGTGGACAACGTCAGCTACACATTCAAAAACAGCGTGATTATAGACAACTATTGATTTTTCCAAAGTAGAAATTAAAATAAATAATGTTTTAAATCAATAACTTAATCGATGAGACATGGAGAGTGAAAAAATATCCATGTATTCAAAAAATGGCCTTGCAGAAACTAAATTATGTGCATAACTAAATTTGGACTGTTACAGAATGGGGCACGGATGGGTAACATTCAGGTCCACATTGAGAAACGGCCGGGTGCACCATCATGTCGCTTTTTCCAGAAACGCCACCCAATTCTGCTCCGGTAAAATTAGCGGCATGTCAACTCTGATCAAATTCGCAACACGGTAAATTTCTAAGATTCTACTTAATGTAAAACATGAGGAAATGCCCTAAGCATCGGTTTCATAAGCGCTTTTCAAATTATCCACAATGTCTGTGGATAACTTTGTGGGTAACCTGCTCTTGACAGGCTGCAGGCTCATATTTGATGCGGGTTTCAATAAATTGCCTAAACTAAAAGCAGAAAATAAACCCTTAAAATTCAAACACTTACAAAACACAATCCACTTGCAAAATAAAAATATCGATATAAATAATTACCGTGGTGCAGCAGATTTATTTTGTGCATAACTAGCGGCCATGAATCTCCGCAGCGATGCTGAATGTGTTATGTGTGTCGCTATGTAACAGCAAAATTTTCCATATAGAAATCCAAAACCCGCTTTGCCGGCCTATGCGCGCAGCTTGCGGCTGATTTCATGGACCGCGTCGACCATCACGGCCACCGATTCCGGCGGCGTAAATTGCGAAATGCCATGACCGAGGTTGAAGACATGGCCATGGCCGGCTTGCGGCGTACCGTAGGCATTCAGCAGACGGCTGACTTCACCGCGGATCTGCTCAGGATTGGCAAACAGCACGGCCGGATCGAGATTGCCCTGCAGCGCCACGCGCTGGCCGATGCGGGCGCGCGCTTCCGACAGATTCACGGTCCAGTCGAGACCGACAGCGTCGGCGCCGATGTCGGCAATCTGCTCCAGCCACAGGCCGCCGCCCTTGGTAAAGACAATCGCCGGAATCGGCACGCCGTCTTTCTCACGCTTCAGCTGGGACATCACCTGGCGCATGTAGTCCAGCGAAAACTCCTGGTAAGCGCCATCCGCCAGCGCCCCACCCCACGAATCGAATATCATCACCGCTTGTGCGCCGGCATCGATTTGCGCGTTCAGATAGGCTGCCACCGCCGCCGCGTTGGTGCTTAGCACGTGGTGCATCAGATCCGGGCGGTTGTACAGCATGGTCTTGACGGTATGGAATTCACGCGAGCCCTCGCCTTCCACCATGTAGCAAGCCAGGGTCCAGGGACTGCCGGCAAAACCGATCAGCGGCACCCGGCCATTCAGTTCGGTGCGGATCTGCGTCACAGCCTTGAAAACATAGTCGAGCTTGCCCAGGTCCGGCGCCTGCAGCGCCATCACGTCCTTTTCGTCGCGCAGCGGGCGCTGGAACTTGGGGCCTTCGCCATCGGCGAAATACAAACCCAGCCCCATGGCGTCAGGCACCGTCAGAATGTCGGAAAACAGGATGGCTGCATCCAGCGGGAAGCGCTCCAGCGGCTGCAGCGTGACTTCAGTTGCGTAATCGGGATTGGTCGCCAGACCCATGAAAGACCCGGCGCGGCTGCGCGTTTTGCGATACTCCGGCAAGTAGCGGCCGGCCTGACGCATCAGCCACAGAGGCGTGTATTCGGTCGGCTGGCGCAGCAGCGCGCGCAGGAAAGTATCGTTCTTCAGGGGGGCGAATTGTGACATATGAGGCAATATAAATGCATGTGATAACGCCTTATTATCTCATCCAAAGCCTTGGCTGCGGCAGTGCTTTGGCGAATGGCAGGTATTACGCGCCGTGCCGGTGCGCCGCCACCAGGTCATCAAGGAATGCTTGCAGCACTTCGCCACGGCTGGACTGGCGCCGCAGCACCATGTGCAAGGTGACGTCGTAACACAGCAAAGCGGGATGCAGCGGCGCCAGCAAACCTTGCTCTACCAGCGGTGCGGCAAAGTGCTGCGGCAGAAAACCGAGATGCCGGCCCGACAGCAGCAGCACCGCTACCGCTTCCATATTGTCCGCCAGGGCGGTTACCCGTGCCGGCGCAAAACCGTCGCCGGCGCCATCGGCTTCGGGCAAGGGATAGCTGCGCCAGACCCAGTCGTGCTCGGCGACGGCGTCCCGGCTTAGCTTGCCGGCCTGCGCGAACAAAGGGTGGCCGACGGCGCAGTACGCCACCTGATGCTCTGAATACAGGGGCACATATTCCAGGTTCGGCAAGCGGTGCCAGAAATAACCGATGCCAAGATCAAGCCGGCCGTTGACCACTTCTTCCTCCAACTGACCCGGCGCCAGCACCTCCAGCGACAGAATCACCGCTTCATCGCGGGCGCGAAACCTGGCGATGGCCTGGCTCAGGCGGGCATTGGCGTTGATGGCGGCGTGGCCGATCAGGCCCAGTTGCAGTTTACCGGCCAGCTTGCGGCCGATCTGCCGCGCATTCAGGCAAAAATGGTCGATATCGTCAATCAAATGGCGACTGCTGAGTGCGAACTGTTCGCCGCGCGGCGTCAGGCGGAAGCCGGCGCGGCCCCGCTCGCACAGGCGAAAGCCGAGCCGCGTTTCCAGCGTCGCCAGCTGGCTGCTGATGGTGGACTGGCTGACATTCAGGGCGGTCTGCGCGGCGGAAATACCGCCGGCGTCCAGCACTGACAAGAAGACACGGATCAGGCGCAGGTCAAGATCGGATAGCTGATTGAGCATGCTGTTGGCGGCTGAGGGAAGATCAAATCTATCATACATCGATCAATATCAATGTAAACGCTTTATTACACTGATTTTTAATGAAGTAATTTGCCGCTAGAGTATATGCCATCGCTAACGCTGCGCCCTTCCCGGCCCTGGAGACCATCATGTCAGAAACCCCACTTTACCAACCGCTAGGCGGCAACGACATGCCGCGTTTCGGCGGCATCGCCACCATGATGCGCTTGCCGCACGTGACCAGCAGCGCCGGGCTGGACGCCTGTTTTGTCGGCGTACCGCTCGACCTCGGCACCTCGAACCGCTCCGGCGCCCGTTTCGGCCCACGCCAGATCCGCAGCGAATCGGTGCTGCTGCGCCCCTACAACATGGCGACCCGGGCCGCGCCCTTCGATGCCCTGCAGGTTGCCGACCTCGGCGACGTCGCCATCAATCCGTATAACCTGCTGGATTCGATCCGGCTGATCGAAAACGCCTACGACGGCATCGTCGCCTCCGGCTGCCGCCCGATTTCGCTGGGCGGCGACCACACCATCGCGCTGCCCATCCTGCGCGCGCTGCATCGCAAGTACGGCAAGATCGGCCTGATCCATGTCGACGCCCATGCCGACGTCAACGACACCATGTTCGGCGAAAAGATTGCGCATGGCACGCCGTTCCGCCGCGCTGTCGAAGAAGGCTTGCTGGATTGCCGGCGCGTGGTACAGATCGGCTTGCGCGGCACCGGCTATACCGCGGAAGATTTCGACTGGTGCCGCGGCCAGGGTTTCAAGGTGGTGCAGGTGGAAGAATGCTGGAACCAGTCATTGACGCCGCTGATGGAAGAAGTGCGGGCCCGCGTGGCCGGCGGCCCGGTGTACCTGAGTTTCGATATCGACGGCATCGATCCGGCTTACGCGCCCGGCACCGGCACCCCGGAAATCGCCGGCCTGACCGTGCCGCAAGCGCTGGAAATCATCCGCGGCGCCTGGGGCCTGGACATTGTCGGCGCCGACCTGGTGGAGGTATCGCCGCCGTACGACCCGCTGGGCACGACTGCCCTGCTGGGCGCCAACCTGGCCTACGAGATGCTGTGCGTGCTGCCGGGCGTGCCGCGCCGCTGACATTTCCGCGTACAGGAAGTAAGCGCTGGCACCTGTTGAAAGCCTTTGTTTATCGATATCGCTTCTTGAAATCGCGCGGACTGACGCCCTTGGCGGCGCGGAACTGGCGATTGAAATGCGCCAGGTTGCGGTAGCCGGCTTCCTGCGCGATCACGCCTATCGCCTTGTCGGTCTGGATCAGTTGCTGGCAGGCGCTGCCGATTCTCAGCTGGGCCAGATAGGCGGTCACGGTGAGCTGGGTGTGGCGTTTGAAAAAACGATGAAACGCCCCCAGCGACAGCGCCGCCCGTTCGGCCAGCAGTTCCAGCGGGATCGCGGCCTGGAAATTTTCATGCAGGTAGTCCAGCACCTTGGCCATGCGCTGGCGCTGTACGTCAACTGCGATCGAGGCCGACGCCACCGAGGCCAGCGGCCGCGCCTGCTGGTCTTGCGCCAGCAGCAGCAACAGCTCCAGCAATAACGGCAGGCGCTGCGCCGGCGCCAGTTTCTCCATGCGCAGCATCAAGGGCCTGGCGCTGTCCGCCATGGCGGCGGAAAACTGTAGTCCGCGGTCGGCGCGCTTGCCCAGCTGCAGCAGCCCGGCCAGTTCCGGCAGGCTGGTTTGCAGCTGCACCAGCCAGTCCCGCGAAAACCATACCACCACCGCCAGCATCTGCTGCTCAGGGACGATGCGCTCGCCGGCCGACCAGGTATGCGGCAGATTCGGACCGAGCAAGACCAGGTCGCCATCTGAAAAATCCGCCAGATGATCGCCGACATAGCGCTGCCCGCGCGCATTCAGGGTCAGGGTCAGTTCGAATTCGGGATGGTAGTGCCAGAGGAAAGGCAACTCGGGCAGCTCGCGCCAGAGCAACCGCCAGGACTGGCCGGGGGAAACGGAGAGATGTTCGTATTGCGGTCGCATTATGACCTTCGATTGAGCAATAACATCAGAATAGTATCAATAAGCGGCATTTGCAGCGAAATCTCCCACGGATGGCGAGGGCAAAATCGAACTGCCCTACCCCACAAAACCAATACGGAGATTTCCATGAACCAGCCTCAAGCGGCGCAGCCCCCAAGCAACCCATCCGTGCTGTATCCCGAGCAGGCGCAACTGCGCGATATCCGCAAAACCCTGCCGCTGCGGGTGCTGACTGCCTCCGATTTCTATCACTGGCAAACCTACGGCTACGTGATCGTCAAGAATGCCGTCAGCGCCGCACAAGTACAGCGCACCACCGATTTCCTGTGGGAGTTCCAGGAGCTTGATCCGCACGCGCCGGAGACCTGGAACCGGGCGCAATTGCGCGATCATGAAATGACCGAGCTGAACGGCTCCGGCATGGTCGAGGCCTATCATCACCAGACCTTCTGGGACAATCGCCAGACGCCGCGCATCGTCGATGCCTTCGTCGACATCTGGGACCGCGAAGACCTGTGGGTGACCATAGACCGCGCCAACCTGAACACGCCCAACCAGGGCGCGCGGCGCTTCGGCGGCTTCATCCACTGGGATGCGGATACTTCGGCCGAGCCGTTGCCGGTCAATGTCCAGGGGGTGCTGGCCTTGTCCGACACCACGCCGGAAGGCGGCGGCTTCCAATGCATCCCGGAGCTGTTCCAGCACTTTGCCGCGTGGCGTAAGAGCGCACCACGGGATCGCGATGCGTATCGCCCGGACGTCGCCTCATTGCCGTGGGAGGTGAAGTTCATTCCGATGAAAGCCGGCGATCTGCTGATCTTCAACAGCCTGCTGGCGCATGGCATACGGCCGAATACCTCGGCCGATAAAGTGCGGCTGGCGCAGTACATCGCATTCACCCCGGCGCGCGAAGAACAGGCTGAATTGCGCCAATGGCGCATAGACAGCTGGCGCCAGCGCACGCGGCCCGACAGCTACGCCTTTCCCGGCGATCCGCGCGAATGGGAAAAGACCCGTTATCCGCTGGCGCAACTGAGCGAACTAGGTGAAAAAATCCTCGGTCTGCGCAACTGGTAATACGGCGCTACATGGCGCCTGGCTGGTAGCGATACCGCGCGTTGCGGCTCTCATAAAAAAAAACTAACAATGAAATGATTGTCCTCTGAATGGTCGGAGGCGGTCATTGTTCATTTGTGAACGTTTTGATACTTATGGAGCTTCTATGACTACCACGCTACAAAAAACATCGCTGTTTCAAGAAGCCGGGATGACATCGACCATGTTTTCCCATGGTGCCTCATCGCCCCTGTCACCTAAGATCTTCCGGCACTCGATTGACATTTACCTGAAGGATTCCAACGCCACCGGCAACATCTACTTTGCCCGCTACTTTGAATGGCAAGGCATCTGCCGCGAACGCTGGTTCTTCGAATGCATTTCCGCCGACATGCTGGCGCCGCTGGGCGTATTCATCACCAAGGACGCACAGCAGAAATACATCCACGAGACCTTTGCCTTCCAGAAGGTGGAGTGCGAAGTCAGCACGGCCGCCATCAAGCAATGCTCGTTTTCCTTATTGTTCCAATTTTTTGTGGAAGGGAAGCTGGTCTCCACCGGCCATCAGCAAATCGTCTTTGCCAACAAGGACAAGAAGATCAGCCGCTTGCCGGAACATATCCTGGAAAAGATTCGGCAGTATGAAAACCCCAGGATTATAGCGACGCTCTCTAACTAGGACGGGGCGCACGCCGCCCGGTTGATCCGGTCGGCGTGCCGGGCTATGCCTGCGCAACCGCCGCAACCACCGGGAACTCAAGCGTAAAGCGGGTATATTCGCCGGCCACCGATTCGCAGCGTATGCTGCCGCCGAACACCGCCATCACCTGATGGCAGAACGCCAGTCCGATGCCGGAACCGGCGCCTTTCTTGGTCGTATAGTGGGCATCGAAAATATGCGGCAGGACATTGGCGGCGATGCCGGCGCCGGTGTCAGTAAAACAGAGGACGTTGAATTTTCCTGTACGCGAAGTCGAGATGCTGATCTCGCCCTTGGATGCCGCCTTCAGTGCGTACAAGGAATTTTTCAGCAGGTTGAACAGGACAAACACGAACAACCGGTCCGAGCCGAAGAATGCGTAATCCTCCATGACGGCAAGATAGATCTTGGCGCGCTCGCCCTGTTCAAAGGGATAGCGCTCCAGCGCTTCGTCGACCAGCTGCACCACCGAGTGATTGGCAAAAGCGTCGGTGTCGATGCGGTCCAGCTTGGCCGAAGCCAGCATCATGTCGATCACCACCGTGGTGCGGTCGACTTCCTGGGTGATCGAATTGGTCGCCTTCGACAGCTGCTTGACCGTATCCGGCCGGATCGACGGCGCCAGCAAGCCATGCTCCACTGCCAGCCGGTAGCCCTCCAGCAGAGTCGGTAGGAACTGCTCCATGCCTTTCGCCAGCATGCGGATCGAGGTCAGCGGCGTACGCATTTCATGGCCGACCGTGCTGGCGACCGTCATCGGATCCAGCAAGTGATGGCGGACGATGGCGACCGACATGACACCCAGGCTGACCGCGATGAACAGCACGCCAGGCGGGTAAAACTCAATGCCGTAATTGCATAGATAATCAACGGCGGCGAAAAAGTAAATCAGGATGGCGCCGATGCACAGGCGCAGCTTGATGCGCTTGCCGAGTTCAGCGACCTGTTGCTCGCGATAGGTGATGTACAGTCCGCGGTTCACCACGATGACCGTCTGCAGCACATGCAGCGGATGCAGCAGCCCGGCCTTTGGATAGTAGCCCCAGAAATACTGGTAGTAGCCCGACACCAGCAAGTCCGAGCCCAGCAGGAAGATCGCCAGGACGGCGGCAAACGCGTAGGAGGCGTAGACGTATTTGCGCTCCGCCGTGCGTTCGCAGATCTCGGTCAGGAAATGGTAAAGGCTGGTCGGCAGAAACAGGATCAGCAGGTAGCCGAACTTCACCACGAACATCGCCATGTGCGGATCGCGCAAGGTAAACAGGAAAGCCCAGGCGCCCTGCCAGAACGCCGAAGTAATGCACAGCACCAGGAAACTGACGCCGATGCGCGTGAAACCCTTGGTGCAAACCACGTACAGGCCGTAGGCCAGGAAGATCGAAGCAACGACTGCGGGCAGTATCGAATACATGGACGACGATCAGGATGAATGCTTGGCTACAAAATGTGCCGGTGCCGTGAAATGACGGCCGCCTGGAGAGGCTCGGCGCATACGTTGCGAGAACTGGATCTTTCTTTGTGCGAATCGATGGATCTACAGCCGCTCTTGCTATTGGGCAATATTATGACATACGCCGCTATCCCGACTTGCTTTGCTGCTGCCGCTGGCGGGTGCAAGCTAACAATGGGTAAAAGATAATAATAATGCAAATTCAGTATAACGGCGATCTGATCTGGCGCCCCCGGGATTTGGGGCGCGGCGGGATGTTGCAGCGGCAAGGGGTCGCGCTGCGCCGGACAGCGCGGGCCGTCCGGCAGATGGTCAAGAAGGTAAGCGGAAGGCGGCGGCGCTTATTCGCTAGGCCTCATCGCCAGGCCGCTGTTGCGCTCGATCGAGGCCGACCACAACGTCAGGCCGAGCGCCAGCGCCACCAGCACCACGCCGACATACGGCAAGGTGGTCAGCTGGAAACCGGCGCCGATCGCCATGCCGCCAAACCAGGCGCCGCCGGCATTGCCCAGGTTGAAGGCGCCCTGGTTCAGGGTCGAAGCCAGGTTCGGCGCGGCGCTGGCGCGCTCCACCACCAGTACCTGCAGCGGCGGTACGATGGCGAATGCCAGTACGCCCCAGACAAAAATCGTGACGACGGCCGGCAAGGGCGTGCGCATGGTCAGGGTAAACACGGTCAGGACCAGCGCCAGCGCCAGCAGGAAACCGATCAGCGACGGCAGCAGCCGCCAGTCGGCCAGTTTGCCGCCGAGCGCGCTACCCACGGTCAGGCCGAGGCCGAATACCAGCAGCACCAGGGTCACCGCATGCGGCGTCAGTCCGGTGACGTCTTCCAGGATCGGCGTGATATAGGTGAACACCGAAAACAGGCTGGCCGAGGCCAGCGCGCTGATGGCCAGCACCATCACCACCTGGCGGTCCTTGAGCACGGCGAATTCCTGCAGCAGGCTGGTCTTTTGCATCTCGATCTTTTTCGGCAGCCACAAGGCCAGCGCAATTGCCGCCAGCACCCCGATCACCGTCACCGCCCAGAAAGTCGAACGCCAGCCGAGCTGCTGGCCGAGCGCGGTGCCGAACGGCACGCCCAGCACATTGGCCAGGGTCAGGCCGGCAAACATCAGGGCGATCGCCTGCGCGCGCCGGTTCGGCGGAACCAGGCCGGCAGCCACCACCGAGCCGATGCCGAAGAATGCGCCATGGCAAAAAGCCGTCACCACGCGTGCCAGCATCAGCACCGCATAGTTCGGCGACAAGGCGCACAGCACGTTGCCGATGATGAACAGGCCGATCAGGCTCAGCAGCGCCGTGCGGCGCGGCATGTTGGCGGTGGCGATGGCGACGATCGGGGCACCGATGGTGACGCCCAGCGCGTAGCCGGTCACCAGCATCCCGGCCGCCGGGATGGTCACCCCCAGATCGCGCGCCACGTCGGGCAGCAGGCCCATGATGACGAACTCCGTCGTACCGATGCCGAAAGCGGCAACAGCAAGGGCAAATAGGGGCAAAGACAGCATGATGATCGTCCGGAAATGGAACCGCCGAACAGCAGGAAAGCGCGGCAGTCAAAGGCGCGCACCGGGAACCATGGTGCGAAGCAACATTATAGCAATGGCGGTTTATTTGTGTTAGCGCTACCAGATTTCTGCAGCGAAATCTGGCAGCGGAAGCGGAAAGTGTTGGATTTTTGCGATAAGCAGCCGGGACAGAGATCGCCCGTCAACAGCCCGCAGAATCTTAGGGCATCGCAAAAGTCGCAATCTCGACGCGGCGGTTAGGCAGCAGGCAGCGGATCAGCGCCTCTTGCGGCAGGCCGTCGCGGCATTGCGTCACCGGATCCTGCGCGCCCAGGCCGACGGCTTTGATGCGCGCGGCCGGAATGCCGTAGCTCACCAGCACATCCTTGACCGTATTGGCGCGCCGGATCGACAGGTTCAGGTTGTAGCCGTCGCTGCCGAGGCGGTCGGTATAGCCGCGCACCTCTATCCGCGCGTAGCGGCTGGCTGCCAGGCGCTTGGCAAGGGCGGCGAGCTGCGCCCGTCCTGCCGGCAGCATCTGGTCCAGGCTGGACTGGTCGAAGCGGAACAAGGCATCGGCCGAAATCCTTTCTATTTTTGGCCGCTGCTGCGCTGCCGCGGGCGGTGGCGGTGGTGGAGGCGGCGGAGGCGCAACCACCGCTACCGGCTGCACTGCCACCCAGTAGCCCTGGACCCATCTCGGCTCGTCACGATGGCGGCGTTCCCAATAGCCGCGCTGCCAGGCATAACCGGAACGCGGTGGCGGCGGCACGGCTTCGTAATGCGGCGGCGGCGCCTCAAAGCGCTGCCAGCCACCGCGCTCAACCGCGACTTGCGGTGCGTCGCGACGCCAGCCCGGGTCGGCCTGGGCTTGCAGCGGATAGGGAGCCGGTTGATATGGGGCCGGCTGCGCCAGTACGTTGCTGGCCGCGCCAAGAATGCCCGTGGCGGCAGCCGACAGGAACAGGATTTTGCGGATATAAGTTTGCATGATGTTGTCCTCGTAATAAGCAGCAATTAGGTGCTAGCCATTAAACGGGCAACAGCCGCCGCCGGACATTCGGGCGATGTAATTTCAGTAACGGGATGTTATTTTTTTAATAATTCATGATGCCGCATCGTGCAGGCCCTGCTGCCAGGATCTCTCATCCCCCCAAAAATGCTTCTTCACCGATTGCCGGGATAGGCGACTTCCTTTTCAGGTTGTAGGGTGGGCACGCTTTTGTGCCCACGCTGTATCGGTATCCGCGAGGGCACAAAAGCGTGCCCACCCTACGGTAAAAAAAATGCCTCCCCGGTGGTTGCAAACCGGGGAGGCATTGACCCATAAAGATGCTATTGCTGCGCTATACGCTGTAACGCATAAGCGATGACATCGAATCGCGGCCCTGTTTTCCCTGCGATGTCCCGCCAGGGCCGCCCTCCGTTTCCCTTATTTGGCTGGGAAAACGGTTGGGTTGGCTGTGATGTAAGCGTTCAGATTGTCGACGTTCAAGCTGCCGAAGCCTGTCGCTGCGCTCCATCCCGATGCAGCAGCTTTCATGCCAGGATAAGTCGTGCTCCAGCCGTTGTAGTTGACGGCATCGCCGTCCACGGTGGCGCTGGTCACAGGGAAGACCAGGTTTGCGTTCGCTGGAATGGCGGCGTACAGGGCCGAGCTAGGGAAGCCCAGGTTGTTGCTGTGCGCCGATTCCAGGCGCGACCAGAAGCCGGCGAACATCGGTGCTGCCATGCTGGTGCCTCCGACTACGCCGGCTGCGGTGCCGCCGTTGTTCGAGGCCGTGATGTAGATATAGGTGCCGCTGGCCGAAGCCGCATCGAACACGATATCCGGCAGGCCGCGTGTAGTGTGGCCTGTGCCGACAATGCTTGAAGTCTGCCAGGTAGGCGCGGTTTCGTACTTGCTGAAGCCGCCGCCGGTGGACCAGATGCGTACGGCGCTGCCGTCGCCGGTCGATGCAGTGCCTTCATTCCACACCGCCTGGCCGTTATAGGCGCCGGCCGAAGTAGTGAACAGCGCTGTGCCGCCTACTGCAACCACGTATGGCGAACTGGCAGGCTCGCTGACGTCATAGGTTTTTTTCTTGGTGGTGGTGTTGGCCACGCCAGGATTACCTTGGGAATCGGTATCGCAGTTGTAAGGACCGGCATCGCCGGAAGCAACCGAGAAGGTGATCCCTTGCGCCACGCCTTGTTCAAACACCGCATCGTCTGCCGCTTGCGAGCCGGAGGATTTGGCCGAAGCTTCGCATTCGCCGAGCGAGACGTTGACCACGCTGGCGACGTTGGCGGTCACGGCAGCGTTATAGGCAGCGGTCAGCGGCGCATCTTCCATCGAGCTGGCAGTGTAGAAAATCAATTGCTTGACGCCGCCTGCAGCGCCATAGATCACCTGGCTGTCCAGCGCCCATTCGACTTCGCCGGATTCGTCAGAGCTTTCGGTGCCGACATAAACCACGGTCGGCGTCAGCTTCGGCAGGCTCGGATTGTTGCTGAGGAAGGTCTGGAAATCGTTCAGGGTATACGTCATGTTGCCTTCGGAGATCGTGCCGACCACTGCGTTGGAAGCAGCAGGCGTGGTGACGGCGTTATAGATCCCTGGATACTGCACTGGCGTATGCGATGTTTCGGTGCCGGCGGCAGCCTGCACGATGCTCTTCTGCGCGCCGTGCACGCCACTGTGCGTGACATGGTGGATCGCAGCATTCTGCAAGCCCAGCACCGAGCCGACGATGGTCGCCAGTTCCGGCGGAACCTGGGCCGCCGCTTCATTGGCGTAGACATTGCGGCCTTCATGCGTAAAGCGTTTCAGCGAAGTATTGAACGCTTGCTTGATGGTGGCGGCGGTGCCGTCGGCGCTCACCAGCAGGCGGTTCGAGCTGACGCTGATATTCCTGAAGCCGGCTTTGCTCAAGTGCGCGGTGACGGCGTCCACTTGCGCCTGCGTCGGCGAATACTGCTCGGCGAACTGCGCCGGCGTCAGGAACTTGTGATACACCGAGCTGCCCGGTGTGTAGAGTTCTTTGACGAAGTTGTCCAGCTGAGCCTTGTTGCGCAACTGCAGGCTGACGGTGACGCTCTTTTCTTCGCCTTGCGCCATGTCGGTGGCGATCTGGTCCGCGGTAACCGCAACGCCAGCGCTGTCGTGGGTCTGTACCCGTGGCAGGAACGCCTCGGTCTTGGTCGAGACCCAGGTTGAAGTATCGGTGGCCGCTTGCGCCGTCATGCCGATAAAAGCCAGGGAAAGTGCCAGTGCCAGTGTTGAAATGCGCGGGACTGCGAAGTCCCCTGCTTTTGCTGCTGATGCCTTCGATTTCATCTTCTTATTCCTCTTAAAGTAAGCAACATGGAAACAACGTGGAAACAGCTTGCAAAACAACTTGCGAAACGCTTGAGCGCACCTTGCCAGCCACCGCGGATGCAATGCATGCGGGTGGAGCCTCCCTGCAAATCGGAACCATGGGTTGGCACAAACGACAGATGTGCAAAACCATCAGCTTGCAAAAAGCAGCCTTGCCTGGATATGCCTAGCGTCAGATGTGCGTCGTTTTTTGCGACGCGGAGTTAACGAACTGCTAGCTCGTTACTGGGACGGCCGCTGCGTGACCGTTGGCGATCGCGCAAGCTGTACCGGAATTTGGAAGAAGAGTGGGTGGAAAGAATCCAAAGCATGTTCGGATTGCGACTGCAGAAACACTGCCAGTTCTAAAGACTTAACGCCGGTCATCACTATTCCCTTTTAAGGACCATCGGTACGACAGCATTACGCTTGTGGGGTAAGTGTCGCTACAAAAATCTGTTTCTGCCACCTGTCTGTTGATGCACGTTACGGCCCCAGCATAAGTCTTAAATTTCCATGCTGCAATATTTACTTACCCGTTTTTACAATTTGTTTCATCTTAAAAAATCTGGAAAATTCCGGCCCTATGCGGGATACAAAAAGACATATTTAAATACAGGAATATACATGATGCGATTGGCTGGAAAACCGCAAGAATACTGGCTCGCGGGACTTTCCTGAATGCTGCATTATGGTGCATTTTCAGTTTGAAAAATACCATAACGACTTGATGGCGCAGAGCGGTATTTACCTCTCCGGTGAGTCGGATGCGCTGCATTTAAATTGTATAAAACAAATTCTAAAAGCAAATCGTTTTCGCAAAAAAAGAGCTGCCTGAGCAGCTCCGCAATCGATAGCCGGCGGCCGCGCCGGAGCGCGATCACCACCGATGAATGTGCACTTCCGGCCCTTGTCAGATCCCGCCCATGCACAGATATTTGATCACCTGGTAATCCTCGATGCCGTACTTCGATCCCTCGCGCCCCAAACCGGATTGCTTGACGCCTCCGAATGGTGCGACTTCATTGGAAATCAGGCCGGTGTTGATGCCGACCATGCCGCTCTCCAGGCCCTCGGCGACGCGCCAGATGCGGCCGATGTCGCGCGAATAGAAATAGCTGGCGAGTCCGAATTCGGTATCGTTGGCCAGCGCCACCGCTTCCTCGTCCGTCTTGAAGCGGAACAGCGGCGCCATAGGGCCAAAGGTTTCCTCGCGCGCGACCATCATGTCAGCCGTGACGTCGGCCAGCACGGTCGGTTCGAAGAAACTGTGGCCGAGCGCATGGCGCTTGCCGCCGGCCAGCAGGCGCGCGCCTTTGGCCAGCGCATCGGCGATATGCTGCTCGACCTTGAGCACGGCTTTTTCGTCGATCAGCGGCCCCTGGGTAACCCCCTCCTGCAAGCCATTGCCGACTTTCAGCTTGGCCACCGCAGCCACCAGCTTGGCGGCGAAGGCATCGTAGACGCCATCCTGCACGTACAGGCGATTGGCGCAGACGCAGGTTTGTCCTGCGTTGCGATACTTGGACGCCATTGCGCCTTCTACCGCGGCATCCAGGTCGGCGTCGTCAAACACGATGAACGGCGCATTGCCGCCCAGTTCCAGCGACAGCTTCTTGATGGTAGCGGCGCATTGCTCCATCAGCAGGCGGCCGACGCCTGTGGAGCCGGTGAAAGTCAGCTTGCGCACGATTGGATTGCTGGTCATTTCCGCGCCGATGTCGCGCGCCGCGCCGGTCACCACGCTGAACACGCCCGCCGGAATGCCGGCGCGTTCGGCCAGCACCGCCAGCGCCAGCGCAGAAAACGGCGTCGACTCCGCCGGCTTGAGCACCATGGTGCAGCCGGCCGCCAGCGCCGGACCGGCCTTGCGGGTAATCATCGCCGCCGGAAAATTCCATGGCGTAATGGCCGCGCAGACACCGATCGGTTCCTTCACCACCACGATGCGGGTGCCGGGCGTCGGCGATGGAATGGTATCGCCGCCGGCACGTTTGCCCTCTTCTGCAAACCATTCGATGAACGAGGCGGCGTAGGTGATTTCACCGCGCGACTCGGCCAGCGGCTTGCCTTGCTCGGTAGTCATGATCAGCGCCAGGTCGTCCAGGTTGGCCAGCATCAGATCGTTCCATTTGCGCAGGATGACGCTGCGTTCCTTGGCAGTCTTGCGCCGCCACTGGCGCCAGGCGCCATCGGCGGCGGCGATCGCGCGTTTGGTCTCGGCGGCGCCCATCAGCGGCACGCTGCCAATGGCTTCACCGGTCGCGGGATTGGTGACCGCATGCGTAGCGCCGCCATCGGCGTTGCACCATTCGCCGTTCAGGTAGGCTTGCTGACGGAACAATGAGGGGTCTTTTAATTGCATCACGAGGTAACTCCTATGAACGAGGAAGACCGGCATATCGGGTTGCGATATGCCGGCCGGAAAGCAGGGCTTGCGGCCGGAGACTAGATCTTGGCGAGCGCCTTGTTGCGCCCGCGTATCCACTCCAGCACCAGCAGCAGGCAAGTGGAAAACACGATCAGGATGGTGGCCAGCGCGGCGATGGTCGGGCTGATGTTTTCCTTGATGCCGGTAAACATCTGGCGCGGTAGCGTGGCTTGTCCAGGACCGGCGACAAACAAGGTTACCACCACATCGTCGAACGAGGTGGCGAAGGCAAATAATGCGCCGGAGATCAAGCCCGGCGCGATCACCGGCAAGGTAATGCGGAAGAAGGTCGAGAGCGGATTGGCGCCCAGGCTGAGGCTGGCGCGCACCAGGTTCTGGTTGAAGCCTTGCAGGGTCGCCAGCACCGTCGTCACCACGAAGGGCGCGCCGAGAGCGGCATGCGCCAGGATCAGGCCAGCATAGCTGTCGGACAAGCCGATCTGCGCAAAGAACAGATAGACGCCGACGCCGACCACCACCACCGGCACCACCATCGGCGAAATCAGCACCGCCATCAGCAAACCCTTGCCGCGAAAATCCGCCTTGTTCAGGCCGACCGCGGCCAGCGTGCCGAGTATGGTCGCCAGCACGGTGGCCAATGGCGCAACGATGAAACTGTTCTTGGCGGCGCTGACCCACTCGTCCGACTGCACCAGGTTCTGATACCAGCGCATGGAAAAGCCGTGGATCGGATACACCAGGAAAGTGCTGTCGCTGAACGACAGCGGAATGATGACCAGGATCGGCAGCAGCAGGAACAGCAGCACCAGCAGGTTGAAGCCGCGCGAAAAATAGAACCAGATGCGTTCGGTCAACGAAACGTAGGGAGGGAATTGTGGAAATATTTTCATCTGATCACCCCATCGCTACGTCGTTCTTGGTGAAGCGACGGTACACGCCATACAGCACCAGCGTCGCAGCAAACAGCAGTGCTCCCAGTGCGCAAGCCATGCCCCAGTTGATGGTGACATTAGTGAAATAGGCGATGTAATAGCTGACCATCTGCTCGTTCGGTCCGCCCAGCAAGGCCGGTGTGATGTAGTAGCCAACCGAGAGGATAAACACCAGCAAGGCGCCGGCGCCGATGCCGGGATAGGTCTGCGGCACATACACGCGCCAGAAGGCGGCGAACGGATGGCTGCCGAGCGATACCGCGGCCCGCATGTAGGTCGGCGGAATCGCCTTCATCACGCTGTACAGCGGCAGGATCATGAACGGCAGCAGGATGTGCGTCATGGCGATGTAGACGCCGATGCGGTTAAACAGCAGTTCCAGCGGCGCCTGCGTCAGGCCGGTCGCCATCAACGCCTTGTTGACCAGTCCTTCCGACTGCAGCAGCACGATCCAGGCCGCCACCCGCACCAGGATCGAAGTCCAGAACGGAATCAGCACCAGGATCATGAACAGGTTGGCGCGCCGTTCCGACATGGTCGAGAGCCAGTAGGCCAGCGGATAGCCGAGCACCAGGCAAGCCAGTGTGGCTACCAGCCCCATCCAGAAGGTGCGGCCGAAAATCTTTTGATATACCGATGCATCCGGGTCGGCTTTTTCGATATGGCCGAAAGCATCTTGCTTCAGGTCCAGCGCTGCCAGCAGGTAGTAGGGAGAATACGGTGCGCCGTTCTTGGCAATTACCTGCCAGTACGGCAGCTGATTCCATTGTTCATCGATATCGATCAGCGCCTGCTTGATTTGCGCCGGCGGCAACGGCTTGCCGTCTGCATCCAGCAAGGGTAAGGCGCGTGCGGTTTTCATGATGATGGACCGGGCGCCGGAGATTTCCGAATTCAGCCGGCGCGCCAGAGAGCCGGCAGAACTGTCTTCGCGCGCTTGCAGCAGATCGGTCGCCAGTCCGGCATAAGCGGCGTCCGGCGGGCTGCTCTTGCGGTCCCAGTTGCTCAGGGCGGCGACGGTATGCGGCAGTGTCGTCGCAATTTCAGGATTTTCCACGGCACGCTTGAGCAGCATGGCGATCGGCACCAGGAAAGTCAGCAGCAGGAAAATCGCCAGCGGCGCAATCAGCGCCAGCGCCGCCGCGCGCTTGCGGAACTGGGCTTGCCGCAATTCGCGCTTGAGCTGCGCATTCTGCGGCGCTGCCGGCGGGGCCATCGGCATCGGATTGACGCCGGCGGAGGATGCAATAGAAGTCATGGTGATCCGGCTTTAGCAAAAAGAGGAATGCAAAGAACGGCCGCTGGCCATGGGGAACTCTCCATGGCCAGCGGCGGCTGCCTGCTTACTTGGCAGCCCAGGCTGTGAAGCGCTGCTCCAGTTCTTCGCCATGATCAGTCCAGAACGACAGGCTTAGCTGCAGGGCGTCCTTGGCGTTGGTCGGCGAAGTCGGCAGGTTGGCCAATAGTTTCGGATCCAGCAGCTTGAGCGCCTGGTTGTTCACCGGGCCGTAGGAAATATTGCTGGCATAGGCTTTTTGCGAATCCGGCTTGCTGGCGAAGGCGACGAATTTCTCGGCGTCGGCCTTGTTCGGCGTACCCTTCGGGATCACCCAGAAATCGAGCGTGTAGATGCTGCCTGCCCAGCTGACCTTGAGGTTCTTGCCTTCACGCTGGGCGGCATCGATGCGGCCATTGAATGCGCTCGACATCACGACGTCGCCCGCCACCAGGAATTGCGGCGGTTGCGCGCCGGCCTCCCACCACTGGATATTCGGCTTCAACTCATCCAGTTTCTTGAAAGCGCGGTCGACGCCGGCCTTGGTCGCCAGCAGCTTGTAGACGTCTTTCGGCGCCACGCCGTCCGCCATCAGCGCAAACTCCAGGTTGTTCTCGGCGCCCTTCTTCAACGCGCGCTTGCCAGGAAATTTCTTGGTGTCCCAGAAATCGGCCCAGGTCTTCGGTGCGGTCTTCAGCTTGTCGGCATCGTAGGCCAGCACGGTCGACCAGACGAAGGCGCCGACGCCGCATTCATGGATGGCGGCAGGATTGAAATCCGCCTTGCTGCCGATCTTGCTGAAATCGATCTTTTCCAGCAGACCTTCTTCGCAGGCGCGGCCGATATCGCCGGCGTCGACTTCGACCACATCCCAGCTGACCTTCTTGGCTTCGACCATGGCCTTGACCTTGGCCAGCTCGCCGTTGAATTCGACCACCGTGATCTTGTCGCCGCTCGCCTTGGCGTAAGGATCGATGTAGGCAACCTTCTGTGCCGCGCCATTGGCGCCGCCGAAGTTGACGACGGTCAGGTTTGCGGCTTGCGCCATGCCGATGGCGGCCAGCGCCAATACCAAGCTGCTCAGAACAGGTTTTAAAAACACTTTCATCACGTCTCCTCGTGGTTTGAAAAACAATTGCCGAATTGATTTTTGTGCGTCATCAGATGAAGATGCGCAGATGCTTGGGATCTATGTCCAATGCAACTACCGTACCTTCTTGCAGCCCTGTCAGCGCCGGGTCGTTCAGCGACAGTTTGACGAAGCAGTCTTCCTGCTGCGGAATCGCGCAGCGCACCCGCACGTGATCGCCGAAATAGATCAGGCTGCTGACATTCACCGGGAAGGCATTCTCGGTAGCGTTTGCCAGCGGCAGCAAATGGATGCGCTCGGGCCGGATGCAGGCCACCACCGGCTGGCCGATTTCAGCCTGATTGGCGTTGACACCGTGCAACAGGCCGCCATGCGGCAGGCGCACGCTGCCATTGCCGCCATCGGCCGCGTTCAGCACGCCGTGGAAGCGGTTGTTGTCGCCGATGAAGCCGGCCACGAACAGGTTTTCCGGATATTCATACAGACGGTCGACCACGGCCAGCTGCTGGATGATGCCCTGGTCGAACACGGCCACGCGGTCGGACATGGTCAGTGCTTCGCTCTGGTCGTGGGTGACGTAGACAAAGGTGACGCCGAGCCGCTTGTGCAAGGCCTTCAATTCCAACTGCATATGCTCGCGCAGCTGCTTGTCGAGCGCGCCCAAGGGCTCATCCATCAGCACCAGCTTGGGATCGAACACCAGCGCCCGCGCCAGCGCAATGCGCTGCTGCTGGCCGCCGGACAGCTGAGCTGGATAGCGGTCGCCGAATTTGCCCATCTGCACCATGTCGAGTGCTTTCTTGACCTTGTCGGCGCGCTCGCTGCCGCTGATATTGCGCACCCGCAGCGGGTAGGCAACGTTCTGCGCCACGGTCATGTGTGGGAACAAGGCGTAGTTCTGGAACACCATGCCGATATTGCGCTTGTGCGGCGGCACTTTGTTCAGCAATTGCCCATCCAGGCGGATTTCGCCGCCGGTGGGAAACTCGAAGCCAGCCAGCATCATCAGGCAGGTGGTCTTGCCGGAGCCGGACGGCCCCAGCAGGGTCAGGAACTCGCCGCGCTGGATATCCAGGTTGAGGTTCTTGACCACCAGGTTTTCGCCGTCATAGGTTTTCTTGACGCCGGAGAACTGCACCAGGATGTCTTGCGTGGCGGATCGGCTGTCCGCTGCCGGCGTAGCCAGGTGAGGGGCGATATTTTCTTGTTTCAACTTGTTCTCCTGCCAGGTTTCAAGCGGCCGCAACGGTGCGCATGGCAGCGCTCAGGATGGCCAGCGCTTCATCCATCAACTTATCCTCTATGGTCAACGGAAACAAGAAGCGGATCGCATTACTGTAGACCCCGCAGCTCAGCAACAGCAAGCCGTTTTTGAGGGCTTCGGCCTGTACCTTCTTGGTAAACTCGGCATCCGGCTGGCGTGTGCCCGGCTGCATGAACTCTACTGCCACCATCGCCCCCAGGCCACGGATATCGGCAATCTGCGGAATCTCTGCGCGCAAGCCTTCCAATACCTGTTTCAGCTTGTTGCCGAGCAGATTGGCGCGTTCCACCAGTTGTTCTTCTTCAATCACTTCCAGCACCGCCAGCGCCGACGCCACCGCCAGCGGATTGCCGGCGTAGGTGCCGCCGAGGCCGCCTGGCGCTGCCGCGTCCATGATTTCCGCCTTGCCGCAGACGGCCGAGAGCGGCATGCCGCCGGCCAGGCTCTTGGCCATTGTCATCAGGTCGGGAATCACGCCGGAATGTTCTACCGCGAACAACTTTCCGGTACGGGCGAAGCCGGTTTGCACTTCGTCAACGATCAGCAAGATGCCATGTTCATCGCACAACTTGCGCAAGGCCTGCATGAACGCCGGCGGCGCGGCGTAGAAACCGCCCTCGCCTTGCACCGGCTCGAGGATGATGGCGGCGACGCGCTTGGGATCGACATCGGCCTTGAACAGGGATTGCAGGGCTGCCAAGGATTGTTCGATGCTGACGCCATGCAGTTCGACCGGGAACGGAACGTGGTAGACCTCGGCCGGAAACGGCCCGAAACCGACCTTGTACGGCACCACTTTGCCCGTCAGGGCCATACCCATCATGGTGCGGCCGTGGAATGCGCCGCTGAACGCAATCACGGCGCTGCGGCCGGTAGCGGCACGGGCGATCTTGACAGCGTTTTCCACCGCTTCGGCGCCGGTAGAAAAGAAAGTAGTCTTCTTGGCATGGGCGCCAGGGGTAACGGCATTGATGCGTTCGGCCAACTCGACATAGCTGGCGTAGGGCACGATCTGGTAGGCAGTGTGGGTAAATTTGCCGAGCTGTTCCTGCATGGCGGCGATCAGCTTGGGATGGCGATGGCCGGTGTTGAGCACGGCGATGCCGGCGGCGAAGTCGATGAAGCGGCGATTTTCCACATCCCAGATTTCGGCATTGAGCGCGTGCGAGGCGTAGAAATCGCACATGACGCCGACGCCGCGTGGGGTCGCAGCATTCTTGCGTTGATGCAACTCGGCGTTGCTGAGCGCCGGTTTGCTGCTGGCGCCGGCAATCGCTGCGGCCGCGTGATATCCGTCGTTTTTCATACTGGCTCCTTAGTCATGCGTTTTTTGTGAAAAGCTTTGATGCATACTAAGGCCGAGCTGGCTCTATAATATAGTGCCACTTTCAGTTTTCTAATGGAGCCACTTTGCGCATCGCCTCGCTCACCGATTTTTTGCTGATGCGCATAGAGCGTGGCGCCGACGGCACCATCGCCAAGGCAGCCGCCGCCGGCGCGCCGCTCAACCGGCAGATTTACCAGGCGATCCGCGAGGCGATCCTGTCGCAGCTGCTGCCATCCGCCATGCAACTGCCCTCCTCGCGCGACCTGGCCCGTGAACTGGGCATCTCGCGCAACACCGTGACCTACGCCTACGAGCAGCTGATCGCCGAGGGCTATCTGGAAACCCGCGCCGGCTCCGGCACCTTCATTGCCGACACCACCCCCGACCAGATTCCGGAAACCCGCCTCAACACGCCGCCGCTGACCGATCCCAGCGGCGAGTCGGAACTGTCGGCGCACGGCGCGCAGCTGATTCAGCAGGCTGGCGTCAGCGATCTGCAATGGGGCGCTTTCATGCCCGGCGTGCCGGACGTGACGCTGTTTCCCAACAAGATCTGGAGCCGCCTGCAAAACAAGCACTGGCGCCGCTCACGCGCCGACCTGCTGACTTACGGCGATGCCGGCGGCTACCTGCCGCTGCGCGAAGCCATCGCGGAATACCTGCGCATGGCGCGCTCGGTCAATTGCAACGCCAGCCAGGTGATCATCACCACCGGCATCCATCAGTCGCTCGATATCGTCGTCAAGCTGCTGGGCGAGCATGGCGACAGCGCCTGGGTCGAAGATCCCTGCTACTGGGGCACGCGCAGCGTGCTCAATTCGCTGGGCATCAAGCCGGTCGCGATTCCGGTCGATGCCGAAGGCATGCGCATGCGGCTGGCCAATCTGCGGCAACCGCCGCGCTTCATCTGCGCCACCCCCTCGCATCAATATCCGCTGGGCATGGTGATGAGTCTGTCGCGGCGGCGCATGCTGCTGGAGTACGCAGCGCAGCGCAAAGTCTGGATCATCGAAGACGACTACGACAGCGAATTCCGCTACGGCAGCCGGCCGCTGGCCTCGCTGCAAGGCATGGATACCGACGGCCGCGTACTGTACATGGGCACCTTCAGCAAGACCATGTTTCCCAGCCTGCGGATAGGCTTCCTGGTGGTGCCGGAATCGCTGGCGAACGCCTTCGCCATCGGCGTCTCCGAGCTATACCGCGGCAGCCAGGTCTTCATGCAGGCAATCATGGCGGATTTCATGACCGAGGGCCATTTCGCGTCCCATATCCGACGCATGCGCCTGCTGTACGCGGAGCGCCTGCAACTGCTGCAAGCGGCCATCGACCGCCACTTCGGCGACGGCGTCACGCTCACCGGCGGCGAAGCCGGCCTGCACCTGGCGCTCGGCCTGCCGGCGCAATGCGACGACCTGGCGATCAGCCGCGCCGCCCGCATCGCCGGGATCGTGGCGCGGCCCTTGTCACGCTATTACATGAACAGCGAGACAGCACGCAATGGCTTGCTGCTGGGTTATGCCTGCGTGCCGAATGAGCAGATCGCGCCGGCGTTTGACAAGCTGGCGGCGATCATCAAAGCCCATTGGCAGTAAAAACCATCCGTTAAACTGACATTCCGTCATTCACCGATCAGGGAACCGCATGAAAAAATTAGTCTTCTGCCTGCTGCTGGGATGCGGCGTGCAAGCCTTGCCGGCCGCTGCCCAAGCCACTCCTTCGCGGCTGGATGACGTCATCAAATCGGGTAATCTGCGGGTCTGCATGACCGGCGACTACAAGCCCTTCACCTTCCTCAAAGCCGACAACAGCTTCGAAGGCATCGATGTCGACCTCGCCAGGTCGCTGGCCAAGGCGCTAGGGGTGGAGGCACACTTTGTCAAAACCAGCTGGAGCAAGCTGACGGGCGATTTCCTGGAAAAATGCGATATCGCCATGGGCGGCGTGTCGGTCACGCTGGAGCGTCAGAAGCAAGTCTCGTTTTCAGCGCCGCACATGGTGGATGGCAAGTCCGCCATCGCCCGCTGCAGCGATGTCGACAAGTTCCAGTCGCTGGCGGCGATCGACCAGCCCGGCACGCGCGCCATTGTCAATCCGGGCGGCACCAACGAACGCTTCGCACGCGCCAACTACAAACAGGCGCAGCTGATACTGCATCCGGACAATGTCACCATCTTCGACCAGATCGTGCAAGGCAAGGCGGATGTCATGGTAACCGACGCCAGCGAAACCCTGTGGCAGGCCAAGCTGCATCCGCAGCTATGCGCGATCCATCCCGAGCAGCCCTTGCAGTTCTCGGAAAAGGCTTTCATGCTGCCGCGCGGCGATGTGCCGTTCAAGGAATTTGTCGATACCTGGATGCATCAGCTAAAGGCGACCGGCGACTATGACCGCGTGGTCAACCAGTGGCTAAAATAGGCGTATCGCTTAACTCTGGGGGCGCCGCAGGAAAGCCAGGGCCAGGCCGAAACCGACCATCATGGCGCCGCTGACGCGGTTGAGCCAGCGGAAGCGGCTGGCGCCGCCGCTCAAGGCGCCGAGCCTGGCCCCTATCATTGCGTAGATGGCAATCGCCACCAGTTCCAGCAACAGGAAGGTGGCGCCAAGCACGAGGAAGCTCATGGCATAGGCAGAGCGGTCGACGAACTGCGGGAAAAATGCGGTGAAAATCAGGATCGCCTTGGGGTTGCCGGCCGCTACCAGGAATTCCTGTTTGGCCAGGCGCCGCCACTTGTCCGCAGGCGCTTCGGCTTCCGCCCCGGCATTGCCAACGCTGGCAGTGAACTGCGCCGGCCCGGCGCGGAACAGCTTGACGCCCAGCCATACCAGATAAGCCGCCCCGGCGAATTTCAAGGCCGTGAACAGCGTTTCCGAAGCCAGCAGCAGCGCGCCCATGCCGAGACCGGCGATAGCGATCATGATGGCAAAAGCCAGCAGACGGCCAAAGGCTGCCGTGACCGAGCAAGCGACGCCGTCGCGCGCGCCGTTCGACAGCGACAATACATTGTTCGGGCCGAACGCCATGTTCAGGGCGAAGCAGGCGGGCAGGAAGAGCCAGAAATTTTGCAGCAGCATGACGCACACCGATTGATGATTTGTTGAATAGTCTAGCTTGGCGGCTCCGCCAGCGCTCCTCAGCAAGCCGGCCGCACTAGCCTTGCTTGCTGATCGACTTCTGGGCGGCCTTGCTTTTCTTGATGGATTTCAGATGTGCCGCCACCGCCGTAGCCAGCTGGCGCGCCCACAGGGAAACCCCGCTGGCCGAGGGATGGAAACCGTCGGAAGCCATCAAGGTGTGGTCGTTGATATCGATCAGCATCGGCACCCGCGTTACGCGTACATTGTTGAGATCTGCCGGCAGGTTGAAAATCAGCTCTTCCACGGTTTCATCCAGCGCCTTGGCTTTCATCCCCAGTATGTAGCGCAAGGGCTCCGGCAGCGCCGGGAAGGCATGGATAGGCGGAATGCCGGAGATCACGATCAGGCGCGGCGTCAGGTGCGCCTGCAGATCGCGCATCAGCTGCAGCAGCTCGGCACGGTAGCGGCGGCAGGAACGGAAAGCCGTGGTGTCGTTGACGCCAAAGGCGATCAGCACGATATCGACTTTTTGCGAAGCCACCTGCGGCAGCATGGTCTTGACTGCGTCGCTCAGGGTGGCGCCGTTCTGTCCGACCGCCTGCCAGGTCACCGTGCGCTGCAGGCGCAGCGACAGCGCCGCGGCGAACTGGCCGGTGATGGCTTCGTAGTGGGTGGCGACGCCAACTCCCGCCACCGGCGATTCGCCGATCGTCAGCAAGGCCAGCGGCCGCTGATGCGGCTCGGGACCGATACCGGTCGGGATCTGCGCCTGGCCGATGGTCGGTCCCATCGCTTCCGGCAGGCGTGGCGTGATGCGGCGTGTGCGACGGCCTTGTATGAGCAGCCATGGCAAGAGCGGTAATGCAATCAGTTCCGGCAACCAGCGGCGCACTTCGTGTCTCCTTGGATAGGCCCCGTCAGGGATAAAACAGTTTTTATGTTTTTTGCCCGACGGTAATCAATTATAGATTTACTCGCCCGAAATTACTCGATCTTCAAACCTTTTAATTCAGGTTTGGCGGCCGGCGGCTTCAGTTTCAGATCGGCCAGGGTTTCCAGCAGGATGCTGGCGATCGCCAGGTTGCGGTGCGTCTTGGAATTGGCCGGAATCACATACCAGGGCGCATGGTCAGCATCGGTGGCACGGATCGCCTTGCCGAACAGCTCCTGGTATTTGTCCCAGCTTTTGCGTTCTTCCAGGTCCTGCATATCGAATTTCCAGTGCTTGGCGGGATCGTCTATGCGCTCCTGCAGGCGGTTGCGCTGCTCGTCTTTGGAAATATGCAACAGGCACTTGATGATGGTGGTGCCGGTTTCCGCCAGCATTCTTTCGAAGTCACGGATCTGGGCGTAGCGGCGCTCGCATTCGTCCTCGTCGATCCAGTCGTGCACTACAGTCACCAGCACGTCTTCGTAGTGGCTGCGGTTGAACACCACGATCTCGCCCTGCCGCGGCACTTGCTGATGCACCCGCCACAAATAGTCATGGGCACGCTCGATCGTGCTGGGCGCCTTGAAATCGGCGATCTGTATGCCTTGCGGGTTGACCAGGTTGAACACCCCTTTGACAGTGCCGTCCTTGCCGCTGGTGTCTATGCCCTGCAACACCACCAGCACCTTGTGCTGCTGGCCGGCGAACAGCATTTCCTGCAGCGCAGCGATTTCCGCCGCCATTTCTGCGACCTGTTCCTTGTCCTTGATCTTGTCGCCGCTGGAGAGCGGTTTCTCGTCGGCATCGGCATCGACGATCTTGGTCTGTTTGCCGGCGCGGAACTGCTTGCATGCTTTCATTCGATTCTCCGATCACTCAATTTTTGCCTGCCCAGCCGGTTTGCCGGCGGTTACAGGATGCCGTGCAAATTGCCCAGCGCATGTTCGATCTTGATGCAACTGTCCATCTCGACCTGCAAGCCGGCAGCGCGCGCCTTGGCGGCGGCAGGCTCGTTAACGATGCCCAGCTGCATCCAGATACAGCGGGCGTCGATCATGATGGCTTCACCGACGATGGGTGGAATATCCTCCGATTTGCGGAAGCAGTCGACGATATCGATCTTCTGGTTTTCCGCCGCCAACGCTTTTGCAGCATCAAACAGATTGGCATAGCATGGCTCTCCCAGGATGTGAGCGCCCACATGCATTGGATTGACGGGGACAATCCGGTAGCCGCGCTCCTGCATGTAACGCGCCACGCCGTAGCTGGGACGGTCTGGTTTCGGCGACAGGCCGACCACGGCGATCACCGGATTGTTGCGGTTGTATTCTGGTTTGCTTGGCATATGTAGGCAAATAAATTAGGCAATCTGCTGGTCGGCAAAAGGAAGACCCGGAAAGCGTGAAGCCGCTGTGCCTGATCTTACTGTGTTATCGCGGCCGCAGGCAGTGCGTGGCGCCGCCCTGCCCGGCCGCTCTTACTTGGCGAAGTAGCTGGCGTAGATCTTGTCGTAGCTGCCGTTGGCGTGCAGGGTTTTCAGTGCGCTGTTGATCTTGGCCATCAACGCGGTGTCTGCCGGCCGCACGGCGATACCGTAATATTCCTTTTCAAACTTGTCGCTCTCGATCAGTTTGAAGCCCTTGTCTTTATTGAATTTCAGATGGTTCGCCACGGCGCCGTTGTCGCCGACCGCCGCATCGACGCCGCCGTTATCGACTTCTTTCAGCAGCAGCGGCAGGCTTTCAAAGCGCACCAGCGCATTGCTGGTCTTGCCCAGCATTTTCTGCATGATGGTATCGGCGCTGGTGCCGGCGGTGACGCCGACGCGGTGCGCCTGTTTCAGGTCGTCGGGACTGGCGATATTCTTGCCGGGCGAGACCAGGATCACCTGCTTCGCTTCGAAATACGGATCCGAAAACAGCATGCTTTGCTTGCGCTCGTCGGTGATGGTGACGCCGGAGGCGATGATGTCGATGTCAGCATTGGCCAGAGTGGAGAATATGCCTTCCCACGGCGTGTTGACCCAGACGATCTTGAGGCCGGCCTGGTCCGCCACCGCCTGCATGATGTCGACGTCGAAACCGACGATCTTGCCGGCGGTATCGACCGAACCGAAGGGCGCAAAGGCAGCATTCATGCCGACCCGGTAGACTTTCGGCGTCGGCGCCGTGTTGGCCGGCTTGTCGCAGGCGCTCAAGGCAAACGCCAGGGCGACAGTCAAAAAGATAACTCGGAGCGCGATTTTCATGCCAGTCCTCCTGTGTGTCGTCATCGATAAACGCAATCATAGCGTTGCAGATAACTCCATCTTAGCACGCGGCGTGGGCAGGTCTTTTTGCCTACGCGATGTGCCGCGACGACGCGTGCGCACGCCGTGCCCACCCTACGGAGCTGGGAGCTAAACAACAAAAAAGCAGCCGAAGCTGCTTTTTCTTGATGCCATCCGACATATCGAACTACCGGATCAACGTCCTTTTTGACGCAATTTTGCAATCGCTGCCAATTGTGCAATCGCCGCCGACAATTCGGACTGTGCTTTTGCGTAATCGATCAGGGATTCCTTGTTGGTCAGCGCTTCTTCAGCACGACGCTTGGCTTCGCTCGCCTTCGCTTCGTCCAGGTCGGCGCCGCGGATCGCGGTGTCAGCCAGCACGGTAACGTGGTGCGGCTGCACTTCCAGCAAACCGCCGGCCACGAACACGAACTCGTCGTTAGCCTGGCCTGGCACCTTGATGCGTACGGCACCCGGCTTGATGCGCGTGATCAGCGGCGTATGGCGAGGATAAATCCCCAGCTCACCCGACTCACCCGGCAACGCGACGAATTCAGCTTCGCCGGAGAAGATCATCTCTTCCGCGGAAACAACGTCTACGTGAATAGTGTTTGCCATCTTAAACCCTTTGTTGTCCATTGAATCAGCTACCGGCAAGCGCCGCCGCGTCATTCCCGCGAACGCGGGAATCCATCCTAGTGAAAATAATATTCAGCAAACTGGATCCCCGCATTCGCGGGGACGACGAGACAAAACTTGCTTTAGCCGATCTTCTTGGCCTTTTCGATTGCTTCTTCGATCGTGCCGACCATGTAGAACGCTTGTTCCGGCAGGTGATCGAGTTCGCCGCTGGCGATCATCTTGAAGCCCTTGATCGTATCCTTCAGCGAAACGTATTTACCTGGCGAACCGGTAAACACTTCAGCAACGTGGAAAGGCTGCGACAGGAAACGCTGCATCTTACGTGCACGCGCGACCAGCAGCTTGTCTTCCGGAGCCAGTTCGTCCATACCCAGAATCGCGATAATGTCGCGCAATTCCTTGTAGCGCTGCAAGATACCTTGCACGGCGCGGGCAGTTTCGTAGTGCTCCTGGCCGACCACTTGCGGGTCCAGCTGACGCGAAGTCGAATCGAGTGGATCAACCGCAGGGTAGATACCCAGCGAGGCGATATCACGCGACAGCACAACGGTGGAGTCCAAGTGAGCAAACGTAGTTGCAGGCGACGGGTCGGTCAAGTCATCCGCAGGAACGTAGACGGCCTGGATCGATGTGATCGAACCGGTCTTGGTCGAAGTAATACGCTCTTGCAGCTGGCCCATTTCCGAAGCCAGTGTCGGCTGGTAACCCACGGCGGAAGGCATACGGCCCAGCAGCGCCGAAACTTCAGTACCGGCCAGTGTGTAACGGTAGATGTTATCGACGAAGAACAGCACGTCTTTACCTTCGTCACGGAAGCCTTCAGCGATCGTCAGGCCGGTCAGCGCAACGCGCAGACGGTTACCTGGCGGTTCATTCATCTGGCCGTACACCATCGCTACCTTGGACTTTTCCGGATTTTCCAGATCGACCACTTTAGCGTCAGCCATTTCGTGATAGAAGTCGTTACCTTCACGAGTACGCTCACCAACGCCGGCAAACACGGACAAGCCGCTGTGCGCCTTGGCGATGTTGTTGATCAGTTCCATCATGTTCACGGTCTTGCCCACACCCGCGCCACCGAACAGACCGACCTTACCGCCCTTGGCGAACGGGCAAACCAGGTCAATAACCTTGATGCCGGTTTCCAGCAGTTCTTGCGATGGCGACAGTTCGTCGTACGCAGGAGCCTTGCGGTGGATCGAAGCCGTCGTTTCGTGGCTCACCGGACCGCATTCGTCGATCGGGTTACCCAGCACGTCCATGATGCGACCCAGTGTTGCTTTACCGGTCGGCACCATGATCGGGTGACCTGTGTTCTTGATTGTCATGCCGCGGCGCAAACCGTCGGATGTACCCAGCGCAATGGTACGGACTACGCCGTCGCCCAGCTGTTGTTGTACTTCCAGCGTCAGTTCCGAGCCATCCATCTTCAAGGCGTCGTAAATCTTAGGCATCGCGTCACGTGGGAATTCAACGTCCACCACAGCGCCGATACACTGAACGATTTTGCCATCAGCCATTTTC
>NZ_DATMRB010000180.1:0-56320 GCF_035566555.1 Collimonas sp.
CGGCCGCGAAGGCGCCGGCAAACGCAGGAAATCGGCCAAGGCCGCGGCCAGGGAAGCCAGGCAGCAGGAAGAATTGCAAAACGCCAGCCAGTCGGTGCGCGAAGTCTATCGCAAGCTGGCCAGCGCCCTGCATCCCGACCGTGAGCAGGATCCGCTGGAACACGCGCGCAAGACCGCGCTGATGCAAAGGGTGAATATCGCCTATGACAAGAAAGATCTGCTCGGCTTGCTGGAACTGCAGCTGGAAATCGAGCAGATCGACCAGAGCCGCATCAATTCGCTGTCGGAGCAGCATCTGCAGCACTACAGCAGGGTGCTGACGGAACAGTCGGCGGAACTGCGCGACGAGATTGCCGGGCTGGAGGCAGAGTTCCGGATGCGCTTCAACCTGGGATTGCAAGAGGCCATGTCGCCGCTGCTGGCGATGCGGCATCTGAAAAGCGCGGCCAAGGGCATCCAGCAGAACATCCACGCGCTCAAGAATGACTTGCTGGCGTTTGAAGATATCAAAAACATCAAGGCCTGGCTCAAAAGCTATCACATCTAGGTGGCCATTCTCCCTGGCGCGGCACCCTCCAATCGAGACGATAAATTGTGTTTTTATCACCTCCCGGCAGGGCCAGCCTGCCGCGCCTGCGCCGGCCTGATCGATGTAAGGATGGCCAATTTGGCGGGAATTGCGCAGGGATAATTTATAATCATGTCTTTGCGCCCAATTCCAATGAATCCGCTCCCCCCCAGTTTTTCCGATCAGACGCTGCGCCAGGTGCGGCGCGCCTGGCGTAAATACGGCATTTTGTGGATGGGGGCGGTGCTGGTCGGCCTGGTGGCGGTGCTGTATGCGTGGCTGATGGATGTCGGCTTCGGCATGTTCCGCTCCATGCAGCAATCGCATTTCTGGCTGCCGCTGTTTATCACGCCGGCGGTCGGCGCGCTGTGCGTATGGGCCACGCGCCGGTTTTTCCCCGGTGCCGAGGGCAGCGGCATCCCGCAAGTGATCGCCACGCTGGAAGAAGACACCACCCGGCGCGGCCAGTCGCTGCTGTCGGTCAAGCTGTTGCTGGGCAAGATAGGCGTCTCCTTCATCGGCATCCTGGGCGGCTTCACCATCGGCCGCGAAGGTCCGACAGTGCAGGTCGGCGCGGCGCTGATGTTCAATCTGCGACGCCTGTATCCGCGCGCCAGCGCAGCGCTGGAGCGGCGCCTGATCCTGGCGGGGGCCGCGGCCGGCTTGTCGGCGGCATTCAATACGCCGCTGGCCGGGATCGTGTTTGCGATTGAAGAATTGACGCGCAGCTTTGAACACCGGGCCAGCGGCGTGGTGATTACCGTGATTATTTTTGCCGGCGCGGTAGCCTTGGGCTTGAATGGCAACTATACCTATTTCGGCACCATCCATATCAACAGCGCGCTGACTGACATGCTGGCGCTGGCGGTGCTGGTGACCGGGATTCTTACCGGCATCGCCGGCGGTTTTTTTTGCTGGCTGCTGCTCAATACCAAGCGCTGGATTCCAGCCCGGCTGCAAGATCTGCGCAGCAACCGTCCGATTGCTTTCGGCGCGCTGTGCGGCCTGGCGGTGGCGCTGATCGGCATCATCGCCGGCGGCGCCACTTTCGGCAGCGGCTATGTCGAGGCCAAGGGTTTGCTGGAAGGGCATCAGCAGCTGTCGGTGTTTTATCCGTTCCTGAAGATGGCGTCGATGGTGTCGTCCTACCTGCCGGGGATTCCGGGCGGGATTTTCGCGCCGTCCTTGTCGATCGGCGCCGGTTTCGGCAATCTGCTGCACCAGGTGTTCGGCAATACCTCGCTGGAGATGCTGATTGCACTGGCGATGGTGGGCTATCTGGCGGCGGTGACGCAATCGCCGATCACTGCTTTCGTGATCGTGATGGAAATGATCAACGGCCATGCCCTGGTGATCTCGCTGATGGCGACGGCGCTGATCGCCAGCCGGGTCTCGCGGTTCTTTGCGCCGCCGCTGTATGACGCCTTGTCGGAACGTTACCGGGTCGCATGCGCCGCGGCGATGCCGGCGCAGATTGAAATGCCGCAAACAGGAATTGAAGAAGTGAAAGAAACAGTAGAAGTGAAGGAATTGAACAATGAGCAGAACAGTGAGCAAGACGGTGAACAGGAAAGCGGAAGCAAAAAATGATTAATACCGATATGGCGGCGTATTACGCCAAACGTGCTGCAACATATGAAGAGATTTACCAGCGCCCCGAGCGCCAGGATGAACTGCTGACCTTGCAGGTCAGGGTGCAGGAACTGATGGAAGGCCACGACGTGCTGGAACTGGCATGCGGCACCGGCTTCTGGACCGAGCAGATCGCCGCCACCGCGAAATCGGTGCTGGCGACCGACATCAATCCGGAAATGATTGCGCTGGCCGAAGCCAAGCAGCTGCCGGCCGGCAAAGCCACGTTTGCATTGCAAGACATCAATACCTTTCAGACGGACCGCAAGTTCAGCGCCTGTTTCCTGGGCTTCTGGTGGTCGCACGTCGGGCGCCAGGACCAGGTCCGTTTCATCGCCCAGCTGCGCGAAAAACTCGGCAAGGACATCTTGCTGGTGATGATAGACAACGGTTACGTCGAAGAGCAGAGCACGCCGATCGCCCGCACCGATGCCGAAGGCAATACTTACCAGTTCCGTACCTTGCCCAACGGCGAGCGCTACGAAGTCATGAAGAACTTCCCGACCGACAGCGGCCTGCGCAAGAAGCTGTCGCCGATCACGCGCGAACTGCGCATCCTGCGGCTGGAGTACTACTGGCTGCTGAGTTGCCGCATCAAATAAAGTTTGTTGTAGGGTGGGCACATCGTGCCCACGCGTGAATTCTCTCCGTGCGGATGTCTAATTCGGTATTGCGTGTGCCTGTGCTCCGCTTCTCGAGGTAACGCGTGGGCACGATGTGCCCACCCTAGGCGCGGGCCGCAGGCGCTTGCGGCGGAGAGTCGGACGGCGTCGCAGCATTGGAAGCGTCCACCGCAGTCAGCGGAAAATTCGCCCATTCGGTGGCGAAGTGCACTTTCGGATCGTCATCCACCTTTTTCTTGATGCGCAGGTTGAAGCCGCGCATGACTTCGCTCTGGGTCTGCGGCTTGGTGCGGATGCCGGCCAGCAGCGCCACGCCGTTCAAGTCGAAACCGTTGACCCCGTAGATTTCGATCGGCTGCAGCAGCAGCCGCCGCAGGCGGCGGTCTTCCAGCATCTCGGCGCCGGTTTCGCGCATCAGGCGCAACGCCTGGTCGACATCGGAATCGTGGGTGATGCTCAGCTTGAGCGAGGCATAAGTGTATTCGCGCGAATCGTTCTTGATCGCCGTGATCTGCGAAAACGGCACGCTGTGCACCGAGCCGTTGCTGTCGCGCAGGCGCACGGTGCGGATGGTCAGGTTCTCGACCGTGCCGGCATGGCCGTTGCCGACATCGACCCAGTCGCCGACCGACATCGAATCTTCCATCAGGATGAAGACGCCGGTGATCAAGTCCTTTACCAGCGATTGCGAACCGAAGCCGAAGGCCAGCCCGACCACCCCGGCCGAAGCCAGCAGCGGCGTGACGTTGATGCCGAGATTGGCCAGCGTGGTGATCACCGTGATGGTCAGGATCAGCAGCATCAGCGCATTGCGCAACAGGGGTAGGATGGTGCGCATGCGGGTGCTCGGGTTCTTGCGCGCATAACGGCTGTTGCGGGTCGGATTGATGGATTCCTGGATGAAGGTGTCGAGCAGGATCCAGACCAGCCAGGCCACTACTAGCGTGAGGCCGATCTTGCCCAGCGCCGAGACGATCATCTGGCCGATCAGGGTGGCGTTGGCGAACTCCAGCAGCGAATGTTCCCAGATCCTGGTCAGCAATTCAAAGAAACCAATCCACAACGCCAGTTGCAGCAGGCTGAAGCCGACGTTGCTGAGGCGCAGGATGTAAGGCGATTGGCGCCTTGCCGCGCCTGCTCCCGCGGTCGTCCTGCGGGCGCGTATGCGTTGCAGTAGTGCACTGATGAAAAACATGGCGATCAATAATGCCGCGCTGGCCAGTGCATGATTGAGCGCTGAATTGTTGCTCGACAAATCGAGGATGGTGGCGACGCTGACGGTGATGCTCAACAACAGTATCGGTACATACCAGAAGGCGGCGACCACTTCCAGCGTCTCCATGCGCGCCGGGTGGTCACGCCGCACTGCCAGCGGCCGGTTGCGGATAATGTGCGCCACCGGGCGCCGGAACAGCAGGGCGAACACGCCGCCCAGTATCGCCGCCACCAGGCTGGCTAGTGTCGCCACTACGCCGGCCAGGTGGACGCCGATGATCTGGTTCACATGAGGATTGTCCAGGGCATCGCCGAGCCAGCCGGCGCAGCCGATCACAAACAGCAGGTTGAAGCCGCGCTGGTACAGGATATGTACCGCGACCATGCGATGGCCGCCGTGCGACAGCGAAAAAATGATGGCGCAGATGGCCTGGAACAGGCGCGCGCCGACCAGGGTGTACAGCAATACTGTGGCCAGGACCCGTCCCAGCGATTGTCCGTGCGCAGCATCCAGGCTGATGGTTACCGAGATTTCCACCACCAGCGCCAGCAGCAGCGGCGCGATGTGACGCCATATATACAGCAGCAATTCCTTCATGCTGGGATCGGACGACAGCGTCGTATCGACATTGAAATGCCGTTGCACCCGCTTGCCGATATAGTGCAAGGCGATCGCGACCGCGCCGAACAAGGCTAGCATTTCGAAAAAGCCTGCAAGCGCCTGCCATCCGGTTTCCGATTCCTGGCGTTGCAGGATGGTCGACAGATCTTGCCAGGCCAGTGAAAACTGTCGGTTCCAGAATTTTTCCGGCGTGATGACCTGGTGCAGATGCGCCTGGAAAGCGTCGAGGCTATTGGAAATCAGGCCGATGAAGCCCTTTTGCTCGGGAGAGGCCTTGCTGTTCTGCTGCTCGGCCTGGATCAGTGTGGCGACCAGAGTGCCGGTGCCGGGACTGCTTTGCAGCACCTTGGACAGCGAGTCCAGCGGCGATGGTGCGCTAGCCGAAGCGGCCGGCGCACTGGCTGCGGTGCTGGCTGCAGTCTCGGCGCTGGCAGCGGCTGCGGCCGCCCGAGCCGGAGCGCCGTTTGCCAGCAGCAGGCAAAGCAGCAGCAGCGAGGCCGATAGCAAGCGGACTAGGTGCTGGAAAGAGCTGGTCTTCATGTCGGCTTGGCAAAAGTCATAAAGTGACAATCTTACCGTACCGCCGCCCTGCCTAGGGCATGAGCAGGTTGAATCCCTACATGTCAAAAAGACATCGTGCAACCGGCTGCGGCCATGCCGCTAGCCGCTGTCGCTCAGGCTACCGGCAAATCGTCTTCGATATAGGCGCGCACCACCTCGTCGAAGTTGCCGTCGCCGGCGAAGCCGAGGTCGAGCGCGCGGCTGGCGTCCCAGGCTCCCGGCCAGCTAGAAATGATGCGGTCTATGGCGGGGTCATGCTTCCATTCAATGCGCGCGGCGACTTCCTTGCCGGCGACGCGTTCCAGCGCTGCCACCATTTCAGCGACGGTGACTGAGATCCCCGGCAGGTTGATGGTCCGGCTTTTGCCCAGGATATCGGCCGGCAGCGCATAGCCGTGGATCAGGCAGGCGATCACCTTGCGCGGCGACAGCAGCCACAGGCGCACATCCGGCGCCACCGGGCAGACCGCCGGCTGCCCATTCAGCGGCTCGCGGATGATGCCGCTGGCGAAAGAGGAGGCGGCCTGGTTGGGTTTGCCGGGACGCACGCTGATGGTTGGCAGGCGCAGCACGCGGCCATCGACGAAGCCTTTGCGGCTGTAATCGTTGAGCAGCAGTTCTGCGATGGCTTTTTGCGCGCCGTAGGACGATTGCGGATTGAGCGCGGTGTGATCTTGCACCACAGGCGGCAGGACGCCGCCGAATACCGCCACCGAGCTGGTGAAGATCACGCGCGGCACATGGCCGCAGGTGCGGCAGCGTTCCAGCAGCAGCCGCGCGGCATCCAGGTTGATGCGCATGCCGAGATCGAAGTCTGCTTCCGCCTGGCCGCTGACAATCGCCGCCAGGTGGAAGACCGCCGCGGCCTGGCTGGTGATCACCCGTTCCAGCAGGGCGCTGTCGATGATGTCGCCGGTGACTTGTTCGATGCGGCTGTCGTCGAAGCCGCTGGCGGCGACCACGTCGACCAGGACGATCTTGCTGATGGTTTGCAACTGGCCGCTGCGGTCCGGCAGGCTGCCTTGCTTGAGCAGGCTGCGCGCCAGGCGCTGGCCGAGGAAGCCGGCGCCGCCGGTGATGACTACTTGCATGATGTTCCTTTATTCAATCGTGTTTGTCTCATGTGTGTATTTACAGCCAGGGCTTGAGCCAGCCCAGGCCGGCAGAAGTGGCGCCGCGCGGCCGGTATTCGCAGCCGACCCAGCCCTTGTAGCCGAGCGTGTCGATCAGCTCGAACAGATAGGGATAATTGATCTCGCCGCTATCTGGCTCATGCCGTTCCGGCACGCCGGCAATCTGGATATGGCCGATGCCGGCCTGCGGGCGCAACATGTCGCGCTTGAGCTTGACCGCCAGGTCGCCTTCGACGATCTGGCAGTGATACAAGTCGAACTGCACTTGCAGGTTGGCGGCGCCGACCTCGGCGCAGATCGCCTGCGCCTCATCCTGGCGATTCAGGAAGAAGCCGGGAATGTCGCGCGTATTGATCGGTTCGATGACGATGGTGACGCCATGCACGGCGGCCTGGGCCGCGGCATAGGCCAGGTTTTCCAGGTAGACGGTACGGTGGCGGGCGCGGTCCTGCTGCGGCTGGATCAGGCCGGCCATCACGTGCAGTTTGCGGTTGCCCAGCGCTTGCGCATATTCCAGGCCGGTGGCGACGCTGCGTTTGAATTCATCTTCGCGTCCGGGCAAGGAGGCCAGACCGCGTTCGCCGCCCGCCCAGTCGCCGGGCGGCGCGTTGAACAGCGCCTGGCTCAGGCCGTTGTCCTGCAGTCTTGCCTGCAGTTCAGCGGCGGCATGCTCGTAGGGGAACAGGAACTCGACACCCTTGAAGCCATCTTTGGCGGCGGCGGCGAAGCGGTCGAGGAAAGCATGTTCGTTGTACATCATGCTTAGGTTGGCGGCGAAACGTGGCATTGCGGACTCCTGGAATTTTCTTGGAAAATAAGCGTTATCGATTGACCATTTTAGGCGGTGTCTTCAGGATCGCAATGGCGCCGATCACCAGCATCCCGGCCAGCATGAACATGCCGGTTTCGTTGTTATGCGTGGTGTCTTTCAGCCAGCCGACCAGGAAAGGACTGACGAAGCCGGCCAGGTTGCCAACCGAATTGATCACCGCAATGCCGGCGGCGGCGCCGGTGCCGGACAGGAAAGCGGTCGGCAGCGACCAGAACAGCGGTGAACAGGTCAGCACGCCCATGGCCGCCAGCGACAGGAAAGCAATCGCGATCACGGTATTGTCGGCGGCCAGCGCCGAGACGACGAAGCCGACCGCGCCCAGCAGGGCCGGCACGATCAGATGCCAGCGCCGTTCCCGCGTGCGGTCGGAGCGGCGGCCGATCAGGATCATGGCGAATACCGCGCAGAGGAAGGGAATCGCGCTGATCAGTCCGATCTTGAAATCGCCCACCACGCCGGAAGCCTTGACCAGCGTCGGCAGCCAGAATGTCAGGCCGTACTGGCCCATGACGATGCAGAAATAGATCAGGCACATATGCCAGATGCGGATGTCCTTGAACACGGCCGCGGTCGTTTTAGGGCTGTGCTTGTCCTTCTGGTCGGCGCGGATTTCCGCTTCCAGGAAATCCTTCTCTGACTCCGTCAGCCACTTGGCCTTGCGGATGCTGTTGTCCATCACGAAGAACACGGCGATGCCCACCAGCACGGCCGGCACCGCTTCGATCATGAACATCCATTGCCAGCCATGCCAGCCGCTGGCGCCATGGAAAGCCTGCATGATCCAGCCCGACAGCGGGTTGCCGAAAATGCCGGAGATCGGTATCGCCGCCATGAAGGTGGCCACTACCTTGGCGCGCCGGTGCGAGGGAAACCAGTAGGTCAGGTAGAGGATGATGCCGGGATAAAAGCCGGCTTCCGCCACGCCCAGCAGGAAGCGCAGGAGATAGAACTGGGTCGGCGTCTGCACCCAGGCGAAGCAGGCCGACAGCAGGCCCCAGGTAATCATGATGCGGGCGATCCACAGCTTGGCGCCGACCCGGTTCATGATCAGGTTGCTGGGCAGTTCGAACAGGAAGTAGCCGAGGAAGAAAATGCCGGCGCCGAGGCCGAAGATGGTTTCGCTGAAGCCCAGGTCTTGCGACATCTGCAGCTTGGCGAAGCCGACGTTGACGCGGTCCAGATAGGCCACCACGTAGCACAGCATGATGAATGGCACGAAGCGCCAGAATACTTTCTTGTACAGGTTTTCTGCCTGCTCAGCCGGCAGGCTGGCGCTGGCCGGCATGGCCTGCTTGTTGATCGTTACGGACATCTTGTCTCCACCAATGTGATTTTTTAGAATGCGGATGTTTCTATTGTCTGAAACTTACCAGCGTGCGCCAAATACCCGATACAGCTCGTCCAGGGCCGCGGCGCTGAGCGGCTCCGGTTTGTTTTCCAGGAGCAGCCAGAGCCGCGCGGTTTCTTCCAGTTCCTCCAGCGCGAACGCCGCCTGCGAAACGCTTTCATGCCACAGCACCGGCCCCAGCCGTTCCAGCAGGACGCCGCGCACCGAAGTCGCCAGCGACTTCACTTGCTGCGCCACTTGCGGATCGCCAGGACGGCAGTAAGGAAGCAAGGGAATCTGTCCGACCTTCATCACCTGATACGGTGTGATTGGCGGCAGCACGCACTGCTCGTGCCAGACGCCGGCCAGCGACAACGCCACCAGGTGGGTCGAATGGGTATGCACCACCGCTTGCGCCTGCGGGTTGTTGTCGTACACCGCGCGATGCAGCGCCAGCGTCTTCGACGGCTTGTCGCCATTGACCCATTTGCCGCTCAGGTCGACCTTGGCGATCTGCGCCGGCGTCAGGCGACCGAGGCAGGCGTCGGTGGGCGTGATCAACCAGCCATCGTCCAGCCGGGCGCTGATATTGCCGGCGCTGCCGACGGTGTAACCGCGCTGATACAGGCTGGCGCCGGTTTCGCAGATTTCGGCGCGCAGCGCCTGTTCTTTCAATGCCGTGTTCATAGACGTGTTTCCCCCAGCTGGCGCAGCGCTTTTTCAAAGAAATCCACGCTGCCGAAATTACCGGACTTCAGGGCCAGCGCCAGCGCCGGGGAGCCGTCGGCGGCTATCGATGCTGTCGCCGGCACCCCGGGATCGATTTGCGCGCCTATGCGCAGCGCCTGCACGCCAAGCGCCTTGACCACTGCGCCAGAAGTCTCGCCGCCGGCAATCACGAAGCGTCGCACGCCGCTGGCTTGCAAGGCGACCGCGATGTCGGCCAGCGCCTGTTCGATCAGCTGGCCGGCCCGTTCGACGCCGAGCTCGGCCTGCACTTGCCTGACCTGTTCCGGCGTGGTGGTTGCGTAGATCAGCAGCGGCTGTTGCGTGAGATGTTTCTCCGCGAAAGCCAGGGCTTGCGCCACCACCGGTTCGCCACGCGCCAGCGCAAGCGGATCGAGGCGGAACGCCGGGCGCTTTTCCATCCATGCGGCGACCTGTGCATTGGTCGCCTTCGATGCGCTGCCGGCCAGCACCACCGACCAGCCTTCGACGCTGGGCAATGTACTGGCTTTTGCACCAGGCTGCAGCAGGCCGGCCTTGACGAAATTGGCCGGCAGGCCGAGTGCAATGCCTGAACCGCCCGTCACCAGCGGCAACTCCGCACAGGCGGCGCCGATGGCGTACAGGTCTTGGTTTTCCAGCGCATCGACGATCGCCATCCGTACCCCCTGCTTGCGCAGACCGGCGATTTCCGCATGGATCTTCTCGCTACCCAGAGCTACCGCCGGATAAGCGATCAGCCCGACCTTGGACGGCGTCTGCTGCTGCAGCACGCGCACCAGGTTGGCGTCGGTCATCGGCGTCAGCGGATGATTCTGCATGCCCGATTCGTTCAGCAGCTGGTCCTGGATGAACAGGTGGCCGCGATACAGGGTGCGTCCGGTTTCCGGGAACACCGGGCAGGCGATGGTGAAATCGCTGCCCAAGGCCTGCAGCAGGGCGTCGGTCACGGGGCCGATATTGCCCTTGGCGGTGGAATCGAAAGTAGAACAGTATTTGAAGAAGAACTGGCGGCATCCCTGCTGTTGCAGCCAGTCCAATGCGGCCAGTGAATCCGCCACCGCTTCGACAGCCGGGACCGTGCGCGACTTCAGCGCCACGACGATGGCGTCGACATCCTGCGGCGCCGTCGCCGGCACGCCGATGGTCTGCACGGTGCGCATGCCTTCGCGCACCAGCATGTTGGCGAGATCGGTGGCGCCGGTGAAGTCATCGGCGATGCAGCCGAGCAGAGGGGGTGATGTGGTATTGGATTGCAGCGGCATGCCTTACTCCTGCGCTGTCGGCTGTTTGCCTGGCAAATCAATGCCGGGGAAGATCTTGATCACGGCGGAATCGTCTTCGCCGCCATGGCCGGCGGTCGATGCCATCATGAACATCTGATGGGCCGCTGCCGACAATGGCAGCGGGAATTTGCTGGCGCGCGCCGTATCCAGCACCAGTCCCAGGTCCTTGACGAAAATGTCGACTGCCGAGAGCGGCGTGTAATCGGCTTTCAGGATGTGCGGCACGCGGTTCTCGAACATCCAGGAATTGCCGGCGCTGTTGGTGATGACTTCGTACAGCGCATCGGCATCGACGCCTTCGCGCAGGCCCAGCGCCATCGCTTCGGCGGCAGCGGCGATGTGCACGCCGGCCAGCAGCTGGTTGATGATCTTGACCTTGGAACCGACGCCGTGGGCGTCACCCAGCCGGTACACCTTGCCGGCGATCGCCGCCAGCACCGCTTCGCCCTTGGCGTAAGCGGCGGCGGGGCCGGACGTCATCATGGTCATTTCACCGGAAGCGGCACGCGCAGCGCCGCCGGAAAGCGGCGCATCCAGAAACAGCAGCTGCAGCGCGGCCAGCCGTTCACCCAGCGTGACCGCATATTCCGGCGCCACCGTGGCGCTGGCGATCACCAGGCTGCCGGGCCGCATCGCCGCTGCCGCGCCTTGCTCGCCGAACAGCACCTGTTCGGTTTGCGCGGCGTTGACCACCACCGTGATCACCACCTCGCACAACGCACCCAGTTCAGCCGGCGTGCTGCAGACGATGCCGCCTTCGCTGGAGAACTGCTGCAATACTTCCGGCCGCACATCGCAAGCATGCGTGCGCAAGCCGGCGCGCAGCAAAGAACGGGCCACGCCCAGGCCCATGGCGCCGAGGCCGATAACACCTACATTGATAGTCATTTTCTGGTCCTGATTAACGGGTTTTGGAAGTGCTCTTGGCTTTGGTTTGCGGCGCTGTCTTGGCTATCACTGCGCCTTGGGAAAGGCGGCGCGCCGCGTTGAACATGTGGTTTTGCGCGGCATTGCGCGCCGCCAGCGCGTCGCCGGCGGCGATGGCGGCAGCAATGGCGGCGTGTTCCTCATACACCTGGCGCATGAAATCGTCGCGCCGCGCTTCATTGCTGCGGGTGACGGCGGTGGCGGCTTCCAGGTACTGGCTGAGGAAAGCCAGCGTCTGCAACAGAAACGGATTGCCGGTGGCTTCGGCGATGCTGCGATGGAACATCACATCGGCCAGCACACCGTCGCCGCCGGCATTGACGTCGGCTTCAATGCCTTTGAGCGCGCTTTCGATCGCTTTCAGCTGACGCGGCGTGCGGCGGGTGGCGGCCAGTGCCGCCACTTCGGCATCGATGGCGCGGCGCAGCTCGACGATCTGCAGCACCGCGTCGGCCGAGGAGGCCTGGTCGAACTGGATGCGCAGCGGCCGCAGATGGCCCTGCTCGCTGACATACACGCCGCTGCCCTGGCGCGGTTCGACCGCGCCTTCATTCTTCAAGCGGGAAATCGCCTCGCGCACCACAGTGCGGCTGACGCCGAACTGTTCCGACAGCGCCGGCTCGGTTGGCAATTTCGCGCCAGGGCCGAACTCGCCGGTTTGTATCTTTTTCAGCAATTCCTGGGCCACGGTGTCGCTCAGGGAAGTGCGGTTGGCATTCAGTTTATTGAACATGGTGTCTCGTCCGCCTGCATATTTTTATCGTAATGTGACCATATCATCATACGAATTATCGGAAAAATCAAGGACTGTTGCAACGATCCCTGATAATCAATTACTTGCTTTGGGTTAATGATTGACGCAGTTTTATTGATTAACATCCCTCCATCAGCTGGAAATCCGCATGCCGGTGGCGAGTGCTGTTCGTGACATTCCAGTAAAATCCTGTCCTTGTGGAAACGTACTAGTAACCATTGCCGTCGCCGTCAGGATCGCTATTCAATGAAAAAACTCATGCGCAGCTGCCTCGCCCCCATCGCCATGCTGGCAGTCTGCGGACCAGCCGCAGCGCAGATCCGGATCGGCGTCGACATCGCCGTCACCGGCCCGGCAGCCGCCATCGGCGCACCGACCAGAAACGCCATCCTGTTATGGCCGAAAGAGATCGCCGGGCAAAAGGTCGAGTACATCATCCTGGACGACGCATCCGATCCCACCAACGCGGTGCGCAATGCGCACAAGCTGATCAGCGAAGAAAAGGTCGACCTGATCGTCGGCCCGAATACCACGCCGGCGGCGCTGGCGCTGCTGGATGTGGTGGCCGAGTCCGGCACGCCGATGCTGGCGCTGGCGGCTTCGGCCTCTATCGTCGAACCGCAGGATGCCAAACGGGCCTGGGCCTTCAAGCTGCCGCAGAACGATACGCACATGGCTACCATCCTGACCCAGCACATGGCCGCTAACGGGATTAAAACGGTCGGCTTCATCGGCTTTGCCGATGCCTACGGCGATAGCTGGTGGCGCGAGTTTTCGCATCTGGCCGAGCTGCGCAAGATCAAGGTGGTCGCCAGCGAACGCTATAACCGCAACGACAGCAGCGTCACCGGCCAGATTCTGAAGATCATGGCGGCGCAGCCGGATGCGGTGTTGATCGCGGCGTCGGCGACGCCGGCGGTGCTGCCGCAAAAGACCCTGGTCGAACGCGGCTACAAGGGGCGGATCTACCAGACCCATGGCATCGCCACCGCCGATTTCCTGAAGGTCGGCGGCAAGGATGTCGAAGGCACTTTCTTTCCGACCGGCCCGGCCGTGGTGGCCAGGCAGCTGCCGCTGTCCAATCCGGTCCGGAAGACTGCGCTGGATTTCACCAGCCGTTATGAAGCCGTCTATGGCGCTGGCACCATGACGCAGTTCGCCGCCGATGCCTGGGGCGCCTACATGCTGATCGCCAATGCGCTGCCGCAGGCGCTGCAAGCGGGGCAGCCTGGCAGCAAGCAGTTCCGCGCCGCTCTGCGTACCGCACTGGAAAACACGCATGACCTGACGATTCCGCAAGGGGTGGTCAACATGAGTGCGAAGGACCATGTCGGACTGGACCAGCGCTCGCGCGTGATGGGACGCATCGTCAACAATAAGTTCAGCTACGCCTACGGTGGCTGAACCCTCGTCAAGAAAATCGAAAGCAAAGAAGATGAATTCCTTGGGCTTGTGGTTGCGCGGCTTTATTCCCGCTCCCGTGGCGGTCAATGCCACCGAACGCCTGCGTGCCTGTTGCGGCGCCTTGCTGGGGATTTTGCTGACAGGGCTGGTGAGCCACTGGGTGCTCGGCCCGGGTGCTCCCTTGCCGCTGCTGATCGCCCCTATGGGCGCTTCTGCGGTGCTGCTGTTCGGCGCGCCGGCCAGTCCGCTGGCGCAGCCCTGGTCCATCATCGGCGGCAATCTGGTGGCAGCCGTGATCGGCGTGGCCTGCGCGCGCTGGGTCCACGACCCTGTGTTTGCGCCGGCGCTGGCGGTGTCGCTGGCGATCGGCGCCATGTTTGCCTTGCGCTGCTTGCATCCGCCCAGCGGCGCGGTGGCGCTGACGGCGGTGCTGGGCGGGCCGGCGGTGACCGGCCTGGGCTTCCATTACATCTTGACGCCGGTATTGCTGAATTCATTCCTGCTGCTGCTGGTGGCGCTGCTGTTCAACAACGCCACCAAGCGCCGCTATCCGCACAGCGCTCATCAGGATCCGGCCAAGCTGCACAAGACCGTCGACCGGCCCAGCGGCGCCCGGGTCGGCTTCACGCAGGAAGACCTGGACTACGTACTGCAGCAATACAACCAGGTGCTGGATGTCAGCCGCGACGATCTGGAAAGCCTGATCCTGCAAACCGAAATGCACGCCTACCGGCGCCGCTTCGGCGCCATCACCTGTGCCGACATCATGTCGCGCGATGTGGTCAGCGTCGAGTATGGCACCTCGCTGGAAGATGCCTGGGCCTTGCTGCTGAAGCACAGGATCAAGGCGCTGCCGGTCATCAACCAGGCACGGCGCCTGGTCGGCATCGTCACCCAGACCGATTTCATGCGCCAGGTGGATTTACAGCTGTATGCCGGCGTCGACCAGCGCCTGAAGCAGTTCCTGCGGCGCAGCACCGGTATGCATTCGGACAAGCCGGAAGTGGTGGGGCAGATCATGACTGCGGCAGTGAAGAGCGCGGCGTCGGCCATGCATATCGTCGAGCTGGTGCAGCCGCTGTCCGATTCCGGCATCCACCATATCCCGATTGTCGACGATGAAAACCGGCTGGTCGGCATGGTGACCCAGTCCGACATGGTGGCTGCCCTGTATCGCGGCAACGCCAACCTGACATCAGTTTAACCACACTTTAGACCGCGGCAATTGCCGCCAGGCCGCGCCGGCCTTACAATGGCGGGGTTTTGGTGCACGCGGACATGTCCATGTCCGCAGTTAAACGGGAAACACGGCGCCAGGCGGCCTCCAGCCGCCAGCCAACGTGTGCTGCCCCCGCAACGGTAAACAAGCGCCGCCAGTCCCTGTCCAACAGGATGCGACAGGCGGCAGAGCGCATCTCATGCCACTGTGTAGCGGTTTTACATGGGAAGGTTATGCGCCCCGACTTGTTAGCCCGGATACCGGCCAGATCAGGGGGAGCGAGGTAGCGGCGGGGTCACGTTTGTGCCACGCCCTTGCCTGGCGACTGTTGCAACCGGGCTTGCGGGGAAGCAGGCCGGGGACTCTTATCGTATCCAAACATGACCTTATCTTTATCACGCCGCTCCGGCGCGACCCTGAAGCCGCTCGCGCTGGCTGCCGCCATTCTTTCCTGCAGCGTTGGCTCTGCTGTCGCTCAAACCGTCCAGGAGCAGAGCCTGGTGCCGGTGGTGGTGACCGCCGCCCGCGTCGAACAGCCGCAAACCGATGCCTTGCCGCACACTACCGTGATCAGCGCGGAAGACATCCGCAATTCGCAGGCGCCTGATTTGCCGGCCTTGCTGGAGCGCCAGGCCGGCATCCAGATTACGCGCGTTGGCGGCCCCGGACAGCAGGCCTCGCTGTTCATGCGCGGCGCCAATACCTCGGAAACCCTGATCCTGATCGATGGCGTGCCGATCCGCCGCCAGGCTTCCTACGGCTTGCCGGCCTTGGAAAATATCCTGCCTGAGCAGATCGACCATATTGAAATCGTGCGCGGCAACGTCTCGGCGATCTACGGTTCCGGCGCCATCGGCGGCGTGGTGCAGATTTTCACTAAGCGTGGCAATGGCGCCCCGGCCTTCAATGCGTCGGTCGAAGCCGGTTCGCGCGGCACTTATCAAGGCAATGTCGGCGTCAGCGGCAAGAGCGGCGATACCCGTTACGCCCTGGCTCTGACCCGTTTCAAGACCGACGGCTTTTCGGCGCAGAACCCGCAGCAAAGCCCGAACGTCAATCCGGACCGCAACGGCGACGGCAACACCAGCATCTCGGGATCGGTATCGCAGGAATGGAGCAAGGGCAATGAAATCGGCGCGCGCATCTATGCCAACGACGCCAAGTACACCTTTGACGATGCTTACGGCACGCCGACCGACCAGAACCGGGGCCATTCCAAGAGCCAGTCTTTCGCCGTCTACTCCAAGAACAATTTCACCCAGGACTGGACCTCGACGCTGACGCTGTCGCAAATCGTCAACCGCGACAACCTCGACGACCTGACGCAGTTCGGCAACAGCAGCAATGGCTACAAGAGCACGCAGAACTTGCTGCAGTGGGCCAATGAATTGCGCTTGTCGCCAATGTGGACTGCAACTGCCGGGGTTGACGCCGGCCGCGAAAAGGCAGACGTCGACTCGAACAGCAGTTACGGCAATTCCAGCAACAGCTATTCGCGCTCGACTTCCAGCGTGTATGCCGGCGCACTTGGCAAGATCGGTCCGCATCAGCTGCAACTCAACCTGCGCCACGACGATGTCGGCGGTTCCGGTTCGGACAATACCGGCTACCTCGGCTACGGCTATGCGCTGACCGACAGCGTCAAGCTGATCGCCAATGCCTCGACTGCATTCAACGCGCCGACGCCGGTGCAGCTGTATGACCCGCTGTACGGCAACACCAACCTCAAGGCCGAGCGTTCCAAATCCTATGAACTGGGCGTGCAGTACGCCGCCGGCGCTACCTTGTTGCGCGCCACCTTGTTCGATACCCGCACGCGCGACCAGTTCGGCTACGATCCCGTGACCTTCCAGACCATCAATATCGCCCGCGCCAAGAACCAGGGGCTGGAACTGAGCGCCAGCGCGACGCTGGCGGAAATCGACTGGCGCGCCAGCCTGACGCTGCAGAATCCGAAAGATGAATCGACCGGCAAGACCCTGGTGCGGCGCGCCAAGACGCTCGGTTCCTTCGGTGCAGCGAAGAGTTTCGGTGCCTGGCGTATCGGCACGGATGTGCAGTACACCGACAGCCGCACCGACATTCCCGGCAACCCGCAGCTGGCGCCGTACTGGCTGACCAACGCCAATGTGCGTTATCAGCTGACTAAACAGACTTCGGTGTATGGCCGTATCGAAAACCTGTTCAACCGAGACTATCAGACCGCTTATGGTTACAACCAGCCATCACGTGGCCTGTTTGTTGGTGTAAATTGGCAGCAATAAGGTAGGGTGGGCACAGCGTGCCCACGCGTTATCTACGCATATAAAAGGTCCTTCGGGAATCAGGCTTCACGCGTGGGCAGGTTCTGCCCACCCTACATAGAGTTCGCCATTGACTAGCATTACAACACTGCGCCGCGCCATCCTGATCCTGTGCTGCCTGACGGCAGTCGCAGGGTTGGCGTTGTCGCTCGCGGTGTTGTGCGGCAGCAGCGGCTGTGGGCGCCCATTGGTGGCCGATCAGATTTATTTTTCCTTGCGCCTGCCGCGCGCGCTGACGGCTTTCATCGTCGGCGGCCTGCTGGCGCTGGCCGGGGCTTTGATGCAAGTGTTGCTGCGCAATCCCCTGGCCGATCCATATGTACTGGGTTTGTCCGGCGGTTCCGCCGCCGGCGCCTTGACGGCCCTGCTGGCGGCCAGTCATTTCGGTTTCATGGGCGATACTGCCGCCGCCGTCGGCGCTGCCCTCGGCGCGGGGCTGGCGGTATTGCTCTTGTTCGGCCTGGCGCGCCAGGCTTTGCGGCGCCTGCCCAGCGTGGCCCAGCACAGCGGCCATCGCCTGATTCTTACGGGCGTGATGATCGCCGCCGGCTTTGGCGCGATCGTGACGCTGGTGCTGACCCTGGCGCCCGACGCGCAGCTGCGTGGCATGCTGTTCTGGCTGATGGGCGACCTCGAAGACGGCCGCCTGCTGCTGCCGGCGGCCTTGCTGTTGCTGCTGCTTTTGCTGTGGAGCGTGTTCAAGGCGCAGCAGCTCAATCTGCTGGCGCGCGGCGAGGGTTTTGCCCAGCTGCTCGGCGTGCCTGTGTTGCGCTTGCGCTGGATGACCTTGGCGGCAGCGTCGCTGGCGACCGCCGCCGCGGTGACGGTTGCCGGTACGATCGGCTTTATCGGGCTGGTGGTGCCGCATGCGGTCCGCCTGCTGGTCGGCAACGACCAGCGCATCCTGCTGCCGGCCAGCGTGCTGGCCGGCGGCGCCGCGCTGGCGCTGGCCGATCTGGCTGCACGTACGGTGGTGGCGCCGACGCAGTTGCCGGTAGGCGTGATTACCGCCCTGGTCGGCGTGCCGGTGTTCCTCTGGCTGCTGTCGCGCAGCCGCGCATGAGGACGCATTCATGAACGAATTCAGCGCACCGTTGCTTGCTGTCGAACAGTTGAGCGTCAGTGTAGATCATAGAATTTTGTGCAAGCAGCTGGACTGGCAAGTGATGCCTGGCCAGTTCTGGTGCGTGCTGGGCCGCAATGGCATCGGTAAAACCACGCTGCTGCATACGCTGGCGGGCCTGGCGCGGCCGGCCGGCGGCCGCGTGGCGATCCAGGGCAAGCGCATCGACCGCATCCAGCCGCAACAGCTTGCGCGTCTGCGCGGCTTGCTGGCGCAGCAACAGGCTGATGCTTTTTCCAGCAGCGTGCTGGCGGCGGTGATCGCCGGCCGTCATCCCTACCAGTTCGGCTTCGGCTGGGATCGCGAGGAAGACCGCGCCCAGGCCATGCAAGCCTTGCAGCAGGTCAGGATGGCCAGCTTCAGCGAACACGACGTGATGCGTTTGTCCGGCGGAGAACGGCAGCGGGTGGCGCTGGCGACGCTGCTGACGCAGGATCCGCTGCTGCTGATGCTGGATGAGCCGACCGCGCATCAGGACGCGGCGGCACAAATTGTGGTGATGGAATTGCTGCATAAGGTAGCAAATGCGCCGCCGCGGAAAAAGGCGGTGATCGCCGCCTGCCACGACATCAACCTGGTGGCGCGCTACGCCAGCCATGTGCTGTTGCTGGGGGATGGTCAGACCTGGCAGGGCAGCGTCGACAAGGTGCTGCAGCCTGAACTGCTGCAGGCGGCCTTCGGTTGCCGGTTTGAAGTGGTGGATAACGGCAGGCAGCGCATGTTCATGCCGCTGGCAGATACGGCTGCGGTATCAGTCTGAATCTCCGCAAGATTTTTGCGAAAGCAAGTTGCTGTCAGTGGCGGTGGCTGCGTGCCAGGTCCAGTTTCTGGCACAGCTCGGCGGCGCCGTCGAGTATGCGCGGGCCGGGCCGGCTCATCCAGTTCGGCGTCAGCGTAAAAAGATTGTTGCCGGCTACCGCCGCCAGCTTGGGAAAGCGGCGCCAGCCGGTATCCGGGGCATTGCCGCCGTCGGCAGAAAAGATGACTTCCGGATTGGCGCTCAGCACAGCTTCGGTGCTGACGACGGGCGCCAGTTGCGGCAGCTGGCCGAATATGTTTTCCCCGCCGCACAGGCGGATCACGCTGGATACCATGTGCTTGCCGTTGAGGGTCATCAAAGGTTTTTGCCAGATCTGGTAAAACACCCGCACCGGCGGCCGTTGCTGATACGTTGCCGTCAGCTGCGCCAGCCGGGCGCTGAAATCCCGGGCTGCAGCTGCACCCTGGTCCGGAACGCCGGCCAGCTGTCCCAGCCGTTGCAGTGAAGATGCGATTGCTTCGAGCTGGCGCGGTTCGCTTTCAAATACCGGAATGCCGAGCGCGCGCAAGCTGGCAAGCTGGCTGGCGGAATTGCCGCTGCTCCAGGCCACCACCAGATCCGGTTTGAGGCTGACGATGCGCTCGATATCCAGCGCGCTGCTGCTGCCGACCGAGGGCAGCTTGGCGGCGGCCGGCGGATAGTCGCTGTAGTCGCTGACGCCCACAACGTCAGCGCCGGCGCCGGCGGCGAACAGCAGTTCGGTGGCGTGCGGCGCCAGGCTGACGATGCGATGGGCAGGCTGTGGCAGGGTGACCGCATGCTGCGCATCGTCTTGCACCGTGACGGCTGCGGCCAGGGCGGCAAGCGGGGCCGCCATACTGGCTAGGCAGAAGGCCGTCGCTGCAGCCAGCATCTGCGTCCGTCGGTAGGCGGAAAGGCGCAGCTTATATCTCCAGATTGTCGATCAGGCGCGTAGTGCCGAGCTTGGCGGCGGCCAGCACCACCAGCTTTTCGCCTTGCGCCAGGTCGCCGGCGGCCGGCGCCTGGAGGTCGCAGCGCTTGCGGATCGAGATGTAGTCCGGCTTCCAGCCGCGGCTGCCGAGTTGCGCCATCGCTTCTTTCTCCAGTTCGAAGATATTCAGATGGCCGGCACGCACTTCTTCGGCGACCTGGTTGAGCGTCTTGAACAGGGTCGGCGCTTCTGCCCGTTCGTCGGCCGACAGATACATATTGCGCGAGGACAGGGCCAGGCCGTCGTCGGCGCGCCAGGTTTCGGCGGCGATGATTTCGGTCGGCAGGGCGAACTGCTTGGCCATGTTGCGGACGATCATCAGCTGTTGGTAATCTTTCTTGCCGAACACCGCCACTCTTGGCTGTACGCAGGAAAACAGTTTCAGCACCACGGTCGTCACGCCGGTAAAGAAGCCAGGGCGGAATTCGCCTTCCAGCGTGTTGCCGAGATCGTCGGGCGGCCGCACGCGGAATTCCTGCGGCTCCGGATACAAGTCTTTTTCGGTCGGGGCGAAGAGAACATAGACGCCTTCCTTCTCCAGCTTCTCGACGTCGGCGGCGAAGGTGCGCGGGTATTTGTCGAAATCTTCGTTGGGGCCGAACTGCAGACGGTTCACGAAGATGGAAGCGACAATCGGGTCGCCATGCTTCTTGGCCAGGCGCATCAGCGACAGGTGGCCCTCATGCAGGTTGCCCATGGTCGGCACGAATGCGGTGCGCAGTTGGCCGCGCAATTGGTCGCGTAGCTCTTCGATCGAGGAAATGATTTTCATGAAATATTATATTTGCGGAATAAAATGTAAATATCGCCGTAGGGTGGGCACCCGTGCCCACGTGTGACCTGTGCATCAAAGGTCAGGTGCCCGTCGGCTATCACGCGTGGGCACAAAGACGCGCCCACCCTACAAAATCAAGCCGGCGCATAAGTGGGCGAGTAGGCCAGTCGCACATAGATGGGCGCAAAAGGTTCAGCCTGGGTAATCTCGATCAGGGTTTCCTTGGCCAGCTCCAGCAGGGCGATGAAGTTCACCACCAGCACCGGTACGCCGCGCGCCGGATCGAACAGCTCGGCAAACTCGACAAAGCGCGCCGATTGCAGGCGTCGCAAGATCCCGGTCATGTGCTCGCGCACCGACAGTTCTTCGCGACTGATGGTGTGGTGGGCGGTCAGTTTGGCGCGCTTGATGACGTCGGCCCAGGCTGCCTGCAGATCGTCCAGGTTGACGTCCGGCCAGCGCGTGACGGTATTTTGCTCGATGTAGATCTGGGTGCGCACATAGTCGCGCCCGAGTTGCGGCAAGGCGTCGATCTCGCGCGCCGCCAGCTTCATCTGCTCGTATTCCAGCAGGCGCCGCACCAGCTCCGCGCGCGGGTCCTCGGCTTCTTCGCTGTCGGTCTTGCGTACCGGCAGCAGCATGCGCGACTTGATTTCGATCAGCATGGCCGCCATCAGCAGATACTCGGCCGCCAGCTCCAGGTTGGTGATGCGGATCTGGTCGACGTATTCCAGGTATTGCAGGGTCACCTGCGCCATCGGGATGTCGAGGATGTTGAAGTTCTGCTTGCGGATCAGGTAGAGCAGCAGGTCGAGCGGACCTTCGAATGCTTCCAGGAAGACTTCCAGCGCATCCGGCGGAATGTAGAGATCGGTCGGCATGCGGAACAGCGGCTCGCCGTACAGGCGCGCGTAAGCCACGCCGTCGATCACATTCGGGGTCGAATCGGGTTGGCCTTCCAAGGTCAGTTCGGCGGCGTCCGACGAATTCTGGCTCATCTGATCTTACCTGGCCGGGACCGGCTTAGTGATTGTTCTGATACACATAGGGTTGCTGTTCGACGCGCGATTCCTCGGTGCGTTGCTGGCTGTCGAGGTCGATCGGTGTCTTGTCCCACAGCAGGGCGCGGCCGGCCAGCTGCTGTTCTTCCAGCTTCGGATTCTTTTCCTTGAGTTCTGCAACGAATTTGGTGATGTCGGATTGGTAACCGTAAATTTGTTTGGAAAATTTCATGGGTGCTTTGATAATGGGCTGGGATTAGGCGCTATTTTATGCTATTTCGGGGTCGCCCAACGGTTTGTCGTTGGCGGCGGCCAGGATTGTTTTGTATCTTTATGGCAACTATCGAGCTGGAAAAGGACGATATACTTGGGTAATCATCGTAAGCAGGAGGCGGCATGAAATCATGGGCACGCAAGATTTTGCTGTTGCTGGCGCCATTGCTGGTTATGGCTTGCGACCAGAATGGCAACTTCATACAGGAGGCGGGCTTGGAAAAACTCAACCGCGGCGTATCGTCGGAAGCCGATGTGCGCAATGCCATGGGCCAGCCGGATACGGTCTGGGAAAAGGAAAACGGCGAACGTACGCTGGAATATCCCAAAGGGCCGTCCGGCACCCGCACCTGGATGTTCTACATCGGCCCGGATGGCAAGCTGGCCGACTACAAGCAGGTGCTGACCGAAGAGAATTTCGCCAGGATCAAGGTTGGCATGCGCAAGGAAGAGATCCGCCAGATGCTGGGCAAGCCGCGCACCGTGGTGCAGTTCACCCGCAAGAACGAGGAAGTATGGGACTGGCGCTATATCCAGAGCGACGCCAGCCAGGCTTTCTTCAATGTCCACATGGATATCACCAGCGGGCTGGTGACCGGTACCTCGGTATCCCAGGTTTACGGGCATTAGCGTAGGGTGGGCACAGCGTGCCCACGCAGTATCTTACCGCCTGAGCCAGCGCCGCATCACCGTCGGCGGCTCCGCCAGGGGATTGGCGCGGGTATATTCCAGCTCCGGCGCCAGTTCGAATTCAAACACGGCGTACAGGTCGACCACGCGCGCCTGGTCGGCGCGCACCGCCAGCCGCAGCTCTTGCACATCGGCGCCATGGGCGCGATGAATGATCGCCTCCATCAGATGCTGCGACAAGCCCTGGCCGCGATAGTCCGGCAGCACGCCCATGCGCAGCACTTCCCAGACATCGGCTTCGGTATCCGAGGGCAGCCAGCGCACCGAGCCGGCGGGCTGGCCGTCCAGCAACAGGATGAAGCCGCCGCCGCGCTGCAGGTCTTGCTGTACCTGCTCGGTCTGCTCGCGATGGCCGCTGGAGCCTGGGGCGACCCGTTCAGCCCAGCAGGCGCGGGTCAGCTCGGCGATCAGTGCGGCATCGTCGGCGCTGGCTTCGCGCACCTGCAAGTTCATCGCCGCGCTTAGCTGACCCGCATGCCCGGCTCGGCGCCTGGCCACGGGGTCAGCACGTAGATGCCCGGATTGGCTTTGCCGTCGACGGCGGAAGCTGCCAGCACCATGCCTTCGGAGATGCCGAACTTCATTTTGCGCGGCGCCAGGTTGGCCACCATCACCGTCAGCTTGCCGACCAGTTCTTCCGGCTGGTAAGACGATTTGATGCCGGAGAAGACATTGCGCAAACGGCCTTCGCCGACATCCAGCGTCAGCCGCAGCAGCTTGTCGGAACCTTCGACATGCTCGCAGTTGACGATCTTGGCGATGCGCAGGTCGACCTTGACGAAATCGTCGATCTTGATCTCGGCGGCCAGCGGCTCGATGCTGCTGGCTGTTGCTGGCGCTGCGGTTTCTGCAGCGGCGGCAGGCACCGGCGCATCGAACAGGGCGTCCAGCATCTTCGGCTCGACCCGTGTCATCAGGTGGGCGTAGGCATTGATGACGTGGCCATCGGCCAGCGGCTTGGCAACGTCGCTCCACACCAGCGGCGAGATCTGAAGGAAGGCTTCGACTTGCGCCGCCAGCGCCGGCAATACCGGTTTCAGGTACAGGGTAAGGATGCGGAACGCCTCCAGCAGGCGGCTGCAGACTTCGTGCAGCAGTGCTTCCTTGCTCGGATCCTTGGCCAGTTCCCACGGCTTGTTGGCGTCGACATAAGCGTTGACGGCGTCAGCCTGTTCCATCACGGCGCGCAAGGCCTTGCCGTATTCGCGGCTGTCATACAACGCCTGGATATCGCCGGCGACGGCGCGCAGCCTGGCCAGGAACGGATCGCTGTCGGTGGCCCAGGCGGTGCTCAGCTTGCCGTCGAACTTCTTGGCGATGAAGCCGGCGGCGCGGCTGGCGATGTTGATGTACTTGCCGATCAGGTCGGAGTTGACGCGGGCGACGAAGTCGTCCGGGTTGAAGTCCAGGTCTTCCACCTTGGCGCTCAGCTTGGCGGCGATGTAGTAGCGCATCCATTCCGGATTCATGCCGAGGTCAAGGTAGCGCAGCGGCGAAATGCCGGTGCCGCGCGACTTCGACATCTTTTCGCCGGAGACTGTCAGGAAGCCGTGCACGAAGACATTATTCGGCACTTTCAGGCCCGAAAAATGCAGCATGGCCGGCCAGAACAGCGTGTGGAAATAGGTGATGTCCTTGCCAATGAAGTGATACTGCTCGGTCTTCGGATCGGCCATGAAGGCATCGTAGTCGCGCCCGGTCTTGCCGAAATAATTTTTCAGCGAAGCCAGGTAGCCGACCGGCGCGTCCAGCCAGACGTAGAAATACTTGCCGGGTTCATCCGGGATCTCGATGCCGAAGTAGGGCGCATCGCGGCTGATGTCCCAGTCGCCCATGCCGCCGTCGCTTTCCAGCCATTCCTTGGCCTTGTTGGCGACTTCCGATTGCAGCCTTGGCTTGCCGTCGACATTGCCGAGCGCCCAGCCGCGCAGGAATTCCACGCATTGCGGATCCGACAGGCGGAAGAAAAAATGTTCCGAGGATTTCATCACCGGCGTCGCGCCAGTCAGCGTCGAGTACGGATTCTTCAGGTCGGTAGGGGCATACACCGAGCTGCACACTTCGCAGGAATCGCCGTACTGGTCCTTGGCGCCGCATTTCGGGCATTCGCCCTTGATGTAGCGGTCCGGCAGGAACATGTTCTTGACCGGATCGAAGAATTGTTCGATGGTCTTGGTCGAGATGAAGCCCGCCGCTTTCAGCTTGCGATAGATGTCGCGCGACAGCTCGTGGTTTTCCGGGCCGTCGGTCGAGTGCCAGTTGTCGAAGGCGATATGGAAGCCGTCCAGGTACTGCTTGCGGCCGGCCGCGATCTGCGCCACGAACTCCTGCGGCGTGATGCCGGCTTTCTCGGCGGCGATCATGATCGGCGCGCCGTGGGCGTCGTCAGCGCCGACGAAATTGACTTCGTGGCCCTGCATTCGCTGGAACCGCACCCAGATGTCGGCCTGGATGTATTCCATGATGTGGCCGATATGAAACGCTGCATTGGCGTAAGGCAGGGCGGTAGTAACGAATAACTGGCGTGGAGTTGAAGTCAAAGTAATGCTCATTTGGCAATGAAATTGCAACGTCAAGCGCTGCTGGTTGGAATAAAGGGTTGATTTTAGCAGCCAACGACAAGAATTGCGGGATAGAACAGCCGTAGGGTGGGCACACCGTGCCCACGCGTGACGCTAATAATCCGGGTTTGCGCTTGGGCACGGTGTGCCCAAGCTAAGTTGCGCCAGCGGAGCGGCGTCGATTTGGTTTAGACTTGCCGCATCTTATCAAGAACGTGCAGAGGAAAAGTAATGAGCGTCACGATTGAAGCAGTCAAGGCAGCGTTATCCAGCGTCATCGACCCGAATACCGGCAAGGATCTGGTCAGCAGCAAGTCGGCCAGGAATATCCAGCTGGACGGCGCCGACGTCTCGTTCGACGTCGAGCTCGACTATCCGGCCAAGAGCCAGTTCGCGCTGATCGGCGCCGCCGCCATCGGTGCGGTGTCTGCGCTGGCCGGCGTCGGCCAGGTGCGCCCGAACGTCTATTCCAAAATACAATCGCATGCGGTGCAGCGCGGCATCAAGCTGATGTCCAACATCAAGAACATCATTGCAGTGGCTTCCGGCAAGGGCGGCGTCGGCAAGTCGACCACGGCGGTCAACCTGGCGCTGGCGCTGGCGGCGGAAGGCGCCCAGGTCGGTATCCTCGATGCCGACATCTACGGCCCCTCGCAGCCGATGATGATGGGCATCAGCGGCCGTCCGGAAACCAAGGACGGCAAGACCATGGAGCCGCTGGAAAACCACGGCTTGCAGGTATCGAGCATCGGTTTCATGGTCGATCCGGACGAGCCGATGGTATGGCGCGGTCCGATCGTGACCCAGGCCTTGCAGCAGCTGCTGGACCAGACCAACTGGCGCGACCTCGACTACCTGATCGTCGATATGCCGCCAGGCACCGGCGATATCCAGCTGACGCTCTCGCAAAAAGTGCCGGTCACCGGCGCCGTGATCGTCACCACGCCGCAAGACATCGCCTTGCTGGATGCGCGCAAGGGCTTGAAGATGTTTGAAAAGGTCGGCATTCCTATCCTCGGCATCGTCGAAAACATGAGCACCCACATCTGCTCCAACTGCGGCCATGCCGAAGCGATTTTCGGCGAAGGCGGCGGCGCCAGGATGTGCGGCGAATACGGCGTCGATTTCCTCGGCGCTCTGCCGCTGACCATGTCGATCCGCCAGCAGACCGATTCCGGCACGCCGACCGTGGTGGCGGAGCCGGACGGCCCGGTGGCGCATATCTATAAGGAAATCGCGCGCAAGGTGGCGGTCAAGGTAGCGGAAAAAGCCAAGGACATGAGCAGCAAGTTCCCGACCATCGTCATCAAGAACGATTAAGCCGCAAGGTCAGCGCCAGGAGCATGGTGGATCGCCAGCCAGATGGTCGGCTGCGCACCGTCGGTCCATTCGATGCGGTGGCGGCAGTGGGCCGGGATGTGCAGCCACGCTCCCGGCTGCATCACCTGTTCGGCCGCCGCGCCTTCCAGCGTCAGGCAGGCGCTGCCGCTCAGCAGCAACACCCATTCTTCCTGCGGATTGTCATACCAGAAGCCGGGCGGGCTGGCCTGCCCGCTGGAAACGATGCGTTCGATAGTCAGTCCGGCGCGCTGGTGCAGCAGTTCAAATACTTCTTCCGGACCGGCGGGCGGCAGTCCTGTCAATAGATTGCCGCTGGCGATTTGCATGGTATTTCCCCTTGAAAGCGATGCCGGCGGCATCCCTGTATTATGGCACTCAGTAAATTGTAGCGGCCTGTACTGTCTTGCAGACGGGTACCGGCATTATCCGTTTTTCACTGAAAGGACAAGACGATGAAATCACGATTTTTTTCCTTGCTGTTTTCCGCTGCCGTGCTGAGCGCCGGCCTGTTGCCGCAGATGGCCCATGCTGCCTCGGTTTCCTTCGTCGAGCCGGCCGACGGCGCGGTAGTCAGCAGCCCGTTCGCCGTCAAGTTCGGCGTCAGCGGCATGGAAGTCAAGCCGGCCGGCGACATGACGCCGAACACCGGTCATCATCATTTGCTGATTAATGAAGACAGCATCCCGGCCGGCCAGTCGATCCCGGTCGATGAAAAACATATACATTTTGGCAAGGGTCAGACTGAAACCTTGCTGACGCTGCCGCCTGGTAAATACAAGCTGACCATGCAGTTTGCTAACGGCGCCCACCAGTCTTACGGCCCGGAGCTGAGCAAAAGCATTAATGTGACCGTCAAGTAAGAAGCCTGAGAGCGTCGCGCGGCAGGCGGTTCCATCCGCTGCTGCAACGCGGTAAAATGGGGTTTTCCTTGATAACGGCCTTGGCATGCCAAGGCCGTCTTTATTTATCATGACTGCTAGCACTCCAGCTTCAACTTCCCCGGCCACCAAGGTCCGCACGCGCTTTGCGCCGAGCCCGACCGGTTACCTGCACTTGGGCGGCGCCCGCACTGCGCTGTTTTCCTGGGCGTTCGCGCGCCATTTCGGCGGCACATTCGTGTTGCGCATCGAGGATACCGATCTCGAACGCTCGACGCCGGAAGCGGTGCAGGCGATCATCGACGGCATGCAATGGCTGGGCCTGGAACATGACGAAGGGCCGTTCTACCAGATGCGCCGCATGGACCGCTATCGCGAAGTGATCGCGCAGATGCTGAAGGATGGCACGGCTTACCATTGCTATTCGTCGCCGGAAGAAGTCGAAGCGATGCGTGAGCGGATGCGCGCCGCCGGCGAGAAACCGCGCTACGACGGCACCTGGCGTCCTGCAGACGGCAAGACTTTGCCGCCAGTGCCGGCCGAGCGCAAGCCGGTGGTGCGTTTCAAGAATCCGCTCGACGGCGACGTCAGCTGGGACGATGTCGTCAAAGGCAACATCACGATTTCCAACCGCGAGATGGACGACCTGGTGATCGCCCGTCCGGACGGTACGCCGACCTACAATTTCTGCGTGGTGGTGGACGACTGGGACATGGAGATTACGCACGTGATCCGCGGCGACGACCATGTCAACAATACGCCGCGCCAGATCAATATCCTGAAAGCGCTGGGAGCGACCTTGCCGCTGTATGGCCACGTGCCGATGATCCTCGGCGCCGACGGCGAGAAACTGTCGAAGCGCCATGGCGCGGTCAGCGTGATGGATTATCCGGCCCAGGGCTATCTGCCGGAAGCCATGCTGAATTACCTGGCGCGCCTGGGCTGGAGCCATGGCGACGAAGAGATTTTCAGCATGGAGCAGTTTTGCCAGTGGTTCAATCTCGACCACCTGTCGAAATCGCCGGCGCAATTCAATCCGGAAAAGCTGGCGTGGATCAACAACCACTACATCAAGCTGGCCGACAACCAGCGCCTGGCTGCCATGGTCAAGCCGCTGATGGAACAGGACGGCGCCGATTTCAACGGCGCGCCGGATCTGGCGAAAGTCATCGGCCTGCTGAAAGAGCGCGCCCACACTGTCAATGAAATCGCGGTTGCCGCCATGCTGTTCTATCGCCAGCCGGCGCCGGATGCGGCTTTGCTGACGCAGCACTACACCGACGCCATCAAGCCGGCGCTGGCCGATTTCGCCCAGCGCTGCGCCACGGCCGAATGGACCAAGGAAAGCCTGGCGCCGATGATCAAGGAAGTGCTGGCGGCGCACAAGCTGAAGATGCCGCAGTTCGCCATGCCTTTGCGCCTGATGGTGACAGGGCAGTTGCAGACCCCGGCGATCGATGCCGTGCTGGAATTGTTGGGGCGTGAGGCCGTGACAACACGTTTGCAACCTTATCTGGCGTAAATCTGCAATAAATCTGCAAATCGGGATTTACAAGCGCTAAATAAGCTTGCTATAATCTCGCTTCTGCAAACGGGGGTATAGCTCAGCTGGGAGAGCGCTTGCATGGCATGCAAGAGGTCAGCGGTTCGATCCCGCTTACCTCCACCAGCAAATTGGTAGCAGAAGTAGTAGGCAGTAAAGTTAGTTGGACAGCTTGCTGTCCCCATCGTCTAGAGGCCTAGGACATCACCCTTTCACGGTGAGTACGGGGGTTCGAATCCCCCTGGGGACGCCAGAATTCTTTTGGCATCGACAGGAAAGCGGTCAGAAAATGACTGCAGAATATTGGTGTTGAGTGTTTTCGATACAATCGATGAGGCCGCCAAATGCGGCCTTTATTGTTTTTTGCAAGCAGCAGTAGAAGCAAGGCCAGTACGGACAGAATACTGTCCCCATCGTCTAGAGGCCTAGGACATCACCCTTTCACGGTGAGTACGGGGGTTCGAATCCCCCTGGGGACGCCAGAATAAAAAGGCCCGCGCAAGCGGGCCTTTTTATTTTCAATCGCTAAATTCCATCAATCCGCAAGCGCCCAAGACTAGCGGCAAGACGCAAGCGCGCAGTCTGCCAGCTGGTCAGCGAAAGAATGCGCTGCTGCTGCGCGCCCGCCAGGTCGCTTTGCGCTTTCAGCAACTCCAGTATATTGCCGACCCCGGCCTTGTAGCGTCCCTGCGCCACTTCAAACGACTGGCGCGCGCTGTGCAGCAGGATGTCGGTGCTGTGCAGGTTTTCCGCTTCGCTGCGTAAAGCCTGGCTGCTTTTCCATACTTCCAGCGCGACCTGCTGTTCGACGCCGGCCAGTTCCGCTTCCTTGCTGTCGGCCTGGGCCTGGGCGCCGCGCGCCTTGTACTTGCGGGTGAAGCCGTCGAACAGCGGGATGCTGATCTGCAGGCCGATGCTGCGGCTGTTGATGGTTTGCTTGGAGGAGACCTGGGTGATCGGCGTGTCGCTGCGGTCGCCGGTGGCGAACAGCGACAGCGTCGGCCGGCCATCGGCGCGGGCAGCGTCAGCTTGCGCCTGCGCTGCTTTCCATTGCGCTTGCGCCGCCAGGATTTTCGGATGGCTGCGCACGGCGTCGGCGATCAGCTGGTCGACGGCCTGCTGCAGCAGCGGCGCATCGCTGGCATTGCCCAGCGCTGCCAGCGTCAGCGCGGTGTTGGGACGCCAGCCCATGACGATGGCCAGGCTGCCCAGCGCGTTCTGCAGATCGCCGGCTGCTTGTGCGCGTTTCAAGCTGGCCTGGGCGTAGGCGGTTTGCGCTTGTAGCTTGTCGGCCAGGGTGCCGGCGCCGGCCTGGTATCTGGCGGCGCTGGCCTTGAAGCTTTGCTCAGCTGCCTGCTCGGCTTCGGTGGTGGCGGCCAGCAGCGCCTGCGCTGCCTGCGCTTCGTAAAAACTTTGCACGGTGCTGAGAAAGACTGTCTGCAGCATGTCGTCCTGTGCAGCATTGGCGGCGTTCAGCAATTGCCGCGCATTTTCCAGGTTGGCGGCGCGCAAGCCGAAATCGTACAGCACCCAGCTCAGGTTGAGATTGACGTCACTGCTGTGGGTGGTGAGTGAAGAATCATTGGCCGGAAAATCCGGATAAGTGGTGCGATTGTCGGCCTTGCTCCAGGTGCCGCCGGCCGTCAGCGCCGGCAGGTAGGCAGCGCGGCTGACGCCGACCGCGGCCGCCTGCGCCTTGACGTTGGCCCATGCCTGGCGGGTTTGCGGGTTGCGGCACAGTGCGCGCTCGACTGCATCCAGCAGGGTCAGTGGATCCGGCAACCGGGCATCGAAGCTGCAGCCAACGCCATAGCCAATGATAACCGGGGTGACGGAAACCTCATGCATGGTGTGCAGCGGATCGGACCAGAGCGGCTCGGCGCGTAGCGCCGCCGCAGCCGTCGCAGCCAGCGCCAGCAGGCAGCCTATGCGCAGGACGCCGCTCATGCCGATGCCGCTTCCTGTGCCGGCAGCTCCGGCATGGTTATCACCTTGCCGCCGGCCAGCACGATTGCGCGGTCGGCGCTGTTGATGGTTTCCGGCCGGTGGGCGACGATCACGCGCGTGATGCGCATGGCGCCGATGGCGTGGTTGACCTGCTGCTCGCGTTCGATGTCGAGATGGCTGGTGGCTTCGTCCAGGAACAGGATCTGCGGCCGTTTGTACAAGGCGCGCGCCAGCAGGATCCGCTGCTTCTGTCCACCCGAAAGAATCGTGCCCATGTCGCCGACCAAGGTGTTGTAGCCCATCGGCATGGCGCCGATATCCTGTTCGATGGCGGCCAGCCGCGCGCATTGGCGGATCCAGGCCTGGTCGGCCTGCGCATCGAAGAAGCTGATGTTGTCGGCCAGCGAGCCGGCGAACAGGACATCGTCCTGCAGTACCGTGCCGACCATGCGGCGCAAGGTGTCGAGGCCGACCTGCTGCACCGGCTGGCCGCCGATCAGCACCTCGCCCTGGCTCGGCGCCAGTATCCCCAGCAAGACATTGACCAGGGTGGTCTTGCCACCACCCGAGGGGCCGACGATGGCCACCGATTCGCCGGCCTCGATGCGGAACGACACATCGTCCAGCACATACGGTTCCTGTTCGGCATAGCGGAAGCGCAGGCCGCGCACTTCCAGTGATGGCTGCAGCGCCGCCTCATGCTGCTCGAACTGGCGGCCATGCGTGGTTTCCGGCGGCTGCAGCACGATGTCGGCCAGCCGCTCGCCTTGCAGCTGCAGCATCTTGAGCTCGACGAACTTGTCGATCAGCGAACTGACGCGGCTGTCGAACTGACCCTTGTAGGCAGTGAAGGCCATCAGCGCGCCAACCGTGAAATTGCCGTCCATGACCAGGCGGGCGCCGAGCCAGATGGTGAGGATGTTCTCGATGCCGAACAGCACGCCGTTGAGGGTCTTGTAGAGCAGGCTCAGCTTTTGCGTGCGCAGGTCGGCGTTGATCTGGTCCACCAGCAGGCTGAGCCAGGTGGAACGGCGCTCGTCCTGGCGCTGGAACAGCTTGATGGTCTTGACGCCGCGGATGGTTTCCAGGAAATGGGTCTGCTGCTTGGCAGCGTGGATGATCTGCTCTTCGGTGGCGTGCCGCAATGGCGCGAACCAGGCCCAGCGCCCGAGGCCATAAAGCAGCATGGCGCCTATCGCGATCCACGCCAGGGTCGGGCTGTAGATGAACATCAGCACCAGCGTTGCCGCCGTCATGACGCCATCCAGGATCGCTTCCAGGAAAGAAGTGGTGAGCGTGTGCTGGATGATGCCGACCGCGCCGAAGCGCGACACCACGTCGCCCAGGTGACGCTTCTCGAAATAGGCCACCGGCAGGCGCAATAAATGCGTGAAGACATTGGCTTGCCATTGCACGTTGAGGGTGGTGCTCATGTACATCAGCACCCAGCTGCGGCCGAAGCCGATCGCCTGCTGCATCAGCATCAGCAGGCCGAAGCCGAGAGCCAATGTCGTCAGCAGGTCACGGTCGGCCGCGACCAGCACGTTGTCGATCACCCATTGCAGGAAGAACGGGCTGACCACGGCAAACACTTCTAGCGCCAGCGACAGCAGCAGGATCTGGCTGAACGAACGATACAGCCCGGTGATGCGGCCCAGCAGGCGGCGCAGCGGCACGCTCTGCACAGCGCTGGCCGGCTTGAAGCCGGGATTCGGCCACAGTTCCAGGGCTACGCCGGTGAAGGCCGTGGCGACTTCTTCGAGCGACAGCTTGCGGACGCCGAAGGCCGGATCGTAGATGGTTACCGAACGGAGGCCGACTTCCTGCAGCACCACGAAGTGATTCAAATTCCAGTGCAGCACGCAGGGCAGCTTGAGTTGGCCCAGATCGCCGATCTCCAGCTTCAGCGGACGCGAAGCCAGCTCCAGCTGCGCGGCGATGGCGATCAGGTCGCGCAGGGTGGAGCCCTTGAGCGAGACCGGGAAGCGGCGCCGCAAGCTGGCCAGGTCGGTACGGTAACCGTGATAGCCCGCCACCATGCCAAGGCAGGCCAGGCCGCATTCGGTGGCCTCGGTTTGCAGCATCAGCGGCAGGGTGGCGTGGAAGCCGAAGGCAAGTCGATTGAACATGGTCACAGTTTGCCGGTCAGGCTGTAGAGGGGTTCCAGCACCCATTCATAGAGGCGCAGCTTTTCCTGCTGGATGTCGGCGTCGAGCAGCATGCCGGCCTGCAGCGGCCGCCGCAGGCCGTAGGCTTGCACCTGCTGCGAGGCCAGCCGCACGGTAATGCGGTACATCGGCTCGCTGCCGTTGCCGCCGGCGGGGACGCCGATGGCGTTCAGTTCATTGCTAGGCAAGGCAGTCCGGGCGACCGCTTCGACCACGCCCTTCTGGTGGCCGAATTTCTGGTAGGGATAAGCCTGGTAGCGGATCAGCACCTGGTCGCCGGGACGCACGAAACCGATGGCGCGGCTAGGCGCATACAGCTCGGCGTGCAAGGCGGCGCCGGCCGGCACGATGCTCAGTAGCGGCCGGTTGCCGTCCACGGCCTGGCCGGCGTCGGCCAGCACGGCGGTGGCGATGCCAGCTTGCGGCGCCGTGACGACGATGCGGCGCTTGGCTTCGCTTTCGCTCAGTTCCTGGCCGGTGCTACTGAGCGTGCGGTCTATCTGCGCCAGCTGGTTCTGCTGCTTCAGCGACAAGCCGCCCAGTTCGCTCTGCTGCGCCGCCAGCTCGCGGCCGACGCTGATGCGGTCGCGCTCCAGGCTTTGCTGACGGTTCTTCTGGTCGAGCAGGTCTTCCTGCTTTTGCTGAAACTGCTCCTTGGAGATGTAGTCTTGCTGCAGCAAGCCTTGGTAGCGCTGCAAGGTTTCCTGGGCCAGCCTGACGCGGTCCTGCTGGCCCGCGATCTGGTTATCCAGCTTGGCCAGTTCATTGCCGAGGGCGGCAATCTTGTGATTCAGGCCGCTGCGTTCTTCCTGCTGCAGCACACGGGTCTTTTGCAGTTCATCGCGCAGGCTGGCCTGGCGCTGCTCGACCTGGCTGCTGATGGCGGCCTGGGTCGCGCCCTGGGTGCTGCTCTGGCGCTCGCTCGACAACACATACAGGATCTCGCCGGCTTGCAGCGCCTGGCCTTCCTTGACATGCTGCTCGATGACGATGCCGCTTTGCGGCGCGTAGACCTTGATCAGGCCGCCGCCCGGCAGCAGCTGGCCGCTGACGGTGCTGTGCCTGGTGTAGCTGCCCCAGGCCAGGAACGCGCATACCAGCAGCGCCAGCAAGGCGGCGCCGGCGCTCAGCAAGGCAAACGACAGCGGCCGTATCAGGACGATGTCGCCCAGCCATTTGGTTTGTTGGGCGGCCACAGCCTGTTCGCGGAATAAACTCATGATGTCTTCAAAATGACAAAAAACACGGCAAACGGCTGCCGTGTTTTTTGCAGGAAAATCGAACCGCTTTTAGGCGGGTTGCGGCGGTGTCGGTGGTGTCGGCGGCTTTGGCTTGTTGCAGCTTGGCTTGCTTGGCATGCAGCTCTTGAAGAAGTTGCTGAAGCAAGATGAGAAGAACTTGCTGAAAAACAGACAGCAGCCGCCGCTGACCTGATCGATTTCCTGTGCTGATAATTGCTGAATTGCCATATTTTCTCCCTTTGGATTAAAAACCACTGGCGGCGATTGGCGGTGATGGTTCGTCGCCAGCGAAATCCGGCACATGCCGAAAATTACATAAAAATACATTAATTAATTATCGTATTGACATTATTGTTTGATGGTTAATGCGAATGCAATCCATTAATTGTGAATATAACAATAATTAACAATTTAATTTTGGAATGTAAAATTGATTTTCATATGACAGCTGAGAATGCTCAGCCGCCGGCGGGTAAAAAAAAAGGCCGCGAAAGCGGCCTTTGATCATGCTGGCTGGGAGGGGTCAGCGGCGTGCGCCGAGGGTCATTTCGCGCGCACGCTGCATGTCACGGTCGAAATTGACGCGCGCATCGCGCTTGCAATCCGCGGCTGCGCGTCCGCGCATCGCGCGGCAATCATTCATGGCCTGCGCATAAGCATTGGTATTTTCTTTTTTCATGGTCTCGAAGCGCGCCTGCGGCGTCCGGTCCGGCACGCCCCAGCGCGGCGGGTCCCGGTACTGGACGTTTTCTTCCGCTGCATTGACATGCAGCGCGAAAGCATTCGCGGCGATAAAGAAAGCCAGCGACAAAGGTTTGATGTGGATTTTCATGATGCCTCCTGGTGTTGTTGCATTCAGCAAGATGCGGAATGTGAACGTACTGATAGGGCCGATGACATCTGATGCTTTGTTCGCCTGGCCGGCAGTCCATGTCCATCAGGATTGCCGCCAGGATTCAATCACTGCAGCGAGAGATTGAAGACTTAATAGCGCGAAATCTGGCCGTTATCAACACGCACCCGGTCGCCGACCCGCAGATCGCCGGGGTTGCTGATGCTGATGGTCTGGTAGCCGTTGTTGTCCATGCGCACGCGCACGTTATAGGAAGTGGAGCCCGGGCTGTTGCGTGCTTCCAGCTGATTGCCTGCCACCGCGCCGCCGACCACGCCGGCGATAGTCGCCAGAGTGTTGCCGTTGCCGTGGCCGATCTGGTGGCCGACCACGCCGCCCAGCACGCCGCCGACCACCGCGCCGCCTATGCCCTGGCTAGGCGTATTGACGACGTCGATAGCATCGACCACGCCGTAGTTGCTGTTATTGTTTTGCTGGTAGCCACCTTGCTGGTAGCCCGGATAGGCTTGCGCCGGCGGATTGCCGTAGCCCTGGTTGCTGTAGCCTTGATTGTTATAGCCCTGGTTGCCATAACCTTGTCCGCCGTATGGCGCAGCGCAGCCGCCGAGCAGCAGCGAAGCGCCGATGACGGCAGCCAGCAAGGCTTGTTGAGTTGATCTGCGGATAGTCATGACTTGCCTCATTAGTATTAAGGAATTCAACTGAGCGAATTCGGGGTGGAGTATTCAGTGTAGTACTTCATGGCGAAGCGTATGTGCGCTGCCCAACACTAAAACGGTTTTATGAGGCAGACGGTTGACCGCGCGTTCAATCCAGGAGATCGCCTTGTCTTCCAATAATTTGTTGCTAAATCACAAGTATCGGATCAGCCCTTGCTCCAGTAATCCGGCTGCGCATAGATCGATTTCAGACGATCGATGAAGAAGCGCACTTTGGCAGGCAGGTGACGCTGCTGCGGATAGACCGCCATGATGTCGTAATGCGGCAGGGCGAATTCATCCAGCACCGTCAGCAGCTCGCCCGAAGCCAGCTGCGATTCGATTTCCCAGGTAGAGCGCCAGCCCAGTCCGAGTCCTTCGCTGACCCAGCGGTGCAGCAGCTCGCCGTCGTTGCAATCGAGGTTGCCGGCGGTCTTGATGATCACCGGCTTGCCGCCTTGCTGGAAATACCAGCCGCGCTGCTGGCCGCCTTGCAGGTTGAAGGAAAGGCAGTTGTGGTTGGCGATGTCTTCCAGCGTGCGCGGGATGCCGTTGCGATGGAAATATTCCGGCGTGCCGCATACCACGCGGCGGTTGCTGGCCAGTTTCACGGCGACGAAATTGGGATCGATGGCGCCGCCGATGCGGATGCTGATGTCATAGCCTTCGCGCACCAGGTCGACCACGCGGTCGGTCAGGTTGAACGAGATCTGCACTTCCGGATTGGTGGCGATGAACGCCGGCGCATGCGGCGCCACGTGCTTGCGGCCGAAAGCGGCAGGGGCCGACACCACCAGATGGCCGGTGGCTTTGTGGCGGCCTTCGGAGATGATTTTTTCCGCAATATCCAGCTCGGTCAGCAGCTTGCGGCAATGATCGAGGAAGACCGTGCCTTGCTCGGTCAGGGTCAGGTGGCGCGTGGTCCTGTGCATCAGCTTGGTGCCGAGCCGCTTCTCCAGCGCATCGATGCGCCGCCCCAACATCACGGGGGTAATGTTCTGCTCCAGCGCCGCACCTGCCAGGCTGCCTTTTTCCACTACGCTGACGAAGGCTTCTATCTGTTTGAGTTTATCCATGTCTCTTCCGGCTTCGTTGTTGGCTTCGTTACTGGCTTGTTCATAGCCGTATTTTGCGCTTTTCCTCAGTATTCCATACTTGACGTATCGAATAAAGCGATTGTTTGTGTTCTTATCAAACAATATGTTTGGTTATAGCATGTGTCTCATCCACTCGGCAGTCTCCATACCGCCTCCCGAATTTCCAGCAGCATTACGGGGCAAACCGGAGCAGGCCGCAGGCAGTGGCAATAATTTCACATTCTGTAATCCGGAGGCAACATGGCAAAGATGAAGGCAGTTGACGCAGTAATGCACGTATTGGCGAAAGAGGGCTGTGTGCAAGCCTTTGGCGTGCCAGGCGCCGCAATTAACCCGTTCTACTCTGCGATGAAGCGGCATGGCGGCATCGAGCACGTGCTGGCGCGCCACGTTGAGGGCGCATCGCACATGGCGGAAGGCTATACCCGCGCCAACCCGGGCAACATCGGCATCTGTATCGGTACCTCCGGCCCGGCCGGCACCGACATGATCACCGGCTTGTACTCGGCCCAGGCCGATTCGATCCCTATCCTCTGCATTACCGGCCAGGCGCCGCGCGCCCGTCTGTACAAGGAAGATTTCCAGGCGGTCGACATCGAGTCTATCGCCAAGCCAGTCACCAAGTGGGCAGTCACCGTGCGCGAGCCGGCCCTGTTGCCACGCGTGTTCCAGCAGGCTTTCCACATCATGCGTTCCGGCCGGCCAGGTCCGGTCCTGATCGACATGCCGTTCGATGTGCAGATGGCCGAGATCGAATTCGATCCGGACACCTACGAACCTTTGCCAGTCTACAAGCCGGCAGCTTCGCGCGCCCAGATCGAAAAAGCATTGACCATGCTGAACCAAGCAGAGCGTCCATTGCTGACTATCGGCGGCGGCGTCATCAATGCCGATGCGGCCGACCTCGCGGTTGAGTTTGCCGAACTGACCGGCGTGCCGGTGATTCCGACGCTGATGGCGTGGGGCGCGATCCCTGACGATCATCCGCAAATGGCGGGCATGGTCGGTCTGCAAACCAGCCACCGCTACGGCAACGCCACCATGCTGGCGTCCGACTTCGTGCTCGGCATCGGCAACCGCTGGGCTAACCGCCACACCGGTTCGGTGGAAGTGTTCACCAAGGGCCGCAAGTTCGTCCACGTCGACATTGAACCGACCCAGATCGGCCGCGTGTTCGGTCCTGACTATGGCATCGTCTCCGACGCCAAGACAGCCTTGAAGCTGTTCGTCGAAGTCGCCAAGGAATTGAAAGCCGCCGGCAAATTGCCGGATCGTTCGGCATGGCTGGGCGAGTGCCAGGAGCGCAAGCGCACCATGCAGCGCCGTACCCACTTCGAAAACGTGCCGGTCAAGCCGCAACGCGTGTACGAAGAAATGAACCGCGCTTTCGGCCGCGATACCTGCTACGTCAGCACCATCGGCTTGTCGCAGATCGCTGCAGCGCAATTCCTGCACGTGTACCACGCCCGTCACTGGATCAACTGCGGCCAGGCTGGTCCGTTGGGCTGGACCATTTCGGCAGCGCTGGGCGTCTGCGTCGCCGATCCGAAACGCGACGTGGTGGCGATTTCCGGCGACTACGACTTCCAGTTCATGATCGAAGAACTGGCGGTAGGCGCGCAGTTCAACCTGCCTTACCTGCATGTGGTGGTGAACAACTCTTACCTCGGCCTGATCCGTCAGGCACAGCGCGGCTTCGAGATGGATTACTGCGTGCAGCTGGCGTTTGAAAACATCAATGCGCCTGAACTCAACGGCTACGGCGTCGACCATATCGCGGTCGTCGAAGGCCTCGGCTGCAAGGCGATCCGCGTCACCGATCCGAATGCAATCCAGGATGCTTTCGCCCAGGCCAAGCGCTGGATGAAGGAATTCCGTGTGCCGGTGGTGGTGGAAATCATCCTGGAGCGTGTCACCAACGTTTCCATGGGTACCGAAATCGACAACATCAACGAGTTCGAAGAACTGGCAACCAGCCGCAGCCACGCGCCGACCGCCGTGTCCCTGCTCGACTGATTCCTGGATCCTGGAGAGAGATAACATGACAAAACTAGCCGCCAACCTGACCATGCTGTTCACCGAACTGCCGTTCCTGGAACGCTTCGATGCAGCAACCAAGGCCGGGTTCAAGGGAGTCGAATTCCTGTTCCCGTATGCGTTTCGCGCCGAACAGATCGCCGACAAGCTGGCCACCAATGGCTTGGAACTGGTCTTGCACAACCTGCCGGCGGGTAACTGGGAAGCCGGCGAGCGCGGCATCGCCTGCCACCCGGACCGCGTCAGCGAATTCCAGCAAGGTGTGGACGATGCCATCCGCTACGCCAAGGTATTGAATGTCAAGCAGCTGAACTGCCTGGTCGGCATCGTGCCGGTCGGCGTCAGCAGCGAACTGGCGCATGCGACCGTGGTAAGCAACCTGAAATTTGCCGCTGACAAGCTGCAGGCCGCTGGTATCCGCTTGCTGATCGAGCCGATCAACAGCTTCGATATTCCGGGCTTCTTCCTGACCGGCACCAGACAGGCGCTGGAACTGATCAAGGCGACCGGCTCGAACAACCTGTTTGTGCAGTACGACATCTATCACATGCAAAGAATGGAAGGCGAGCTGGCCAACACCATCAAGGCCAACCTGGCGCAGATCAAGCATGTGCAGCTGGCCGACAATCCGGGCCGCTTCGAGCCGGGCACCGGCGAAATCAATTATCGCTATCTGTTCAAGTTCCTGGAAGAGATCGGCTACGACGGCTGGATCGGCTGCGAGTACAAGCCGAAGGCTGGCACGGTAGAAGGTCTGGGCTGGCGCGCGGCGCACGGCCTGTAAGTTTAGTGGTCTGCATTTAAATAATTACGGAGAAATATCATGGCAAAAGTTGGCTTTATCGGACTCGGCATCATGGGCGCGCCCATGGCGGAAAACCTGCAGCGCGGCGGCCACAAGCTGTACCTGCATGACCAGAAGAATCCACCGGCAGCGCTGATCGACGGCGGCGCCACGGTCTGCACTTCCGGCGCCGAAGTCGCCAAGCGCGCCGACATCATCATCGTCATGGTGCCGGACACCCCGCACGTGGAAGCCGTCCTGTTCGGTGAAAAAGGCGTGGCAGAAGGCCTGACCGCCGGCAAGACCGTGATCGACATGAGCTCGATCTCGCCGATCGCCACCAAGGGCTTCGCCAAAAAGATCAACGCCCTGGGTTGCGAATACCTGGATGCACCGGTCTCCGGCGGCGAAGTCGGCGCCAAGGCTGCATCGCTGACCATCATGGTGGGCGGCTCGGAAGGTGCGTTCAACGACGCCAAGCCTTTGTTTGAACTGATGGGCAAGAACATCACGCTGGTCGGCGGCAACGGCGACGGCCAGACTACCAAGGTGGCCAACCAGATCATCGTTGCGCTGAACATCCAGGCGGTTGCCGAAGCCCTGTTGTTTGCTTCCAAGGCCGGCGCCGATCCGGCCCGTGTACGGCAGGCGCTGATGGGCGGCTTTGCTGCATCGCGCATCCTGGAAGTGCATGGTGAACGCATGGTCAAGCGCACTTTCAATCCAGGCTTCCGCATTGAACTGCACCAGAAGGATCTGAACCTGGCCCTGCAAGGCGCCAAGGCGCTGGGCGTATCGTTGCCGAACACGGCGGCGGTGCAAGAACTGATGAATTCTTGCGCAGCCAACGGCCTGAGCGGGCTCGATCACTCGGCGTTGTGCCGGGCTGTCGAAATCATGTCCAACCACGAAATCGCCAAGGTGTAAGATATACCGTAGGGTGGGCACAGCGTGCCCACGCGTGAACTATCAAAGTCTGCATGTTTTTTTCTGTACGGCGTGGGCACGGTGTGCCCACCCTACGTTGCAGATGCAGTGCAAGAATAAATAAAAATTTCAGAGACATCTGCTTCACAGATCAAGGTATAACAGCATGACTACCCTCAAGCCCCGCCAGCTTCTCCTCGATATGTACCAGGCCGCGGTCGACGCCGTCAGCGCCGGTAAATGCCTGCCGGAATACCTGGCTAAAATCCCGGCGCCGTCCGGCAAGGGCCGTACGCTGGTGATCGGCGCCGGCAAAGGCGCGGCAGCCATGGCCCAGACAGTGGAAGAACATTGGCAGGGCGAGCTGTCCGGGCTGGTGGTGACGCGCTACGAGCATGGCGCCGACTGCAAGCGCATCGAGGTGGTGGAAGCGTCGCATCCGGTGCCTGACGAAGCGGGCCGCAAGGCCGCCGTGCGCATGCTGGAACTGGTCCAGGGCTTGACGGCCGACGACCTGGTGATCTGCCTTATTTCTGGTGGCGGCTCGGCCTTGCTGGCGCTGCCGGCAGCAGGTATTACGCTGGAACAGAAACAGGCGATCAACAAAGCCCTGCTCAAAAGCGGCGCCACCATTTTTGAAATGAATTGCGTGCGCAAGCACCTGTCCGCCATCAAGGGCGGCCGGCTGGCGCTGGCCTGCGCACCGGCGCGGGTGGTGACGCTGATGATTTCCGATATCCCGGGCGACGATCCCGGCATCATCGCCAGTGGGCCGACCCTGGCCGATCCGACTACCTGCGCGGACGCCCTGGCGGTGCTGCGCAAATACAATATTGAAACCCCCGACGCCATTCTCCAGCATCTGGAATCCGGCGCCGGCGAAAGCGCCAAGCCCGGCGATCCGCGCCTGGAGCGCAACCAGCACTATGTGATCGCTACCGCGCAAGACGCCCTGGATGCGGCAGCAGCCACCGTCACCGCAGCTGGCCTGACGCCATACATCCTGTCCGACGAGATGGAAGGCGAGGCGCGCGACATCGGCCTGGCGCATGCTGCGCTGGCGCGCCAGATCGCCCGCCGCGGACAACCGTTCAGCAAGCCCTGCGTGGTGATTTCCGGCGGCGAAACCACCGTCACCGTGCGCGGCAAGGGACGCGGCGGCCGCAATGCCGAATTCCTGTTGAGCCTGGCCATTGCGCTGGACGGCTTCCCGGATATCCACGCGATTGCCTGCGACACCGACGGCATCGACGGCTCCGAAGACAACGCCGGCGCCATCTACCAGCCGGATTCGATGCGCAAGGCAGCGGAGCTGGGATTGCGTCCGCGCGCCATGCTCGACAACAACGATGGCTATGGTTTTTTCAGCGCGCTGGGCGACCTGGTGGTAAGCGGACCGACGCGCACCAACGTCAACGATTTCCGCGCCATAGTGATTCTCTGATACTGCGGCACTCCGTAGCACTCTCTCAATAAGCAGAAACCTGCGCCGGCCGTCACATCGGACCGGCGCGGTGAGCCCTTTTTCGCCTTGCCATTAGCCGACATCTAAAGAAAGCACATCATGCGCCGCCAACGTAAAGCAAAAATCGTCGCCACGCTCGGTCCCGCCAGCGCCGACCAGAGCACCATCCAGGCCTTGTTCGAAGCAGGCGCCGACGTCTTCCGTTTCAACTTCAGCCATGGCAGCCACGCCGATCACCAGCAGCGCTACGATATCGTCCGTGCAGTGGAAAAGGCGGTCGGCCGGCCGATCGCCATCCTGGCCGACCTGCAAGGTCCGAAGCTGCGCATCGGCCAGTTCGCCGACGGCAAGATCGAATTGCACGCCGGCCAGGAATTCACGCTGGACCGCGACCCGACGCCGGGCAACAGCCAGCGCGTCTGCCTGCCGCACGCGGAACTGTTTGAAGTGATCGCCGGCGGCCAGGCGCTGCTGCTGGATGACGGCAAGGTGCGGCTGGAAGTGCAGTCCTGCGACGGCCAGTCTATCCGCACCCGGGTAGTCAATAGCGGCACCTTGTCTGACCGCAAGGGCGTCAACGTGCCGGATGCAGTGCTGCCGATTCCGGCGCTGACCGAGAAAGACAAGCGCGACCTGAAATTTGCGCTGGAACTGGGCGTCGACTGGATTGCGCTGTCCTTCGTGCAGCGGCCGGAAGACGTGCTGGAAGCGCGCGCCCTGATCGGCGATCGCGCCAGCATCCTGTCGAAGCTGGAAAAACCTGCCGCATTGGAACAGCTGGACGCCATCGTCCAGGTTTCCGACGCCATCATGGTGGCGCGCGGCGACCTCGGCGTGGAACTGCCGCCGGAGCGCGTGCCGGGCGTGCAAAAGCGCATCCTGCGCGTCTGCCGCCAGCACGGCAAGCCGATCGTGATCGCCACCCAGATGCTGGAATCGATGATCACTTCGCCAGTGCCGACCCGAGCCGAAGCCTCCGACGTCGCCAGCGCCATCTACGACGGCGCCGATGCCGTGATGCTGTCGGCCGAATCGGCCAGCGGCGCTTATCCGCTGCCGGCTGTCTCCATCATGGACCGCATCATCACTGAAGTCGAGCGCGATCCGCTGTACCTAAACATGCTGGATGCGCAGCACTATGAAAGAAACGGCGGACCGCTGCCGAACCGTGGCGACGCCATCTGCTCGGCGCTGCGCGATGTCACTCGCATCATCGGCGCCAAGGTCACGGTGACTTACACCAGCTCCGGCCACACCAGCCTGCGCGCCGCGCGCGAACGGCCGATGGCGCCTATCCTCAGCATCACGCCGAAGCTGGCGACCGCGCGCCGGCTGGCGCTGGTGTGGGGCGTGCATTCCACCATCAGCGAACAGGTGCATAACGAAAGCGAAATGGTGACCGCCGCTTGCCAGACCGCCTTCAAGGAAGGTTTCGCCAAGGTCGGCGACCAGATCGCTATCACCGCCGGCATGCCTTTTGGCCAGCCGGGCAGCACCAATCTGTTGCGTCTGGCGGAAATCTGGGCGCAGTAACATATTGTCGGGGCTATCCGGGCATAGCTTGCCAAGAGGTAGCGTGGGCACGCCTTTGTGCCCACGCTGTATCGGTATCCGCGTGGGCACAAAGGCGTGCCCACCCTACACACTGACGAGCTGGAAGGTTGGCATCAGTTCCGATAACTGCAATCCAAACCGTGCATCCAGTTTTTTTGCGCGGTGGAGCATCACCGGCCTGAAGGCTGGCATGACGCTGCCTTTGACAAAGAAGGCGATGCAGTTGTGGCTATCGCTGGTGCGGCACCACCATATGCGCCAGTCGGATGCCATCAGCGCTTGCCCAATGGCTTGCGTCAGGAAATCCGGACGGTCCCATAGATTGGAGACCAGGATGCCGCCAGCGGTGAGGTTGCGCAGGCAAGCCGCATAGAAGCTGCTGGTGCTGAGCGCCTCGGCCGGACCGTCGGCGGAAAAGCCGTCCAGCATGATGATGTCCGCGAGATTGCCTTGCTGTGCCTGCATGTAGGCGGCAGCGTCGGCGTGGATGACCCGGAAGCGGGCGTCGTCGGCAGGGATCATGAACCGGTCGCGCAAGGCAATCACTTCTGCACTCAGTTCCAGGACAGTGACGCGGGCGGCGGGGAAATGACGATAGCAATATTTGGCAAGCGAGCCGCCGCCCAGGCCGACCAGCAGGATGTGTTTGGGAGATGTCTGAAACAGCATGAAACCCATCATCGCCCGGGTGTAGCTCAGCAATAATTTATCGGGCGCCGAGATCAACATCGCGCTTTGTACGTATTTATGATCGAAATGCAGCGTGCGCATGTCGCCGTGGTCGAAGACAAAAGGCTGTCCGCCACTTTTCTCGAGCGTTTGTTCAAAGGAGCCGGATGCGTTCATGATACGTAATAGTGAGCCGGTCGCTACGTCAGTTGCAATAGGCCGGGCGCTCAAGCGAGCGCCGTGGCCAGCTTGTCGATCCTGCGTTGCTGCACAATGTTTTGCGCAGTCAGGCGCAGCATCAGCGCTTGATGCGGCGACAGATCTTTCAATTTCTTGAGCATGTTTTGTTCCGCGGTGTCGAGCCGCTCTCCTTTGCATGCAAACACGATCCGGTTGCCGGATTCCCTGGCGTCGACGGCAATCGCCGCGCCGCCAAAGCTGCGTTGAATGCGGTCGAGGTACAAGTCCGTATCGCTACTGTTGCCGAGCAGGTTGACCACCATCATACCGCCCTGCGCCAGCGCCTGGTAACAGTCGTCATAGAACGCCTGGCTGCATAACTGGGGCGGCTGCCCGCTGCGGTCAAAGCCGTCCACCAGCAGGACGTCGTAGTCGTTGTCGGCGTCGCGTACCAGTTGGCAGCCATCCATGCAGACAATCTGCAGCCTGTGGTCATCCTGAGGGATCTGGAAATGTTTTCTCAGGGCGATCACTTCCGGGTTGTTTTCGGCCACCACGATGGCGGACTGCGGCAGGTGACGATAGCAATACTTCACTAGCGAACCGCCGCCCAGGCCTATCATCGCGATCTTCTGCGGCGCATCGTTAAAGAGTAGAAAACCCATCATCGTGATGGTGTAGCCCAGCAGCAGTTCGTCCGGTTCATTCAGGTACATCTCGCTTTGTATCGCGCTGCTGTCGAACAGCAGCGAAATCGAGTAGGTATTCTTATAGATGAAAGGACGGCCGTCGGCGGAAAATTTCGCGAGGTCGAATATATTGTCTAGCAGCATGTCGTCTTTTCAAAGGCTTCAGGTAAAGCCGGGTGTCAAACCAGCACGTGGCGCGTCTGTGTGAAATAACGGTAAATCTGGTCTTCTATCAGTGGATCGATCATCACTGCAGGCCGCTTGCCGTTCGGGCAGGCAAGCCTGGGCGTGGTGCCGAACAGCCGGCACACCAGCGGGCGTTCTTCATACACCTGGCAGCCATCGGCGCCCAGATGCGGGCAACTCAGCGCGGCCATGGCGGCGTCCTGCTCCTGCGCACTCTTGCGCGGCAGCCTGGCCATCTCTTCGGTTGACACCAGCACCGGCCCGCAGCAGTCATGGCAGCCCGGCACACAGGTAAATGCCGGAATCCGCTGGCGGAAGAACTTGATTATGTGTACATTGTTTTTCATTGTAATGCCATTATCATGAAATGATCATAACATACTCATCCGGCGCGATTTGAAAGTGCCTGCAGAGACCCCAGCTTACCAGCGGCGGATTGCGGCTGCAGGCAGCGTCATCGCTGCTAGCGATGCTGTCTGGGTCAATCAAGATTTTTGTCGGGTTGTGATCCATGCTTGCGCACTCCTGGCATCCTGAAAACAAGGATGCGCCGGGTTCGTAGCTGGGGAAGGCAGGGTTGCCGGTTTTGTGAGAAGGCTATGTGCGCGCAGAAGCGCAAGGTCTTGCCGCCCACCGCAGTGGGCGGCTGGGCATCTATTTGTTATTTGGCTTGGGTGTCCTGGGGGCGGCTTTGGTCGGGTAATCGACATGATGGCGCTCCAGATATTCGCGGATCATTTGCCGTATCACCTGCGATGGCGTCAAGTCTTGCGCAAGGCACAGCTCGTCAAACGCTTTCTTCTTCTCGGGATCGATCAGGATGGTTAGCCGTGCAGTTTTTGATTCCATGGAATAGGCAGACTTTTATGATAATAAGATTATCATTATACACATCGGAAAGTGTGCAATCCGAGGCCGACGGCTGGCCCGTGCGCGGGACGGCGTCGATGATCGGGGGTAGAAAATATGCGATATCTGCGAGAAAAGGCGGTTCAGCATCACGATACTGAACCGCCTTTTGCATTTAACTCCGTGCTGGGGACTATCAGGCGGCGAATCCGCCATCGATGGTGAGGCTGGCGCCGGTGATGTAGGCCGCTTCGGGGCTGGCCAGGTAGGCTACGAAGCCGGCAATTTCCTCGTCCGTGCCATAGCGGCCGATCGGCATCATCGCCTTCAAGCTGGTGGCGAATTCGCTGCTGGCGGGGTTCATGTCGGTATCGACCGGGCCCGGCTGCACATTGTTGATGGTGATGCCGCGCGGGCCGAGGTCGCGCGCCAGGCCGCGGGTCAGGCCGACCAGCGCCGATTTGCTCATGGCGTAGGGGCCGCCGCCGGCAAACGGCATGCGGTCGGCGTTGGTGCTGCCGATACTGATGATGCGGCCGCCGTCGCCCATGTGGCGCGCGGCTTCCTGGCTGGCGATGAAAACGCTGCGGACGTTGATGGCGAGCGTACGGTCGAAATCTTCCAGGCTGAATTCGGCCAGCGGCGCTATCGCCAGCACGCCAGCGTTGTTGACCAGGATGTCCAGCCGTCCGAAAGTGCTGACGGTCTTGCCGATGGCGGCCTTGATCTGCCCGGCATCGGCGCTGTCGGCCTGGATCGCCAGTGCCCGGCCGCCGGCTGCTTCGATGTGCTTGACCACTTGCGCGGCTTTTTCCGGCGAACTGACATAGCTGAAGGCGACTGCCGCGCCGTTCTTGGCCAGGCGTTTGGCGATGGCGGCGCCGATGCCGCGCGAACCGCCCTGGATGAAGGCGACTTTGTTATCGAGTACGGCGTTTGCTTGATGGTTCGTCATGATGATGCTCCTGTAGGTTAGGCTGCCGGCGCAAGTGGCAAGCAGCGGGTTGACAGGCACAGTATCGGACGATCATTATGTTGTTACTAGTCCCTAATCGGCATAATCAATTCATACCAAAGGTTTAAAATGGAAACCATGATCGGCATGCAATGCTTCGTCCGCAGCGCTGAAGCCGGCAGTTTTTCCGAGGCGGCGCGGCGGCTCGGGATGACGTCTGCGGCGGTCGGCAAGAATGTCGCCAGGCTGGAAGCGGGGCTGGGCGTGCGGCTGTTCCAGCGCAGCACGCGCAGCCTGACGTTGACCGAGGCGGGCGAAAGTTTCCTGCACGAGGTCAAGGACAGCCTGCTGACGATCCAGGCCGCGGTCGAGAATCTGGCCGGCGCCGGCGGCCAGCCAGCCGGCATGCTCAAGGTCAGCATGGGCACCGGTTTCGGCCGCGCCTACATGGTGCCGCTGCTGGCGCCTTTCCTGGCAAAGTACCCGGGTATCTCGCCGGACTGGCATTTCGATAACCGCCAGATAGATCTGATCGCGCAAGGCTTTGACGCCGCGCTCGGCGGCGGCTTCGAACTGCCGCCCGGCGTGGTGGCGCGCGTGCTGGCGCCGGCGCACCGGGTGCTGGTGGCAGCGCCGGATTATTTTCAGGGCAGGAAAGCGCCGCAATCGCCCGACGACCTGGATGCCTTCGACGGCATCTTCATCCGTTCGCCGCAAACCGGGCGGATACGTTCCTGGCCTCTGCGCAACCGCGCCAACCGGCAGGCGCCGGTGACGCTGCGCACGCGCATGACCATGAGCGATCCGGAAGCGGCTTGCGAGAGCGCGCAGATGGGGCTCGGCATCGCCCTGGTCAGCGTGCCGAACGCCTTGCCCTTCCTGCGCGCAAAAAGCCTGGTGCGGGTACTGCCGGACTGGTACGTCGACGGCGGTACTTTGTCGCTCTATTTCGCCGCGCAAAAGCTGCTGCCGGCCAAGACCCGGGTGTTCGTTGACTATGTGGTGGAACATTTCCGCCAGGAGCGCCTGGCGCAGCAGTTTTCAGCGATCTGACAAACTGCCGGTGCAAATGAAAATGGCCACGGATTGCGCCGTGGCCATGGTGTTTGTTGTGAGCGCTCGATCAGCGCGCCGCTTCCGCCAGCGACAAAGCCAGCTTGTTATGCCGTTCCAGCACTGTGCCGAGATCGACCGTGGTGAACTGGCCGTTGCGCACCACCACGCGGCCGTTGATGACGCTGTAGGCGACATCGGCCGGCGTGCAGAACACCAGCGCCGCCACCGGATCGTGCCAGCCGCCGGCAAAGCCGACTTTGTTCAAATCGAACAGCACCAGATCAGCCGACATGCCCGGTTTCAAGGCGCCGATGTCGTCGCGGTTGAGGACCTTGGCGCCGCCCAGCGTCGCCAGCTCCAGCGCCTGGCGCGCCGTCATGGCGTCGGGGCCGAAGCCGACCCGCTGCAGCAGCATTGCTTGCCGCACTTCGCCCAGCATGTGGGCGCCGTCGTTCGAGGCCGAGCCGTCGACGCCGATGCCGACTGATACGCCGGCGTCGACCATCTTGCGGATCGGTGCAATGCCGGAAGCCAGCCGCATGTTGGAGCAAGGGCAGTGGGCGATGCCGGTGCCGGTGCGGGCGAACATGTAGATGCCGTCGTCGTCCAGCTGTACGCAGTGGGCATGCCAGACGTCATGGCCGACCCAGCCGCAGTCTTCTGCGTACTCGGCCGGGGTCATGTTGAACTTCTCGCGGCTGTAGGCGATGTCGTTGACGTTTTCCGCCAGGTGGGTATGCAGGGAGACGCCGTGATGACGCGCCATATTCGCCGATTCGCGCATCAGGTCGCGTGATACCGAAAACGGCGAGCAGGGCGCCACCACGATGCGCTGCATCGCATGGCGGCTGCTGTCGTGATAGGTTTCGATCAGGCGCTGGGTATCCTGCAGGATGGCCTTTTCGTCTTCCACCACGCGGTCTGGCGGCAAGCCGCCTTTCGACTGGCCGACGCTCATCGAGCCGCGTGCGGCGTGGAAACGCATGCCGATCTGCTGCGCTGCCTCGATGCTATCGTCGAGCTTGCAGCCGTTCGGGTAGATGTACAGGTGATCGCTGCTGGTGGTGCAGCCGGACATGATCAGTTCCGCCATCGCGGTCAGGGTCGAAACCTGGATCATCTCTGGCGTCAGGTTGGCCCAGATCGGATACAGGTTGGTCAGCCAGTTGAACAGCTCGCCGTTCTGCGCGGCAGGGATGACGCGCGTCAGGCTCTGGTACATATGGTGATGGGTATTCACCAGGCCCGGGATGACGACGTGATTGCCGGCGTCGATGACTTCGTCGGCGGTCTGCGGCAGGTCGGCGCTGTTGCCGACCTGTTCGATCACGTTGTCGCGGATGAAGACGGCGCCGCCGGCGATTTCACGGCGCGCATCGTCCATGGTGACGACGACACGCGCATTTTTTATCAATAGAGTTTTAGACATGAGAAATTAACTAACCAAAAGCGCTGGTTCAAGACTTTGGTTTGAAGTGACGCAGGAAATCCAGCAAGATTTGCGCCGATACTTCGGCATCGTCCGCAGTCATTGTTTCCAATGGATTGTGGCTGATGCCACCGTTGCCGCAACGCGTGAAAAGCATGGCGACATCAGTTATTTTGGCGATGGTCATGGCGTCATGGCCAGCGCCGGAAGCGAGTTTGAACGGCTGTACGCCGGCCCGTTCGGTGGCTGCGGACAGCTGTTCCATCAGCCATGGCGCGCAAGGCGCGGCTGGCGCCGAGACCATTTTCTCGACGTTGGCTTCGACGCAGCGGCGCGCGCAGACGGTCTCGATATGGCGCAATACGTCTTCCACCGCGGCATCGCGGATGCCGTCGTCGGCAGCGCGGATATCCAGCGAAAAGATGCAGGCGCCAGGAATCACGTTGGTGGAGCCGTTCGGCACCTGCAGCTGGCCGACGGTGCCGACCAGCGAAGCCTGCTGGTCTTGTCCGCAGCGCTGTTCCACATACAGCAGGATTTCAGCAGCGGCGGCAGCGGCATCCTTGCGCATCGCCATCGGCGTGGTGCCGGAGTGGCTGGCGACGCCTTTCAGCTGCACCATGTAGCGGCAGCTGCCGGCGATCGAGGTAACGATGCCGACCGGCAGGTCGCGCTGCAGCAGCACCGGGCCTTGCTCGATGTGCACTTCGACATAACCCAGCAGATCCGCCGGATTGCGCGCGATGGCAGGAATTGCCGCCGGGTCGTGGCCCGCGTGCAGCAAGGCGTCGCGCATGCTGACGCCGTCGCGGTCGAGATTGTTCAGCAGTTCCAGGTTGAACTGGCCGATGATGGCATTGCTGCCCAGGAAAGTGCTCTTGAAGCGCACGCCTTCCTCTTCCGAGAAGGCGACGATTTCAAAATGGAAAGGCAGTTTTTCACCGCGCTCGTGCAAGTGCTTGACGATGGCGATCGGCAGCAGGATGCCTTCGCGGCCATCGTACTTGCCGCCGTTGCGCACGGTGTCGTAGTGGGAGCCGGTCATCAGCGTCTTGGCCGCCGGATTGTCTGATAAATAGCGGCCGACCACATTGCCGACCGCATCGATCTCGGCCTGCATGCCGGCTTCGCGCATCCAGCCGGCGATCTGGGCGGCGGTGCGGCGATGCGTGTCGGTCATGTAGGCGCAAGTAAGGCCGTTGTCGTCGTCGCTCCAGGCGCCGATCTGCTCGGCCCATTGCATGATGGTCTTGCCCAATGCCGGCGTGTAGCCGAGCAGGTCGTTGGTGCGCATTTCAGCGATGCGGCCGATCTGGCGCAGGGCTTCTCCCAACTCATCGTCGAACTGGTTCTTCAGGCGGCGGCTGAAGGTGGCGATGATGGCCTGGCGCGACAGGCCCTGGCCGTCAGCGCCCTTGACCGCCAGGATGAAGGGAAAGCCGAACTTCTGGTTGTAATCGGCATTCAGCTTCTGCAGCGTCGCGAATTCTTCCGCCGTGCACAGGTTGAGGCCGGCCTTGGCTTGCTCGCCGGTCGATTCCGCCGTCAGTTCGCCGGCGATGGCAGCCTTGCCGGCCAGCTCCGGGTGGGCACGGATCAGGCCCAGCTGCTCTTCGCGGCCGGCGCTGCTGACGACGGCCTGCATCGCCTGCTTGAGCGCGGTGACGTTGGCGAATGGGCGCCGGGCGGCGGCGCGCTGCGGGATCCACGGCGAATGTTCGTAGATGCCGTGCAGCGTCGTCACGAAAGCCTGCGCATCGGCGCTGTTCAATTGTTCTAGTGTTGTCATTTGTATCATCGGCGGGCCGGCCCGCTTTGTCCTAAGTTAAATCGCTCTGTTGCTGCTGCGGATGGGAATTACATTACTTCAAAAACGGTTTGATCGCAGCCAGATCCGGTATGCACCGTGCCGGGCTGCGACTTGTTGCCTGATTGTTGCTTAGTGATCTGAACTTTGCGCCGCCGCCAATGCATGCGCATGGCTGTCCTCGCTGGAGCCTTTGCCGTTGAAGAACAGGTTCAGCAAGACCGCCATGCTGGATGCCAGCAGGATGCCGCTATGCAAAATGGTCGACAGGAACAGCGGCATCTTGTCGAAGAAGGTCGGCGCCACGATAGGGATCATGCCGGCGCCGAAACTGACGGCGACGATGAACAGGTTATTGCGGTTGCGCTGGAAATCCACGGTCGACAGGATCTTGATGCCGGTCGCTGCCACCATGCCGAACATGACGATGCCGGCGCCGCCCAGCACGAATTGCGGGATGGAGGCGGCCACGTGCGCCATTTTCGGGAACAAGCCAAACAGCATCAGGATCACGCCGGCGGCGGCGCAGACGTAGCGGCTGCGCACGCCGGTAACGCCCACCAGGCCGATATTCTGCGAGAACGAAGTGTAGGGGAAGGTATTGAAGATGCCGCCGATGACGCTGCCCAGGCCGTCCACGCGCAAGCCGCGCGCCAAGGTCTTGTCGTCGACTTTCTTGCCGACGATTTCGCCCAGCGCAATGAACATCCCGGTCGATTCGATCATGGTGACGATCATCACCAGGCACATGCTGATGATGGAGCCGAGGTCGAATTTCGGCCAGCCGTAGTGGAAAGGCCGGATGAAGGCGAACCATTCGGCGTCGCCGAGGCCGTAGAAACTGATCTTGCCCATCGCCATGGCGATGACGAAGCCGATCGCCATGCCGGTCAGGACCGAAATGTTGGCGATGAAGCCTTTGACGTATTTGGTGATCAGCAGGATAGAGATCAGCACGATGAGCGCGATGCCGAGGCTGGTCGGCGAGCCGTAGTCGGGGTTGGGAATCTTGGTGAAGACGCCGTCGACCAGGGTCCCGATCACCGGCTGGCCGCCAGCCGCCCAGTTGATGCCGACGCCCATCAGGGAAATGCCGATGACGCTGATCACGGTGCCGGTCACGACCGGCGGAAAGAAGCGCATCAGGCGGCTCATGTAAGGCGCCGCAAAGACACAGAAGATGCCGGAAACAATCACCGCGCCGTAGATGTGCACGATGGTCAGCTGCGGGTTGCCGGCCATGGCCACCATCGGGCCGACGGCGGCGAAGGTGACGCCCATCATGACCGGCATCTTGATACCGAATTTCCAGAAGCCCAGGCACTGGATCAGGGTCACCAGGCCGCAGCAGAACAGGTCGGCGCTGATCAGGAAAGCGATGTCGCTTTTTGCCAGGTTGAGGGCGCCGCCGATGATCAGCGGTACTGCAATGGCGCCGGCGTACATCACCAGCACGTGCTGCAGGCCGAGGGCCGCGAGTTTTCCTACGGGGAGTATTTCATCTACCGCTTCAGTATTGCTGGTCATCGTGTGTCTCCTAGGTACTCATTATTGTCGTGCTTGCGGCGACATCAATCCGGCCTCTGGTATTTCTGCCCGACCGGCTTGCTGCGCCACAGCCTGCACAAGTCACCGGTTGCTGGAACCGGGCTCGTGCTGTTCGATACTACTTGGCCCAGCCCCTCACGATATATAGCTTGTCTGATAGTTGATTTACGTATTTGGATATATGGGGAAAACCCGTTGCTATTGAGGAATCTTGTTGTGTTTTTGTGTTTGTTATTACTTCGCCAGCATGCTCTTGGCGGCAATCCCGATCTGCTCGCGCAGCCATTTGTGCTCGGTGGCCTGGTGCACTCTTTCATGCCACAGCTGGTAAAAACGCATGGGGGGAAACTTGATCGGCAGAGTGAAGCTTTTCAGCGCCAGCGTCTTTTCATAGAAGCGGGCGAACTGGCGGCCGGTGGTCAGCACCAGGTCGGTTTGCGCCACCATGTAGGGCAGCATGCCGAAATAGGCCGATTCCACCACGACGTTGCGGTTCAGGTTCTGGCTGTCGAGGAAGGAGTCGATGATGCCGTGGTAGCCGGGCAACACCTGCCATGGCGCCACATGCGGCAGCGACAGATAGTCTTCCACCGTCATCTGGTCCGGCCCGGTGCGCTTGGCGTAGGCGCTGTCGGCCCGCATCAGGCAGACGATCGGATCGTCGAACAGCTTGGACAGGTGCAGATGGGCCGGCGGTTCGTCCCAGTTGGCGATCACCAGGTCGAGGTCGCCGTCGGACAGCAGCCTGACGTAGTCGGTTTCCGGCCCCAGGGCGTGGATCACGATGCGGCTCTTGGGCGATTCGCGGCGCAGGCGCGCCACCACTTCCAGGAAGAATGGCGTATTCATGTAATCTGGTGCGGCAATATGGAAGGTGCGTGCCTCGGCCTGGGGCACAAAGGCGGTCTTTTGCACGAACAGACGTTCGGTTTCTTCCAGGATGCGCTTGGCCGGCTTCAGCAAGCTTTCGCCGTGCTGGGTCGGCACCATGCCGCGTGCGCCGCGCACCAGCAAGGGATCGCCGGTGAGTTCGCGCAGCTTGCGCAGCGAGGCCGAGATCGAGGGCTGAGGCTGGTTGAGTTTTAGCGCCACCCGCGAGACGTTCTTCTCGCACAGCAGCAGATACAGGATGCGTATCAGGTGGATATCCAGATGATCCGGAAGCTTGGCCATGTTGTCTCCTACAATTTATATTTATTGGTTTAGTATTTTTACGATACTCTCGAAGTTCATTTTGTTATATGGATATGCATATGTCAAATATATCTGGATATCAATGTTTTAAAGGCGCGTTGCGTTTATCTTGCGTGAATCTGGCGCGCTTTTAACTTGAGCGCAGGCAGGGGAAGATGATGGATGGGCAGGCAGGTATCTTGCTTATCCTGTCATGTTGGCCGTAGCGGAGCTGAGTTGTTAAAAAAAGTTCGCGGCCGTGTTGGGGGACATACCTCTATCGTTTGCAGAGCCCGCGGTGGCAGACGAGCAATAATCGTTGGGGAAGACATGGATGCATTGTTAGTTTCGTACGGAGTCGAATGGCTCAATCTTCTGGTCCGCTGGCTGCACCTGATCACGGGTATCGCCTGGATCGGCGCATCCTTTTATTTCGTCTGGCTCGACAATTCGATCCGGCCGCCGAAAGCGGGTTCCGACCTGGCCAAGAAGGGCGTCTCCGGCGAGTTATGGGCAGTCCACGGCGGCGGCTTCTACAATCCGCAAAAATACCTGGTGGCACCGGCTGAACTGCCGGACGACCTGCACTGGTTCAAATGGGAAGCCTACGCCACCTGGCTGTCGGGCTTCGCCATGCTGTTCATCGTCTATTACTTCAATGCCTCGGCGATGATGATCAACAAGGACGTCGCCGACCTCAGCACCTGGCAGGCGATCGGCGTCGGCCTCGGCACGCTGGTGATCGGCTGGACTGTCTACGACCTGCTGTGCCGCTCGCCGCTGGGCAAGCGCGACGGCTTGCTCGGCCTGGTCATGTACCTGTTCATCGTTGCCGCTGCTTATGTCCTGACGCACCTGCTGAGCGGCCGCGCCGCCTACATCCATGTCGGCGCCATGATCGGCACCATGATGGTGGGTAACGTGCTGATGGTGATCATTCCTGGCCAGCGCAAGCTGGTGGAAGCGATGCGCGTCGGTAAATCGCCCGATCCGATCTACGGCAAGAAGGCCAAGCAACGCAGCGTGCACAACAACTATTTCACGCTGCCGGTGCTGTTCATCATGATCAGCAACCACTACGGCATGACCTACAGCCATCCGTACAACTGGCTGATCCTGGCGGCCATCATTGCTGCCGGCGCGCTGATCCGTCACTTTTTCAACCTGCGTCATGCCGGCCGCGTCTCGATCGGTTATCCGATCGCCGGCGTCGCCTTGCTGCTGACGGTGGCGATTGCGATTGCACCTAAGCCTGTCCAGCCGGTTGCTCCTGTCGCCAAGACAGAAGCTGCTGCGGTTGCAGGCGGCGCCGTCGCCGCGGCTGCGACCGCCGCACCGGTAGCCGACATCGCGCACATCCAGGAAATCATCGGCCAGCGTTGCGCTACCTGCCACTCGGCGCAGCCGACCCAGCCTGGCTTTGCTACCGCACCGGCCGGCGTGATGCTGCAGACGGCTGACCAGATCCGGCAACATGCCGACAAGATCTATCAGCAAGCGGTGCAGCTGAAGGCGATGCCGCTGGCTAACCTGACGCATATTACCGACGACGAGCGTGCCTTGATCGGTAGCTGGTATACCTCCGGCGCCAAGTAAGTCCAGTGCTGCCGTCCTGAATGCCGCAAGCCGATCGAGCTGCCATGCTCGATCGGCTTGCGCGCTCGACCTCATTTAAGAATCTTTGGAGTTCCCATGTCCCAAACCATCACTATCGACGGTTTCAACCTGACCGCCCAGCAAGTAGTCGACGTCGCCCGCGCGCCGCACCTGGCGGTGACCCTGGCTGACTCTTCACGCGCCGCCCTGAAGGAGAGCCGCGACTACATCGAATCGACCTGGATGCACGACGAAGCGCCGATGATGTACAGCTTCAACACCGGCGTCGGCCTGCTGAAAGACACCCGCATCAAGGTCGAACA
>NZ_DATMRB010000181.1:0-11012 GCF_035566555.1 Collimonas sp.
GTCGACAGCCGGCCGTTCGGCACCGAGCTGGATGTCAAGCTGCGCGGCTATGAATGGGTCGGCCATTCGCTGTCGCCGACCATCATCGCCAGCCACGACTTCCGCGTCACGGTGGGCGCCGAGCGCGCCCAGCCATATTCGATGTCAGTGTTCAATGTCTCGGCGATGAGTTTCGGCGCCTTGTCCGCGAATGCCATCCGCGCTCTCAATCGCGGCGCAAAAAAAGGCGGCTTTGCGCATGACACCGGCGAAGGCTCGATCTCGCCGTACCATCGCGAATTCGGCGGCGACCTGCTGTGGCAGATTGCGTCCGGCTACTTCGGCTGCCGCAACGGCGACGGCAGTTTCAATGAAGAGAAATTCGTGGCGCAGGCGACCTCGCCGCAAGTAAAGATGATCACGGTCAAGCTGTCGCAAGGCGCCAAGCCGGGACATGGCGGCGTACTGCCGGCGGCCAAGATCACGCCGGAAATTTCGGCGACGCGCGGCGTGCCGATGGGAGTCGACTGTATTTCACCCGCTACGCATTCCTCGTTTTCCAATCCTATCGGCTTGCTGGAATTCATCCAGAAACTGCGTACCCTGTCGGGCGACAAGCCGGTCGGCTTCAAGCTCTGCGTCGGCCATCCCTGGGAATTTTTCGGCATCGTCAAAGCCATGCTGCAAACCGGCATCCTGCCTGACTTCATCGTGGTGGATGGCTCGGAAGGCGGCACCGGCGCGGCGCCGCTGGAATTCGTCGACCACGTCGGCATGCCCCTGCAGGAGGGCTTGCTGCTGGTGCACAATTCCCTGGTCGGCGCCGGCCTGCGCGACCGTATCAAGATCGGCGCCAGCGGCAAGGTGATCACCGCTTTCGACCTGGCGCGCACGCTGGCGATCGGCGCCGACTGGTGCAATTCGGCGCGCGGCTTCATGTTTTCGCTGGGCTGCATCCAGTCGCAAAGCTGTCATACCGACCGTTGCCCTACCGGGGTGGCGACCCAGGATATCGGCCGTCAGAAAGCGCTGGTGGTGCCGGACAAGGCCGAGCGCGTCTACCGCTTCCACGAAAGCACCTTGCATGCGCTGCAGGAACTGGTGCAGGCTGCCGGCCTGCCGCACGCTTCCGCCCTGCGCGCGCATCATATCGTGCGACGCACCTCGGACCATGAAGTGAAGTTGATGTCTGACTTGCTGTCTTACCTGCAGCCGGGCGATCTGCTGAACCAGAATTATCGCTATCCGGTGTTTGCAAAATACTGGCCGATCTCACGCGCCGAAAGTTTTCATCCGGCGGAACCGATTCTGGCCGAACCTATCCCGGCCGCGGCCTGAAAAAAAAAGCCAGAACTCTCGCGAATCCTGGCTTTTTTATTGCTGCCCTGTTTTCAGGCTTCGGCGTCCGGCTGGTTCTGCGGCGCCGCCTGGATAAACGCCTCCAGTTCCTGGCAGTTCTGGTAAATCTGCATCAAGGTCGGCATCGCCGTCAAATCGCATTTCAAGCGCTGGGCATTGAATATCTGCGGCACCAGGCAGCAATCGGCAAACGTCGGGGTATCGCCGAAACAAAACCGGCCGCTGCGCTTTTCGCGCGTCAGCGTGGTTTCCAGCGCCGCCAGCCCGCTCTCGCACCAATGCCGGTACCAGGCGTTCTTGGCGTTCTCGTCGACCTTCAGTTCGTGCACCAGATAACGCAGCACGCGCAGATTGTTGACGGGATGAATATCGCAGGCAATCGACAGAGCAATGCTGCGCACAAAAGCGCGGTCCAGCGCCGCCGCCGGCAACAAGGCCGGTGCGGGGTGGACTTCTTCCAGGTATTCCAGGATCGCCAACGATTGCGTCAACACCCCCTGGCTGCCGGCTGCGTCGTCCTCGACCATGGTCGGCACCAGGCCATCGCTGTTCAAGGTGCGGTACATCTGGCTCAGCTGCTCGCCGCCATGCTTGAGCAGATGCACCGGCACGATGTCGTAAGGCATGCCCTTAATGTTCAGGGCTATCCGCACGCGGTAGGCGGCGGAGCTGCGGAAATAGCTATACAGTTTCATCGATATCTACCTAGACCAGGCGTACCCGCAACTCGCCGACGCCGGCGACCGAGCCCTCCAGCAAATCGCCCTTGCCTACCGCCGCCACACCCGCCGGCGTGCCGGTAAAAATCAGGTCGCCGGCCTGCAGTTCGAAAAAAGCAGACAGCTGCTCGATGGTTTCAGCAATGTTCCAGATCATCTGGCTGATATCGCCTTGCTGACGCAAAACGCCGTTGACGTTCAGATGGATATCCCCCTGTTCGATCAGGCCGCTGGCGCCGGCCGGCTGGATGGCGGAAATCGGCGCTGAGTAATCGAAGCCCTTGCCGGTGCACCATGGCCGCCCCAGTTTCTTGGCCTCGCCTTGCAAATCGCGGCGCGTCATGTCGAGCCCGACTGCATAGCCCCAGATATGCTTGATGGCTTCCGCCGCCGGGATGTTCTTGCCGCCGGTCGACAAGGCCACCACCAGTTCGATTTCGTGGTGCAGGTCTTGCGTCATCGACGGATACGGCATTTCACCGATGCTGCCGGCAGCGGCAGGCAACACGGCGTCGGCAGGCTTCATGAAGAAGAACGGCGCCTCGCGGCCACTGCTGCCCATCTCCTTGGCATGCTCGGCGTAGTTGCGGCCGACGCAGTAGATGCGGTGCACCGGGAACAATTGATCGCTGCCGGCGACAGGTACCGCGGCGGCTGGTTTTGGCGGGAAAACGAAGTGCATGGGAGCTCCTTTTTCAATACTGCCGAGATGCCGGCAGCGGACAATGTCTCAATTCGGTATTTGCTTCTGACTGATGTACTGGGCCAGCCGGCGCACGGCTTCCTGCAGGTTTTCCATCGAGGTGGCATACGACAGGCGGATATAACTGCGCGCGGTATGCGCGCCAAAATCCAGGCCCGACACCATGCTGACGCCAACCTGCTGCAAGATATCCTTGACCAGCGCGTCGGCATCATCGCCATCCTTGAGCAGCGCGCTGCAGTCGGCGTACACATAAAAGGCGCCGTCCGGTATGACCGGCACCTTGAAGCCCAGTTCGACCAGGGCCGGCACAAGGTAATCGCGACGGCGTTTGAATTCGGCCTTGCGCGCTTCATACAGCGTCAGTGAATCTTTATCGAAACAGGCCAGCGCCGCATGCTGCGCGATCGAAGACGGACAGATGAACAGGTTCTGCGCCAGCTTTTCGATCGGCGCCACCAGCTGCTGCGGCAGCACCAGCCAGCCGAGTCGCCAGCCGGTCATGTTGAAATATTTGGAGAAACTGTTGATGACGATGATGTCGTCGCCCAAAGACAGCGCGGAAAACGGCGCCTCGTCGTAGCTCAGGCCCTGGTAGATTTCATCGACGATGGAGAAACCGCCCTTGGCGCGCACGGTGGCGATGATCTTGCCCAGTTCGCCATGCAGGATCGAGGTGCCGGTCGGATTCGAGGGCGAAGCCAGCAGCACGCCGCGCGTAGCCTCGCCCCAGTGTTCGCGCACCATCTGGTCGGACAGCTGGAAGCGTTCAGCCGGACCGCTGGGTATCATCTTCGCGCGGCCGTCGAAGGTGGCAACGAAATGGCGGTTGCAGGGATAGGAAGGATCCGGCATCAGCACTTCGCTGCCCTTTTCCACCAGGGCCGCGCAAGTCAGCAGCAGGGCGGCGGAAGCGCCGGCGGTAACGACGATGCGGGCCGGTGCGATGTCTAGTCCGTAGACCTGGCGATAGTGACCGGAGATCGCCTCGCGCAGCGCAGGCAAACCGGTGGCCGAGGTGTATTGCATCTTGCCGTCGGCCATGGCCTTGGCGGCCGCCTCGATCACCAGCGGCGCCGCCGTGAAATCCGGTTCGCCGATGCCCATGTGGATGATATGGCGGCCCTGCTGTTCCAGCGCTGCCGCCATTTTTGCCAGTTCCATCACATGGAACGGTGCGATGTTATCGAGACGTGAAGCTAGTGTAGTGTTTCGCATGTAATGGCGCTTAAGAAATGGTGTATTTTCGCGCCAGGCTAGGCGCAAACCGGAGCGATAGTGGGCTATCGCGAGGATTTGCAACGACGCATGGCGCGAAAAGACGCCGTTTATTAAGTGTCATTATGTGCGAAACACTACACTAAGTGCGAGAATGTCATGAACAGATTTTCCGATGGGCGAACCGCATCCTGTGGTACGCGGCCGGGTCGCCTGAAACATCAGGGACCGCAACCACGCATCATGCCCGATGTAGCGCGGCCCCGCTTGCAAAGACAGATTTTCAGGATTTCTTGCCGGCGCTGATCTCGTCCGCGCGCACTTTGGCGGCAAACTTGTCCAGCACGCCATTCACATACTTGTGGCCGTCGATGCCGCCGAAGGACTTGGTCAGTTCGACTGCTTCATTGATGACGACACGGTAAGGAATCTCGACGTGATTCTGCAGTTCGAAGGCGCCGATCAGCAAGGCTGCGTGCTCCACCGGCGACAGTTCCGTGATCTTGCGGTCGATCAGCGGCGCCAGGCCGGCGCGCAAGGTGACGACGTCCTTGATGGCTCCGTACAGCAGCGAATTGAAATGCTCGGCATCGGCCTTGTCGAAACCGTGCGCCTGGCGGATATGCTCGCTGATGGCGGTCACGTCTTCATTGTTCAACAGCCATTGGTACAGGCCCTGCAACGCGAATTCGCGCGCGCGGTGACGCGGCGTGCGGCTCTTGCTCGGATTGGCGTGCAAAGTTTTAGTGGTGGTCATAGTTTTTCCAGCTTGGGTTGCTACTTGTTTATCTGCATTTCATCTCTGGCCAGCGCCCGGTGCGGCCGCCAGCTCGCAGATCATCTGAACATATTGAAAAACCACGGCGCGGCCATGACAGCGCTGCACGCCGTCACGGCCTCGACGCCGTCTTATTCTTCGCTGGTGGCTTCCGCCAGCTCTTCCAGCGCGATCGAAAGATTGGCCATTTCCACCGCGACTCGCGCGGCGTCGGTGCCCTTCTCTTCCATGCGCGCTTCCGCCTGCTCGTCGTTCTCGGTGGTCAGCACGGCGTTGGCGATCGGGATGCCGGCATCCAGGCCGACGCGGGTGATGCCGGCGCCGGACTCGTTCGAGACCAGCTCGAAATGGTAAGTCTCGCCGCGGATCACGGCGCCGATCGCGATCAGCGCGTCGAACTGCATGGTTTCCGCCATCTTCTGCAGCGCCAGCGGGATTTCCAGGGCGCCCGGCACGGTGACGTGCAGGATGTCCTCGTCCGCCACGCCCAGGTGCTTCAGTTCCGCCAGGCAGGCTGCCATCAGGCCGTGGCAGACATCTTCGTTGAAGCGGGCTTGCACGATGCCGATACGCAGATCAGCACCATCCAGGTTGGTTTCGTAAATTCCGACTGTCATGGCTTTCCTCTTTTGCGCACCAGGCGCTTTTTTTCAAATTGATTACAAAAATGCCTTACACCACATCTGCTGGCTACAACCATCTGCTGCTGTTGCAAGGGCACTGCTAAAAACGGTTAATGCTTGCCGTCTGCCGCTCAGGCATTCGGCTTGTTCTGGTAGCCGGTGATTTCCAGGTCATAGCCGGTCATCGACGGCATCTTGCGCGGGCTGGCCAGCAGCTTCATCTTGCCGACGCCAAGGTCTTTCAGGATCTGGGCGCCGATGCCGTAGGTGCGCAGGTCGACCCGCGGCGGCGGCGGCTTGACGCCGCTGCAGGCGGCTTCCAGCGCTGCAAACTTGGCGAAGATCTGATCGGCCGATTCTTCGCAGTTAAGCAGCACCACCACGCCGCAAGGCGAAGCAGCAATCGCCGCCAGCGCCGAAGCCATGTTCCAGGAATGGTTGGTGGCCTCGGTTTCCAGCAGGTCGAGGATGGAGACCGGCTGATGCACCCGCACCAGCGTTTCCACGTCCGGCGACGGCGTTCCGTGCAGCAGCGCCAGGTGGGCGCCGCCGCTAGGCGTATCGCGGTAGGCGATGGTCTTGAACGTGCCTTGCGCCGTATGCGTGGTGCGCTCGGCCAGGCGTTCGACGATGCTCTCGTGCTGGCCGCGGTAGTGGATCAGGTCGGCGATGGTGCCGACCTTCAAGCCGTGTTCCTTGGAAAATTCCAGCAGGTCGGGCAGACGCGCCATGCTGCCGTCTTCCTTCAGGATTTCGCAAATCACCGCGGCTGGCGTCAAGCCCGCCATCTCGGTCAGGTCGCAGCCGGCTTCGGTATGGCCGGCGCGCATCAGCACCCCGCCCTTGCGCGCCTTGATCGGGAAAATATGGCCCGGCTGCACGATATCGCCGGCCTTGGCGTCGGCCGCCACGGCCACCTGGATGGTGCGCGCGCGGTCGGCGGCAGAGATCCCGGTGGTGACGCCTTCGGCGGCTTCGATCGATACCGTGAAATTGGTGCCGTAGGCGGTGCCGTTGCGGCTGGTCATCATGCTCAGGTTAAGCTGGTCGCAACGCTCTTCGGTCAAGGTCAGGCAGACCAGGCCGCGCGCGTGGCGCACCATGAAGTTGATCGCATCCGGCGTGACGAAATCGGCGGCCAGCACCAGGTCGCCCTCGTTTTCACGATCTTCTTCATCCACCAGAATCACCATGCGGCCGGCACGGAGTTCTGCAATGATTTCCTCTGTAGTTGCAATTGACATGTTTCGCCTTGAAGACAGCCGCTGCGAAAGCCTTGTGAGCATGCGCGGGCAATGAATTATGTTTAGGTTAATACTTTAAGTAGAATTGTGGCATGCGGGCGGCAGCGTCGCCGCCCTTGGCTATGCAAGCATAAGCCTGAGGTGGCTATTTTAAAGGATTTAGCAGACTGAAAATGTTTTACGGCTGCTACTTTCCATAGTTTTATGCTAAAACCCCACGCCGCTGCGGGGCGGCCTTGCTCAGGCCGCCAATGGTTGCATGTTTGCCAATGCATCCAGCAACAGTTTCGGATCGCCCAGGGCCAGCCGCTTGGAGTCGGACAGCGCCTGCCGGAACGACTTGGCGCCAGGCACGCCCGCCATCAGCCCCAGCATGTGACGCGTGATGCTGTTCAGACGCAAGCCGTGGCCGTCGCGTCCGTGCAGGGCCAGCTGGCTGCGGATGTACGGCAGCATCGCCTCGATCACTTCGGCGCGCGTCTTCGGCTGCGCCTCGGCGGCGCCGTAATAGCGCGCATCGAAATCCGCCATCAGGTAGGGATTGTGATAGGCCTCGCGCCCCAGCATGACGCCATCGACGTGCTGCAGGTGAAAATCGATCTCGGCGGTAGTCTTGATGGCGCCGTTGATGATGATTTCCAGTTCGGGAAAGTCCTGCGCCAGCCGGTAGGCGTACTCATATTTCAAAGGCGGGATTTCGCGGTTTTCCTTGGGACTCAGCCCCTTCAGGATAGCGTTGCGCGCATGCACGATGAACGTCTGGCAGCCGGCTTGCGCCACCGTACCGACGAAATCGCGCACGAATTCATAGGATTCGGTCTTATCGATGCCGATCCGGTGCTTGACGGTGACGTCGATCGCAACCGCATCGCGCATGGCCTTGACGCAATCGGCCACCAGCGCCGATTCCGCCATCAGGCAGGCGCCGAATGCGCCCTTCTGCACACGCTCGGAAGGACAGCCGCAATTCAGGTTGATCTCGTCGTAGCCCCACTGCTCGCCCAGCTTCGCGCTTTTAGCCAGGTCGGCCGGCTCGCTGCCGCCCAGCTGCAAGGCTACCGGATGTTCAACTTCGTCGAAATCCAGGTGGCGCGGGACATCGCCGTGCAGCAAGGCGCCGGTGGTCACCATTTCGGTGTAGAGCCAGGTGTTGTGCGTGATTTGGCGGTGGAAGACGCGGCAGTGGCGGTCGGTCCAGTCCATCATGGGCGCAACAGATACTAAGCGCTTGTTTATTAAGGAGTTTTTATTACTCATTTGGTTCTATTTGCACATTCAGTGCACACGATATGCACACAGCATTAATAATTGGTACATAATCCATGCATCAGACGACACACACGAATTGCACACATGGCTACATTTACTCAACTTCCGAGCGGATCATGGAGAGCACAGGTTCGCAGAGGCGGCTTAACGCGTGGTGCCACATTCAAGCTGAAACGCGAAGCTCAGGATTGGGCGTCGGTGGTAGAGACGCAGGCAACACACATTATAGCAAGCGGATACCAACCTATCCCGAAGGGCTTTACATTTGCCCACTTGATAGATGCCTACGTTGGCAGCGTCAAAGCTGGAGGCAAAACAAAGACCGCCACTTTAACCATGCTGAAGCGTCAACTAGGCCACGTCGCGCTCAAGTCTCTTAATAGTGTGCACTTACGAGATTTCATCGACCGCAGAAAAGCCGACGGTGCCGGGGGAGTCACGCTCTCAGCTGACCTTTCTTATATAGGCGCGGTAATGAAGTGGGCAAAACACTCTCGCCAAATGGATGTCTCGACAGAACTCGCATTGAATGCGCGACGTGACCTGACATCTCAGGGAATCAGCACCCGCTCCAATGAGCGATCCAGAGAACCCACTAAGTCAGAGCTGGAGGCGTTATTTAATCACTGGCAGGGCAACGAGCGCCAGCGTATCCCGATGCATACCATCGTGGAATTTGCCTTATCCTCCGCAATGCGCCTCAGTGAGATATGTTCGATAACCGCCGAAGATGTGAAGCCGTCAGTTCCCAGCGTCCTCATACGTGACCGCAAAGACCCTCGAAAGAAAGACGGCAATCATCAGGACGTGGCCCTGCTTCCTGCTGCGTGGGACATTGTTGCCCCTATTCTCAAGGAACGTCCCACAGGTAAACTATTTCCTTATCAGCCATCCAGCGTATCCACAGCGTTTACTCGTGCATGCGCAAAACTCAATATTGCCGATCTTCATTTTCATGACCTGAGACACGCTGCCGCCAGTAATCTTTTCCGTATCGGACTGGATATCCCCCACGTTGCCAGCATCACGGGCCATAAGGATTGGAAGATGCTGAAGCGCTATACGCACATTACGCCAACCGATGTTTTTGCAAAACTGAAAAAGTAGGTTGACAAACAGGAACTTTTTAACGTATTATTCGCCCTGCAGTCACAATTCAAAGCATCACGCCCATCTAGGCGCAAGAGTACAACCTCAATTTATTGGGCAACTACTATTGCGCCTTTTTGTCGTCTGCTTTCTGCGCATGCAACATTTACAGATGCATCTTTATCAACAACAAGGAGCTACGCCAAACAATAAGGAGGGTTTTCATGACAACTCAGCAACAACTCAGCACTTCATCCCTAGCACGCCTCGTAGGATGCTTCACCGAGCAAGAACTATCCGAACTCGCTGGAGTTAAATCGACCACAGTAGACGCATGGCGTCGGCGTGGCACTGGACCAGCCTATACGAGATTCGGCTCCAGCTTCCTCTACCCCATCGAATCAGTGAAATCATTCCTAATCTCGACCACCAAGTCCCGATCTGGATACGATCCGGCTCTCGGAATGATTTAGTTACATTTACTTACAAAGTATTTTTACACAAATTGGCTAATATGTGGTAGAAAAGTATTGACAGAGTTGCTTGGAGGGTATATACTCTAGTCATGGAGTAAACACCTGACATAGCGAGTCAGCACCACTTCATCACACATGATAGGCCACCTTAGACGTGGCCTATCGCCGTTTACAGCCTGCAATTTGTCGCTGGCTGGCAAATCCCTCTACAACTTATTTTTATGGAGAATCCCCATGGGCCAAATCACGCCTAAAACCGGAACAAAATACCAGCATTCAGACAGCTACTTCGAGTCTGTTATCCGCATCCTATTAGATGGCCGCTCTACCGGCCTTACTAATCGTGCACTGGCAGCAACGCTGAACGAAAACGGGCTAACCAGTCATTCTGGGCTGCAGTGGAATGAAGAACGCGTCAAGCAGACCAAAAAGCATCTACGTAACAAACAATACGCTGGCTCGTTTTACCGTGCTCTATTGCGTCTGATCGGATCGGGGGCCTTCACTGTGAAGGAAGCCACTGTCTTGTTCCTTCCGAAAATGAAAACAGCATGAGCACCACCGCTGTCTATAACGACTTAACTTGCTTCCTCATCAGCGTCTTTTCACAGATTACTGGTGATCCGCTGACGATTGCTAATTCGTTAAATATGCTCTCGGTAAAAACGCCATCTGGACGAGGCTGGGGATACGTATCAGTAACGAAAGCGAGAGACCTGATCATTCCTCGACGTGAAACTTTCAATTCGCTAACGCCTGTTGAACGCAACTATTACTTGGCTCTCGCTCAGGTTAACCGTGTCACTACTCATAAGGGGAATAAATGAAATCAGCATTATCAAAAGCTTTGAAGAAGCCACCGCGAGCAACAGCACATGCGCCAGCAGCACCATTGTCTGTAACGCTATCCGCAGCCTCCTACGTCGATTTAACTGTGTTGGCTACAGCTCAGAGTCTGTCGATGCCAGAGATGGTAGCAAAACTCATCGCTAATGCGTCAGCACCAGCACAAAAGAAGCTCACTGGTATTTACAGCATCTTAACTAAACAATCTTAAAAGGAAACCTAAACATGCAAAATTCATATAACGCAGCAATCGCTCAAGCCGAAGAACTTAATGCCCTCTTCCCACTCGTGCCCGATCTATCACCGGATACCTTGCACAGTCCAGCCGCTCGACGGGAGCATCAAGTTAAATTCGACGCCAGATTGGCAGCTATTGCCGCCCATCAGAATCAACAACGTCAGATTACGCAAGCAGCGGCAGCCAAAGCTTCGGCTCCAATGAGCGATGATGAATATTATCAAGATGGCTTGAAGCGCTTGGCAGAGAGGAAAGAACGAGAGTTGGTCTCAGAAGTCATTGCAGCTGCTGCCGCTACAGCAAAGAAAGCTCGCTTAGCTCTGCGTCCTGCCGAGGTATCGGTGTGCACTCCCAGCCGACGGGTGCTGTCATGGCGCTTGTCAAATACGTTGACGACGGATTTCTGCATCGAAGCCGTGCAAGAAGCGATTCTCCGCTACGGTACGCCGGATATCTTCAACACCGATCAAG
>NZ_DATMRB010000182.1:0-3384 GCF_035566555.1 Collimonas sp.
GACGGCGTGGTCGAGATGCACGCGATCTACGGCGTCGACAAAGCCAACAACGGCACGCTTGTGTGGACCGCTCCCACAGGCGGCTACGCTGCCAGCGCATTGCTGGACGGCAGCGTCAATGCCGGCAAACTGATTGCCTCCATCAAGGCAATCCGCATCGGCATGATTACCCGTTCCGCGGTGGAGGACAAGGACACGGTTTCATCAGCGACCTTGCCTGCAATGTTCGACGGCACGGCGTTTTCCTATGCCAGGACCTTGAGCGCCGCGGAACAGAAATTCCGCTATCGCGTGCTGGACGCCACCATTCCCTTGCGCAATGCGCTTGCACTGAGTAACTGAGGAGGGCATGCCATGACCATATATTCACTTTCCCAATGGCGATGCGGTGATTCGCGCGATATGTGCATGGCCGGTCTGAAATCGCGCCGGCACATAAGGCAGCGCGGGTCGGTATTGATCCTGGCCCTGATTTCTCTGCTGATACTGATGCTGGCCAGCGTCGCGCTGATCAGTTCGACCGACACCTCTTTGCTGACCGCCGGTAATCTGGCCTTTAAACGTGATCTGGCAAATCAGGCTGAGCGTGCCGTGGCACAGGTCAGGAGCCAGTTTGTGAGCGGCGCGCTGGTGTCGGAAGCAGTTTTGTACAACGACCAGGCGGCGCAAAATTATTGGGCTCACGTCTTGCCCTCGACCAAACTGCCGGGTATCCCCGATGTTTTGATCGCGTCGGCCAAAAAAGACGACATCACCGACACTGCCATGGGCATCAGGCTGCGCTATGTAATTGACCGCATGTGCATATCGGGTACGGTGCCCGACAAGGCGACTTGCACCATGGGTTCGTTTGTCGACGACAAGGGAGGTACCGGCGGCGCCACCAAAGTGAGCGCCGGCCTGGGGCCGGTGTACCGGCTCACGATCATGGCGCTCGGCCCGCGCAATACCCAGACGTTTACCCAGATTACGTTCACTCACTAAAGCGCAGATGGCTGCCGGGCACATGTTCACCCGTACGAACTGCATTCGCACAAACAGGAGCATCAGTACATGAATCGAATTTCCAAGACACTGCAGGCGCCGCATTGGCTGAACCGCCTGCTGCTGGCTGTGCTGATGCTGGGCGGTGCTGGCGCACAGTGTGCTGCGCAAGCGCAAACCGCACTTAACGATACCCCCATGTTCAGCAGCATTATTGTGCCCTCCAATGTGCTGCTGACCCTATCGGTTGAATATCCCACGGCGACCAGCCGCGCGCATACCGGCGCGTATGCATCGGCTTCAACGTTCATCGGCTATTTCGACCCTGAAAAATGCTACGACTATGACAATGTCAATGGCTATTTTGCGGCGAGCAAGGCCGCCGCGAGCCACGTCTGTTCAGGGCAATGGAGCGGCAATTTCCTGAATTGGGCGACTACCTCAACCATCGATCCCTTCCGCTGGGCGTTGACCGGCGGTTATCGTGCAATAGACACCAAGACTGCCACGATATTGCAAAAAAATTATATGCCGGCCAGTCAAGGAGGGGTAAAGAACTTCCCGGTACAGGCAATTGCCAAGGACGCGGCGACGATAAGCGCGGCTACGCCATTCAGCGGCAAAAACTGGAAAAACATCTATGTGCGCGTGTATGGCTTCGGTACTTCGATGCGGGTGTCGAACAGCAATGACAACACCACCATCAGCGTCGACGACACTCCCGGTACTTTCGGGACTTTCGCTGCCACCGCATATACGTCGGGCGGAAAGAACATCCCGGCGTCGAGCACGACTGCCGGCGCTACCTTCGATATACCGGTGCTGGTCAAGGTCTGCGATCCGAATGCGGTCTCGCTGGAGAGCAACTGCACCCAATACGGCGGCAATATTTACAAGCCGACCGGTTTGATTCAAAACAATTCCGACAAATTACGCTTCGCAGCGTTCTCTTATCTGAATGATTCAAACCTCTTGCGCGATGGCGGCGTAATGCGCGCCAGGATGAAATCCGTCGGTCCCAAGACGCCGGTGCCGGGATCGACTAGCCTCGATAACCTGCAAAAAGAATGGGATCCTGCTACAGGCATCTTTGTGGATAATCCCGACAGCGCCGACGCTACCGCCACAGGGAAAGCCACCGGCGGCACCATCGCCAATAGCGGCGTCATCAATTATTTGAATAAATTCGGCTTTGCCAGCCAGATCTACAAGAGTGCGGATCCGGTCAGCGAATTGTATTACGCGGCGATTCGCTATCTCAGGAACGTAGGCAATGTTCCTGAATACACCAGTGGTTTGAATACCGCCATGGCGGACGGTTTCCCGGTGATTACCAGCTGGGACGATCCGGTCCAGTACGCTTGCCAAAAGAATTTCATTATCGGCATCGGCGATGAAAATACCCATGCCGATGCCAATCTTCCCGGTAGCACAATCGCCGACCCCAGCACAGAACCTGCCATGCCGACCAGCGTAGCGGCCGACGTGCCGGTGCCAGGAGTCAAAAGCTCTGCGATCGATGTCCGGCTGGCGACCAATCAGGTCGGCGCACTGGAAGGCCTGGGCAATCTTGGAGAGATGCATCCGACCTGGTGTTGCGACAATAGCAGTTATTTTATCGCCGGTCTCGCTTATGCAGCCCATACCGGCGATCTGCGGCCCAACGATTTCGGCAGCAAGAAGAGAAACTTCACTACCACCGCGGCAACCTACTGGCTGGATGTGATGGAACGTGGCGTAGAGAGAAAAAGCAATCAATATTGGCTTGCCGCCAAATACGGCGGCTTCACTGTTCCTGCCGGCTACAGCACTTATGGCAAACCCACCGCGTTGCCACAATCGAGCTGGAACAAAGCCGGCGATACAGACCGCAACGGCGATTTACGGCCGGATAATTATTATGATGCAGGCAAGGCTGGCCTGATGGTGTCTTCGTTGACCGATGCCTTTAAGAGCATTAATTCGGCAGCGCAGTATTCTTCGTCGCTGGCGGTAGCATCGCCGGTGAGCATCACTGATGGGACAGTCAGCTACAGCACGCAGTATTTCGCGGTCAACTGGTCGGGCGAGGTGATTGCCAGCGCGCTGCAGTTCGACGCGACGAGCGGGCAAGTGGTCGCCACTACTCCCGCATGGGATGCTCGCGCGTTGTTGGAAACGCAAGCTGTTGCCACCGGCAGTGGCAGCAGCTTGGTCGCCGGCTGGGACACACAACGCTTCATCGCCACCAGAGACGGCGGCAAAGGGGTGCCGTTCCGTGCCGCCAATATCGGCAATGCAGCCAATGCCGCAGCCCTGACCGTGCCTGGTGCGACCGTAGCCGACGTCGTCAATTTTCTGCGCGGCGACCGCAGCAAGGAAGGCAGTCCTTTCCGTCAACGCGCGTATCTGCTGGGCGAT
>NZ_DATMRB010000183.1:0-21112 GCF_035566555.1 Collimonas sp.
GCGCGGCGCTTGAGCTTGCCCAGGTACTGGCTGCGGGCGACGATTTCCTGTCCCGGGTAGCAGCCTTTCTTGAAGTTGACGCCGCCAACCACTTCGAAGTTGACCATCTGCGGCACGAACTGTTCCTGCGTAGCCAGCGTGATCTGCGGGATGCCGGCCTGGATTTCGCTCAGGCGCCAGGCTTGCGCGCTGAGCGCCTGCAGGCTGTTGCTCAGCAGCGGCCAGGCGGCGATGGCGGTCTCGGGACTGGCGATCCATTGATAGCGCGGCGCACCTTCGGCGTCGGCGACGCGGATCAGGCTGCCATGCTGGTTGTCGATTTTGCCGTAGGGTGCATCCGGTAGCGCCGGGAACCATGGCGCCAGCGCTGCGGCAACAGCATCGCCGGCGAAGCCGAGCACGGCGTGCGCTTCCGTGACGTCAGCCAGCTTGGCCTTGGCGCGCATGATGAACATCTGCAGGCGCTTTTGCAGCGCCGCCTGCAACTCGCGCGGCAGCTGCAGGAAGATGCTGTCGCCGCTCTTCCAGATCAGGAAGGTTGCCTGCAGGCGTCCCTTGGGCGAGCAATAGCCGGCCAGACGCGCCTGCATTGCAGTCAGGTTCTGGACATCGTTGGTGAGCTGGGTGTGCAGGAAACTGGCGGCGTCTTCGCCGCTGGCGGCGATCAGGCCCAGTTCCTGCAGCGGGGCAATGAAAGACGGCTGGGCCGCCGCAGCCGGCGGCAGTGCTGCCAGTGTTTGTTGCTGTAGAAATTCCGGCCAGGTACTTGTCATTTCATTCATAAATCGTAAGCATTCCCAAAACAGCGATTATCATATTGGGTTGATTATAGTGATGTCGCAAAAAAGGCGTTGGGTTTCGCCGTTTTTGCGCTGCTTGAAATAATAGATACGATTAATTCGGAGCGACCGGTCTTGTTTAAAAAACTATTGTTGTGGGTGATCTTGTTGGGCGGCATGGCTGCTGGCGGCGTAGCTTACTGGGCGCAGCAGCCGGTATTCGATGCCGGGCCGGTGCGGCCGTTCGCCATCCAGCCCGGCAGCACGCTGGCCAGTTCGGTGGAACAGATAGACCAGGCCGGGGTTGGCGTCAATCCGCAGCTGCTGGAGTTGCTGGCCCGGATTACCGGCAAGGGCGGCAAGCTGAAGGCTGGCAGCTATGAGCTGAAACCCGGCGCCACGCCGCTGCGCCTGCTGACACAGCTGGTGCGCGGCGAGTTTGCGCAAGAATCGCTGACCGTGATCGAAGGCTGGACTTTCCGCCAGATGCGTCAGGCAGTGGCGGCGCAAGCGGCGCTGAAGCACGATACGGCGGCCTTGTCGGATGCTGAACTGCTGGCAAAAATCAGTCCCGACTACAGCATGCCGGAAGGCTTGTTCTTCCCGGATACCTATCTGTTCGCCAAGGGTTCCAGCGATCTGCAGGTCTACAAGCAGGCGCACGCCTTGCTGCTCAAGCGCCTGAACCAGGCCTGGGAAGGACGCGACGCTACGCTGCCTTACAAGACGCCCTACGAGGCGCTGATCATGGCTTCCATCGTGGAAAAGGAAACCGGCCGTCGCGCCGACCGCAGCACGATCGCCGGCGTTTTCGTCAACCGCCTGAAGATCGGCATGCTGCTGCAAACCGACCCCACCGTGATCTATGGCATGGGCGATCAATACCAGGGCATCATCCGCAAGCGCGACCTGACCACCGACACGCCGTATAACACTTACACCCGCGCTGGCCTGCCGCCGACGCCGATTGCCCTGCCAGGCGCCGAGTCGATCGCGGCAGCGCTGCATCCGGCGCAAACCGACGCCCTGTACTTCGTCGCCCGCGGCGATGGCAGCAGCCATTTTTCCAACAATCTTGGCGAGCACAACCAGGCGGTCAATCAGTATCAGCGCTAGATTTCCCGACTATGGGCGATAATGGCGCAAAACAGTCACGCAACTCAGTAGCGTGACACGGCTTCATACACAGATTAAGACAATGGCATCAGGAAAATTCATCACCTTTGAAGGCATAGACGGCGCCGGCAAGTCGACCCACATCGGCTTTGTCGCCGAGCTGCTGCGCAACCGCGGCCTGACCGTCGTCACCAGCCGCGAACCGGGCGGCACCGCGCTGGGGGAAGCCCTGCGCGAAGTGCTGCTGCATCAGAAAATGCACCTGGAAACCGAAGCCATGCTGATGTTCGCGGCGCGCCGCGAACACCTGGCGCAAGTCATCGAACCGGCGCTGGCGCGTGGCGACTGGGTCATTTCGGACCGCTTCAGCGACGCCAGCTTTGCCTACCAGGGCGGCGGCCGACAGCTGCCGCTGGCCAAGCTGGAAGCGCTGGAGCAATGGGTGCACCCGCATCTGCAGCCGGACCTGACCCTGCTGTTCGATGTGCCGCTGGAAGTGGCGCGCGACCGTCTCGACGCCACCCGCACGCTGGACAAGTTTGAACAGGAAAAGTCGGCATTCTTTGCCGCCACCCGCGCCGAGTACCTGCGCCGCGCCGCCCAGTTTCCCGAGCGCTTCCAGATCATCGACGCCACCCGGACGATTGCCGAGGTCCAGCAGACGCTGACCGGCATCATCGCTACATTATGCGCAGAACAGGCCAAGCCTTGAAGCAGACTGAAAAGGCATCGCATGAGTAATACCTTGTTCCCGTGGCAGGGCGACGTCTGGCAGCAGCTGCAGCAGATGCGCGCGCGGCTGCCGCACGCGATCCTGTTCCATGGCGCCGAAGGCATAGGCAAAACCGTTTTTGCAGAGCAGTTCGCCCAGTCCCTGCTGTGCGAAACGCCGCTGCCGGATGGCCATGCCTGCGGCACATGCGGCTCGTGCGGCTGGTTCGTGCAGTACAACCATCCTGATTACCGCCGTGTACGGCCGGAAATCCTCGACGGCGATGAGGCCGGCGACGGCGAAGAAGGCGAGGCCGGCGACGGTAAAAAGACCGCCAAATCGGCCAAGGCGCCATCCAAGGAAATCAAGATCGACCAGATCCGGGCGCTGGCTGGCTTCATGAATATTTCCACCCACCGCCAGGGCCAGCGCGTGGTGTTGCTGTATCCGGCCGAAGCGCTTAATACGGCTGCCGCGAATGCCTTGCTGAAGACGCTGGAAGAACCGCCGCCGAATACCGTGTTCCTGCTCAGTTCCAACAGCCTCGACCGCCTGCTGCCGACCATCCTGTCGCGTTGCCGTAAATTCGCCATGCCGCTGCCGTCGCGTGAGCAGGCGCTGGCCTGGCTGCGCCAGCAGGATGTCAAGGATGCCGATGTCTGGCTGGCCGAGCAGGGCGGTGCGCCCCTGACCGCCTACGTGCAGTCGCAAAGCGAAGGGCGCGAGCTGATCGACGAATTTTTGCAGCATCTGACCCGGCCCGGCATCGACGGCGCCCTGAAATGCGCCGAGCATTTGCAGAAAACCCCGGTGGCCGAGCTGGTGGCCTGGCAACAACGTTGGCTGTATGACCTGTTTTCGCTTAAATTGTCCGGCACAATCCGGTATTATCCCCGGTATGAAAAAGCGCTGGCCGGATTGGCCGCCAAAGTCGAGACCGGCGCTTTGCTGCGGGCCCTGAAAAGCAGCAACGAGCGTCGCGCGATCGCCGACCATCCGCTCTCGGCGCGCCTGTTCATTGAAGAAATGCTGCTGGATTACGCCAGCATGTTTGCTTGAATTTTGCTTATAGGACGATGATGGCAGAGAACACCACAATCCCGGCCGAGCCGGTCAAACTATCCCGGCCGTCGGTATTGTCGCTGGTAATCAAGGAAAAATCGGCGCTGTACGCCGCTTACATGCCGTTCCTGGTCAATGGCGGCATCTTCGTGCCGACCAACAAGACTTACCACCTGGGCGATGAAATCTATCTGATCCTGAGCCTGATGGACGACGGCACCAAGTATCCGATCGCCGCCAAGGTGGCGTGGATCACGCCGAAGAACGCCAATAACAACAAGGCGCAGGGCGTCGGCGTGCATTTCCCGGACGACGACAGCGGCCAGCGGCTGCGCAAGCGGATCGAAGAAGTGCTCGGTTCGGCGCTGGGCTCGGCGCGTCCGACCCATACTTACTAAGCTGCCCGCGGCAACGATATATTCAGCACTACTACAGCACTATGGATCATATGGACTACAGCTTCAGACTCGCCACGCAGCAGGATTTGCCGGCGATTGTCGCCATCTACAACAGCACCGTCGCTTCGCGCGAAGTGACGGCCGATACCGAGCCGGTCACGGTGGCTTCGCGCCAGGCCTGGTTCGACCATCACAATCCCGAACGCCGTCCGCTGTGGGTGGTGGAGCAGGAGGGCGCAGATGGCCGGAAGTCGCTGCTGGGCTGGCTGTCGTATTCCGATTTTTACGGCCGTCCGGCTTATTCCGGCACTGCCGAGCTATCCATCTATATCCACGAAGATGCGCGCGGCAAGGGCATGGGCCGCTATCTGCTGGGGCAAGCCCTCGCGCACGCCCCGAGCATCGGCGTGCACACCTTGCTGGGCTTCGTGTTCGGCCATAACCAGCCGAGCCTGAAACTGTTCGACGCCTTCGGTTTCGAGCGCTGGGCCAACATGCCGCGCGTGGCCACCCTGGACGGCATCGAGCGTGATCTGGTGATCCTGGGCAAACGCGTCGCCTGAAGCACTGCCGCTGCATTTAGACGCCCATTTACGCTCCTGTCCGACGTTATTTCCTGCCGGTGCTAAAGTACCGGTTTTCTCCTATTCTGTTTTGAGTTGCTTATGTCGCGCACCCTGGTTCTAGCCTCCAACAACGCTGGAAAATTAAAAGAATTCGGCCAATTGCTGGCGCAGATCGATTTCGACGTGCGTCCGCAGGGCGAATTCGACGTCCCCGAGGCGGAAGAACCGTACCTGACTTTTGTCGAAAATGCCTTGACCAAGGCCCGCCACGCCTCGCGCCTGACCGGCCTGCCGGCGCTGGCGGACGATTCCGGGGTCTGCGTCAATGCTCTCGGCGGTGCGCCCGGCGTATTGTCGGCGCGTTATGCCGGCGAGCCCAAGTCCGATGCCGAAAACAACCGCAAGCTGATCGCCGACCTGGCGCCGCATGCCGACAAATCGGCCTATTATTACTGTGTGCTGGTGTTTGTCCGCCATGCCGACGATCCGCAGCCGGTGATCGCCGACGGCCGCTGGAACGGCCAGATCATCAGCGAGGCGCGCGGCGCCGGCGGTTTCGGCTACGACCCTTATTTCCTGATTAGCGAGCACAACAAGACTGCCGCCGAGTTCACCGCCATTGAGAAGAACGCCATCTCGCACCGCGGCCAGGCCCTGCGTGCACTGGTAGAGAAGCTGCGATGATCCCGATCAAGCCCATCGGCATGCCAGGGCAAGCCAAAAGCGCGCTGGCCGACAAGCCTTCCGCCGCAGCCCAGGCCGCGCTGGCCTATCTGCAGCCGGGCGCGCTCAGCCTGAGCGCCTTGCCGCCGCTGTCGCTGTACATCCATTTTCCCTGGTGCGTGAAGAAGTGCCCGTATTGCGATTTCAATTCGCATGAAGCCAAGGGCGGTTTTCCGGAAGAAGAATACCTGGCCGCCTTGCGCGCTGACCTGGAAGCCTCGCTGCCGCTGATCTGGGGCCGCAAGATCTACACCATCTTCATCGGCGGCGGCACGCCCAGCCTGATGTCGGCGGCCGGGCTGGATCGCCTGATGTCGGACGTGCGCTCCTTGCTGCCGCTGGACGGCGCCGCGGAAATCACCATGGAAGCCAATCCGGGCACCTTCGAAGTCGAGAAATTCAAGTCCTACCGCAACAGCGGCATCAACCGCCTGTCGATCGGCATCCAGAGCTTCAACGGCCGCCATTTGCAGGCGCTGGGCCGGATCCACGACGACGGCGAAGCGCGCCGCGCGGTCGAGATCGCCCACGCGACCTTCGACAATTTCAATCTTGACCTGATGTATGCGCTGCCGTCGCAGACCCTGGAAGAGGCACGGCAAGACGTCGCCACCGCCATCGCCTTTGCGCCGCCGCATCTGTCGCTGTACCACCTGACGCTGGAGCCGAACACCTACTTCGCCAAGTACCCGCCGGCGATTCCCGACGACGACGCCAGCGCCGAAATGCAAGACATGATCAGCGCCCATACCGGCGCCGCCGGTTACGGCCACTACGAAGTCTCGGCCTACGCACAGGCCGGACGCCAGGCGCGCCATAACCTGAACTACTGGCAGTTCGGCGACTATCTAGGCATCGGCGCCGGCGCCCACAGCAAGCTGTCGTTCCCCCATCGCGTGATCCGCCAGATGCGCTACAAGCAGCCCAAGGCTTACCTGGAGCACAGCCGGCTCGGCAATGTGGTGCAGGAAGAAACGGAAATCGGCCGCGACGACCTCGGTTTTGAATTCATGCTGAATGCGCTGCGCCTGAATGGCGGCTTCGAGGTCAATCTGTTCAGCGAACGGACCGGGCTGGCGCTCAATACGATAGAAAAATCGCTCAACCAGGCTGAAGCCAAGGGTTTGCTGTACCGCGACCACAAAATCATCAAGCCGACCGTGCTGGGGCAGCGGTTTTTGAATGATTTGCAGCAAATGTTTTTGCTGGATTGAACGGTTTTCCTGGGCTGCCTCCAGAGAATTTGTATAAAAAGCAGGGCGGCGCTCGTTAAGCTGTTGCAAATTGGGTATAATTACGACCTTTCCGGAAGTGTGGCCGAGTGGTTGAAGGCACTAGTCTTGAAAACTAGCGACGGTTTATCCCGTTCGTGAGTTCGAATCTCACCGCTTCCGCCAGATGCATGCAAAACGGCCCTTTATGGGCCGTTTTGCTTTTCTGCCAAGTCCTTTGCGCAGCAATCTTTTCCACATTGTTCAAATCGTTTCCGCCTGTTGAGGCGAGACACGCTCGGGCCGACATATGGGCGCGCCGGCTTTTCGCTGTCGGCCACGAATATGACATGCGATGCACCTATCCAAGATTGTCAGGGACCGGATCAAAAATGGAAAATCCAGTTGTCTCCAATGTGGTAATTATTGCTAAATTATCTTTTGTTAATTGCAATATTTTTCATGGGGGGATTATCTTAATTTGCTGTTGATGTCACAATCATTTGCAATCGGGCAAGCAAATTTGAGGTAGAGTGAATGTTGGGTTAAATCGATTTTGTGGTCCTCAAGGACCGGTGGCTTGAAATGCATGAAATGGTTGTTGAACTCGCGCCGTAAAGCAATACAGAATAGTCTTTATGACTCCGGCTGTTTGTCACAAAGGGTGCCAATTAGATCTGCACTGTTGCAATATGGCAATTTACCTAAATTTGCCAACTAGTGGCATTCGGGGCGCGTCGATAGAAAGGTTGCCGGCTGTAATCGTGTGACCCTCAATGATTTTGATTGCCAAATGCCAAGATTGAGACCGCCGCTGCATTGTCTGTTAATTGCAATTAGGATACCAAAATGCTGATCGTATATGTTCTTCGCTACAAGAGAGTGTTAGCGTGAATCTCGCCGACGCGTTGCAAACGTTTGCCTCCGGTTCGCTGAATCAGGAAAACCGGCCTATCCGTCTGCATTGGGGAAGTGCCCAGAGTACCCTCGAGCAGGTCCTGGTCGTTCAACGCATCGACATTACCGAAGGCCTCTGTACAGGTATCGAAGGGCATTTGACCTGTCTGTCGACGCGCTCCAATCTGCCGCTCAATGCATTTATCGGATTGCCGGTGTCGGTCCAGCTGGTCAACGACCGCGGGGCATTGCATCAGATTTGCGGGATTATCACCGACGCGCGTGCGGGACAATCCGATGGATCGCTCGCTACCTATCAATTAACTATCCGCGACGCATTGTCAGTGCTGGAACGACGGATCAATACCCGGATGTTTCGCACTAAAAATGTGCTGGACGTGATTGAAATCTTGCTGAAGGAGTGGCAGAAAAAAAGCCCTGCGCTGGCGCGCGCCTTCGACTTCGATCTATCCGACACAGACCGGAGCCAGTATCCTGTGCGCGAGCTCACGGTGCAGTTTCATGAATCCGATGCCGATTTTATCCGCCGGCTGTGCCGTCGCGAAGGTATTGCATGGTTCGCCGCGGCAGGTCAACCGGAACAGGCTTCGTCTGCCCGCAATAACAGCGATTTACCAATACATATGCTGGTATTTTTCGATGACCAGATGAAGTTGCCGCAATCGGGTGCCGGCACTATCCGCTATCACCGTGATGCGGCCACCGAAGAACGTGATTCGGTGACGCTGTGGTCGGCTTCGCAACAACTCGTGTCCGGCAGCGTCCAGCGCGCCAGCGCGGATTATAAGAGCGGCAAGATGGCGCAGGCGTCGCAAACCAGTATCGTCGATCAGGGACAGGCCGGCAACGATCTCGCGCAACTGCTTTCGGACAGCGTCATCGATGTGCCGCACGCCGGCGATTCCTGGGCGGATTACGACCGGCTGACCAAGGCGCGGATGCTATCGCATGAACTCAGGGCCGTCAGCGTCGACGGCGCAAGCGGCGTGCGCGATCTTGCGGTCGGCCGCTGGTTCGAACTGACTGGCCATCCCGAGGTGGATACGCACCCGCAGGAGCAGCGGCAGTTCATGGTCACGGCTTTGCATCATCGCGGCGAGAATAACTTGCCGAAGGAGTTGAACGAGCGTGCGCAATCGCTGTTTGACAGCAGCCGCTGGCACGCCGGTTCGTTGACGGTCACCTTCCAGACATTAGCACCAGGAACACCCGACACCCGTTATAACAACACCTTCACCTGCGTGCGGCGCGGCGTCGCATTGACCCCGGTATACGATCCGCGCATCGATCTGCCGCGTGTCTATCCGATCACGGCGCTGGTAGTCGGGCCGCAAGGGGAAGAAGTTCACTGTGACGAATTCGGCCGCATCAAGATACAGATACAGGGCTTGAATCCGGACGATCACGCGCATGCGCAAGGTGCGGGAACCAGCGGCACGCAGACAGACAGCGCCTATGTGCGGGTCAGCAGCAGCTGGGCCGGTAAAAACTACGGCCACGATACCTTGCCGCGGGTGGGGATGGAAGTTGCCCTGGATTTCCTGAATGGCGATCCAGATAAAATGTTCGTCACCGGCGTCCTGCATAACGGGCCGAACATGCCGGCGACATTCAGCCATACCGGCGCGCTGCCGGGCAATCGATTCCTGTCCGGGATGAAGACCAAGGAAATCAAAGGAAACCGCTACAACCAGCTGCGTTTTGATGACACCGCCGGCCAGATCAGCAGCCAGCTGGCCAGCGAGCATGCGGCCAGTGAGCTCAACCTGGGATATCTGACGCAACCGCGCACGAACGGCAGTGGTGAGGCTAGAGGCGAGGGCGCAGAATTGCGCACAGATGCGGCGGCTTCGCTGCGTGCTGCGAAAGGCATCCTCCTGACCACCTACGCACGCAACAAGGCGGCAGGCCACATTCTTGAGCGCGATGAACTGAACCAGTTGCTCGGAGAGTGTACGGCCTTGTTCAAGGCGCTGGGTGACTATGCCGGTCAGCATGGCGGCCAGGCTGCGGATGGCGCTGCCCAGAACCAGCTCGCAACAGCCCTCAAGAATTGGGACGCATCCAGCAGTGGCGCGGGTAGTGCATCTGCTGGCGGCGGGGACGCAGCAGCCATCATGGCATTCGGCGCGGCTACAGGGTCCGTCGCCGTCACGCCTAAAACGCATGTGACCTATGCCGGCGAGAACATCGACCAGGTAGCGCAGCAGCATCTGCAATTGATGAGCGGCCAGCGCCTGAATGCCACTGCAGGCCAGGGCATGCAGCTGTTCGCGCGCGGCAAAGGCATCCAGGCGATCGCAGGCGAAGGGCCGATGCTGCTGCAGGTGCAGACGGATGCATTGACGGCCAACGCGCAAAAGGGCGTCAAGATCAGCAGCAACGAAAATGAAGTCCTGGTCACGGCGCCGACGATTCGCTTTGTTGCCGAAGACGGCAGTTACATCAAGATCGGCGGCGGCGTGACGCTGGGCACGAACGGCGATATCAAACTCCTCTCCGCATCGCACCAGTGGGGCGGCCCTTCGACGCAGCAGGCGGCTAAGACAAATTTCAACAACGCACCGACCGATCAGCGTTTCAAGCTGCACTACCCCGGCGAATCGCCGGAATCGACGGCCGCGGCGGCTCATCAGCCATACCGCATCACGCTGGACGATGGACGGGTGATCGAAGGCAAGAGCGATGCGAACGGCCACACCGACCTGGTCAAGGACGACGCCATGCGCATCCTCAAGATCGACATCCTGAAACCTGCACTATGAGAAGCCAACAAGGATAATTATGGCCGATACCAACAGCGACTATCACGTTGTCGGCGCCGCCGGCGCCGTCACCTATGCAGACCGGGGGAATGACCGCCCAGTGCAACTGCCGCGCGATCTGCCGGGCATCGTAATTTTTCTCCATGGCGTCAACGATCCTGGCGCGATATATTCGTTCGTCGAAGACGGGATTTGCAAAGGACTCAATGAGCGGCTATCGCGGAATGACTTGAGCGCAGGAAGCTATGGTGCAACCTATAGCCAATTGAAAGCCAAAAAAAATCCAAATACACTCGACGCTAAAATACTGACCGACCCCGATACTTATCTCTATCGGCGCCAAGAAATTGCTGGCACAACTAAAAGCAGCTTTATTCCGTTTTACTGGGGGTATCGCGCACAAAACGATGAAATTGCGCGGCTCAACTCCAAGGGGCAAAGCAACACCGAAGAGGTGAAAGGTGGTGTCGCTGATAAGGACGGCAATTTGTTGATGCGCGACCAGTATCAGGACATACACGGAAATCGCCTCGATAAACATTTCGGCAAGGCGGGAGGCTTCTTCGCAAACGCGACGAACAATATCCCCCAGATGTACGGTGAGGGGTTCAGGGCGGACTGGGCGGCGCGCAGAGTGACCAAGAATGCCTTGGGGGGGAACTCGATGTATGCCGCTGACGCACCGGAGCGCCGCTATTTTGTCCTGGCGGCAACGCGTCTGGCGCATCTGATCAACATGATTCGATCGGTCCAGCCCTCCGCGCTCGCCGCTGCGCAAGGCATGCAGCCTGAACATGAAACGATCACCATCATGGGACATAGTCAGGGAACGATCCTGACCCTGCTGGCGCAGGCGATCCTGAAACAGAAGGGCCAGCGCTGCGTTGATTGCATCATCATGGTCGACACTCCCTACAGCCTCTACCAGACGGACGACTGCAATCAAACCGGCCATGCCAAACTCAAGACCCTGATCGACATCGTCAATGAAGTGACGAAAAAGCCCTACACGATTCCGGACCTGGCCGACATGATGATTAATCACGACAAGCACGGTGGCCGCGCCGGGACGAACTGGAGCAAGACGCAAGGCAAACGCCTGGACAAGAGTGGCAAGAACTGGGTGACATTTGACGAACGCGATAACCGCGGCAAGGTGTATTTGTACTTTTGTCCTGAGGATACTGTGGTCGGGCTAAAGACTGTCCATGGTATCGGCACCTTCGGGGTTCCCGATGAAGTGCCTGCCGACGGCGCGGCAAAAAATGCCAAGAAGAGCACCATGGACGCCATGAAGGTTCTGGAGACCAAGCGCTTCTTTCAACGGATGTGGACGCGGATGACGCGCGACAACAATTTCGATGGCAAGTACAAGAAGGTGTTGGTCGGCACCAAGCCGGCACGGGTGCCGGTTCGTGAACAATTTGAACGCTTGTCGCCTGGTCCTGATGCAAGTGCGACGGATCAAGGCACGAACGCAATTCTGCAGGCGAGCTTTAAACGCAACGATATCCGTTTCATCAACGGAGAAGAGTTGAAACCGCCCTGCGAACCTGACATGTATGGTGGCGAGGTCAAAGGTGAAACCGGCGGCTCCAGGCCTGGATATGCTGATAGGGCTGGGAAGATGATACCGGACGATGTTACCAAGAATGTGATCGTGGGTAATCAGTATGCGGATCTGGAATGGAAAACAGCGGGGCACTTTTTCGATCCCTATTCGGCCCTGGAAAAAGAGAAAGCGGAGTTCAATGCCAATAAACCTGTCGACGAGCAATCCCAGAATTGGCGCGTGAGCTGGAGTGGAATCTCGCTGGAACGTGAGGAGACGCCGAAAGAAGCGCGTGAACGAATGCAAACCGACAAGGACGCTTACGAAGCCAACAACTACCATTCTGGCTTGCTGCATGCTGCAGAAAATCATCGCTGGGTAACGGCGATGGATGTCGCGATCGGACAGGCTGTGACGATGGATGATCCTGTCTGGCATGAACTGCTGGTGGCCATAGCAGATTGGAAATTGGATCCGGACGCTTTTTACAAGATAAAGAAGAACAAAGCCTACACAGACCGCCTGACCAAGGAAGAAAGGGGTTTTATTGAGGCTTGTAAAGATTATTATCAGTTTGGCACATTTCCTGGCGAACAGTTCGTCTCGATGACGATGCCACCACTGGTGACCAGTGAATTGACACCAAAGGCCACTGCAGAGCAGCAGCAGGCAGCTGACCTACAGAGAGAAGCGGAAATGCGCTTTTACCAGAACCAAGCCGCCCAGGGCATGGCAAGATTGGGTAGCTTACGATGAGGCCGCGCATTTGGCCGTATGCTGCAGGCTTCTTGCTGGTGGCGATCATCTGGACCGTCTATGTGATGGCTGGGAATTATAATCATTGGCAAGCAACAGGACAGGAGACGATGTATATGGGAAGCAGTATTCGAAATGGTGTATTGGCTGCGCTCGGCATTGCCATCCTGGCTTACGGTGGGAGTTTGGCGTGGATGCATCGGTCGTCGAATGCTTCCGCAGATTCGTCTTCGCAAAAACAGGTTGCTTCCGCTGCAGTAGCGTCGAGTCTTCCTGGCGCCCAGGCGATGCTTGCACAAACGGGAAAGAAGTTTGCGCTGGAAGTACGGGGTATGGGCGTCGTCGTTGGCGAAAATACCGATGAGGAAATCTGGCAGGCTATTGAAAAAAAGGCCGACAATTACGCTAGTTATGTATCGCAGAACCCAGAAGATTATACGAATAGCGCAGACGAACGCTTGTCTAAGCTAAGTGCTGTGACAGGCCTGTCGTTTGAGAGAGGCGCGCGGCATGCAGTCGATCAGTGGCCGCTGCCAGTCATTATTTGGTATCCCCCGAAGGCGAAAAGAACTTCTCGGCCAGCAGAAGACCTGGCGGGATTACGCCAAGAGGCGAGCTTGGGCGTGACATTACTCTTGTGGCAAGAGGATGCCAATACCGATGACGGCACAGCCATGATCGAAAAGCTGTTCGCATTCTTCGACACCCATCCGGACGTTCCGGCGGCACTGCTGTTTAGCCGCGACGGGTCAATGGTCCGCTCGCTGGTTGAGACCCCAGGCAACGTGGACACCCCCGAGGTAGGTCATGTTATTCCAGCCATGCCGGACAGTGTTGGCGCGTTTCTAGTGTCGCGCTCGGATCGCGTAGACAAATTGATCCGACCATTTGCCGTAGCGCAGACGGCCAATATTAATAAAACCAATACAGAGTACGACGTCGTCAAGCTGTGGAATTTCTTTTGGCATAAGAATGATGATCGAGGCCCTGACAGTTTTGATGCCCATTACAAAAAGGAAGCAAAAGCAGCTGGGATTATCGAGCCGGGGTCGATCGGGGTGATGTCGTCAAGCTGGTGGCAAGCACAATTGCCTGAGTTGTGGCAAACACTTGGCAACCAGGGGCCGGGCGAGTTCAAACCGACACCCTATATTCCCGTGCGCTGGACTAACTGGCAGCTCAAACAATTCGATAGCGCGCCTTTACTGGGCTATATACACCGCCCCGTGGATGTCAAGCTGACCGACGATCACGGCCAGCCACTGAAGACTGCTCTTCAGGCCGAAGCCTTGAAGGCCGGTTGGGAACAGGCTATCGCTGCGCTTCCAGACAATAAAGAACCCAAGCGCCTGTTCTACGACACCACAGGCAACAAGCAATGGGTGATCCCGCTGAACCAGGCACTGGCGCAAGTGGGCACTTCAGCACCTCATCCAGATGAGGTGAAGGAGGGCTACGACATCGGCGCCCGCATCGGCAATACCGGCACCAGTTCACCCATGGTGCAGATCGGGCTGGGATTGATCGCCAGTTATCAGCAGGGCGGGGCCAGCGCGACGGTAAACCGGCGTCCGAACGGTATGGCCAGCATCGTGATGGTGAGCCCGCCGGATGAGGCGACCAAGGCCGCATGGGCGAAGAATAATGGTGGCGTGAGCCCGTTCAAATGAGAGCGACACGATGCGCGGGGTGATTCGTCTAGGGGATTCCACCAGTCACGGTGGCAAAGTAGTGACCGGGCAGGAAAAATCGATTGTGATGGAGCGGGCCGTGGCCTGCGTCGGCGATCGTTGCACCTGCCCGATGCCCGGCCATCATGACTGCGTGATCGTGGAGGGCGACCCGGCCGTACAAATCGACGGCAAAGCAGTAGCTTTCGACGGCCACAAGACATCCTGCGGCGCGGCGCTGATCTCTAGCATAGGGTCGTCAGGACGGATGTGAGAGCGTTCATCCTCTCGACATCCTACTCCAGGATAGACCTCCAGCTTCTCTGGTGGCCACTCTCTACTCGTTGAGACCGAAGTGCTTTAGCAGCAGATCGATAACGCTGCGTAACTTGGCCGTTGGCCGGCTATCCTGTGCGTAAATCAGATACATGGGCGTGGACTTATAGGACCAGGCCGGCAATACCGGCAGCAAACGGCCTGCCGCGATGTCGTCGGCCAGCAGCGCTTCCGGTTGCAGCACGATGCCGGCGCCATGCAAGGCCGCATTGCGCAAAGCGCTGCCTTGGTTTGCGCTGAATCGGCCCGTTACCGGCACTACGCACAATTCACCCTCAGGCCCAAGCAAATGCCAGCGATCATGGTGGCGCCAATAGGACAAGCCGAGGCAACTGTGCGTCTTCAATTGTTCTGGGCGTTCTGGCTGCCCATGCCGCGCAAGATAGCCTGGCGCTGCCGCCAGTATCCTGCGATAGGGGCGCAGCGGTCGCGCGACCAGCCCGACGCTGTCAATTTCACCGATATGCAGACCTAGTTCGTAACCTTCGTTGATCAAGTCAGGTACGCGATTATCCAGCGTCAGTTCCACGTTCACTTCGGGATGGCGGGCCAGATAGTCGGTCAGGACCGGTACAAGGCTCTGGCTGCCAAAGCTCACCGGGGCAACCAGCCTGATCAGTCCGCGTGGGCTGGCCTGCAGCTCTGAAGCACTGGCCTCGGCCAGTTCCACTTCGGACAGCACGCGCTTGCAACGTTCGTAATAGAGCCGGCCCACTTCAGTCAGCTGCTGGCGGCGCGTGGTGCGATGGAGCAGCCGGGCGCCAAGCCGTTGTTCAATGGTCCGGACGTGTTTGGCAACCATGGTGGGGGAAACCCCGCTGGCGCTGGCGGCAGCAGTGAAATTGCCGCTGTCCACCACCCGCACAAACATTGCCATGCCAGCCAGCTTGTCCATGATTAAGAACCTGTGGGTTTTGAATAACTGAAATTATTGCATATTTATCCGCGTTCACAATTGAGTAACACTGAAGGTATCGACGCCCCATCCGGGGCGTCGCTTACCGAGGAACTGTTATGCCCATATTACGTTTGGAAATGCATCCCGGCCGCACGCCGGAGCAAAAGCGCACCTTCGTTCGCGAGGTGACCCGGGTTGTTGTCGAAACCTTGGTCTGTCCGCCGGAAAGCGTCGATATTGTGATTAGCGAAGTGTCGCGTGAAGATTGGGCAAAGGCGGGCAAGCTGGTCGCGGATAAGTAAATCAGCAGGCAGGTTGTTGTCGTCAGTCCGGCCGGCTCCATAAGACAGACGTCCCGTTATTATGGAGTGCGCCGGACTGATACTCGATGTACGAACTTACTGCTGCAGTGGCAATCAAGGCGATTGCGATAAGGTTCCAAAATGCCGGCTTCATAGCGCCCCCATGGCGTCAGGTTTGACAATGCATGTTACGCCTGTCTGGTTAATTCGTGTCAGCCTCACTCTGGCACCATGTCGCTGCAAAATCGTTTACGCCAAAGCGTTTCATCGGAGAGGCATGCCGAGTGGGCCATTCGGCATGCCGTTTCACCGAAATGCTTGACGCGGACCTGGAATTGATTTTTAATACATAAACCGAACAATAGCTCGATACAAATATGCCATTTCCTTTAAGCCGCCGCAGCGATACAGCCCGTGAGTCCAGCTCTATGGGTGAGTTCGCGCGTGCGCGTATGGGTAGGCTGGTTGCCGCTGCGCTGAATAATAATGATTTCAACTCGATACCGGGCTGGAATCGATCCGCTTTATCTGATTAGAGAAGCGAACACGATGTTTAAAAGCCCGGAAGATTCCGGGCTTTTTTATTTCCGGAATCCCAGGGGCAGCCGATTTTGCAACTAGCCGAGGAGAAGGAAATGTTCACGTTTGAAGAAATTGCAACGCAAGCAGGGAAAAAAGTCAGGGTGGAAGGATTTGTCGCCGCTACCCGCATCCAGAGTCAAATTGCCTTTATCGTTCTGGAGTCCGGAGCGAGTAAATTACAGGCCGTCGCATTGGGTAAAGTTCGTGAGCAAGCGAAGTTATTGATGCACCAGTCTTATGTTGCGGTCGAAGGGGCCGTGGTCGCCGCCAGGCAGGCGCCTGGGGGATTCGAGATACAGGCGGAGTCGGTGGAGCTAGTGTCGCCTGCAATCCAATGGCCGATATCCATCGACAGTGACATCGGCGCGAAGCTGGACTGGCCGGTGGCGAGATTCCGGGAGCGCAAGGAAGCGCTGGCATTGATTGTTCAAAGTGAAATCGAAGCGGAAATGACCGGATTTCTCCGGCGCCGTGGATTTATCGGAATTCATTCGCCCAAGCTCATGGCGGCGCCTTCCGAATCCGGATCAGAAGTGTTTGAAGTGAAATACTTCGGCGAAAAGGCCTATCTCGCGCAATCGCCGCAAGCCTACAAGCAAATTGCGATCATGGCGGGCCTCGGTAAAATTTATGAGGTAGGTCCAGTCTTTCGGGCCGAACCAAGCTTTTCTTCTCGTCACGCAACCGAGTTCATTTCGTTCGACGTCGAGTTGGAAGGCGTCAAGAGTGAATACGAGATCATCGAACTGGAATGTGCAATGATTAGCGAGGCGTTGCAGAAGGTCATTGCAACGCTGGGGCCGGAACTGGCGCAGCATTATCCCATGGCGAGTGTCCCGTCGCAGTATACCGTTTTGGAATTTGCCGAGGCTCAAGCATTGCTAGGTGTTTCTGGCGAAAAATCGCTGAGCGCCGAGGAAGAGCGCAAGCTCGGGGCGATGCTGCAAGAGCAGGGTCATGATCTCGTGGCGTTGACGCGCGTGCCATGGAAACAGCGGCCCTTCTATCATATGCGGGAGGGAGAAACGCTGACGCGCAGCTTCGAGCGGCTCTATCGGGGAGTGGAAATTACCACCGGTGCAATTCGCGAGCACCGTCACGAAATCCTGATGCAGCAGCTTGCAGAAAAAGAGCTGACAGGAAAGGGGCTGGAGTTCTATCTGGATTCGTTCAAGCTGGGAGCGCCTCCCCATGGCGGATTTGGCCTCGGACTGGTTCGTTTGACGGCCTTGTTTTTGGGGATGCCGGGGATTAAGGAAGCAAGCTTTATTCACCGGGGACCCGGGCGGCTCATTCCGTGAGCGGAAGGAATTGCATGTGCGGATGGTGGCGGCAATGACCCGACGCTGCCATTCGTAAGCGAGCCTTACGCAGCAATCAATACGCTGGCGCGAGAAAATCTCCCCGAGCTGTGCGAAGATAGCTGCGATCCCATCAAGAGGCCATTGACCCATGAACGACATCCAAGAAAGAATCGCAGCCAGCTTCAAAGCGCAAGGCCTGATGGCAACCCTCGGCGCGCAGCTTGCCTCAGTTGCAGATGGCGAGGTGCAAATTGAATTGTCATTTTCCACGCAGCTTTCGCAACAGCGCGGCTATGTTCACGCAGGCGCAATAACCAGTATTGTTGACACCGCATGCGGGTATGCGGCCTTGACCAAGGCGCCGGCCGAGTGCGACGTTGTCACGGCCGAATTCAAGATCAACTTCGTGCGTCCCGCGCTTGGCGAACGATTCCTGGCAATCGGAAAAGTGCAGACTTCAGGCAAGCTGCTCACTGTCTGCACAGGGGAAGTGCGGGCCTTGTCGGGAAGCGACTGGAAAGTGATTGCCATCATGCAGGCTACGATCGTCAATGTCCCTGCCTGAGCTCGGCGCGATGGAAAGAAGAAGACCAGTTCATGCGAGGCCATCGATTGACGGACGTTCTGGAGGGAAAATCAGCACGTCAGATTGGCAATCGTCGCCGGCAGTTTGCCTAGCCAGCCAGGGTATAACTAGTCCCCCTCTGATTCGGCATTCTTCTGCCAAGGAATCCCTGCCTGGAGCCGCAGAAGCTTTTTTCCAAGTAAAAGAACTTCCCGGAGCAATACTTAAATGCCGGTTTTATGCGCCGTAAACAACAACCTCAGCCCAAGCGCCGCAATGGCGCCGGCGGCGACGCGGTCGATTTTTGTTTTGGCTTTCAGATACAGTTCGCGCGGCCGCTTGCTGGAAAAACATAGGGCGACGACCGTATACCAGCCGGCTTCCACTGCAAACACTAGCGGCGGCAGGGCGAAATAGCACCACAGCGGCGGATGCTGCGGGAGCAGGGCGGCAAAAATGCTGCCATAGGCCACCGCGGTCTTCGGATTGCTCAACTGCGTACTGAGTCCGACCCAGAACGATCGGCGCAGGTTGCCGCCGCTTGCAGCACGTTCGTTGTTCAGGGCCAGCGGGGCCGCTGCGCCGCGCCAGATTTTCGACGCCAGGTAGAGCAGGTACAGGCCGCCGGCAATCTTGAGGCCCATGTAAAGCCAGCCCACGGTGGCCAGCAAGGTGTACAGTCCGACCAGGGCAATGCCGCTGAAGAAAACGCCGCCCAGTCCCATGGCGACCGCCGTGGCCAAGCCGTCGCGACGCGACAAGCCGATCGAATGCCTGGCGACAATCACAAAACTCGGGCCTGGGCTCATCGCCCCTATCAGTAGGGCGGCAAGAATGGCTGCGATAGCGGCTAAGGGGCTCATTGCGATATCTCCTCGGGGAAGCGGGCGGGAATGCGTGATCGAATGAAATATTACACTTCCTGCCCGATCTGCGCTGTAACCGAGCCTTTGCTCCCCGGCCATGCACTATTCCATGTAATATATTTTCCAAACTTCTCTGGCGTAGCGTCCTCCTATGCAAACTCTTCCTCTACGTCTTAGTCCTGGACAGGACCTGCGCGCCACTCTGGAGGCTGTGCTGGCCGAACACGGCGTGAGCGCGGCATTTGTGCTTCAGGGTATCGGCAGCCTGTCTGTTGCACAGCTGCGCTTTGCGGGGGCGAAACGGGCCACCGAGCTGCGCAGCGACCTGGAGATGCTGACACTGGCCGGATCGCTCTCGGTCGATGGCGCCCATCTCCATATGAGCGTGGCCGATGCGCAAGGCCGGGTGCTGGGTGGGCATGTGGCGGCGGGATGCATCGTGCGCACGACGGCCGAGCTGCTGCTAGTCTTGTTGCCGGAACATCGCTTTACCCGCGAAGCGGATGCAATTTCTGGCCACCATGAGCTGACCATAGCGTCGCAATCATATCCGGATGGCGTGTGAAGCAAGCTCCATGCATGATCAGAATGACGTGCTTGGCTGATCTCAAAACCTCTTCATATCCGGTGTGCAAATTCAGCGTGGGCAGAAAAACCTGCCCACCCTACGGCCTGCGCTAAGCAAGAGTTTGCACGGCATCGTAGGGTGGGCACCTCGTGCCCACGCGGATCCCGGACCTGCTTACATCCGGCGTGCGAATTCAGCGTGGCAGAGAAACCTGCTCAGCTACGAGAACGATGGATAAACCAGGTTTGTCGTGCTTTAAAACAGGCGGCGTGGCGATAAATGGCTGCGCGCACGATCTTTGAAAGAACGTCAGCCTGGTCGCGCAGCAAATGGGGCAGCAGTTCGACCGAAGAGTGGCCCGATTCGCCATTCTTCACCGCGTTACGAGTGATCGACCTGGCTTTGCCACAGGGTGCGACAATTAGCCGCATTCTTTTTAAGCAGATGCACTTCTATACTCGGCGGGAATTTTCTCAGCCATTGATAGGATGCACATGCATGATGTTCCACACGCCCGCCCTCGAATCCTGCCTGCGTTGATTCGCGTCGCCGTCGCCAGTCTGAGTACCCTGACTGCCAGCGCCATTGCCAGCGAGATCGCGTCGAACGACGTGCTGCTGCCGACGGTCGTCGTCACGGCAGCGCAAGAGACTTCGCCGCTGACCATCGTGGTCGATCCCAAAGCACCGCGCCAGCCGATACCGGCCAGCGACGGCGCCGATTACCTGAAAACCATTCCCGGCTTTTCCGCGGTCCGCAACGGCGGCAGCAATGGCGATCCCGTCTTGCGCGGCATGTTCGGTTCGCGTATCAACATTCTGAACGATGGCACTACGATCCTCGGCGCTTGCCCTGGCCGCATGGATGCCCCGACTTCCTATATTTCTCCGGAAAGCTACGACAAGCTGACCGTGATCAAGGGCCCGCAAAGCGTGATCTGGGGGCCGGGAGCGTCAGCCGGGACGGTGCTGTTCGAGCGTACGACGGAGCCGTTCTCAGCGACCGGTAACCCTGTCCGCTTTGACGGTGGACTGACGGCTGGATCTTACGGCCGCAACGAACAGAGGGCGGATCTTGCCGTCGGCACGCCGGATGTGTATACACGGGTAATCGCCAATCACGCGCAAGCCAATGACTACAAGGATGGCAATCGGCAAACGGTCGAGTCGCGCTGGGATAAATGGAATATGGACGCCGTGCTCGGTTTTACGCCAGACGCCAACACCCTGCTGGAATTGAATGCAGGCATCGGCGACGGATTCGCGGCCTATGCCGGGAGGGGAATGGATGGGGCCAGCTTCAAGCGCCGCAGTTTCAACGCCAAATTCGAAAAGCGCAATATCAGCCAGCATATCGCCAAGCTTGAGGCGATCGCATATTACAACTATGCCGATCACCTGATGGACAACTACACGCTACGCAAGCCAGACCCCAATGCCGGCATGATGAAAATGCCGATGGCG
>NZ_DATMRB010000184.1:0-49667 GCF_035566555.1 Collimonas sp.
GCTGGGACCGCTGGTGGGCAGCGTGCTGAACCTGCCCCTGCTCGACGGCGGCCGCAACAAGGCTAACCTGGCCAAGGCCGACGCCAACTATGAATCGGTGGTGGCCAACTACCGCCAGCAGGTGCTGGTCGGCTTCCAGGACGTGGAAGACAACCTGAGCGCGATGCGTACGCTGGATAACCAGATCCGTTTCCAGGAAGACGCCGTGAAATCGGCGCAGCTGGCCGCACGCCTGGCCGATTCGCGTTACAGAAATGGCTCGACCAGCTATTTCGAAGTGATCGACGCCCAGCGCTCCAGCCTCTCGGCGCAACGCGCCAAGAGCCAGAGCGTCGGCCAGCGGGCGGTCGCATCGGTGGGCCTGATCCGAGCGCTGGGCGGCGGCTGGGGCACGCCTGCCGCTGCTGTCCCTGCTACTGCTTCTACCGCCACGTCTACTGCACTGGCGCTGGCCAGGTAAGCCAACTTGTCGACGTGAAAATGGCGATGCTGGCACTGCTGCCGGCATCGCCATTTTTTTTCGTCCAGATAGGACTTGCGCAACGATTGCGGGCAGCTTAATCTTTTCACTTCGCCCACCTTCCTCTCCGATCATGACGACTCTTGCGCCTTCCACCGACCAGTCCGACATCGATGCGCTGGTGCACGCCTTCTTTTCCGTATTCACCAACAAGAACGGCGCCCGGCCGGATGTCGACGCCATCCACCGCATGTTCATTCCGCAAGGCCTGATCATCAAATGCCACGGCGACCACCGCGAAATCTACACGCTGCAGCAATTCATAGCGCCGCGCCTGCAGCTGCTGACCAGCGGCCAGCTGACGGATTTCCAGGAACGGGAAGTATCGGCACGCACCGATATCTTCGGCGGCATTGCACAACGTTACAGCGTCTATGAAAAGAGCGGCGTGCTGGATGGCCAGCCATTTCACGCCAATGGCATCAAGACCCTGCAACTGGTCCGCATGGAGGATGGCTGGAAAATGGTTTCCCTGGCCTGGGAAGATGAGAGGGACGGTCTCGGCATTCCGGCGCAACTCCAGCACAGCCAGTCAAGCACGCAGTGACAGCTGAAAATCAATCCAGGATATCGCGCAGCAGCGAGGCCGTGAGCAACCCGAAAATCAGCAGGATGCCGCCCATCGCGATGACGACCAGGGCGTTACGCACCCCCAAGTGTCCGGCAATCCAGCCAGCCGACAAAGCACCCAGCGGCGCCGCTGCCGCGGTCATGAAGCGCATGATCGATACCGTGCGGCCTTGAAACCTCTCCGGCGCCAGTTGCAGACGCAAAGTCGCATATGACATGAAATACAGCATGGAGCAGCAATCGAACACAAACACCGTCACAGCATAAGCCGAGGCGCTCAACAGTGCTGAACCACACAGGTGCACCGGAATCATCGCCAACAGCAGCCACGCTACGCCGCTGCCGCTCAGGCCAATCAGGATCGTGCGGCCGCGCCCAAACCATCTGGATAAAGGCCGGAACAGCATGGAGCTGGCGAACACTCCCAGGCCGCCAAAGATTTGAGCCGCCCCCAGCCATCCCGGCGACATGCCCAGCTGGTGCGTCGCGAACGGTATCTGCACAACCAAGTAACCGTTGAACAAGATCTGCCACAAGGCCATGCTCCAGGCCAGTGTCCACAGTATGTCGTGATGCCATATCATTTTGATGCCGTCCAGCATTTCACGAAACGGATGGCGATCAGACGGTGCTGGACGCACATCCCGCTTGCGCACTCGCCGCAAACTCCACCATGCCGCGATGACGCCGATCGCATCAACCAATACCGCCACCGGCGCAGTCAGCATCTGCACCAGCATGCCGGCTATGCCAGGGCCAAGTAGCCGGGCGATCGAATCCGTTCCAGCAAATTTGCTTTGCACATCCAGCAAGTGCTCTCGTCCAACCATTTGCACCAAAAATACCTGGCTTGCGCTGGCGCTGACGACATAGCAAATCCCCACTAAAAATCCCTCTGCGTAGAGCACAGAGATCGTCAGCGAATGCAGATAATAACTGATCGGAATCAGCGCCAGCAGGACGCAAAATATGAGCTTCGTCCACAGCAGCACTGGATACTTGCTGCGCCGATCCAGCCAGACGCCGACCGGCAAGGAAAACAAGGCGGCCGGCAGGGCTCCCAGCGCAATCAGGATCCCCATCTGGGCCGACGTCGCTTTCAGCATTCCCACGGCAGTGAGCGGAATCGCCAGGCCGCTCACCTGTTCGCCAAAAGTAGTAATCGTGCTGGCCAGCCAGTAGCGGCGGAAATCGGCATGGCGCAGCATCGGGTCAGCCGACAACTTGCGTTGCAAAAATGGGCGAAGTGAGGCAAACACAATGTTCCTCTCGATAAAAGAGGCAGCCCAGAGTAAATCGGCACATTGCGAACAACTCCGCGTGGCACTAGTCATGTCGCCAACGCTTCCTCAGAGGAATTTAGTTTGCATAAAGTGATAACAATGACATTAGGCAATTACTGAAAAAACAACATCCATATGACGCCAATCGTTCAGACTGTCGTCGGGCCTGAATGACAGACCTCCGAGACCAAGACTACAGCTGCGCACCGCTATTGCGTTCCCAAAAGAGTGAGCTGTTGGAGAGCCAGGCGTTAGACGCCGATGGCGTCAAAACCTTGCAATTGATCGAATGGAGGATGTGTTCGGAAATGACGTCGCTGTGCGCGCGACGGTCTCGGCACTATCGTTAAGCTCAAGCAGTGCTAATCATCGAAGGCTGCAGCAGCTGTAAATCAATCTCGGATATCGCGCAAAGGCGAAGCCTTAATCAAGCCGAAAGTCAACAGGCTGCCGCCCACCGCGATGGCGATCAGGCCGCTGCGCACGCCCAGGTGTTCGGCAATCCAGCCGGCCGACAAGGCGCCCAGCGGCGCCGCCGCCACGGTCATGAAACGCATGGTCGACACCATGCGGCCGTGATAGGCATCCGGCGTCAGTTTCAGGCGCAAGGCCAGGTAGGGCATGAAATACAGCATGGCGCTGCAATCGAAGACAAACACCACCACGCCGTAAGCCAGCGCGCTCAGCAAGGACGAGCCGAAGATGGTGGCTGGAATCGCCGCCAGCAGCAGCCAGGCCGCGGCGGTGCCGGCGAGGCCGATCAGGATCGTGCGGCCGCTGCCGAAGCGGCGCGACAAGGGCTTGAGCAACATGGAGCTGACCAGCACCCCGAGGCCGCCCAGCGTTTGCGCTGCGCCCAATACGCCTGGCGACATGCCGAGCTGGTGTGTGGCGAACAGGATCTGCAGCGCCAGATAGCCGTTGAACAGAATCTGCCACAGCGCCGTGCCCCAGGCCAGCGCCCACAGCACTTCGTGATTCCTGACCATCTTGATGCCGTCCACCATCTCGCGCAACGGATGACGGCTGGAGGGCGCCGGATAGGGATCGCGCTTCTTCAGGTGGCGCAGGTTCCACCATGACAGCAGGAAGCTAAGCGCATTGACCAGCACCGCTACCGGCGCCGTCAACAGCTGCACCAGCATGCCGGCGATGCCAGGACCGATCAGACGCGCCATCGAATCGGTGGCGGCGAACTTGCTCTGCGCAGACAGCAGATGGTCGCGCCCCACCAGTTGCGCCAGGAATACCTGCGCAGCACTGCCGCCGACCACAAATCCGATCCCCATCAGGAATCCCACCGTATAGATCACATGCATGGACAGCATACCCAGCCAGTAACTGATGGGAATCACCGCCAGCACACAGCCGAACAGGCACTCAGACCACAGCAGCACCGGATACTTGCTGCGGCGATCCAGCCAGACCCCGGCCGGCAGCGAAAACAGCGCAAACGGCAAGGTTTGCAAGGCGATCAGCAGTCCCATCTGCTCCGGCGTCGCGCGCAGCAACAGTACCGCGGTCAGCGGAATCGCCAGGCTGCTGATCTGTTCGCCGAAGCTGGCGATGCCGGTGGTCAGCCAGAAACGGCGGAAGTCGTGGTGGCGCAGCATCGGATCGGCCGACAGCTTGCGCATGAAAAATAGACGGAAGGCATTAAAAATGATGGCAACTCTTTGAAGGCGGCAAACTGGGTAAGTGAGCGAAAAAAGCGAGTGCGGTGCGGAAAGCTTTGGATAAAAAGCTTATGCAAATGATACCCGTTTTGGCCGTCGCTTTTACGCATTTTCTCAAATAAAACAGGCACATTTTGCCTTAGACAAGGCACCTGCCTTTCCTTGGTCCGAAGCACAATTTTCGGGCGTGCCATTACGACACTATCATTGTCATTAATTTAATCAATCGAAGACTTCAAGCATTTTAAGACGACTGGTCATATAATAGCGATATGGATAAAGTTCACGCCCTCAACGACACCCGCGCGACGCTGCTGCAGACCGGGCTCAAGCTGTTTGCCGAGCAAGGCTACAACGGCACCGGCATCAAGGAAATCGTCGATGCCGCCGGCGTACCCAAGGGTTCGTTCTACAACTACTTCAAGAGCAAGGAAGACTTCGGCGGCGAAGTCATTGCGCACTACGCCGACGGTTTTGCCGTCACCTGGTCGAAGTACTTCGCCGAAGGACCGCAGCAACCGCTGGCCGCCTTGCGCTACACCTACGAACGCCTGATCAGTTATCACGAACAGTGCGAAGTGAAAGCCGGCTGCCTGCTGGGTAATTTTGCCGCCGAAATGGCGGAATCCAGCGAAGTCTGCCGGATCACCTTGCAAGAAGTCGTCAGCGGCTGGCGCAAGCGTTTTGTCAGCTACCTGCGCAAAGCCCAGGCTGATGGCACGGTGCGTACCGACCTCAGCGCCGAGCAGCTGGCCGACTTTTTCTGGAATGCCTGGGAAGGCGCGCTGCTGCGCATGAAGATCGAGCGCTCGACGGCGCCGGTGCGGGCTTGCGTCAACCTGATGTTCGACCACTTTTTCTTGCCGCAATAAACAACTACCCTCCTTCTGCTTCCAGCGCCATGCGGCAGGCAGAAGGATTTGAATGGATTTTTTTAAACCAGATGTGAGACGACCGGTCATTTAACGCATATCGAAATTTGTTTTGCTTGCTGTAATCCAAACCATCCAGCGCCTGAGCGCAATTTAATGAAGAAGGAATCAACATGAGCCACACCAAAGAAACCCGCACCGAAGACAGCCTGTTCCAGCCTGCGCGCATCGGCGACATCGAACTGGCCAACCGGATTGTCATGGCGCCGCTGACCCGCAACCGCGCCGGCGAAGGCAATGTGCCGAACGAACTGAACCTCAAGTACTACGCCCAGCGCGCCTCGGCCGGCCTGATCGTGACCGAAGCGACCCAGGTGTCGGCGCAAGCGCAAGGCTATGCCAACACACCCGGCCTGCATACGCCGGAACAAGTCGCGGCCTGGAAGAAAATCACCGACGCCGTGCATGAAAAAGGCGGCCGCATCGTGGTGCAGATCTGGCACACCGGGCGCATGTCGCATACCTCCTTCCAGCCGGACGGCAAGGCGCCGCTGGCGCCTTCGGCTATCCGCGCCGACGCCAAGACATATGTGCCGGGCGAAGGCTTCATCGACACCTCGGTGCCACGTGAAATCACGCAGGCAGAAATCGCGGTAGTGGTAGACGACTTCCGCCAGACTGCAAGACGCGCCCTGGAAGCCGGCTTCGACGGCATTGAAATCCACGGCGCCCATGGCTACCTGCTGGACAGCTTCCTGCGCGACGGTTCCAACCACCGCACCGACAACTACGGCGGCAGCATCGAAAATCGCGCCCGCCTGCTGCTGGAAGTGGTCGCAGCCACAACGGCAGAAATCGGTGGCGGCCGCGTCGGCGTCCGGCTGTCGCCAGTATCGCCCGTCAACGATTCCAGCGAAAGCGCGCCGCAGCCGCTGTTCAACTACGTGGTAGAGCAGCTGAACAAATTCGGCCTGGCTTACCTGCATGTAGTAGAAGGCCACACCGGCGGCCCGCGCGACAATGCCCCGTTCGACTACGAAGCCCTGCACCAGCGTTTCGACGGCGCCTGGCTGGTCAACAACGGCTACGACCGCATGATGGCGCGCGAAGCCATCGCCAGCGGCCATGGCGACCTGGTAGCATTCGGACGCGCCTTCATCACCAACCCTGACCTGGTGCAACGCCTGCAACACAACCTGCCCCTGAACGTACCGTTCGCCGATGCGCCGCTGTATGGCGGTGTCGGTGAGCACGGCTATACCGACTACCCGGCACTGACTGAAGCATAAGTCCAAGCAAAGTCTTCTCCAATCCCGCTTGCGCACCACCACTTTACGGCGAGCGGGATTTTTTTCGTCTGGGATTTGTGAGGCTGGTTCGGAAATACGGGGTGTGGGTTTTGAAGTTGGCGTTGCTCTTGACGTTGGGGTTGCTTTTGACGTTAGGGTTGCTTTTGACGTTAGGGTTGCTTTTGAAGTCCCCCGCATGCTGACGTTGCCAAATGAGGCGGGTGCCAGTCGGGAATTATGGGACACATGTTTGAGCGAAGCGAGTTTGTGTCCCATCCGACTGGCACCCGCCTCATTTGGGAACCCGCCGAAGGCGGGCAACGGCTGTGCGGTCGCCTTTTCTTTGCTTACTTTCTTTTGGCGAAGCAAAAGAAAGTGAGCGGCTGCCGGGCCGCTCCCGGCTAGTATCCACGGAGTAGCAAACGTTTTAGCAACCCACAGACCGTTCTTGGCATGCCAAGACCTGTGCTCCGTAGCCCGTTAAATAGGGTCGGAGTAATTTTCGCAAAAGACCGCGAAAAAAAACTCCGACCCTATTTAACTGAATTGCCGTTACTTTTGACGTTTCCCGCATAGACGTTGCGCAAATTCGAGCGCACTTAAAATACCACCGTCCGTGCTCCGTAGGACGTCAAATGGGGTCAGAGTAATTTTCGCAAAAAACGCGAAAAAACTCCGACCCCATTTGACTTTGCGGCCGAAATTTGGGCGGAAAAATCTGCCCGAAACTCTATTGAGACGCCGGCTTCTCGTTGCCATAGGTGATCGCGAGGTACTCGCCGATTTGCTTTACCTGGTCGTCGCTCAAGGGCGCACCATAGACGTGCTGCATCTTCGTCACCTCCGCCGTCCACTGCGTCAAGGTCATCTTGCCCGGCTGCTGATTGATATAGTCGGCCGAATGGCAAATCGCGCACATCTGCGTCGCGATCACATAGCCCGGATGAGTAGAAGGCCGCAGCTGCGCCGTCTCCTGCGGCAAAGTAATCGTCACCGGCGCAGCCGAGACAATCAGCGCCACGCCAAGCAAAGCGCCAGCCACCATCATGTTCAGATATTTCATGGCCATCTCCTAAGCGACACTGATCTTGGTGGTTTCAATCACATTGCGCGCATAGCCCGCCGGATTCCATGTCGCCTCCAGCGGCTGCACCTCGCCACCGTTGGAGGTCGCCCTCACCATCAGCTGCAGCTCCCCTTTGCGCAACGGCGTCATGCCAAATCGCCACTCGCGGAAAGAATACTTGCCGAGGTCCTTGCCCAGCACCGCACTCTTCCAGCTCTGCCCGCCATCGGCCGAGATATCCACCGTCCTGATGCCGCTGCCGCCGTCAAAGGCGATTCCCTTCAGCTCCAGCCGCCGCCCCGCATGCACCACCGAGCCGTCATGCAGGCTGGTGATGAACGAACGCGTCTTCAAACGCCCAATCGGCCGTGTCTTGGCCGCCGCTGTGCCTGGCTCCACGCACATGCAATCGTTATCCGGCACCCGGTACGCCGTCGCCATGAAAAAACCGTCGAAGACATGGTCCAGCACCTCGATCTGGTTCAGATGCTTGACCCAGTAAGTGCCAAAATAGCCCGGCACGATCAATTTGAGCGGATAACCGTTCAGGAAGGGAATGTCCGCTCCATTCATGGCCCAGGCCAGGATAGGCTCGCCGCTCAGCGCGTGGTCGATATCCAGCGCCTTGATGAAATCCGGCGTGGTCGGCAGCACCGGCTCGTCCAGGCCGTTGAAGCTGACTTGGCGCGCATCGCCCAGCACACCCGCGTGTTCCAGCACCGCCTTCAAGGGCACACCGGTCCAGCGCGCGTTGCCCATGGAGCCGTTGCCGAGCTGCGCGCCAAACACCCGCGGCGTCGAGAAGGCGCGGCTGTTGCCGGAACACTGGTTGACCGCCACCACTTCCACTGCCGGCGCCAGCGCCTTCAGTTCGGCCAGCGACAAGGACAGCTCGCGCGTCACGCGGCCGCTGATCTTCAGGCGATAGCTGTCGAGGTCGATGGAGGTCGGTATATTCGCCAGGTGATAACGCACGAAAAACGCATCGTTGGCGGTGATCGGCCCTTCATTGAAGACGCTGAACGGCGTTTCCAGATGCGGCGGCCGCGTAGTGATGCGCATCAGCGGCCGCTTTTGCGGATAGGTGACCAGCTCGCGCTCGCCGTTGTCCACCGGGATGCTGGCAGTCGCCGCCGCAAAACTCTGCATGGGCGCCAGCGCCAGCGAGGTGGCGGCAAATCCGGCCTGTTGCAGAAACCTGCGGCGTGTGCTGCTGCCTTGATTGAATCCCATGCTGGCCTCCTGTCGACGTTGTTGTAATAATGCGAGCCGGCTTTCTGCCGCGCTCACGAGTGCAGATGCGCCAGGCGCATGGCACCGGCTACCATGGCAAGAACTTTAGTACGATAATGGCAAGCGGTAAAGCTAATTACAAAGCTAAGATCTAACTGCAAAACAGGTAGATCGCAGACAATTGACTTCAGGAGAATACGCATGTCCTCAGCACACGCCAGTTTCCATTGGGACGACCCGCTTTTGCTGGAGCAGCAGCTCAGCGGCGAGGAACGCATGGTGCGCGACAGCGCCGCCGCCTACGCGCAGGACAAGCTGGCGCCGCGCGTGCTGCTGTCGTTCCGCAATGAACGGACCGACGCCGAGATCTTCCGCGAAATGGGCGCGCTCGGCCTGCTCGGCGCCACCATTCCCGAAGAATATGGCGGCGCCGGCCTCAACTACGTCAGCTACGGCTTGATCGCGCGTGAGATCGAACGCATCGATTCCGGCTACCGTTCCATGATGAGTGTGCAAAGCTCGCTGGTGATGCTGCCGATCTTCGAATTCGGCAACCTCGCCACCAAGCAAAAATACCTGCCCAAGCTGGCCAGCGGCGAATTCATCGGCTGCTTCGGCCTGACCGAGCCGGACCACGGCTCCGACCCCGGCAGCATGGTCACGCGCGCGCGCAAGGTCGACGGCGGCTACGCCCTGAGCGGCAGCAAGATGTGGATTACCAACAGCCCGATCGCCGACGTCTTCGTGGTCTGGGCCAAGGACGACGCCGGCGCGATCCGCGGCTTCGTCCTGGAAAAAGGCTGGCCAGGCTTGTCGACGCCGGCGATCCACGGCAAGGTCGGCCTGCGCACTTCGATCACCGGCGAAATCGTCATGGACCAGGTGTTCTGCCCGGAAGAAAACGCTTTCCCCGAGGTCCGCGGCTTGAAGGGCCCGTTCACCTGCCTCAATTCGGCGCGTTTCGGGATTGCCTGGGGTGCGCTAGGCGCCGCCGAGTTCTGCTGGCACGTAGCGCGCCAGTACACCATGGAACGCAAACAGTTCGGCCGGCCGCTGGCGGCCAACCAGCTGGTGCAGCTCAAGCTGGTCAACATGCAGACCGAAATCACCATGGCGCTGCAAGGCTGTTTGCGGCTGGGCCGCATGAAGGAAGAAGGCAGCGCCTCGGTAGAAATCACTTCCATCATGAAACGCAATTCCTGCGGCAAGGCGCTCGATATCGCCCGCATGGCGCGCGACATGTTGGGCGGCAACGGCATTTCCGACGAGTTTGGCGTGATCCGCCACCTGGTGAACCTGGAAGTGGTGAATACCTATGAGGGTACGCATGACGTGCACGCGCTGATCCTGGGCCGGGCCCAGACCGGGATCGCAGCCTTCGCCAACTAGCGGCCAGCAAGAGAAAAGTTCAGCCGGCGCCAAACACCTGCAGCACCAGCCAGATATTCGCGGCCGAAATCACGATGAACAACAGCCAGGATATGCCGGCCGTCAGGCGCGAGTTCGCAAACACGCCCATGACGTCGCGGCGGCTGGTGAGGCGGATCAGCGGATACATGGCGAACGGCAGCTGCAGGCTGAGCACCACCTGGCTCAGCACCAGCAGACGGCCGACTGAATGCTCGCCCCAGGTCAGCACGCCGGCCAGGGCCGGCACCAGCGCCAGGCCGCGCGTCAGCAGGCGGCGCTGCCAGCAAGGGATCTTCAGCTTAAGAAAGCCCTCCATGATGACCTGGCCGGCAATCGTGCCGGTAAACGTCGAACTCTGGCCGGACGCCAGCAGCGCCAGGCCGAACAGGATGCCGGCCACAGCGCTGCCTGTAATCGGATCAAGCAGGTGATAAGCCTGGTCGATCTCGATCACCGAGGTATTGCCGGTAGCGTTGAACGCGCTCGCCGCCAGCACCAGGATCGCAGCGTTGATCAGCAGCGCCAGCAACAGCGAGACGATGCTATCGAGCCGCGACAGCTGTATCGCCTGCCGCCGGCTGCGGTCATCGTCGGCCACCACCCGCGTCTGCACGATCGAAGAATGCAGATACAGATTGTGCGGCATGACCGTCGCCCCCAGGATCCCGATCGCCAGGTACAAGGGCTCGCGGCTGGCCAAGGCGCTCAGCGACGGCACCATGCCGGCCGCCACCGCCTGCCAGTCCGGCTTTAAAAACACCAGTTCCACGAACAGGCAGGCAGCGATGGTCAGCACCAGCCCGAGGATGATGGCCTCGATCTGGCGGAAGCCCTTGCCCTTCAGGCCCAGCACCAGCAGCGTATCGAACGCGGTCAGGAGCACGCCCACCGGCAGCGACACGCCCAGCAGCAGCTTGAAGGCCAACGCACAGCCCAGCACTTCGGCCAGGTCGCAGGCAATGATCGAAATCTCCGCGAAAAACCACATGCATTTGCCGACAGCCGGGCTGTAGCGCTCGCGCGAATGCACCGCCAGGTCCTTGCCGGTGGCAATGCCCAGCCGCATGCTCAGGCATTGCAGGACGATGGCGGCTAGGCTGGACAGCAGCACCACGAACAGCAGCTGGTAGCCGAACTGCGAGCCAGCCTGGATCGAGGTCGCCCAGTTGCCCGGATCCATGTAGCCAACCGAGATCAGCAAGCCCGGACCGACGAAGCGCAGGATCTTTTTCCAGAATGGACCGCTGCTTGGAACGGCGACGGTGCCGGCCACCTCGGATGGACAGAATGGTGCGGTGGCGGTGGTCGGCAAGCTGAGCATGTGGTTTTCCTGGAGATGTAGCCGCAATTCTATACCAGGGAATTTATATAAATAATTGGCTGGATGGTGGCCTCTTTTTTCATCTCGACGGGCATATCAAATGAAAGTAAGCAAAGACGCATGCAATTAAAGCGGCCTCTGCGGGCAGGCACAGCGTATCGGCAAGATTTTTTTCACACACTGCACCACCTCATACAGGAGCCTATTCGATGGCAATGCATATCAGGTACCCGTTCAGCGGATTATTCGCCCTGCTGCTGGCTTTCTCAGCAAGCGCAGCAGACCAGCCGGCCGCACCGGCTAATCCCCCCAAGACAAACACAGCCAGCAGCCAGCAACCGCGTCCGGGCGATGGCGTCAGAGTGGAAGAACCCGAGTCAGCGCCGCTGGTCGCGGTAAAAGGCGCAGACGGCCGCATCACGGTGCAGCACTCCAGCGACACCTCGGAGCAGCAAAAGAAAGAGCAGGCCCGCTGATGAAAAAGCTCTTCTGCTATGCTGGCTTTTTAGCCCTTCTCGGCGCCATGCCGACAGTACACGCCGCCGACTTCATCCTGGTCAACCAGGATGCGCCGGGAGCAGGTCTGAACGACCTGACGGCGGCAGCGCCGGTGGGCGGCAACCCCGGCAAGACGCTGGGAGAACAGCGGCGCCTGGTCTATCAGTTTGCACTCGAAATGTACGGCAGCTTGCTCAACAGTGCAGTGCCGGTGCGGGTGCGGGCATCCTTTGCTTCGCTCGGCAAGAACACGGCCGGCAACAACATATTAGGGCAGGCTGGCCCCACCAGCAGCTACATGAATTTCTTCAATCGGCCACTACCTGATACGGTGTATAACGTCGCGCTTGCCAATGCCCTGAGCGGCGCAAAGATCAACGTCGGGGAAGACGATATCAATTCGCAATTCACCACCGATATCGATGTTGGCGGCCAGGGCTGGTATTACGGGCTGGATGGAAGGACGCCAAAGGGACAAACCAATTTCCTCGATGTGGTCACCCACGAGATCGGCCACGGACTGGGTTTTATCGGCGACAACGCAGCAAGCCGGGCGGTCGGCGGTCCCAGCCGCATCTACAACCGCTACATACGCACTGCCGGCGGACTAGACTGGAGCGCAATGAACCTGGCGCAACGCAACGCTGCCCAGATCAGCGACAAGCTGGTGTGGAGCGGTCCGCAAGTCACTGCGGAAGTGCCGCTCAAGCTGCAGCCGGAAATCGCCTTCCAGATTTCTGCGCCAGCGGCGGCGGCCGGAGGCAGCAGCTATGTCACTGCCGATTTCGGTGCGCCGGCAAGCGCTGCGGCGTTCACCGGCAGCGTAGTGCAGGCGACGTATACCGATGCCGGCAACGTCGTGCACACCGATGGCTGCCACCCCATCACCAATGGCGCGGCGCTTGCCGGCCAGATCGCCCTGATTGACCGCGGCGCCTGTAATTTTTCGCAGAAGGCGCTGTACGCTCAGCAGGCCGGTGCCGTGGCGGCAATCATCGCCGATAACGGCGGATCTACCGTCGGCCTGATGACCGGTACGGATCAGGTAAACATCCCTTCGATACTGGTGCCGCAAGCGGTAGGAACCCGGCTCAAGAGCAATCTGCAAGGGCTGACCGCAGGAGGTATCGGCCCCTACCCTGATCGCCACCTCGCTGCCGTGCTGATTGACGGCGCCGATGCCGCCGGCCATGCCGTGCAACGCGTCAAGCTTTACGCCCCACCTGGATTCCTGCCGGGATCGAGCGTTTCCCATTTCGACCAGCTTACCGTGCCGACGGCGCTGATGGCGCCAAGCGCCAGCGCGACCGTCATCGCCCAGGCCGACCTTGACCTGACGCCGGCGCTGTTCATGGATATCGGCTGGACTGTCAACCGCGGCAACCTGAACCTGCTCGATTGCGCCACCAGCGTACCGGTCTCTTCTCCCGGCGGCCTGATCCCGGGCGCCAACGCCATGACCAATCTCAAACTGTGCGCCAAGACTTCCGCCACCGTCGGCGACTACCGCGACTGCACCGGCCGCTACATCCAGTCGCGGCTGGAAGCCAAGCTGTTCAAGCCGGCGCAGGCGCAGAGCCTGAAGATGTGCCTGGTGGGCAGCAAGGCTGATGCGCAATATGCGGCCTGGCACTGAGCCGTTCCAATCCTTTACCTTAGCCTAGGGAGTCCTGATGAAGAATAAGCAAACCAGAGTTGGCGGACCGGCCGCTTCGCTGTTGCAAATGAGCCTGTGCGTCGCGGCGCTGGGCTGGCTGCCGCTGGAAGCCGGCGCGCAGGTTGTGCCATCCTACTTTGACGCCAACGGCTTGAAGGACGGCAGTGACAACGCCCAGGCCACCGGAGTCGACGCCGTGGCGGCCGGCAACACCAGCGTGGCTTCAGGCGCACAAGCCACGGCCTTGGGCAGCGGCGCCTTGGCCAACGACCAGAATACGACGGCCGTAGGCGCCTATGCCGCAGCAGCCAAGGCCAATGCTTCGGCGCTCGGCGCCAACAGCTTTGCCGGCGAGGCCGGCAGCACCGCGGTGGGGGCAAATGCCAATGCGCTCGGCGTCAATGCCACGGTGGTCGGCGAATCAGCGCTGGTCAACGGCAAGAACAGCACCGCGCTGGGACGGCTCAGTCGCGCCAGCACCGACAACAGTGTGGCGCTGGGCGCCAGCTCGGTGGCCGAGCGTGCCAACACGGTATCGGTCGGCAGCGTGCAGAGCGTGACCGACAGCGACGGCAATGTAACGGCGCCGTTCCAGCGACAAATCATCAATGTTGCTGCCGGCACACAGGACAACGACGTCACCAACCTTGCCCAGTACCGCAACCTGGCGAGCGCGCTGGGCGGCAATGCCTCGGTCAACGCTGCCGGCACACTAGTAGCGCCCTCCTACGTGATCCAGGGCGCCAGTTCTGCCAAGGTAGGGGATGCTTTTTCTGCGGTAGACATCTGGCTGACCGGCATGCGTTCGTCGCTCAGCAGCCTGGATACGCGCGTGGTCGGCATCGATAGCCGCGCTACCAAACTGGAACAGACTGTCGGCGCCACGACGACTGCCAATAGCGCCAATACATTGAGCGCCGACCTCAGCGCTACCACCAAAACGGCCAATAACTCGGCTCAGTATGGGAATGGCGGCACGGCGCTGGTGTTGAACGCTAACAACGGCGCCGGCACGGTCATCAACAATGTGGCAGCCGGCGTTGCCGCCAGCGACGCCGCCAACGTCGGCCAACTGAGCGACATGCAAAAGGCTCTGGTCGCGCTGTTCAACAGCGGCGCCTGCAAGATCGGCGCCAGCGGCAGCGTCGCTTGCGGCAACGGCGTCTCGGTCAAGGGCGCCAACGCCATCGCCCAGGGCACCAATGCCAGCGCCAATGGCGACAACACGGTGGCGCTGGGCGCAGGCGCCACAGCCAGCTTCAACGGTTCGGTCGCGATCGGCGCAGGCGCGCAAGCGATTGCCGATCCGGCGACGGCGATCGGCAACAATGCGATTGCCAGCGGCAATAACTCGGTAGCTGTCGGCGCCAATGCCGTGGCCTCGGCTTCCAATTCGGTAGCGCTGGGACAAGGTTCGGTCGCGGCGCGCGCCAATACCGTATCGGTCGGCTATGCCGGCGGCGAACGGCAGATCGCCAATGTCGCTCCTGGCACGGCCGGCACCGACGCCGTCAACCTGAACCAGATGCAAGCGTCGGCGCAGGATACGCTGAACCAGAGCAAAAGTTACGCGGCCCGCGCCACCGCCCAGGCGATGGCGATTCCACGCGTATATATCGCGCGTGGCGACAACAGCGGCATCGCGCTGGGCACGGCAAGCTACGGCGGCTATGGCGCACTCGGCATCGCCTTCGCGTCCAGCGTTTCCCAGCACTCCCAGCTGGCGATCGGCGCCAGCGCCGCCAACGGCGGACAAATGGCAATCCAGGGCAGCGGCAGCTACTCCTGGTAATCGCAAAAAAAATGGAAGCCAGTTGCATTGGCTTCCATTTCTTCTTCACCACACTTCCAGCGATCAGAATGCGATGCGTCCCTGCACGTACACCATGCGTGGCGCGCCAACCAGCTTGCCGATATTCGAATCGGTAGTACGCGTGAAATAGCGCTTGTCGGCCAGATTGTTGACGCCGGCCAGCAGCTCCGTGCCCTTCATGCCTGGCACCTTCCAGTTGACTTGCGCATTCCAGGTGCGGAAACCGGGAATCTCGCCGTTGCCGCCGTTCGCGCTTTCGGCGATGGTGTTGGCGTTGTCGGCAAACTGCCGGCTTTGATGCGTGCTCGACAGGTCGAAGCCCCAGGCGCCGACGGCGTAGCGGGCGCCGATGGTGTCGGTAGTCCGCGAATAGAACGGCACGTCGAGGCCGGCGGTCAGACCGGATTTCTGCAAGGCGCGTGTGTAGGTGTAGTTGGCGTAGATATTCAGGCCAGCCAGGGCGCCAGCCTTGTCGAAGGCATAATCGAGTGCGGTCTCGATGCCGTCGTGGCGGGTGGCGCCGATATTCTGGAACACCGCCGGCGAACTGCCTGCCACCTGCTGGATCTGGTTATCGAATCGGATGTCGAAGGCTGTAATCTCCGCCGCCAGCTGCGCACTCTTCCAGCGCGCGCCGATTTCAGCGGTCTTCGCCACTTCCGGCACCAGCGGATTGCCGCCGATGGCGGCAGTCAGCTGGGTGTTCTGGACCGGGCCGAAGGAAGTGCTGTAATTGCTGAACAGCGTCAGGTTCTGGTTCAGCAGATAGGCCACGCTGAGCGACGGCAAGGCCTTGTTGTTATCGATCGGGAACACCGGGCCATTGATGACGTCGGTGCGGGTCGAACGGATATGCTCATACCGGATGCCTGGCGTGATGCGCCAGTCGCCCAGCGCAATCTTGTCGTCGATATAGACCGCGTGGGCGCCGGTAAAATTATCGAACGAACTGGACAACGGCGCCGCGATCCCGGTCGCCAGCGAGCTGTTGTAGACCTGGTCGTTGCCGGTTTCACGGATATAACGGTAACCAACCGTGACATCGTTGGTGCTGCTGCCGAGCTGGAAGCGTTGCGTGTAGCGCGGCTCTATCCCCAGGGTCTGGTAGGTGCGCGGCTGGTGGCCGAGATTCTTGCCGCTGATCAGCGTGCTTTGGCGGAAACTCTCGTTGTAATACGTGCGGATTTCAAATTCCTGAGTGTCCGAAATCGTATTCAGGTAGCCGATGTCGGCGCCTTTGCGGGTACCGCTCCAGAAATCGGTCGGCCGTGTGTTCTGAAACGGATTGGCAGCGTATTGCGCCGCAGTCAGGCCGCCCGGCGTCTGCGAACGGACATCATAGTACGACAGCTTGCCGTAGATCTCGGAGCTCGGCGTGATCTGATAGCGGTACTTCAAGGCGAAATCGTTGACGGTTTCACCGCTGTTGGCGCGCCAGCCTGAGCCGTCGGCGCCGGAATACAGCACCGCCAGGCCGAGGCCGTTATCGAGCTGGCTGCCGACAAAGGCGCTGTACTGTCTTTCGGCGCCGCCCGCCTCGGTGTAATTGTTGGTGCGCACGGTAGCGTCGCCGTTGAAGCCGGGTTCGGTCGGAATCGCGCGGGTCTTGAAATTGATGATGCCGCCGACGTTCTGCGGACCGAAACGGACCGAGCCGGCGCCGCGCACGACGTCGATCGATTCAATGTTGTTGAGGCTGACCGGGGCAAACGAGAGTTGCGGCTGGCCGTAAGGCGCCACCGCCATCGGGATGCCGTCGAGCAGCACGGTGGAGCGCGGCGAATAGCGTCCAGCCAGGCCGCGCACGCCGATGTTCAGCGCAATCGCACTGCCGGCGGAACCGGAGTTGTCGCTCACCTGCACGCCGGGAATGCGGCGCATCACATCGCCGATGCTGGCCGCGCCGGAATCTTCAATATCCTCTTTCTTGACTACGGTACGTGCGCCGGGATAGCGCTTGACGCTGTTTTGCAGGCCGGTGCCGAGCCAGTCGCCGCTGACCTGGATCGATTCCAGCGTATGCTCGTCAGCAGGAGCGGCCGGCGCATCGGCCTGTTGCGCATGCAGCGTCGCCGGCAGGGCCAGCACCGCCAGCGCCAGGGTAACGGCGGCTGAGCAGCGCGTGGGATTCAAAGTCTGGGGAAGTTCGAGGGCTGCCATGCGGGTTATTCTCCTGGTACGCGTCATGTCCGCACTGGCTGTTCTATTGCTACGCGACATGGTCGGGAACGGGAGATACTGGCTAGCGGTGGGTGGGCCTAAGCAAAGGTCGAAACAATAATGATTCTCATTATATATGTCAATGCGAAGCCTGAAAATGTTGTTTTTCAATCTCGTCGCTACGGCTCGTTACCCTGCGGCATCGACAGCAGAGTTGCATTGCAAATAGCTGTTGCAACCCCTATGATCTGAGCATATCGACAAGCCATGCATCCATCTGCGCGACCTACGGAACTCATCCAGGGGGAAACGGAAAATGAAAACCATACTGGCGCTAGCCGCCGCCATGCTGCTGACGAGCACAGCTCCCTCCTTCGCGGTCGAGCCGCAAGCCGAAATTTTCAAGCAAGCCGAAACCGCCGCCAAGGCATGGATCGCGCTGACCGATGCCGGCAAATACGGCGAGAGCTGGGAACGCGCCGGCACTTATTTCAAGACCGGCATTTCCAAGAATACCTGGGAGACCGGCGTGCGTTCCTTGCGGGCGCCGCTTGGCAGCGTCAAGGCGCGCGAGCTCAAAAGCACGGAATATGCGACCACCCTGCCCGGCGCGCCGGACGGCGAATACGTGGTGATCCAATACGAGACCCAGTTCGAAAACAAGAAGTCGGCGCAAGAGACGATCACGCCCATGCGTGAAAAGGATGGCAGCTGGAAAGTCTCAGGCTATTTCATTCGCTGACGGCGAGAACAAGCGCGGGTCAGGAACAGAGCAAGAAAAGGGAGTATAAAAGCAGGAGTACAAAAGCAGGATGCAGGGCGCATGCAGGTGCAGAAAGGTGCGGGCCTGGGGGCGGTGTAACCCCCGGATCCGAAAGCCACCTTGTGAGGGCCTCGAAATCTCTAAATGCAGGGCGCCTTGTGGGCAAATCTGGACATAACCAGAAATCTTCAACTCAGGCGACGGCGCAGATCAGCCTGATGTCAGGATTGAACCGTGGTTCAATCAAAAAATCCATGTGACAAACGTTGATTGCTGTGGTGCACAACAACATTTTCAGTGCACACAGTGTCACAAGAATGGAATATCATGTCCACTCACAAATTCGTATGTGCCATAGCTGTTTGTTATAGCAGTCTCCAACGCTATCTCGGATGGTTTTTGTTGCAGCGCTTATACCTTAGCAGCGCCATGCACGCACGAGACCGCACTCTTGCACTGACATAACAATCATGATTCGTTTCCGCCAAATCGAAGCCTTTCGTTCGCTGATGATCTCCGGCACCAGCGTCTCGGCCGCCCGCCGCATGCACGTGACGCAGCCGGCAATCAGCCGGCTGATCGCCGATCTTGAAGCCGATCTCGGCTTTCGCCTGTTCAACCGCGCCAAGGGCCGGCTGGAGCCGACCAATGCCGGCGTGCGCTTCTACAAGGCGGTGGAGGAAAACTTCCTGGGCCTGGAACGCCTGATGCAGGTGGCAGGCAACATCCGCCACGAAGCGCCGGAAGGCTTGACCATCGCCTGCCTGCCGGTGCTGTCCACCACCCTGCTGCCGGAAGTGCTGCAACGCTTCTTCAAGCAGCATCCGGATGTCTCGGTCAAGATCGACAGCTGCACCGTGCCGGAAATCCTGGTCAGCCTGCAGGATCTCAAGGTCGACATGGCGCTCAGCCTGGCGTTTCCGCCGTTCGCCGGCATCGAAGTCGAACCGATCATGGAAGCCACCGTGCTGTGCGCTATGCTGGCGACCCATCCGCTGGCGCAAAAGGAGATCGTCCTGCCGGAAGACCTGGATGGCGAAAACGTCATCGGCTGGATGCCCAACAGCGCGCAATCCTACGACCGCGAACTGTCGACCCTGAAAGCCGCCGCCATCCGCCCCAACTACACGATCCAGACGCACACCTCGCATACCCGCTACGCGATGGTGGCCAACGGTTTCGGCGTCGCCATCGTGGAACCGTTCGCGGCCAAGATCTGGCGCCCGCACGGCGTCGTCACGCGACCGTTCAAGGCCGACATCACTTACAAGTATGTGCTGGCCTACCCCAGCGGCGGCATCCGCTCCGAGCTCGCTCACGATTTGCGCGAAGCCGCGCTGCACGTGGCGAAAAACTATTCCTTCGGCCTGTAACGGGCAAGCGCATCGCCGTCCGCTTGATTGACATCGTAGGGTGGGCAGGTTTTTTTGCCCACGGGTAGAATCTCCTTTCGCGTGGGCACGGCTGCCCACCCTACCCGACTGCAAAAAAAGGAAAACGCATGGACACGCCTGCAAGACTGATCCGGCATTTAAGCGCTTATCTTGAAGAACTGGAGCAGCTCATCGCGGCAGGCGGCCTGAACGCGGCGGCCGGCGCCGCCAGCTTGCCCGCCGAAGCGCTCAACATAAAGAATTACCTGCAGACGCTGAACGCGCTGCCCGAGCGTCACCGCCTGACTGCCGACCATATCCGCCACGGCCTGGGGCTGGAAGCCCATCCGGAAGGCGGCTTCTATCGCGAATTCGTCCGCAACCAGGCATACACCGTGATTTTCTACCTGCTGCCGGAACAGGCGATTTCCAGCTGGCACAGCCTGCAAGACACCAAAGAGAAATTCAGGCTGATTTCGGGCGGCTCGCTGGTGATTCCCAAGATTAGCGCCGACGGCATCTGGAAATCGGCAGAAGCGGTGACTGACGACAACGACGTCGTCATAGAAAAAAATGCGGCCGGATTCGGCGATTGGTTCGGCGCCTATCCGAATGGAGAATATGGACTGGTGACCTGCGAATGCAGAGGGCCGTTCGAATTCGCCAGATTCAAGATCGCCGGCCAGGAAGACTTAAGCGCGTTCCGACGCCTCAACCCGGAGCATGCGCAGCTCATCGACAGGCTCGCACCCAAGAACGGTTAAAGAACATCCACCCGGCCGATCGGCGCAATCCGATCAAGTCTGCGGCAAGACAATAGTCGCCACCAGACCGCCGTCCGGGTGATTGCGCAATAGCAGTTCGCCGCCGTGCGCCTGCACGATATTGCGTGCGATCCCCAATCCCAGCCCCATGCCGCCGGCATTCTGGTCGCGTCCGTGCTCCAGCCGCGTGTAGGGATCGAACAGGCTGAGCAAGGCTTCTTCCGGCACCCCGGGGCCATGGTCGCGAATCTGGATCTGGATGTTCGCACCCGCTTCATTGATCAGGCTGGCGACCGAGACTTCCACCTTGCGGCCGTAATGCAGGGCGTTGTCGAACAGGTTGCCGATGGCGCGCTTGAGCGCCAGCGGCTTGGCCATCACCGTCAGCCCGGATTCGCTGAACGCCACCTCGTGCCCAGCCATGCGGGCGTCGCGGATCATGCGCAAGATCAGGGCATCGAGCCGCACTTCGGTGCGGTTCTCATGGATATCGCTGTCCTTGACTGACTGCAAGGCGCCCTTGACCATCATGTCGAGCTCGTCCAGGTCCTCATGGAATTCGCTACGTAATTCTTCATCGTCCAGCAGTTCGGTGCGCAGCTTGAGGCGCGTGATCGGGGTCCGCAAATCGTGCGAGATCGAAACGAACAGCCGTTCGCGATCATCCAGGTAACGCTTGATGCGCTCGCGCATGGCGCGGAAAGCGCGCGCGGTCTTGACGAATTCGCGGCTGCCGGTTTCCGGCAGTTCCGGCGGCGCCTCGCCCTTGCCGAAGGCGTCGGCGGCATCCGACAGCGCCGCCAGCGGCCGCGTGGTCCAGCGCACCACCAGGATCGACAGCAGCAGCACAGTGGCCAGCGATACCCCCTGCAGCAGCAGGCGTTCAGCCGACAAGGGATTATCGGTATCAAGGAAATACGGATTCGGCATCAGTGCGGCCAGATACAGCCAGTTGCCGGGCTCCAGCTCGGTCTGGATCACCAGCACCGGCGCCGGATTCGGCTTGATCAGCAAGGTATGCTGGACCCAGCTGTCCGGCAGGTCCGCCACCTTCAGGCCGTCGCTGGAGACTATCAGGTCGTCGGGCCAGGCAAACGCCAGGCGGAAGCCAGGCAGGAACGGCAGATCGGTTTTCAGGGTCGCGCCGATTTCACCCAGCGCCATGTCGGCGAGCGGATTGTCGGCGATCTTGTGGATGCTGACCGGACCGTCGTTGGTGTTGACGAAGAAGCGCGTACCGCCCATTTCGCGCAGCTGCTGGATCAGGATCGGCCGGTAGTTGGCAGGCAGGCTCATGAAAAACCTGATCGCGCTGGCTGCGCTGTGGGCCAGGTGCTGGGAAGCGGTCCTGGTCTCGACTTCGGCCTTGCTGCGCAGTTGCGCCGACCAGATCAGGCCGCCGGCCAGCTGCGTCACCAGCACGCCGAACACCATCACCACCGACAGCCGGCCCAGCAGCGTATGCGGCAACAGCCAGGACAGCAGCCGGTTGTAGCCGGCCGACCAGCTTGCTCTCGACATGGCGTCAGCTGTGCGTGGCTGCGACGTCGGCCGAGAACACGTAGCCGACGCCGCGCACGGTCTTGATCAGATGCGGATCCTTGCCGCCGTCATTGAGGCGCAGGCGCAGCTTGCTGATCTGCACGTCGAGCGAGCGGTCCAGCGGGCCGACATCGCGGCCGCGGGTTTCCTCGCACAGCACGCCGCGATCGAGCACGTCGCCAGGATGCTCGACAAAATACTTCAGCAACTGGTAATCGAGGCCGGTCAGCGCCACCAGCTGGCCGTCAGGATCGCTCAGGGTGCGTTCCACCGTATCCAGGGTGAAGCCGACAAAGCGGTAATAGCGCGGCGCCGACGTGCTGTCGATGCCGCTGCGGCGGTGGATGGCCTTGATGCGCGCCAGCAGCTCGCGCGGGCTGTATGGCTTGGCGATATAGTCGTCTGCACCCAGCTCCAGGCCGACCACGCGGTCGGTTTCATCGGAACTGGCGGTGAGCATGATGATCGGCACGTTCGACTTGCGGCGCACCGTCTTGCACAAGGCGAAGCCGTCGGTATCCGGCAGCATCACGTCCAGAATCACCAGCGACAGTTCTTCCGAATAACGCTGGAACTCGGCCAGGAAAGCTTCGCCGTTATGCGCCAGGCGCACTTCGTACTGGTTCTTTTCCAGGTAGGCTTTCAGCAGCGTCCGGGTTTTCTGGTCGTCGTCGACGATGAGTATCTTGCGCATTATTCCAATTTTCCTGTTTTCGTCACGGTCCGCGCAATGCTGGCGAGCTTGCGCTGGACGTCGCTCTCGGACATCTTGTCGTCGATGAAGTAACGATGCACTTCGGCGACGATGGCATCCTTCGCGGTTTCATCCGCGGCCATGCGGTGCACCAGGCTCGGCGCCTGATAGGCGCTGCCCTTGCTGAACGCGGCCCACGAGGCGCGCGCGCAGCTGTCCATTTTCGACAGATCCGGCGAACGCCACACCGAGATCGCGCCCTTGAGCTGATTGTATGCGGTTTGCACCGGCAGCGACATGATGATCTGCGCCAGCTTTTCTTGCGCCGGCTGGTGCGAATAGTCGCCGGCGAACATGGCCAGGGTATCGACACTATACAGGTGGTAGTCGGCGGTGCCCGGCACTGTGCTGCAGGCAAAGTCCTGATCGGTGTTCAGGCCCCAGGCCAGCAGCTCGCCCTTGGCCCAGTCGCCCATGACGAACATGGCGGCCTCGCCGTTAGCCAGCTGGCGCGTCATTTCAGGCCACGGCCGTTCCCGCAGCGGCGTCGGCATCCACTCCTTGAGCGCGCGCAAGCGTTTCAGGGCATGCGTCATGCGCTGGTCGCCAAAGGCCAGCGGATTGAGATCGACGAACAGCGAGCGGTAATAGGCGGGGCCGCTTTCCGCCAGCACCAGCGTTTCAAACAAAGTGGCGACCTGCCAGGCTTCGCTGCTTTGCGCCAGCGGCGTGATGCCGGCTTGCCTGAGCTTGTCGGCCACGCGATTGAAGTCGGCCCAGGTCTTGGGCGGCGCCAGGTTCAGGCGCTCGAAGATCTTCTTGTTATAGAACAGATTGTTAATCCGATGAATCCCGAGCGGCGCCGCCACCACATGGCCGCGATTGAGCACCAGCGACCAGACGGTGGGGAACAGCAGTTTTTGCCAGTTGCCGGGGGTGGCGACGTCGTCCAGCTCCAGCAGCAGGCCAAGATCGGCCCATTCGCCGAATACGATGCCGTTGAGCTGGGTCGCTTCCGGCGCCTTGCCGGCCAACACCATGCTCTTCAGCACCTTGCTGGCGCCCAGACCGGCGCCGCCAGGAATGGCGGCATCGCGCCACTGGATATTTTCTTCCGCCAGCTTGCCTGCGATGACATCAACCGCCTTGCGCTCGCCGGCCGAGGTCCACCAGTGCAGCACTTGCAAAGAAGCCGGCGGCTGGTTGAGGCCGGCTGCGGGCGCCAGGCTGGCGGCGCCTGCCGCAGCGCTTGCAGCGCTCAACAGGTAGCTAAACGCCAGCAGCGCTATCCGGTTGCAATATGCTGTCAACCACCTTCCCCCGTTATCCGTGCCTTGCCCCGAGCGCCGTTCCGGCAGCCGCTTATCAATCATGTGTGCCTTGTTGATATTTTTATGAACTATAAACACTAGCCTGGTCTCCCCACAACGCGTGTGACTATAGCGCAAGTCCCGCGCCAACGTTAGCGCTGTTCTCGTTTTGTAAAGAAACGTAAGTTTTCGTAAAGTTATCTTTTAAAACGGCATCGCCTTAACGCAAGTATTCTGGATAGTTGCCGCATGAAAGCATAAAATTTCAATGGGCAGCGTGTAAAGATATGTAATCGCCAAAACCTGCATATTTTACCTTTCATCAATAAAATCAATAGCTTATGAAAATCATGTAGCCATTTGAGGCGAAAGATGGCGGCACAATTTTTATGGTGCTAATGTCTGTTCGCGGCGGTTTGCTCTGTATAGAGAGCCGCAAAATCCAATCCGATAAAAATCCAAGAGGAGACTTAGATGCAAACGGTCAACCGAATTCGCACTATCCGCAACGCCGTACTGATCGCCCTGGCGACCTTCGGCACGGCACAAGCCGGCACACTGACCATCGAAAGCTGGCGCGTCGACGACAAGACCCTGTGGGAAACCGTGCTGATCCCGGCTTTCCAGAAAAAGAATCCTGGCATCGAAGTCAAATTTGCGCCTACCGCGCCGACCGAATACGACTCCAGCCTGTCCGCGCGGCTGGCCGGCGGCACTGCAGGCGACCTGATCGCCTGCCGTCCGTTCGACGTCTCGCTGTCCCTGTACAAGAAGGGCAACCTGGAAAAGCTGGACGGCAAGCCAGGCATGGAACACTTCCCTGCGTCCGCCAAGACCGCCTGGCAGACCGATGACGGCAAAGACACTTTCTGTATGCCGATCGCTTCCGTGATCCACGGCTTCCTGTACAACCAGAAGATCTTCAAAGACCTGAACCTGCAACCGCCTAAGACCGAAGCTGAATTCTTCAAGGTGCTCGACACCATCAAGAGCAACGGCAAGTACGCGCCGCTGGCGCTGGGCACCAACGACCAGTGGGAATCCAGCCAGATCATCTTTACCGGCCTGGGTCCTAACTACTGGAAGGGCGAAGAAGGCCGCAAGGCGCTGATCGCCGGCAAGGAAAAATTCACCGATCCTAACTTCGTCAACGCTTTCGAATACGAAGCCCGGCTCGGCAAATACCTGAACAAGGGCGCCAGCTCGCAAACCTACGGCGACAGCCAGAACCAGTTTGCCCTGGGCAAGGCTGCGATCTATCCTGCCGGCTCCTGGGATATCGCTTACTTCAACGACAATTCCAAGATCTCGATGGGCGCCTTCCCGCCGCCAGTGCCTAAGGCCGGCGACAAGTGCTATATCTCGGACCACAACGATATCGGCATGGGCGTCAACAAGAAATCCAAGAACAAGGAAGATGCTTACAAGTTCCTGGCCTGGCTCGGTTCGCAAGAATTTGCTGACATCTACACCAACAAGGTTACCGGCTTCTTCTCGCTGTCGGATCACCTGATCTCGGTCAAGGATCCGGTCGCCAAGCAGATGATCGACTGGCGCAAGTCCTGCTCCTCGACCATCCGCCTGAATTCGCAGATCCTGAACCGCGGCGAGCCAAGCATGGAAAACCAGCTGTGGAACGTCAACGCGCAAGTGTTGAACGGCAAGCTGGCGCCTAAGGATGCTGCAGCACAGGTGCAGGCCGGTTTCGCCAAGTGGTACAAGCCGCAGCAATAATCGTCAATTGCATTAATGCTATCGTCTGGTAAAGGATGGGAGGTTAAGATAGTCCCATCCTTTGCCGACAAGCCAGCTAGCGTAGCGCTTCGCCAGAAACACTACTCAAGAAGTACTACACTAGCATCCAAGGCTTGCCAGCAGCGGGCTGTAACAGCTGAATCGAGAGCGAAGGGCGCGTATCCGGCGCGCAGGGCAAGGCGCACAGGGAGCAATAGCGAGACTATTGCGAGCATGTGCAACGCCGCCATGCGCGTCGGATACGTGACAGGCGCTCTTGATTCAGCTGTTACAGCCCGCTAGAGGCCGGCCCGTGAAGAACGGCATCTGCATACAAGAATAAGCCGCCATCACGTTCGTATTTCAGAGTTCGCTCAGCCGGCCGGAGTCGTCTTTACGATCTCCCCCGTAAGATTGCTGCGCCTGCGAGTGAACTTGCATTCAAAGAAAACCAGAATGAATCTTCAAAAAAAGACCTTCCCCTGGCACATCGTGGTGTTCCTGGCGCCAGCGGTCATCATCTATTCCATGTTCAGCGCCCTGCCTTTGCTGGATACCCTGCGCCTCGGCTTCTACACCAGCAACGATGCCGGCGTCCACAGCTTCGTCGGCCTTGCCAATTACCATACCATCCTGTTCGATTCGGACTGGTCCAAGGCGTTCTGGAACGCCATGCTGAACAACCTGAAATTCTTCGCCATCCACATGCTGCTGCAAAATCCGATCGGCTTGCTGCTGGCCACCCTGTTCAGCCTCAAAGGGCTGCGTGGCGCGCGCACTTACCGTACTCTGATTTTCCTGCCTACCCTGCTGTCGGTGGTGATCATCGGCTTTATCTGGCAACTGATCCTGTCGCCCTTGTGGGGCGTCGGCGAAGGCTTGATGCAGCATATCGGCCTGGGCGACTATTTTGCACCGTGGCTGGGCCAGGAAAGCACTGCGCTGCTGACGCTCGGCCTGGTCTCGGTCTGGCAATACGTCGGCATTCCGATGATGCTGATCTATGCGGCGCTGCTGGCGGTGCCGGAAGAGGTGCTGGAAGCCGCCTATGCCGAAGGCGCCAGCTCGTTCCGCATCTTCTGGCAAATCAAGCTGCCGCTGATCCTGCCGACCCTGGGCCTGGTCACCATCCTGACCTTCGTCGCCAACTTCAATGCCTTCGACCTGATCTACTCGGTCAAGGGTGCACTGGCCGGACCAAATTACACCACCGATATCCTGGGTACTTTCTTCTACCGTACCTTCTTCGGCTACCAGGCGCAGATCGGCAGCCCGACCATGGGCGCGGCGGTCGCCACCCTGATGTTCCTGGTGATACTGCTCGGTGTCGCCACCTATTTCTACTTCGTGCAGCGCAAGCTGACACGATACGAACTGTAACGAGGACTTATCATGACATCCATCTCCTCGCTCTCTTCCGCCGCGACCTCGGCGCCGGCGCCAGCGCCTGTGCCACTACTTGCGCGCAGCCGCTTTGCCAACCTGGGCCGCATCTGGGTCCACGTGGTGCTGTGCGCCTATGCCGTGATCGCGCTGTTCCCGATTGCCCTGATCCTGATCAACTCGGTCAAGTCGCGCGACGCCATCTTCGACAACCCGCTGGCGTTCCCGACGCCGGATTCGTTCTCGCTGATCGGCTTTGAAAAGGTGCTGCACAACACCAACTTCATGCTTTATTTCGGCAACAGCCTGGTGGTCACGCTCGGCTCGTTGATCCTGATTGTGCTGTTCGGCGCCATGGCCGGCTGGGCGCTGTCGGAATACAAGTTCCGCGGCAACCGCCTGATGGCCCTCTACCTGGCGCTCGGCATCATGATCCCGATCCGCCTCGGCACCGTCTCCATCCTGCAGCTGGTGGTCAGCCTCGGCCTGATCAACACCCGCAGCGCGCTGATCCTGGTCTACACCGCTCAGGGCCTGCCGCTGGCGGTGATGATCCTGTCCGAATTCATCCGCCAGATCCCCAAGGAGCTGAAGGATGCGGCGCGCTGCGACGGCGTCGGCGAATTCAAGATCTTCTTTCAGATCATCTTGCCGCTGATCCGCCCGGCCATCGCCACGGTCGCGGTATTCACCATGATCCCGGCCTGGAATGACCTGTGGTTCCCGCTGATCCTGGCGCCTTCGGATGAAACCAAGACCGTGACGCTCGGCGTGCAGCAGTTCATCGGCCAGTATGTGACTGACTGGAATTCGGTGCTGGCAGCGCTCTCGCTGGCCGTGATCCCGATCCTGATCATGTACGTCATCTTCTCCCGGCAACTGATACGCGGCCTGACTTCCGGCGCGGTCAAGTAATAGACAAAGCAGACAAAGCAGAAACGAGACCTCCAATGGCAAATGTAAGCGTCAAGCAACTCACAAAATCGTATGACGGCAAGCAGAACGTGCTGGCCGATCTCAACCTGGAAATCAAGGACGGCGAATTCGTCGTGCTGGTCGGCCCTTCCGGCTGCGGCAAGTCGACCCTGCTGCGCATGCTGTGCGGCCTGGAATCGATCACCAGCGGCGAACTGTCGATCGGCGACCGCGTGGTCAACCACCTGCCGCCGGCCGAACGCGGCATCGCCATGGTGTTCCAGAGCTACGCCCTGTATCCGCACATGACGGTCTACAAGAACATGGCTTTCGGCCTGAAGATCGCCGGCGCCGACAAGGCCGCCATCGACCAGCGCATCCGCCACGCCGCCGGCATCCTGAAAATCGACCATCTGCTGGAGCGCCTGCCGCGCGAGCTGTCGGGCGGCCAGCGCCAACGCGTCGCCATCGGCCGCGCCATCGTGCGCAAGCCGAAACTGTTCCTGTTCGACGAACCGCTGTCCAACCTGGATGCCGCCCTGCGGGTGCAGACCCGGCTGGAAATCGCCAAGCTGCACAAGCAGCTGGAAGCCACCATCGTCTACGTCACCCACGACCAGGTCGAGGCCATGACCCTGGGCGACAAGATCGTGGTGATGAACGACGGCTTCATCCAGCAGGCCGGCTCGCCGCTGGAACTGTACCAGCGTCCGAAAAACCTGTTTGTCGCCACCTTCATCGGCTCGCCGAAGATGAACCTGTTCAATGGCGCCGTCAGCGCGGTGGAAGCCGACTGCCTGCGCATCAGGCTTGCCAACGGCCAGGAAATCCGCGCCGAGGTTGCAGCCGGCACGGCCAAGGCGGGCGATGCGGTGACCGTCGGCCTGCGTCCTGAACATATCCTGGAAAACGCGCATAGTGGTGAAGTATTCAGCGGCAAGGTCAACATCGTCGAGCACCTGGGCGAAGCGAATTTCATCTATGTCACCCTGCAGGACGGCCAGGACTTGCTGGTGCGCGGCGACGGCAACAATCCGGTGCATATCGGCGATAGCGTTACCTTGTCGGCGCCGAGCAGCGCCTTCCACGTGTTCGACGCTGCGGGCCTGGCCCTGGAAAGATTGAAACCTGGAAACATGATTTCTTCCAAACAGTAAGACCTGAACCTGCGAAATAGATACACTATGCGCCTTCAAAAAGGTGTGGGAGTTGAGTTGAAAACAGCATTCGAATATCTGATCGGTGTCGACGGCGGCGGCACCAAGACCGTGGTCCGGGTGGAACGCCCGGACGGCAGCCATGTGGCCGACGGCAGCAGCGGACCGTCAGCCCTGATGCATGGCACCAGCAAATCCTGGTGCGCCATCGTCACGGCGCTGGATAACGCCTTCCTGGCGGCCGGCATCGCGCGCCCGCCGTATGCGGCGATTGCCGCCGGCTGCGGCTTGTCGGGAGTCAACAACCCGCAGTGGGCGAACCAGTTCACCGAACAGAATCCTGGCTTCGGCGCGCTGGCCATCGGCACCGACGCTTTCACCACCCTGCTCGGCGCCCACCTAGGCCAGCCCGGCGTGGTGGTGGCGATCGGCACCGGCAGCGTCGGCGAAGTCTTGCTGGCCGACGGCAGCCGCCTTGAAGTCGGCGGCTGGGGCTTCCAGACCGGCGACGAAGCCAGCGGCGGCTGGATCGGCCTGCGCGCCGCCAACCACGTCGAGCGGGCGCTGGACGGCCGCGCCGCCGCCGGCCCATTAGCGCGGGCCATCGTCCGTTTCTGCGGCGGCGCCGACGACTTCAGCAACAGCCAGAACCGGGAACGGGTGATCGCCTGGGTCAACAGCGCCAATCAGAGCATTTTCGCCCAGCTGGCGCCGCTGGTGGTGACCCACGCCGCCGAGGATGCGGCGGCGCAGACCATCTTGCGCAAGGCCGGCATCGAAATCGACCAGATCGCGCTGGCGCTGGACCCCTCGCAACAGCTGCCGATCGCCCTCTGCGGCGGCCTCGCTGCTCCGCTGCAGGCCTATCTGCCGGAGCCCTTGAAATCGCGCGCGATCACGCCGCGCGCCGGCGCCGCAGCCGGCGCACTGCTGCTGCTGCGCCGTCAACTCGCCACCGCCGCCGAAACTGCAGGAGAACAAGCATGAACACCAGCAGCAATTTGACACAACTGCATGGCAATGTCCTGACCACCGAGGGCTGGGTCGCCGGCAGCATCGGCTTCAGCGACATGATCACCGAAATCAGCGGCGAGGCGCTGGAACAGCCGCCGGAACAAGGCGACTACATCCTGCCCGGCTTTATCGACCTGCACGTACATGGCGGCGGCGGCAAGGACATCATGGAAGCCGGCGATGCCGTCCATGTAGTCTCGCGCCTGCACGCCCAGCACGGCACCACCAGCATGCTGGCCACCACCATGACGGCGCCGCCGGAAGAGCTGGAAGCGGCGCTGGGTGCGATCGGCAAGGCCTGCCGCGGCCGCCGCGCCGGCAGCGCGCGCGTGCTGGGGGCGCATCTGGAAGGCCCCTACATCAATCCGGGCAAGCTCGGCGCCCAGCCTGATTTCGCGATTGCCGCCACGGTCGAACAGATCGACTGGCTGCGCAGTTTCGCTCCTTTGAAACTGATCACCATCGCACCGGAAATCAACGGCCACATGGCGCTGGTGAAGACCTTGTCGAAACTGGGCATGCGGGTGCAGATCGGCCATACCCTGGGTACTTACGAAGACGGCGTCGCCGCCCTGAAAAACGGCGCGGCCGGCTTCACCCACCTGTTCAACGCCATGAGCTCCTTCCATCACCGGCAGCCGGGCATGGCCGGCGCGGCCCTGGCGCATGCCGAATACGCCGAGCTGATCCCGGACCTGCTGCACGTCCATCCAGGCGCGATCAAGACCGCGCTGCGGGCGATTCCGCGCCTGTTCTGCGTCACCGATTCGACCGCGGCTTCCGGCATGCCGGACGGCGACTACATGCTGGGCCGCCAGGTGGTGCACAAATGCCTGGGCGGCGTACGGCTGGACAACGGCACCCTGGCCGGCAGCACGCTGACCATGGACCAGGCGCTGCGCAACCTGGTGTCGCTGGGACTGGAAATCGCCGAGGCTTCGCTACGGGTCTCCACCTATCCGGCCGACTATCTCGGCATGCAAGAACGCGGACGCCTGAAAGCAGGCTGTTTCGCAGATATTCTGGTGCTCGACCGCGAGCTCAAACTCAAAGCAGTCTATGTAGAAGGAGAAAGAATTGACCTCGTTGATGCTTAAAGAAGCCCGCTCGGCGGCAGAACATGTCGCCTTGCAGCTCGGCCAGGACCGCGAGCGCTATGCCGAACTCGGCCAGCGTCTGCGCGCGGCGCCGCCGTCCAGCATCCTGACCGTGGCGCGCGGCAGCTCAGACCACGCCGCCAATTATTGCGCCTATCTGATCATGGCACGCCTGGGCCGCATCGTCGCTTCGCTGCCGCTGTCGCTGGTGACGCTCAACAAGGCGCCGCTGATGGCCCGCGACGCGCTCGCCATCGCGATTTCGCAATCGGGCCAGAGCCCGGACGTGATCGAACCTATCCGTTATTTCCGCGACAGCGGCGCCACTACGGTGGCGCTGGTGAACGACATCGCCTCGCCGCTGGCCAACACTGCCGAATGGGCGCTGCCGCTGCATGCCGGCGCGGAACTGAGCGTGGCCGCTACCAAGAGTTTCATCACCAGCCTGGTGGCCGCCGCCCGCCTCACCGCCCACTGGCAGGACGATGCCGCCTTCCTGGCCGCCATCGAAGCCCTGCCGCAAGCCTTGAACGCCGCCACCCAGCTCGACTGGAGCCCGGCCATCGAGGTGCTGGCGCCCTCTTCCCGCATCATGGTGGTCGGCCGCGGCATCAGCTTGCCGCTGGCGCTGGAGTCGGCATTGAAGTTCAAGGAAACCTCGGCGATCCAGGCAGAAGCCTTCAGCGGCGCCGAAATCAAGCATGGTCCAATGGCGCTGATCGACGAAGGCTATCCCTTGCTGATCTTCGCCACCCGCGGACCGACCCAGGCCGGCTTGCTCAAGCTGGCCGACGAAATGCGCGGCCGCGGCGCCAAGGTGCTGCTGGCCGCCCCGGACGACGTGGCAGCGCGCGACCTGACCTTGCCGGTTGCCGCCACCCCTGACCTCGATCCGATCGTGGCGATCCAGGCTTTCTATGTGATGGCAGCGCAGCTGTCGGTAGCGCGCGGCATGGATCCGGATCAGCCGCGGCATTTGAGTAAAGTGACGAAGACGCAGTAAATCTTCTTGTGCCCGGTTTTCGTCGCGACTGATACACGTAGCTAACTGGGGTCGGAGTGAACTTTCTGCGCGCTTTTTGCAGAAACTTCACTCCGACCCCACTTAGCGGGCTACGGAGTACATGCCGCGGCGCCAGAAAAAAACCGGACAACGCGCTCTATCTCTCTCCGAATCCGTCATGTGGGGTCAGAGTCGAGTTTCGCGATAAAGCGCCGCGAAAGTCGACTCTGACCCCAGATGACTCCGCCCCTTAAAACACGTGCCGCATCCCCATCCGCAGCAATCCCTGTGCGCTGTTACTCGACGGTGCAAACGAAGTACCGATGACACTATCTACCCCGCGCGACGCGCACCGATAATCCGCTGACACATACAGATCGCTACGCTTGGATAGATGGTAATCCAGTCCCAGCGACAACTGATTCGCCTTGGTCCCTTCGAAATGCATGCGCTGGTAACCCACCGTGCCATCCAGCGCTGCGCTGATATGGTAGCGGCCGCCGACTTCCAGCAGGCGCAGATCCGATGCGCGGCCATAGCCGCGGAATTCGATATCTGCAAAATTCGCCATGGCAGTCAATTTCCCTATGTCATAAGCGGCGCCGACGGCAAAGATCTTCTGGCTGTCGATCGCCATGTTCTTGAACGGCAGGCGTTCGCCGCTGCCGGCATCGATGGCAAAAGTCGGCTGCCCGAGAAATTGCGCCAGGCCCAGGCTTGGATACGGACTGATCGCCTGCGTGCCGCGCGGCGTGTTCAGGCGCATGTAGGCAACGCCGGCGGAAAGCGGTCCGCGGGCATAGTGGGCGCCCAGATTCCAGGCCGTGCCGCTGCCGGCGCCTTCGCTATCATTCTCGTCCGGATGGGCGCTCTTGTCGGCAAATGAATACAGTGCGCCAAAAGTCAGTCCGTCGAAATCGGCGCTGGCTAACTTGACCGAGCGCTGGATGGCGTTGCCGGCGATGCGGTCGAAATTACCCTGGTGCGAAGCGTAGCCGCTGGCAGTGGCGCTGATGTTGAAGGGGGTGACATAATCGTTGATCAGATCGTATTGGGTGCCAATGGTCAGCTGCCCGTAACGGTTGCTCAGGCCAAGCAGCGCCACGCGGTCGAACATCGTCCCCGGCGAAGACAAGGAGCCATCGTCCAGGTTGAAGCTGCTTTCCAGCTGGAACACGGCGCTCAGGCCGCCGCCCAGGTCTTCCACCCCCTTGACGCCCCAGCGGTTCGGTTCCATCACGCCGGTGTCCAGCTTGGTGTTGCCATGCCCGCCTTCATTGTTGACGAAGGTGACGCCGGCATCCAGCACGCCGTAGAACACCACAGAACTTGGCGCAGCGGCCTTCTTTTCAGTTGCGGGAAGTTCGGCCTGGGCCTGGATTGCAGGGGAAAACGCCAAGGCGCAGCTGCCGCCGATAATGCTCAATAAGACTCTCATAGTGTATTCCGATAATTTATTCCACAGTTTTCAGATGCCGCAAGCCGGCCGCCGGTGGTATCGCGGCCGGCAGCGACTTGCAGTTTGAACAGGTGTTAATGCAGGTTCAGAACCATTGCCCGTAACGACGGATGTAGATGGTCTTCACGGTCTGCGCCAGGATCATGTAGCCGACCATGGTGGCGAGCAGCCAGTAGAAATACGATTTATCCAGCGCGACAAAACCGATCGATTGCGCCAGCGGTGAGAACGGCAGGTAACAGCCGATGCCGATGGCGATGGCGGTCGACAGCAATACCGGCAGCGCCGCCGTGCTTTGGATGAACGGAATCTTGCGGGTGCGCAGCATGTGCACCACCAGCGTCTGCGACACCAGGCCTTCGATGAACCAGCCGGAATTCATGATGCTCTGGCCTGCGCTGCCGCCATCCGCCGCATACATGGCGCCGGCGCCGAACACGGTCCACATCAGGATGTAAGTAGTGATATCGAACACCGACGAAGTCGGGCCGATCCAGATCATGAAGCGGCGGATATTGCCGGCATCCCATTTGCGCGGCTTCTTGAGGAAATCCTCGTCCATCTTGTCCCATGGCAGCATCATCTGCGAGATGTCATAGATCAGGTTCTGGATCAGCAGGTGCACCGCCAGCATCGGTTCCCACGGCAGCCAGGCCGAAGCCACCAGCACCGAGAACACATTGCCGAAATTGGAGCTGGCCGTCATGTTCAGGTACTTGAGGATATTGCCGAAGGTCTCACGGCCCTTGACCACGCCTTCTTCCAGCACCATCAGACTCTTTTCCAGCAAGATGATGTCAGCGGTTTCCTTGGCGATATCGGCGCCGCTGTCGACCGAGATGCCGACGTCGGCGTCGCGCAAGGCCGGCGCATCGTTGATGCCATCGCCGAGGAAGCCGACCGTGTGACCGTTGGCCTGCAGCGCCTTGACCACCCGCGATTTCTGCAGCGGCGTCAGCTTGGCAAACACGGTGGTGTATTTGACCGCCTCGTTGAGCTGTTGCTCGGACATCGCTTCGATTTCCTGGCCGGCCAGCGGCGTGCCCGGATCGAGGCCGACATCGTGGCACACCTTGAGCGTGACGATAGCGTTATCGCCAGTCAGCACCTTGACCGCGACGCCATATTCCTGCAGAGCACGAATGGCCGGCGCCGCCGAATCCTTGGGTGGATCGAAGAAAGTCAGGAAGCCGCGCACCACCAGCTGCGCTTCATCTTCGGTCTTGTACTGTGCCTTGGCGTGGGCAGGATCGATCTGGCGCGTGGCGACGATCAATACCCGATAACCCTCTTCATTGTATTCGCGCGCCTTTTCCAGCAGCGCTCTGCGAGCCCTGGCATCCAGCGCCTGCACCTCGTCACCCTGCCGGGTATGGCTGCATACCGCCAGCATTTCCTCCACGGCGCCTTTCGACACCATCAGCTGCGCGCCGTCCTGGTCTTCGACGATCACCGACAGGCGGCGGCGCACGAAGTCGAAAGGCATCTCGTCGATCTTGCTGTACTGCAGAAGCTTGGCAGCCGCGCCGCGCTGGTCGGCATGGCTGACGATGGCGATATCCATCAGGTTCTTTTGCCCGCTCTGGTGAAAACTGTTCAGCCAGGCCAGCTGCAAGATGCTTTCATCCTTGTTGCCGCTGATGTCGAGATGCCGCTCCAGGATGATCTTGTCCTGCGTCAGGGTGCCGGTCTTGTCGGTGCACAGCACGTCCATGGCGCCGAAGTTCTGCACCGAGTTGAGGCGTTTCACCACCACCTTGCGGCGCGCCATCGCCATCGCGCCCTTGGCCAGGTTGGCCGAGACGATCATCGGCAGCATTTCCGGCGTCAGGCCGACCGCCACCGCCAGCGCAAAAGTCAGCGCCGACATCCAGTCGCCCTTGGTGACGCCATTGATCATGAAGACAATCGGCACCATCACCAGCATGAAGCGGATCAGCAGCCAGGAAACGCTGCTGACGCCGCGGTCGAAACTGGTTTCGATGCGCTTGTGGCTGACCACGTTCTTGGCCAACGAACCGAAATAGGTATTGGCGCCGGTTGCCACCACCACCGCGGTGGCGGTGCCGCTGACCACGTTGGTCCCCATGAAGCAGATATCGGACAGGTCGAGCAAGTCGGCCTGGCTGTCGGCCGCGGGATTGACGTCAGCGGACTTCTGCGCAACCGCGCCCAGCGTGTCGTATTTCTCGACCGGCAGCGCTTCACCGGTCAGCACCGCCTGGCTGATGAACAGGTCGCGCGAAGAAAACAGGCGGATATCGGCCGGGATCATGTCGCCGGCCTGCAGGCTGACGATGTCGCCCACCACCAGTTCGCGCATGGGAATTTCCTGGCGCTGTGGATTGGCGGCGTCGTTGCTGCGGCGCAGGACCGTGGCGGTGGTGCGCACCATGGATTTCAGCCGTTCGGCCGCCTTGTTCGAGCGGTATTCCTGGAAGAAGCGCAGCAGGCTGCTGATGGTGACCATGGTCAGCAGGATGATCACGCCCTTCCAGCTGCGCTCGTCCGGCTCGGCTAGGTAGACATCGAGAATATAGCTGATGGTAGCCAGTATCAGCAGCACGATCACGAAGGGATTCTTGAAAGACAAGGCCAGCTGCACCAGGGCGTGCGGCGCCTTGTCGTGCGCTACCTCGTTGGGGCCGGAGCGCTGTAGGCGTTCGGCGGCGTCATGGTTAAACAGGCCGAAAGGCGAGGTTTTGGTACGGTTGAAGGTGGCTTGAATCGGCTTGCCGGATTCTTCGACGACGCGCATCGAGATCTTTTGTTCCGGCGCAGCGGATCCGGCAATGAACCCTTTTTGCTTTTGCTTGGGCTTGCCCGCTTTGTTCTTGCTTGTCTGATTCATGTGATTTTCCTGTGCCGTGCGGACGGCACGGGAAAATCCTGTCTTTATTCAGACAACACTATCCCCTGCCGCGCCACGGCTAAACGTGTTCGGTTGGTAGTAAAACTGGGACGAAGGTCGCCCGCTGTGGCTATCGTGCTGACTATCCAAGCGGGCGGCCTATCGCCACCTTCGCTATCGTCTTCCATGCGTGTCCTTGCAATGACTGGGGTTGAACGGATGCTTCGGCAACGAAGCAGGAGTTGATTGTTACTGCGGCATGAAGATGGGCGCCACGTGCGCCTGCGGCCTGCTGTGCGCCGCCAGCGGCGACAACAGGTTCAGCAGGATGACAGCCACGCCAGCGCTGCGAGCAGTGCCAGCAGCACTGCATTTCTTGCGCTTAAAAAGTGCTGATGCATGCTTGCTCCTTAGCGGCCGCTGCCGCCTGTCAGCGTGCCGTACACGCCGCAGCTCTGCGCCGGCTGGCGGGATTTTTCGGAGCGCGTATTACCGGCATGGCGGGCGAGGCTGGCGGCCTGAGAAGAAGTCCAGCCGAAAGTCCAGCCCCTGGACGATGTTTCTGCGACGCTGTTTTTTTGCGCGTTGATGAATGATTTGACAGTCATGATTAGCCTCGACAGACGTGTTTGCATAGCGGCTCTGCGGATGCAGAGTCCTGGATCCGGCATTCGGCAGCAGCAAGGACGTGATCGGTCAGCGCCGGCAAATCACATGGGCGGGCGCAAAAAATCTCGTCACTGCATGGCAGAAACGGCGGAACAAACGGATTAAATGACTGGATGGGGATTTAAAGTGCGGTCTTGCTGATCGCATCTACAACTCGGCGTACGCAGAGTCGTAGCGGAGGGAGGTCTGCTACTGCTATGCGTGCTGTGCCGGGCTGATCGCCCATCCACTTCGACTATTAGAACCTGAGTCCACAATGGACCTCCATATAATGCAATGACCGAAGTTTATCGATGAAAGAACGACCGTGTCAAGCACAAATCCGGCTATTTTCAAAAACCTGCAATTGCCTGAAACATGGCTCCGGCTGTGGCAATCCAGCCCATCGCACTGAAAATCCGGGAGTCGGATAAACTGTGCTGACGTCTTCCATTCCTGAAACCATCATGCAAAATATCCAAGCCGTAGAACTCGCCAAAGCCTATCGCCTGCTGAACCACGGCCCCACCACCATCGTCACCAGCGCCCATGGCGGCGTCAGCAATGTGATGGCGGCGGCGTGGGCGATGCCGCTGGATTTCGACCCGCCGAAAGTGTTGCTGGTGATTGACAAGAGCACGCTGACACGCGAGCTGGTGGAAGCGTCCGGCGAATTCGCGCTGAACGTTCCTACCCGGGCGCAGGCCGAACAGACGCTGGCGGTAGGCTCCAGTTCAGGGCGCGACGGCAACAAGTTCGCGGCCCTGGACATCGCCACATTTCCAGCGCAGAAAATCGGCGCGCCGCTGATGTCCGGCTGCCTGGCATGGCTGGAATGCAAGGTCATCCCGGAGCCGCACAATCAGCAACGCTACGATCTGTTCATTGCCGAGGTGGTAGCCGCCCGGGCCGATGTCGCGGCATTTTCGGAAGGCCGCTGGCACTTCCCCAGCGCGGACCAGCATTCAGTGCATTACCTTTCCGGCGGCGCCTTCTTCGCCACCGGTGACGCGTTCAACGTGAAGCTGAAGCCGTAACGACGATTCAGTTCAGGAGAAACCTGCACACGCTTAGCCGCGACCGATAAACGGCATGTTAGTCGCCATCACCGTCATGAACTGAACATTCGCATCCAGCGGCAGGCTAGCCATGTAGAGCACCGCATTGGCGACATTTTCCACCGCCATGGTCGGCTCCACCGCCACCTGGCCATTAGCTTGCAGGATGCCCTGTTCCATGCGCTCCGTCATGTCGGTGGCGGCATTGCCGATATCGATCTGGCCGCAGGCGATATTATATTTGCGGCCATCCAGCGAAGTCGACTTGGTCAGGCCCGTGATCGCATGCTTGGTGGCGGTGTAAGCCACCGAATTCGGCCGCGGCACGTGCGCGGCGATCGAACCGTTGTTGATGATGCGGCCGCCGCCCGGCGTCTGCGCCTTCATGATCTTGAACGCTTCCTGCGTGCACAGGAAGGCGCCGGTGAGATTGACGTCGACCGATGCCTTCCACTGAGCGAAATCGACCTCTTCCAGCGAGGCCGATCTGGTGAAGATGCCGGCATTGTTGAACAGCAGGTCGAGGCGGCCGTACTGCGCGCTGATCCTGGCGAACAGCGCCTTGACCGATGCCGGATCGCTGACATCCGTCGATACCGGCAAGGCATGTGCCGCCAGCGCTCCGGCAGCCGCCATGGTCTCCTCCAGCGCCGCAAGGCGCCGCCCGGCCAACACGACACTGTAATCGTTGCGCAGCAAGGCCAAGGCAATGTGCTTGCCAATACCTGAACCGGCGCCGGTGACCAATGCGACTTTCTTGCTGACTGCCATTTCCATGCTCCTGGGTGGTTATTTTCCTTATTCTAACGATGTTTCGCTTCAAGTCTGTCGTTCACCCCGACATCGCTCGCAAACTTGTAATAATCAAATGCGACTTTGATCGTTCACGCAGTGATTTTGTTTTGTTAATCTGCCCTGCATGGCGCGTGATTTTTTTCAACGGCCAGATCAACGGGAACACTTACCAGGGACTAAAACAATATGAAATCAACTGCCATTTTATTCGCCGGCCTGACGCTGCTGTCTGGCCTGGCCCATGCCGACAAACTGGACGACATCAAGAAGGCCGGCGTGCTGCGCGTGGCCACCTTCGACGGCAATCCGCCATTCGGCTTTGTCGACCAGAAGACCAATAAAATCATCGGCTTGGATGTCGATTACGCCAATGCCGTCGCTAAAAAACTCGGCGTCAAGGTCGAGCTGGTGCCGACCAATCCGGCCAACCGGATCCCTCTGCTGACTTCGGGTAAGGTCGACCTGGTGTTCGCCAACTTCACCATCAATCCCGAGCGCGCCCAGGTGATCGATTTCAGCATTCCCTATTTCGCTTCCGGCCAGCAGTTCCTGAGCAAGAAAGGCGTGCTGAAAACGGCTTCCCAGATTCCACAACTGCGCATCGGCACCGATAAAGGCACCACCATGGAAACCACTCTGCGCGAAAAATATCCGGCTGCCAAAGTGGTGCTGTACGACGATACGCCGTTTGCCCTGGCTGCCCTGCGCAACGGCAACGTGCAGGCAATCACCCAGGATGGCTCCAAGCTGATTGCACTGCTGGCCAATATCCCGGACAAGGAAAAATATGAAATCCCGGCTTTCGCCATTTCCGAGGAATACGAAGGGGTCGGCGTGCCCAAGGGCGAGACCCGGCTGGTGAACACGCTCAACGATACGCTGCGCGAATTTGAAAAGGACGGCACTGCCCTCAAGATCTACGACAAATGGTTCGGCCCTGACAGCAAATCGCCGTTGCCGCGCTTGTTCAAGATCGGCGATACCAAGCTGAGCCAGAACTGATCTTTCTCCTGCGATTTTCTCCTGCTCTCTGTCTTGCACTGGCGATCCTTGCGGATTGCCGGTGTTTTTTTGTTCGTGACCGCTAACGGCCTGTGACTGGCTGTACCGTAAAAATGACTGAGTTTCAATCGTTGCTGGGGCAGGCGCTGGCCCCCAAATACCTGGGCTGGCTGGTGGACGGCTTATGGATGACGCTGCACGTTTCCGCCGTGGTCGCCCTGCTCTCCACCTTGCTCGGCATCGTGGTCGCCGCCGCGCGTTCCAGCCAGCGCCGGTGGCTGGCGCTGCCTGCCGCCGCTTTTCTTGCCGTGTTCCGCAATACGCCGCTGCTGGTGCAATTGTTTTTCTGGTACTTCGGCGTTTCCAGCCTGCTGCCGGAAGGTTCGGTAGAGTGGCTCAATGCCGTGCATACCCTGGCGCTCGGCAGTTACCTGACGCTGAACTGGCCATCCTTCGAACTGCTGTGCGCCGTGATTGGCCTGAGCCTGTATTCCGCCGCCTATGTCAGCGAAGAAATCCGCGCCGGCATGCGTGGCGTCGTCGCCGCCCAGCAACTGGCCGGCGCCGCGCTCGGCCTGACGCGCTGGCAGGTGCTGCGTTACGTGATCCTGCCGCAGGCGGTGCGGATTGCCTTGCCGCCGCTGCTGGGGCAGTACATGAACATCATCAAGAATACTTCGCTGACCATGGCGATCGGCCTGGCCGAGCTGTCCTATACCTCACGCCAGGTGGAAGCGCAGACCTTCAAGACTTTCCAGGCCTTCGGCGTGGCGACCCTGTTCTATATCGCGCTGATCGCTGTGCTGGAAATGCTCGGGCAGTTGCTGCAGCGGCGCCAGCGCCTGGCTGTGACTGGGAGCACGCGGCGATGAGCATGCAATTCAGCGTCTTGACGGACAACCTGCCTTATCTGTTGCGGGGCGCCTATCCAGACGGGCCACTGGGCGGCGCTGCCTTGACGGTATTGCTGAGCGTGGGCTCTGCGCTGGCGTCGGCAATACTGGGGCTGCTGCTGGGGATAGGATTGTCGATGTCGCGTGGCCTGCTGAACTTTCTGCTGGCGGCCTTGATCGGCTTCTTCCGGGCGATTCCGGTGCTGATGCTGATTTTCTGGACTTATTTCCTGCTGCCGATGGTGTTTCATGTGGATGTGCCGGGGGTGTTGTCGGTGATGTGTGCCTTGGCGCTGATCGGCGGCGCTTATCTGGCGCATTCGGTGCATGCGGGGATCAGCGGCATTGGCGCTGGCCAGTGGGATGCGGGACTGTCGCTGGGGATGACGCGGCTGGCGGTGTTGCGGCATGTGGTGCTGCCGCAGGCTTTGCAGATGATGCTGCCGTCCTTCGTTAATCAGTGGGTGACCTTGATCAAGGATAGTTCGCTGGCGTATATCGTCGGGGTCGGCGAGTTGTCGTTCGTGGCGACGCAGGTCAACAGCCGGGTGATGATTTATCCGGCGGAGATATTCATGTTCATCGGCTTGATTTATTTTCTGCTGTGTTCGGGGCTGGGGTGGTTTGCGCATTGGGTGGCGGGCTATTTCCGCCCGGCCCAGGATAAGCGCTTGCTTCAGGCCACCACTACGTGAGTAGTGGCCGCTTGCATTCCGGCCGGTTTTCTTCACCACGATGCCGACGTCGCGGCCTAGACGGTTCAGGCATTCCATCATCTTGGCTTCACGGACATCTCTGAATTTTCCAAGAAGTATCTCTGAGAGTTGGGGCTGAGGTATGTCCAGCAGGACGGCGGCGTTATGCCGCGTTAGTTTGCGACTCTTCAGAATTCTTGCGATCTCATGCATTAGCTTGGCTTTGATCAGCATTTCATTCGCGTCAGGGTAGCCGATATCGGCGTACGGATTGCCACTCCCTTCCTCAATCTCAACTCCGTTGATCGTGGCTTTGTTTTTCATTTCCAGTTCCTTGTCGGTTAGTTAATTAGGGTCGGAGTTTTTTTTTCGCGGCCTTTTGCGAAAATTACTCCGCCCCTAATTAACGGGCTACGGAGCGCATGCCGTGGCATTCTGTTCGCGGTTCACGGTTCACGGTTCACGGTTCACGGTTCGCGGTTCATGCGTAACTAAAACAGTTACTACTCCGTGGATGCTTGCCGGGAGCGGCCCGGCGGCCGCTCACTTTCTTTTGCTTCGCCAAAAGAAAGTAAGCAAAGAAAAGGCGACCGCACAGCCGTTGCCCGCCTTCGGCGGGTTCCCAAATGAGGCGGGCGCCAGTCGGATGGGACACAAACTCGCTTCGCTCAAACATGTGTCCCATAATTCCCGACTGACGCCCGCCTCATTTGGCAACGTCCGCATGCGGGGTACTTCAAAAGCAACCCCAACTTCAACAACAACAACAACAACAACAACAACAACAACAACAACAACAACTACAACTACAACTACAACTACAACTACAACTACAACTTCAAAAGCAACTACAACTTCAAAAACAACGACAAAACCCACAGACCGCCTTGGCGAGATTAGTCGAAATATGGAATTATTATTTTCACAATAAGCACAAGGACAGATGGTATTAACACTCCCAAACAGAGTGAAACAATGAAGGAATTGACTAAACCCAGATTGAATTTATACTGTACATACATACAGTATAATATCTACTCTTATAAGCTTGGGCCTAATTCCATTTCGTCATGTCTCTCTCTGCCAGCGCCTCATCCAGCCTCGCCGCTGCGGTCCAGTCGGTTGTTTCGACTTTGCCGCATGCCTTGTGGCGGGCGGATCAGATGGGGTCTTACCAGGGGGCGGTGACGGCTTCCGGCCATGCCGCGCTGGATCGTGAATTGCCGAATGGCGGCTGGCCGCATTCGGCGCTGATCGAACTGCTGCTGCACCAGAGCGGCTGCGGCGAGATGCGGCTGCTGCAGCCGGCTTTGCTGCAGATTGCACAGCAGCGGCGGATCGTGCTGCTGCAGCCGCCGCATTTGCCGCAGCTGGCAGCCTGGGAGAATGTCGGGCTGGCCAGCGAGAAATTGCTATGGATCAAGACCGCTCGCAGCGTCGATGCGCTGTGGTCGGCGGAACAGGTCTTGCGCAACGGCAGCTGCGGCGCGCTGCTGATGTGGCAGCCGCATATCCGCGGCGAAGCCTTGCGCCGGCTGCATCTGGCGGCGCAGGCCAGCGACACCCTGCTGTGGATGATCCGTCCGCTCAGCGCCGCCCATGAATCGTCGCCTTCGCCCTTGCGCCTGTCCTTGCAGCCGGCGCGCAATGGCGTCGAGATCCAGCTGCTCAAGCGCAAAGGGCCTCAGCATGAACATGCTTTCTACCTGCCGCTGCCGGCCAGCGTCGCAGAGACCGCTGCGGCTGCGGCCACTTTGACAACTCCTTCGGCAACACCCCACCATGGCACTCTGGATAGGCATACATCTCCCGCTATTGGCGCTGGAAACCTTGCGCCCGCGCTGGTCTAAGCCCTGCATGTTCGCGGTGCTGGAACATGAGCAGGTGCTAGCCATGAGCGCCAGCGCGGCCGCCGCCGGCGTGCAGCCGGGCATGCGCCGTGGCGGCGTGCTGGCGCTGGCGCCGGAAACCCTGCTATGCGAACGCGAAGCAGCGCGCGAGCAAGGCGCGCGCGACGATATTGCGCTGACCCTGCTGCAATACACGCCCGAAGTCGCGCACGCTGAAGAGGACTCGCTGCTGCTCGACGTCAGCGCCAGCCTCAGCGCTTTCGGCGGCCGCCTGGCGCTGTGCCGCCGCATCCGCGACAGCGTCCAGGCGCTCGGCTTCAGCCTCCAGCTCAGCATGGCGCCGACCGCCCAAGGAGCATGGCTGCTGGCGCGCTACCGGCGCCGCCATCGCACCCCTCCCTTGCCACGGCAACGGCGCAGCCTGGGCATGGCCAGCATGCAGCGCCGGCTGGATGCACTGCCGTTCGTGATCCTGCCGGCGGCCCGCCCTTATCAGGAATGGCTGGCCGGCATCGGCTGCCAGACCTTGGCCGATCTGCGCAAGCTGCCGCGCGCCGGTTTGCAGCGACGCAGCGACCGGCAGCTGCTGGCCAGCCTGGACCGCGCCTACGGCATGGCGCCGGAAATGTTCGACTGGGTGCGGCCGCCGCAGACCTTCTCCGCGTGGCTGGAGCTGCCGGACCGCATCGAACATGCCGAAGCAGTGCTGTTCGCCGCCCGCCGCCTGCTCCTGCAGATGACAGGCTGGCTGGTAGCGCAGCAGCTGGCGGTTTCCTGCTTCCGGCTGTCGCTGGAACACGAACGCGGCCGCCAGGCGATTGCGCCGACGCCGCTGGAAATTTCCCTGGCCGAAGCCGCCTGGCATGAAGAACATCTGCTGCGCCTGCTCAAAGAACGGCTCGGCCGTCTGCAACTGGCGGCGCCGGTAATCGCCTTGCGCCTGCACGCCACGCAGCTAGCTCCCATGCTGCCGCCGACCGCCTCGCTGTTTCCCGAGCCGGGCGGCACGCCGGGAGCCTATGCCCGCCTGCTGGAACTGCTCAGCGCGCGCCTGGGCAGCGAGAATGTGCTGCAGCCCGCGGCCCAGGCCGATTACCGGCCGGAAGTGGCGAATGCCTGGCAAGCCGCTACCGCCCAAGGCCGGCGCACGCCGCAGGAAAACAGGCGCGCACTCTCGCCTGCGCGTCCGTTCTGGCTGCTGCAGGCGCCGCTGGCCTTGGCGGTACGCCATCATCGTCCCTTCTACAGTTCGCCCTTGCGGCTGCTGGCCGGCCCTGAACGCATCGAGTGCGGCTGGTGGGACGGCGTGGCGGCGGTGCGCGATTATTTCATCGCAGAGGGTGAAGACGCCGCCTGCTATTGGATCTACCGGCAGCGCGACGGCGATGAAATCCACTGGTTCCTGCACGGCTTGTTCGCCTGAGGCCGAGGATACAGAACCATGGATGAAATCAGCCCCTCGCCAACCGTCATTCTGCCGGGCTTGCTGCCGCGCTTGTTCCCGGAGTATGCCGAGCTGCAGTGCGTCTCCAACTTCAGCTTCCTGCGCGGCGCCTCGCATCCGGAGGAACTGGTGGAACGCGCGGCCCAGCTCGATTACCGGGCGCTGGCGCTGACCGATGAGTGCTCGCTGGCCGGCGTGGTGCGCGCCCATGTCGCAGCCAAGGCACATCAACTGCAGCTGCTGATCGGCAGCCAGTTCCAGCTGCATGAAGCCGACGGCAGCCCCGCTTTTTCCTTGATTGCGCTGGCGCAGAACCGCGAAGGCTACGGCAACCTGTCGGAACTGATCACGCTGGCGCGCAGCCGCGCCGGCAAAGGCCATTACCTGCTGACGCCGCAGGACCTGGACAATCCCGAGGCCGACAATGCCCATTTGCGCCAGCTGCCCGACTGCCTGCTGATCCTGCTGCCCGTGCATGGCATAGCCAGCGCCACGCTGATGCAGCAAGCGGCCTGGCTGCACGCCAATTTCCCTGGCCGCTGCTGGCTCGGCCTGACCTTGCTGCACCAGGCCGGCGACGAACGGCAACGCGCCGTCATCGAGCAAGTGGCGCAGGCGCAAGGCTTGCCGGTGGTGGCTATCGGCGATGTCTGCATGCACCGGCGCTCGCGCAAGCCGCTGCAGGATACGATGACGGCGATCCGCATCGGCAAGCCGGTCGCCGCCTGCGGCTATGCGCTGGCGCCCAACGCCGAGCAGCACCTGCGCGCCCGGCTGCGGCTGGCCAACCTGTATCCGGCAGCGGCGCTGGCGGCCAGCGTGGAGATTGCCGCCATGTGCAGCTTCTCGCTGGATGAACTGCGCTATGAATATCCGGATGAAGTGGTGCCGGCCGGCCACACCGCCGCCAGCTACCTGCGCCAGCAAACCTATAGCGGCGCGCGGCGACGCTATGCCGACGAGATTCCGGCGGCGGTGCAGAACCAGCTGGAAGACGAGCTCGATATCATCCATGCGCTGAAGTACGAATCCTATTTCCTGACGGTGTACGACATCGTCCAGTTCGCCCGCAGCCAGCAGATCCTGTGCCAGGGCCGCGGCTCGGCCGCCAATTCCGCGGTCTGCTACTGCCTCGGCATCACCGAGGTCGATCCCTCGCGCAGCACCCTGCTGTTCGGCCGCTTCATCAGCAAGGAGCGCGACGAGCCGCCCGATATCGATGTCGATTTCGAGCATCAGCGGCGCGAGGAAGTGATCCAGTACATCTATGCAAAATACGGCCGCCGCCGCGCCGCCCTGACCGCCGTGGTGATCAGCTACCGGCCGCGCAGCGTGCTGCGCGATGTCGGCAAGGCGCTCGGCGTCGATCCGGGCTTGGTCGAGCAGCTCGCCAAGTCGCAGCGCTGGTGGGACGACAAGCAGCAGCTGCAGAAGAATTTCAGCGAACTAGGCATCGCTCCCGACACCCCGATTGCCGAGCACTGGGCCGAGCTGTCGCATACGCTGATGGGTTTTCCGCGCCACCTGTCGCAGCATCCGGGCGGCTTCGTGATCTCGCGCGGCAAGCTGTCGCGGCTGGTGCCCATCGAGAACGCGGCAATGCCGAACCGCAGCGTGGTGCAATGGGACAAGGACGACCTCGATGCGCTGCGTATCCTCAAAGTCGATGTGCTGGCGCTGGGCATGCTGTCGATGCTGCAGCGGGCGCTGGCGATGGTCTCCCGCCAGCGCGGCGCCTGCTTTGAAATACAGGATATTCCACGCGAGGATCCAGCCACCTACGACATGATTTGCCAGGCCGATACGGTTGGCGTGTTCCAGATCGAAAGCCGGGCCCAGATGAGCATGCTGCCGCGCCTCAAGCCCAAGGAATTCTATGACCTGGTAATCCAGGTCGCGATCGTCCGGCCCGGACCGATCCAGGGCGGCATGGTGCATCCCTATCTGCAGAACCGGAAGAAAGATCCAAAAGACATCGTCTACCCCAGCGATGAGCTAGAAGAAGCATTGGGGCGCACCCTGGGAATTCCGATCTTCCAGGAGCAAGTAATGCAGATCGCCGTCATCGCCGCCGGCTTCACCCAGGGCGAAGCGGATGAATTGCGCCGCTCGATGGCGGCCTGGAAACGCAAAGGCGGCCTGGAAAAATTCGAACGCAAGCTGATCGACGGCATGGTCGCAAAAGATTATAAAAAAGATTTCGCCGAAGCCATTTTCAAGCAGATCCAGGGCTTCGGCGAATACGGCTTTCCGGAAAGCCACGCCGCCAGTTTCGCCTTGCTGGCCTACGCCAGCTCCTGGCTCAAATGCCACGAACCGGAAGCCTTCCTGGCGGCCCTGCTGAACAGCCAGCCGATGGGCTTCTATTCACCTTCGCAACTGGTGCAGGATGCGCGCTGGCATGGCGTCGAGGTGCTGCCGGTGGATATCAACCGCAGCAACTGGGAAGCTGCGCTGGAGCCCGTTGCCGGATCGGCACGGCCGGCGGTCAGGCTGGGACTCAGCCTGGTGCGCGGCCTCAGCTTCGACAACGCTGAAGCAATCGAAGCGGCGCGCGCAGTGCGTCCTTTCAGCGATCTCAAGGACATGGCTTTGCGCGCTGGCCTCAGGCGCGACCAGCTGCAGGCGCTGGCCGCCGCCGGCTCGCTGGCGCCGCTCTCCGGCAACCGCCGCCAGGCTCTGTGGCAAGCCCTGGTCAGCACCCCCGAAAAAGGCTTGCTCAGGCCAGCCCAGGTCAACGAGGAAGAACTGCTGCTGGCGTCGCCGGGAGAAGCGGAAAACATCCTCCACGATTACCACGCGCTGGGCCTGACCCTGGGCCGCCATCCATTGGCGCTGCTGCGAGAAAACCTGAGCGCCAGGCGCTTCCTGCCGGCCGCTGTGCTCAATACCTTTGCCGACGGCCAGCTGGCGCGCAGCTGCGGCATCGTCACGGTGCGCCAGCGCCCCGGCACGGCCAAGGGCGTGGTGTTCGTCACCCTGGAAGATGAAACCGGCACCGTCAACGTGATCGTCTGGCCGGACCTGGTCGACCGCCAGCGCAAGGAATTGCACCGAGCGCGCTTGATGGGCGTATACGGCGTCTGGCAAACCCACGACGGGGTCAGCCACCTGGTGGCCAAACGGCTGGTCGACCTGTCGCCGCTGCTGGGCCAGCTGGACACCAGCAGCCGCGACTTTCGCTGAAACCAGAACGACTTGTTTTGGGGTTCATCCGGGTTTTCTGTGAGTCATTGAATGAAACCGGATACAGGTCGAGTCCGCCACGATATGTAGGGTGGGCACGCTTTTGTGCCCACGCTGTATCGGTATCCGCGTGGGCACAAAAGCGTGCCCACCCTACCAGCCGAAGATGAAAGCCGCCATCCCGGCAATCCGTGAAGAAGCTTATTTTTGCTGTGGCATGTGCATATGGTCGGGATGAGCGTCGAGCATCAGGTCGATGCCGGCGCCGGGATCTTCGCTGCCGTCTTCTTGCACCGCTACCGCGCGCTGCAAGCCTTCCTCATGCGCCAGGTCGCGCTTGCGCTGCCAGTTGACCGCCACCAGCCCGCCCACGCCCAGCACCGCCAGGCAGGCCGCCGGCACCAGCATCGGCGTCACATTGCTGTGGGTCAGCTTGCCGACATAGGGCATCAGGTTCTGGCCGAAGAAGCCGCCCAGATTGCCGATCGAATTGATCGCAGCGATGCTGGCCGCGGCGCGCGCGCCCTGGAAGAACTTGGGCGGCAAGGACCAGAAGCAGGGATACAGCAAGGTGATGCAAGCGCCGCCGACCACCAGCGCGCCGAAGCGCAGCACATTGGAATCCAGCAGCGCGCTGGAGGCGAAACACACCAGCCCCAGCAAGCCGATCACGGCGATCGCCTTGTACACCACACGGTCATGCCGCAGCTTCCCCGGCAGCCACAGCAGCAGCAATACCGCCAGGCCCCACGGGATCATGTTGAGCAAGCCGTTGATGGTGGAACTGACGCCAAAGCCCTTGACCAGCGTCGGCAGCCAGTAGGTGACGCCGTACAGCGAGGTTGACATCAGCATATAGGTCGCGGCAAACAGCAGCACGCGCAGATCCCACAAGGCCGCCAGCGGATTGCCGCGGGTGACGTTGGGCGGCGTATCGCGCAGCATCATGTCGTTCAGCTTGGCTTTCTGCGCCGCCGACAGGAACTTGGCTTCGTCGATGGAACCCGGCAGGTACAGCATCACCACCAGCGTCAGCAGCACTGCCGGCAGGCCGGTGGCGATAAACACCCATTGCCAGCCTTCCAGTCCCAGCGTGCCGTTCAGGTTCAGCAGCAGGCCGCCGACCAGCGCACCCAGCATGTTGGCCAGCGCGCTCCCCAGCGTAAACACGCCCAGCACGCGGGTCCGGTATATCTGCGGGAACCACAAGGTGATGTAGTAAATCACGCCCGGATAGAAGCCCGCCTCGGCCACCCCCAGCATGAAGCGCAGTATGTAGAACATCGGCAGCGAACTGGTGAAGCCCAGCAGTATCGTCACCGCGCCCCAGGTGAACATGATGCGCGCCAGCCAGACCCTGGCGCCGTATTTGTGCAGGGCCAGCGTGCTGGGGATTTCAAACAGCAGGTAGCCGATGAAAAACAAGGAAGCGCCGAGGCCGTAGGCCGCCTCGCTCATGTGCAAGGCGTGCACCATGTCCAGCTTGGCGAAGCCGACGTTCTGACGGTCGATGAAAGACACCAGGAACATCACGATCAGCAATGGCATCAGACGCCACGCCACTTTTTTCATCAACTGGTCTTCAGACAACTCGGTGTTTGACTGCACGATGGGTCTCCATTTTTTGTGTGAAGCCGTCGTCTGCGGCGACGGATGAGGTGTTGTAAAT
>NZ_DATMRB010000185.1:0-8264 GCF_035566555.1 Collimonas sp.
AAGCGGTTCGGATGACGTGATCGAACAGATCACCAAGCACCTGAACCGTCTGATTGAAGTCGTCAAAGTGGTCGACCTGACCGAAGGCGCACATATCGAACGCGAGCTGATGCTGATCAAGGTGCGCGCGGTCGGCAAGGAACGCGAAGAGATGAAGCGCACCGCGGATATTTTCCGCGGCCGCATCATCGACGTCACCGACAAGTCCTATACCCTGGAACTGACAGGCAACAAGGGCAAGCTGGACGCGTTCATCGATTCGATCGACCGTGCAGCGATCCTGGAAACCGTCCGTACCGGCGGCTCTGGCATCGGTCGCGGCGAACGCATCCTCAAAGTTTAAATAAACAGAATATTCTGCCGGACGGTAAACCGCTTATCCGTTTCCGCCCGGCGCATCTAACACAAAATTACATATATAGGATTAAAAATGAAAGTTTTCTACGACAAAGACAGCGACCTCTCCCTGATCAAAGGCAAGAACGTTGCCATCATCGGTTACGGTTCCCAGGGCCATGCCCATGCACAGAACCTGAATGACTCGGGCGTGAAAGTCACCGTCGGCCTGCGCAAGGGCGGCGCTTCCTGGGACAAGGCAAAGAATGCCGGCCTGAACGTGGCTGAAGTCAATGATGCAGTGAAAGCCGCCGACGTCATCATGATCTTGCTGCCGGACGAAAACATCGCCCAGGTCTATGCAGAAAACGTTGCGCCGTTCGCCAAGCAAGGCGCCACGCTGGCGTTTGCCCACGGCTTCAATGTGCACTACGGCCAAGTCGTGCCGCGCGCCGACCTGGACGTGATCATGATCGCTCCTAAGGCGCCAGGCCACACTGTCCGCGCGACCTACACCCAGGGCGGCGGCGTGCCGCACCTGATCGCGGTGTACCAGGACAAGTCCGGCAGCGCCCGCGACATCGCCTTGTCGTACGCAACCGCCAACGGCGGCGGCCGTGCCGGCATCATCGAAACCAACTTCCGCGAAGAGACTGAAACCGACTTGTTCGGCGAACAAGCGGTTCTGTGCGGCGGCGCGGTCGAGCTGATCAAGGCTGGCTTTGAAACCCTGGTGGAAGCCGGCTACGCTCCGGAAATGGCTTACTTCGAGTGCTTGCACGAACTGAAGCTGATCGTCGACCTGATCTATGAAGGCGGCATCGCCAACATGAACTACTCGATCTCCAACAATGCTGAATACGGCGAGTACGTCACCGGCCCGCGCATCGTCACCGAAGACACCAAGAACGCCATGCGCCAGTGCCTGAAGGACATCCAGACCGGCGAATACGCGAAGAGCTTCATCCTGGAAAACAAGGCTGGCGCGCCGACTTTGATTTCCCGTCGCCGTATCACGGCTGAGCATCAGATCGAGCAAGTTGGCGAACAACTGCGCGGCATGATGCCTTGGATTAAGAAAAACAAGATGGTCGACCAGTCGAAGAACTAAAAGATCTTCTTCAATACCCCGCAAAAAAGGACAGCATTGCTGTCCTTTTTTGCTTTCTTGACCATCACTCGTACATTGTTTAGATTGTGGCATCGCCAATCACCCGACTTATCTAGGAAATATGGCAACAAACACCATGGGCAGTAAATTCGGAAAACCCGATCGCGGCTGGCGCGAGCGCCTGTACACGATCATTTTCGAAGCCGATACAGAAGCCGGACGCCGCTTCGACACCGCCTTGCTGATCATCATCGTGCTGAGCGTGGCGACCGTGATTGTCGACAGCGTCGGCGCCGTGCGCGCACGCGATTTCCTGGCCTTGAATGCGCTTGAATGGCTGTTCACCATTCTGTTCACCATCGAGTACGTGGTGCGCCTGCTGTGCGTCAAGCGCCCCTTGCGCTACGCTTTGAGCCTGTTCGGCATCATCGACCTGCTGTCGATCTTGCCCACTTACCTGGCCTTCCTGCTGCCGGAATTCCACTTCCTGATCGACGTCCGCCTATTGCGCATGCTGCGGGTGTTCCGCGTCATGAAGCTGCCGCGCTATTTCGACGAATCGCAGGTGCTGTGGCAGGCGCTGCGCAACAGCCGCCACAAGATCCTGGTCTTTCTCGGCGTGGTGCTGATCATGAGCGTGATCCTTGGCACCATCATGTATGTCATCGAAGGACCGGAAAACGGCTTCACCAGCATTCCGGTCGGCATGTACTGGTCCATCGTGACGCTGACCACCACCGGCTACGGCGACATCCATCCGAAGACGCCGATGGGGCAACTGATCACTTCCTGCGCCATGCTGCTCGGCTACGGCATCATTGCGCTGCCGACCGGCATCGTCGGCGTCGAGCTGGCGATGACTATGATGAAGGGCACGCCGACCACGCGCACCTGCACCCATTGCCTGACCGAGGGGCACGAAGCCGATTCGCTGTTTTGCAAGCATTGCGGCGAGAAGCTGGAACCCTATCAGTATGACGCGGCGGCGGCCGGCACCGATCCGTCCGCCAACCTGGCGGACTTCAAGGCGCGTTTGGGTCACAATGTGCGCCGCGAGCCGCCAACAAAATAGTGACATTGTCATTTGCCGGATTTCTGCGGCCTTGCGTTTGAATCTAACAACAGGCAACATTGTTATAGAACTAAATTGACAGAATGTAATCGAAGGCTGGTCTGTTATTGATAATCCTTGGAGCGCATTGTCTGTAGCGCTCCATTTTTTCTTGGAGAAAAATATGTCGCGATCACGCAAATTGATGTTGTCGTCCCTGCTGGCTGCCACTGGTTTTGCTGCACACGCTCAGGCCCCTGCGCCGACGCTGTCCGCCGGCACCTTGGTGATCGTACCGGCGTATGGCGAGGTCAAGCACGCCAACGACCAGGTCCGCATCACCTTTAACGTCGAAGAACAGGACAAGGACAAAGCTGCCGCGGCGTCGCGCGTCAACGTCAAGATGAAACAGGGCACCGATATCCTCAAGCGCCAGGATCCGCAGGCGATCCTGCAGACGCGCGGCTACTACACCTACCCGGTCTATCCGGAAGACCAGCCGCAGCCGCGCGGCAACGCCAACAAGCCGCGCCAGCCGACCGGCTGGCGCGTCGGCCAGTATCTGGACGCCACCACCACCAACCTCAACAACCTGCCGAAAACGGTAGCGGCGGTGCAAAGCGTGATGGGCCTGAACGGCTTGTATTTCGGTCTGAGCGACGCTACCAGCAAGAAGCTGGATGACCAGCGTATCGCCGCCACTTATCAGAACCTGACCGAGCGGATCGCTTCGATCGCCCATGCGATGGGGCGTAATCCAGGCGATGCCGTGCTGGATACCGTGGATTTCGAAGGTTCCGGCAACTATGCCCAGGATTCTTCGCCTGCGCCCAAGGCCATGATGATGCGTGCTGCCTCGATGAACGATGCGGCGCCGGTGGAAGAGCCTAGCTTTGAGCCCGGCGAAACTACCCTGAACATGCGCGTGGTCGGCAAGGTCCGCTTCAAATGAAGCGCTCCGCCGCCCTCTGCCTGAGCATGGCTGCCGCCGCCTTGGCGCTGGCCGGCTGTAAACCTTCCGCGCCGCCGCCGCAGATATTCAAGACGCAGACCGATGCGCTGGAAAAGGCCAAAGGGGTAGAGAAGCAGTTGCAGGATGCCCAGGACAGAAACCGTGCGGCGGAAGAAGAGCAGGCGAAGTAAGCAATGTCTTAGGCGATTATCTTCCTAAGCCAGCTGCAGGCCGGGCTAAGCGATGCTAGCCCGGCCTTTCATTTTGTGATGGCGACGAAATTCATTGCATTATAATTAATACTACTCTAGCTATATTTGCTCACGTCAATAAAGTCGAGCGAGAAGCTTGGTCTTTTTATACAATGCAAAAGATCGTCAAGTATCATGCTGACGGTCTGCAGCGTTGCTTTGGCTTCCTTATCCAGTACCCTTATACATCAAGCGGCACGGCGCAGGTTTTCAGTAAGCGCCATGCGGCAGGTTACATTTGCGCCCTGCTCGACTAGAATAGCCACGCTTTCAAATTTCCATCATTTACCAAGATAATCCGGAGTGCAGTTGAATAATTATCCCCATCCTATTATTGCCCGCGAGGGTTGGCCGTTTTTGGGCAACGCCTTTGCGGTCGCGCTGCTGGTCACGTTTTTTTCGGTCGCATGGTCTCTGCCGTTCTGGATTATTGCCTTGTTCGTATTGCAGTTCTTCCGCGATCCGGGCCGTGTGATTCCACAAAATCCGGCGGCGGTGCTGTCGCCTGCCGACGGCCGCATCGTTGTGGTTGAAAAAACCATGGATCCTTACGCCAATCGCGAAGCACTGAAAATCAGCGTCTTCATGAATGTCTTCAATGTCCATTCGAATCGCGCGCCGGTCGACGGCAAGATTGAAAAAGTGGAGTATTTCCCGGGCAAGTTCGTCAATGCCGACCTGGACAAGGCATCGGTCGAAAACGAGCGCAACGCCCTGGTGATCACCGCTGCCAATGGCCAGATTGTGACTTGCGTCCAGGTCGCCGGCCTGATCGCGCGCCGCATCCTCTGCTACGTCAAGGCCGCCGATGTGCTGAGCCGCGGCCAACGCTACGGTTTCATCCGTTTCGGTTCGCGCGTCGATGTCTACCTGCCGTTGACCGCTACGCCCAAGGTTGCCGTCGGCGACAAGGTCTCCGCCACCGAGACCATCCTGGCCGAGTTTTAAACGCTGCGCCCAAAGGGCGCAGCTTGCAAGATCGTTTGTATTGAGTTGATTGAAACGGAACTTACATGGCCACATTCAAGCGCCGTAAAGCGAAGAGTAGCGTCGCGCAGTTCCCCAAAGCGCTGCGCCCGTACAAGAACCCGGAGCGCAGCGAGTATCTGGACGAAGAAGATATCAGGCCGCCGGCGCGGCGCCGGCGCGGCATCTATCTGCTGCCGAATGCGTTTACCACGGCAGCATTGTTTTGCGGTTTCTATGCCATCGTGATGGCGATGAACCTGCGTTTCGATCAAGCCTCCATCGCCATTTTCGTGGCGATGGTGCTGGACAGCCTCGATGGCCGGGTGGCGCGCCTGACCAATACCCAGAGCGAATTCGGCGCCCAGTACGACAGCCTGTCCGACATGGTGTCGTTCGGCGCCGCGCCGGCGCTGGTGGTGTATGAGTGGTCGCTGCGCGGCATGGGCAAGCTGGGCTGGCTGGCGGCTTTTGTCTATTGCGCTGGCGGCGCCTTGCGTCTGGCGCGTTTCAACAGCAATATCGAGGTCGTCGACAAACGCTATTTCCAGGGCTTGCCCAGCCCGGCGGCAGCGGCGCTGGTGGCCGGTTTTGTCTGGCTGATGGACGATCTCGGTTTCCAGGGCAGTTCGCTAAGCTGGGCGGCCTGGGCCATCACCTTGTACGCCGGCCTGACCATGGTCAGCAATGTCCCTTTCTACAGCTTCAAGGACATCAACCTGCGCAAGCCGATGCCCTTCATTGCAGCGTTCCTGTTAGTGCTGGCGCTGGTAGCGATTTTCAGCGATCCGTCCAAGGTGCTGTTCGGCCTGTTCGTGCTCTACGGCCTGTCCGGTTTCGGCGTGTATTTCTGGCGCTGGTTCAAGGGCAAGCCGGTCAGTATCGTGCAGACGGAACTTGAGCACGATGATAAGGACTAAGACTTGGTCATGCCTGTGAAATATTGATAAGGTTAAATGTTGTTAAACCTTCAGTTTCAGGCAGCACTGTAGCGAGGCTAGTGGCATCATCGTTGTTTAACTACTACCGGAGGAAATGATGGGATTACTTTCTTTTATTAAAGACGCAGGTGAAAAGCTGCTGGGCCACAAGCCAGAAGAAGTCGCGGCGGCGCCGAATGTCGAAGAACTGCAGAATGCGGCAGCTGACGCGATCAAGACCTACGTCGGTACCCAAGGGATTGACACCAGCGGCCTGACAATCGCGTTCGATGCAACGTCTTCCAGCGTCACTGCCAGCGGCGAAGCGCCTGACCAGGCAACTCGCGAGAAAATCATTTTGTGCTGCGGCAACGTCAAGGATGTCAACGACAACCTGACCGTCGCGGCGGCAGCCGATGAGTCGCAGTGGTATGACGTGGTCAGCGGCGACAACCTGTCGAAGATCTCCAAGCAGTTCTATGGCGATCCTAATAAATACAACGCAATTTTTGAGGCAAACAAGCCAATGCTGAAAAGCGTGGACTTGATTTACCCGGGCCAGAAGCTGCGTATCCCGCCGCTTGCCTGATTGTCAGGAAGCCATACCAGCCGCCCGTTTAGCCCCGGGCGGTTTTTTTACGCCCGCAATCTGCTTAATTTAAACCGGAAGCTGACAAAGCCTTTAAAATCGAAGGTTCACAAGACCAATCTGGAGCACAGCATGGCAGCCAACTCGCCCGAAAAACTGATCATATTCGACACCACCTTGCGCGACGGCGAGCAATCGCCAGGCGCCTCGATGACCAAGGATGAAAAGATCCGCATCGCGCGTCAGCTGGAGCGCATGAAAGTGGACGTGATCGAAGCCGGGTTTGCTGCGGCTTCGCCCGGCGATTTCGAGGCCATCAAGGCGATCGCCGGCATCATCAAGGACTCCACTGTCTGCTCCCTGTCGCGCGCCAACGACAAGGACATCGCACGCGCCGCGGAAGCGCTGCAGCCAGCCGAGCGCAAGCGCATCCATACCTTCCTGGCGACTTCGCCGCTGCACATGGAAAAGAAGCTGCGCATGACGCCGGACCAGGTGTTCGAGCAGGCAAAAAACGCGGTGCGCTTTGCCCGCAAGTTTACCGACGACGTCGAGTTCAGCCCGGAAGACGGCAGCCGTTCCGACATGGATTTCCTGTGCCGGGTGCTGGAAGCGGTGATTGCCGAAGGCGCCACTACCATCAATTTTGCCGACACTGTCGGCTACGGCGTGCCGGAACTGTATGGCCACATGTTGAAAACCTTGCGCGAGCGGATTCCAAATTCCGACAAGGCGATCTGGTCGGTGCATTGCCATAACGACCTCGGCATGGCGGTGGCCAATTCGCTGGCGGGCGTGATGATCGGCGGCGCGCGCCAGGTCGAGTGCACCATCAATGGTCTGGGTGAGCGGGCCGGCAACACGGCACTGGAAGAAATCGTCATGGCGGTCAGGACGCGGCGCGATTATTTCAACCTGGATATCGGTATCGATACCACGCAAATCGTGCCGGCGTCCAAGCTGGTGTCGCAGATCACCGGTTTTGCGGTGCAGCCGAACAAGTCGGTGGTGGGCGCCAATGCCTTCGCGCATGCTTCGGGAATCCATCAGGATGGCGTGCTGAAGGCGCGCGATACCTATGAAATCATGCGCGCCGAGGATGTCGGCTGGAGCGCGAACAAGATCGTGCTGGGCAAGCTGTCGGGGCGCAATGCATTCAAGCAGCGGCTGGAGGAGCTGGGGATTGCGCTGGAGTCGGAGACCGAGGTGAATGCGGCGTTTGCGCGTTTCAAGGAGCTGGCGGATCGCAAGTCGGAGATTTTCGACGAGGATATCATCGGGCTGGTGTCGGAAGAGCAGCAGTCGCATGACCAGGAGTTTTATCGTTTCGTGTCCTTGTCGCAGCATTCTGAAACCGGCGAGAAGCCTAGCGCGCAGGTGGTGTTTTCGATCGACGGCAAGGAATCGACTTGCGCGGGCGAGGGCAACGGGCCGGTGGATGCGATTGTGAATGCGATCGAGACCAAGGTGGCGAGCGGGGCGGAGCTGTTGCTGTTCTCGGTGAATGCGATTACTACCGGTACGCAGTCGCAGGGTGAAGTGACCATGCGTTTGTCGCGCTCCGGACGCATCGTCAACGGCGTTGGCGCCGACCTCGACATCGTGGTGGCCTCGGCCAAGGCCTATCTGTCGGCGCTGAACAAACTGCATTCGAAATCAGAAAAGCTGAATCCGCAGCTGTAGTAAACCGGTAATTTCGCGCTGACGCAGTCAAATGGGGTCAGAGTTTTTTTTCGGCAGCAGTATCGCCGAAAATTACTCTGACCCCATTTGACGTTCTACGGAGTACCTGCGATGGCATTCTAAGTTCAGTCAGATTTGGCAGAGTCTATGCGGGAAGCGGCAAAAGCAACGACAACCTAGTTAAATAGGGTCGGAGTTTTTTTTCGCGGCCTTTTGCGAAAATTACTCCGACCCTATTTAACGGTCTACGGAGTAGATGTCTTTGCATGCTAAGAACGGTCTGTGGGTTGCCAAAACGGTTGCTACTCCGTGGATGCTAGCCGGGAGCGGCCCGGCAGCCGCTCACTTTCTTTGCTTCGCCAAAGAAAGTAAGCAAAGAAAGGCGACCGCAAAGCCGTTGCCCTC
>NZ_DATMRB010000186.1:0-24642 GCF_035566555.1 Collimonas sp.
TCGGCCCTGTAGTGGCACGCTCCTTGCTGGCTTTCTTTGCCGATCCGCTGAACCGGGAGCTGGTGGAGCAGTTGCGCGCGGCCGGCATTCACTGGCCGGAGAACTTGCCGGCGGAAAACGCGTCCAAGTTCTTGTTAGGCAAGACCTTCGTGCTGACCGGCAGCCTGCCTACGCTTACGCGCGATGCGGCGGCCGCCATGATTGAAGCGGCCGGCGGCAAGGTGACCGGTTCGGTGTCCAAGAAGACCAGCTATGTGGTCGCAGGAGCCGAGGCCGGCAGCAAACTTACCAAGGCGGAAGAGCTGAACATCCCGATTCTGGATGAAGCCGCGTTCCGCACTCTTATAGAAAGCGAACATGACAAAGATTAGAAAAGCCGTATTTCCTGTCGCCGGCCTGGGTAGCCGCTTCCTGCCGGCCACCAAGGCCCAGCCTAAAGAAATGCTGCCCATCGTCGACAAGCCGTTGATCCAGTATGCCGTGGAAGAGGCAGTCGCCGCCGGCATCACCGACATGGTGTTCATCACCGGCCGCAACAAACGCGCCATCGAAGATCATTTCGACAAGGCTTACGAACTGGAAACCGAACTGGAAGCGGCCGGCAAGGACCGCTTGCTGGATCTGGTGCAGAACGTCATCCCGAAACACATCAACTGCATCTTCATCCGCCAGTCGGAAATGCTGGGCCTGGGACATGCGGTGCTGTGCGCCCGTCCGGTGGTCGGCAATGAACCGTTTGCCGTTTTGCTAGCGGATGATTTCATGGATGTGGCGACAGGGCAGAAACCTGTGCTGGCGCAGATGACGGATATTTTCGCTGAAGAAAATTCCAGCATGCTGGCGGTGCAGGACGTGCCGCGCGCCGAGACCAAGCAATACGGCATCGTCAGCATCGACGCGTATAAAGCCAATCTGGAAAAGGTCAACAGCATCGTCGAGAAGCCGCAGCCGGACCAGGCTCCTTCGACCCTGGCGGTGGTGGGGCGTTATATCCTGACCAACAAGATTTTCGATCACCTGGAAGGCCTCGGCAAGGGCGCCGGCGGCGAAATCCAGCTGACCGACGGCATCGCCGAGTTGATGAAGACCGAGCGTGTGCTGGCCTACCGCTATGCGGGCCAGCGTTACGATTGCGGTTCCAAACTGGGTTACCTGAAAGCGACCCTGGCGATGGGCCTGAAGCATCCTGAAACCGGCGCCGAGTTTGCCGAGTACCTGAAACAGTTCAAGTAATCACACCGAAGAGCAGATCATGACCGTTCGCGAAATCCTGAAAATGGGCGATGCGCGCCTGCTGCGGCAAGCCGAGCCGGTGACAGCGTTCGGCACGCCGGAGCTGGAAAGCCTGATTGCCGACATGTTTGAAACCATGCATGCGGTCAACGGCGCCGGCCTGGCGGCGCCACAGATCGGCGTCAATCTGCAGCTGGTGATTTTCGGCTTCAAGAACAACGTCCGCTATCCGGATGCGCCGGCGGTGCCGGAGACGGTCTTGATCAATCCGCTCCTGCGTCCCTTGTCGGAAGAGCTGGAAGATGGCTGGGAAGGCTGTTTGTCGGTGCCCGGCATGCGTGGCGTGGTGCCGCGCTGGACCCAGCTGCATTATGAAGGTTTCGACCAGTCGGGCGCGCGCATCAGCCGCGACGTCGACGGCTTCCATGCACGCGTGGTGCAGCATGAATGCGATCACCTGAACGGCATCCTGTATCCGATGCGCATCAAGGATTTCACCCAGTTCGGCTTTACCGAAGTACTGTTCCCGGAACTGGATCCGAATCACGACGATTGAACGGCGTAGGGTGGGCACATCGTGCCCACGCGTGAACCCTGGTCATTGCGGGTCCACGTGGGCACAAAGAAGTGTCCACCCTACCAAGCGCGCATCGCCGCAGAAAAATCACTAAGCTATCAAAAATAAATATTTGATAGCAGTTATAATTGCAATTAAACCAAGGCCGGTGCATTGCCGGCCTTGCTGCTGTCGTAGCCATTGCTAGTACCCATCACTGCCTTGCATGGCGGCGCTGCCTGCGCCGCTCCTGTTCGTGCGCCTCCCCAATAGCCGCTTACTTCTATTCGGAAAGCTTGCCCATGCACCATGCAGTAGAAACCTTCATCCAGGATCTTGCCGTCATCATGCTGATCGCCGGCGTCGTCACGGTGCTGTTCAACCGTTTCAAGCAGCCGGTCGTGCTCGGCTATATCGTCGCCGGCGTCATCATCGGTCCGCACACGCCGCCGTTCTCGCTGATCACCGATGAGCGCACGATCCAGATCCTGGCCGAACTGGGGGTGATCTTCCTGCTGTTTTCGCTGGGGCTGGAATTCAGCCTGAAGAAGCTGGCCAAGGTCGGCGCCACCGCGTTTGTGGCGGCGCTGGCGGAGATTACGCTGATGCTGTGGGTCGGCTATGAAATTGGCATCTATTTCGGCTGGAAGCAGATGGATGCAGTGTTCCTTGGCGCCATGCTGTCGGTATCCTCCACCACCATCATCGTCAAGGCGCTCAATGAACTGGGCATGAAGCGCGAGAAGTTCGCGCAGCTGATTTTTGGCATCCTGATCGTCGAAGATGTGCTGGCGATCGGCATGATCGCCTTGCTCTCGGGCGTGGCGACCAGCGGCTCGGTGGATGCCGGCGACGCCATCACCACGATCGGCAAGCTGGTCTTGTTCATGATCGTGTCGCTGGTGGCCGGCATCCTGATCGTGCCGCGCCTGCTCGACTACGTGGCTAAATTCAAGAGCAAGGAAATGCTGCTGGTGACGGTGCTCGGCCTCTGTTTCGGCTTCTGCCTGCTGGTCATGAAAATGGAGTACAGCGTGGCGCTGGGCGCTTTCCTGATCGGCGCGGTGATGGCTGAATCGCGCCACCTGCACCAGATCGAGCGCTTGATCGAGCCGGTGCGCGACATGTTCAGCGCCATCTTTTTCGTCGCCATCGGCCTGTTGTTCAATCCTTCCATCCTGGCGCAGTACTGGCTGCCGATTGCCGTCATCACGCTTGCGGTGGTGCTGGGCAAGGTGGTCAGCTGCGGCCTGGCGACTTTCCTGTCCGGCCAGGATGGCCGCACCTCGATGCGGGTCGGCATGGGGCTGTCGCAGATCGGCGAATTCTCTTTTATCATCGCGGCGCTTGGCGTCAGCCTGAAAGTCACCAGCGATTTCCTGTATCCGACCGTGGTGGCGGTGTCAGCGGTGACCACCTTGCTTACTCCCTACCTGATCAAGCTGGCCGATCCGCTCTCCAGCCGGCTGGCGAAATCCATGCCGGATAAACTGTCGGCGGTGTTCGGCATGTATTCGACCTGGCTCGCCAGCCTGCAGCCGCAGGGCGACCGCGCCGAGCTGTCGCGCATCATCCGCCGCATCCTGCTGCAGGTGGTGGTGAACCTGGCGCTGGTGGCGGCGATCTTCATCATCGGCGGCTATTTTGCCCACGTACTGGGCGAGAGCATGGCGGCCTGGGTCGCGGATCCGCAGGTGCAGGACGCGATCGTATGGGGTGGGGCGCTGCTGCTGTCGCTGCCATTCCTGATCGCCACCTACCGCAAGTTGCATGCGCTGAGCATGCTGCTGGCCGAAATCAGCGTCAAGCCCGAATGGGCCGGCTCATATAACCATGCGGTACGGCGCGTGATCGCGGAAGTCATTCCGGTGGTTTCTATCGTCGGCATCATGCTGATGATTACCGCGCTCAGCAGCCGCATCCTGCCGCCGACCAATCTGCTGATCCTGGTGCTGGTGGGCGCCGCCGTGCTGGTATTGGTGCTGTGGCAGCGCTTCGTCAAACTGCATTCCAAGCTGCAGATCGCCTTGCGCGAAACCCTGGAACAGCAGCCGGACGAAAAACACTGACGATCTGGCATGGGTGATTGATTTAGGGTTATCGGCCAGCGATTGGTTAAAATAACGCTTTTATCTCTTTCAAGACATTGCCATGACTGCCATGACCCAGGATCAACTCAAGCAAGCTGTTGCCCGCGAAGCAATCAAATACGTGGTGGACGGCCAGATTGTCGGCGTCGGCACGGGCTCTACCGCCAATTTCTTCATCGACGAGCTGGCCAAGATCAAGCACCGCATCAAGGGCGCGGTGGCTTCCTCCGAAGCGACTGCCGCCCGCCTGCGTGCGCATGATATCGAGGTGTACGACCTGAACCAGGTCGCCACCATGCCGGTGTATGTCGACGGCGCCGATGAAATCACGGCTGAAGGCGCGATGATCAAGGGCGGCGGCGCGGCGCTGACACGGGAAAAAATCGTAGCCTCGGTGGCCGAGAAATTCATTTGCATCGCCGACGGCTCCAAGCTGGTCAAGGTGCTGGGCAAGTTTCCGCTGCCGATCGAGGTGATTCCGATGGCGCAGGCCGTGGTGGCGCGCAAGCTGGTCAAGCTGGGTGGTGAGCCGCGCCTGCGTTTCAAGGATGGGATTCCGCTGATTACCGACAATGGCAACGTGATCATCGACATGTTCGACCTGAAGATCACCGACCCGGTCGAACTGGAACGGCAAATCAACCAGATCACCGGCGTGGTGACGGTCGGCCTGTTCGCGCAGCAGGGCGCGGATGTCTGTCTGCTGGGTACGCCTGACGGCGTCAAGACACTGGCCTTCTAAGCTTTTCTTGCGGCGTAAAAAAAGCGAGGGAAACCATGTTTCCCTCGCTTTTTGCTGCCGACTATCCTGGTATTACATCAGAACTTGTGGCGCAGGCCGACGCGCAAGACGTTCTGGCTGCTATCGTCCGCCGGCGCGCTGCTGTATGCGCCGTTGATCACGCCTGGGTTGTTGACGTCGTTGGCGCGCTGGTTGCTGTACATGGCGTACAGGTCGGTGCGCTTGGACAGGAAGTAGTCGACGCCCAGGTTGAGCTGGGTAGTCTTGCCCTTGGTCGAGCCGGTAGTCTTGCGGCTGATGTCGGCGCGGTCATGGATCACGCTAGCCAGCAGGTGCAGATTGCCCGACAGAGCGTAATCCACGCCCAGATCGAAGATGTTGGCTTTGGTCGCCGTGGTGATGTTGACCAGGCCGGTGCTGGCCACGGCCGTCGCCAATGGACGCTTGGCCTGCGACCAGGCGCCGTAGATCTTGGCCGGGCCGGCTTGGTAGCTGGCGCCCAGGGTGAAGGTCTTGAGATCGGTATCGCCAGCCTTGGTTGGCAAGGCATCAGCCGCCAGCTTGGTCTGGAAGTAAGCCAGGCCGATGCCGAACGGGCCGTTGGCATAGTTGCCGCCGAGGCCGAATGCCTGGCCTGCCGAAGTCTGGCCGGCCACTTCGCCGAAGCCATAGAACAGGCTGCCGGTGAAACCGCTCAGGTTGCTGCTGTCGTAGCGGATCGAATTGTTGGTGCGGGCGCCGGAGACGCGGTCCAGGTTGTTGAAGTGGCCGCCTTTGACGCCGTTGCCGCCGAAAGTCTGCACTGAGGTGTACTTGTTGCCGATGTCTTCCAGGAAGTCAGTCTGGCGGCCGATGGTGACGGTGCCGAACGCGCCCGACAGGCCGACCACCGACTTGCGGTCGAACAGGGTGTTGGCTGTGCCGAATGAGCCGTCATCCGCATTGAAGCCGTTTTCCAGGTGGAAAATCGCTTTCAGGCCGCCGCCCAGGTCTTCCACGCCCTTGAAGCCGATGCGCGAAGTGGACAGGTCGCCGGAGTCGACGCTGAAGCGGCTATCGTTCTTCGGGCCGACCTTGCTGGTGTACGTCAGGCTGGCATCGACCACGCCGTAGATGGTGACATTGCTTTGAGCGTGTGCATTAGCGCCGATCAGGCCGAGAGCGGCTAGTGCGAATACGGTCTTTTTCATTTCTTCCCTTTGATATTTATAAGTAATTTATCCTGGTGTCCGGCGTAGGGTACCGCGCAACAATTAGTTACTATTGTTACTAACTGTTACTAGCTGAACGGGCTAGATATTACCTTTCCATAAAAAAAATGCACTTGTTTTTTGAAAAATATTTTCAATTTAATCGACGTTGCATGTTTATGTTGTTTTTTGACAGTGGTTTATGACATTTGTGACTAAGGATATGAATTATTTGCGTTAGCGTATAGTGATAGTTCGTCGCTGCGACCGGTGGCCGCCGTCGGAAAAGCGGCGCTAGCCTGCAAAGCGTTGCCGGCGGGGCTAAGATGGCGCATGGCGCGCCTGCGTCGTGATTTCCAGGCTCCCGGGGTTTGTCGTTCCATATATCAAAAAGGAAATGTCATGCTGAAAGCTTCAGGGTATGCCGCACATAATGCACACGCGCCGCTGGCGCAATTCGCCTTTGAGCGTCGCTCGCCGGGTCCCGACGATGTACAGATCGAGATCCTGTTTTGCGGCGTCTGCCACTCCGATCTGCACACCGCGCGTAATGAATGGCACAACACCGTCTATCCGACAGTGCCCGGCCATGAAATCGTCGGCCGGGTGGTCGCGGTCGGCGCCCAGGTAAAAAAATTCAAGGCGGGCGACCTGGCCGGCGTCGGCTGCATGGTGGATTCCTGCCAGCATTGTCCGAGCTGCGCCGAGGGCTTGGAGCAATATTGCGAAAACGGTTTCACCGGCACCTACAATGCCGACGACAAGCACAGCGGCGGCGTCACTTATGGCGGCTATGCCAGCAATATCGTGGTCGACCAGAAATTCGTCCTGCATGTCTCGGACAAGCTCAACCTGGCAGCAGTGGCGCCGCTGCTGTGCGCCGGCATCACCACTTATTCGCCGCTGCGCCACTGGAACGTCAGCAAGGGTCACAAGGTCGGCATCGTCGGACTGGGCGGGCTCGGCCACATGGGCGTCAAGATCGCCCATGCGATGGGCGCGCACGTGGTGTTGTTTACCACCTCGCCAGGGAAGACCGAAGACGCCTTGCGGCTCGGCGCCGACGAAGTCGTGATTTCCAAGGATGCCGCGCAGATGGCGCAGCATGCCAACAGTTTCGATTTCATCTTGAATACCGTGGCGGCGCCGCATAACCTGGACGCCTTCCTGAATCTGCTGAAACGCGACGGCGCCATGACGCTGGTGGGGGCGCCGGCGGAAGCGCATCCTTCGCCCAATGTGTTCAACCTGATCATGAAGCGCCGCACGCTGGCCGGCTCGCTGATAGGCGGCATCAAGGAAACCCAGGAAATGCTGGATTTCTGCGCCGAACACGGCATCGTCTCGGATATCGAATTGATCGCCATCCAGGATATCAACCAGGCTTACGAACGGATGCTGAAGAGCGACGTCAAGTATCGCTTCGTGATTGACATGGCATCCTTGCCTGCGGCTGCCTGACCTGGCCTAAGCGGCCCGCAGCAAGGTATTCCATGCCGGGCCGCCCAGGTTTTATTGCGTGAAACGAAGCTGCAGATCAGGCAAACAAACGCAGCACCACATTATTGATCACCGCGCCGCCGACGATCAGCCAGCCGAACAGGCAGGCGGCGAACAGCAGCGGCTTGATGCCGGCCGTGCGTATCGAGGAAAAATGGGTAGAAATGCCCAGCGCTGCCATCGCCATCGCCAGCAGCACATTGTCGGCATCGTTGACGTGCGCCACCAGTGCGGTCGGCAGCGCCGCCAGCGAGTTGAGCGCCACTACCGCGACAAAACCGAAGGCAAACCATGGAATCGCCAGGCGGCCAGCTTGCCTGGTGCTGCCGGCTTTCTCCGACCCCGCCGATTTCTTCGCCACATAAGCCGACAGCAGCATCAGGAACGGCGCCAGCATCATCACCCGCACCATCTTGGCGATCACCGCGGTATTGGCGGCATCCGGGCTGACCGCGCGCGCAGCCGCCACCACTTGGGCCACTTCATGTACGGTCGAGCCGGTGAAGATGCCGTAAGCCAGCGGCGAAGCCGCCAGGAACTGCCAATGCAGGTTCAACTGATACAGCAGTGGGTACAAGAATATTGCCAGCGAGCCGAACACCACCACCGTCGCCACCGCCACCGTCACTTGCGCCGGCTGGGCGCGCAGCACCGGCTCGGTCGCCATCACTGCCGCCGCGCCGCAGATCGAGCTGCCGGCGCCGATCAGCATGGCGGTATTGCGGTCCAGCTTGAACAGGCGGGTGCCGAGCAGCAGCGCCATGCCGAAGGTGGAGCACAGCACCAGCGCATCGATCAGTACGCCGCTGATGCCTACATGGCCGATATCCTGGAAGGTCAGGCGGAAGCCGTACAGGATGATGCCCAGCCGCAGCAGGTTTTGCTTGGAAAAATTCACGCCGGGGGCGCAGGCCGGGGCGATATGCCGGTAGCCCAGGTTGCCGACCAGCATGCCGATCACGATCGCCAGCGTCAGGGCGCTGAAGCCGTGCGCCTGCAGCCAGGTGATCCTGGCGGCGGCAGTGGCTGCGGCGGCAATGGCTGCGCTGAGCAGCAGGCCAGCCAGGAGGCGTGGTGTTTGGGTCTTGGAGGTTGGGGCTGTGCTTGCCAGGGTCGAGGTGCTCACTATGGGTTCCGATCTTGATGCAGCGTGTGCTGCCATGGAAACCACTATACCGAGCCGCAATTTAAAAGAAAAACGGATTAATTTTGTATAATCAACCTGTTTTGCAGGTAGATTGTGATTCGTTCTGCAATTTCTCGTTCTCTCGCCACTACCAAGGTCACCCAAGATGCGTCTCACCATCCGCCAATTGCAGATATTCCTGGCCGTGGCCCAGTCCGGCAGCACCACGGCGGCGGCCGATCAGGTCGCCTTGTCGCAGTCAGCCACCAGCGCCGCCCTCAACGAGCTGGAAAACCTGCTCGACTGCCGTTTGTTCGATCGCATCGGCAAACGTCTGATCTTGAACGACAACGGTCGCCTGCTGCTGCCGCAAGCGGCGCAAGTGGTGGATGGCGCCAAGACTATCGAGCAGCAGTTCCTGATGCCGGGCATGGCGCAGGGCGGCGGCCTGCAGATCGGTTCCAGCACCACCATCGGCAGCTACCTGCTGCCGTCGCTGATCGCGTCCTACCGCAATCAGCACAGCGAACTGCAGGTGCGGGTGACGATCGCCAACACGGCCGACATCGTCGCCGCCGTGGTGAATTTCGAGGTCGACGTCGGCCTCATCGAAGGCCCCAGCCATGCCGCCGACTTGCAGGTGGAGCCGTGGATGGTCGATGAGTTGCTGATCGTGGCTTCGCCCCAGCATGCCCTGGCCGCCGGCGACAAGAAACTGGGCGTGGCGCAGTTGCGCGCGGCGGAGTGGCTGTTGCGGGAACCGGGTTCCGGCACGCGCGAAGCGGTCGAGCAAGCCTTGCTGCCGCACCTGCATTATCTGCAGCAAAGCTATGAGTTCGGCAATTCGGAAGCGATCAAGCATGCAACCGCGGCCGGTCTCGGCATCAGCTGCCTGTCGCATGCCGTAGTGGCCGATTTCCTGCAAAGCGGGCGGCTGGTGGAATTGAAGACTTCGCTGCCGCGCTTGCATCGGCATTTTTACCTGATCCACAGCAAGCACAAGATCCTGTCGCTGCGGCTGATGCAGTTCCTGGCTTTTTGCCGGGGCTGGTCTTGAGTGCCTAGTGTCGTGTCCTGCCTCATCTGTCGGCATCTCGCTGGTCCTTGACCCGTATCGCGTCGTTGCGCCTCGTCGCCATAGCCCCGCTATGTCTCCTCGGCACGCCTAGCGCTACGGGTCAAGGCCGGCGCGATATACCGACAGATGAGGCAGGACGCGACACTAGGGATCTTCCTTCCTTTTTCAGATTTCTTCCCGGGGCCGGCTGGAGATTGCCTCCGGCTGGGGCGAGCGTTTCGCCTTGAAACGCATGCTGGCCGCGCTACTCAAAAATTCTTCACGCTACTGATATCAATACGGATATCGATTCCAATAAAAAAGTGATTAGTAAGACCCGCCAAGTGTTTTTACACTGGCTTCGGTATTTGTTCTCTTGGGAACGGCTTTGCAAGGGCATCCGGAGACAACTTATTTTCCATGTAGTAATATCTAAATAGATATCGAAATAAGGAAAAAATTCATTTGTTTGATATCGGTGATGTTCGTAAGATAGCGAGGAAATCCATCAGGAAAGGTCTATATTGACAGTTTCGGAATTGCTGTTTGGAAAATATGATGTCTTGCCAGCACAGCTTCCCGCGCAAACCGGACCCACCATGCAGTAGCAGTCGCTTCACCATGTTCTGACAGAAAATCAAAATAACTCAAGGAGACAAGCTGTGAAAATGATTAAAACGACGATTGTTGGATTGATGATAGGCATGTTCGGCCTGGTGACCCACGCCAGCGCGCAGGACAAGGGCCTGATCGGTATCTCGATGCCGACCAAATCCTCGGCGCGCTGGATCGCCGATGGCGACAATATGGTCAAGGTGTTCAAGGAAAAGGGTTACAAGACCGACCTGCAATACGCCGAGGACGATATTCCTAACCAGCTGGCGCAGATTGAAAACATGGTGACCAAGGGCGTCAAAGTCCTGGTGATCGCGGCGATCGACGGCACCACGCTGACCAACGCCTTGCAAAAGGCCGCCGACAAGGGCGTCAAGATCATCGCTTATGACCGCCTGATCCGCAATTCCAAGAACGTCGATTACTACGCGACCTTCGACAACTTCCAGGTCGGCGTGCTGCAAGCCAGCTATATTGAAAAGGCGCTCGACCTGAAGAGCGGCAAGGGCCCGTTCAATATCGAACTGTTCGGCGGTTCGGCCGACGACAACAATGCCTTCTTCTTCTACAACGGCGCGATGTCGGTGCTGCAGCCTTACATCGACAAGGGCAAGCTGGTGGTGCGCAGCAAGCAGACCGGCATGGACAAGGTCTCGACCTTGCGCTGGGATGGCGCGGTAGCCCAGGCGCGCATGGATAACCTGCTCAGCGCCTACTACGGCAACGCCCACGTGGACGCTGTATTGTCGCCATATGACGGCATCAGCATCGGCATCCTGTCCTCGCTCAAAGGCGTCGGCTACGGCACGCCCAAGCAACCGATGCCGATCGTGACCGGCCAGGACGCCGAGATTCCTTCGGTGAAATCGATCCTGCGCGGCGAGCAGCGCCAGACCGTGTTCAAGGACACGCGTGAACTGGCCAAGGTGACAGCGGGCATGGTCGATGCAGAGCTGAGCGGGAAAACCCCGGCCGTCAACGATACCAAGACCTACAACAACGGCGTCAAGGTAGTCCCTTCCTACCTGCTGAAGCCAGTCAGCGTCGATGCTTCCAACTGGAAGCCGGTGTTGATCGGCAGCGGTTATTACACTGAAAGCCAGATCAAATAAGAATCGAAGCCGTCGCTTCAAAGCGATGAGATCTTGTTTGGCCGGACCTTGCAGCGTCTCGTTGCAAGGTCCGTTTGTCAGGCGCCGGCGCCGCTGTCGTCGGCGGGTATCAGGTAAGGGAGACTCGGCTAGCAGCGCAGCCGGCTGACAGAGTTTCCCGCAAGTGAGGTAACACAGATGGAAACTATCCTGGAAATGCGCGGGATCGGGAAGACATTCCCGGGAGTCAAAGCATTAGACAATGTCAACCTGGTGGTACGCAGCGGAGAGATCCACGCCGTGGTCGGCGAAAACGGCGCCGGCAAATCGACCTTGATGAAAGTGCTGAGCGGGGTCTATCCGCATGGTTCTTACACCGGCGATATCCACTATCAAGGCCAGACCAGACAATTCGAAGGCATCGCCGACAGCGAAGAATGCGGCATCATCATCATCCATCAGGAACTGGCGCTGGTGCCCCTGCTGTCCATCACCGAGAACATCTTCCTTGGCAATGAGCAGGCCAGCCATGGCGTGATCGACTGGGAAGTATCCTACGCCAAGACCAAGGAGCTGCTGGCGAAAGTCGGCCTCAAGGAATCTCCCAGCGCCCTGATCACCAACCTCGGCGTCGGCAAGCAGCAACTGATTGAAATCGCCAAGGCGCTCTCCAAGCAAGTCAAGCTGCTGATCCTGGATGAGCCTACCGCCAGCCTCAACGAAAGCGACAGCGACGCCTTGCTGGATCTGCTGCTGGAACTCAAGGCGCAGGGCATTTCCTCGATCCTGATTTCGCACAAGCTCAACGAAATTTCCAAGGTCGCCGATTCGATCACCATCCTGCGCGACGGCAGCACCGTCGATACGCTCGACTGCCACAAGGAAGTGATCAGCGAAGACCGCATTATCCAGAACATGGTCGGCCGCGAGATGGCCGATCGCTATCCCAAGCGCAATCCGCAGATAGGCGAGACTATCTTCGAGGTCAAGCAATGGCGCGTGCATCACCCCATCCATCCGGAACGGCAAGTGATCAAGGGCGTCGATTTCCATGTCAGGAAGGGTGAAATCGTCGGTATCGCCGGCCTCATGGGCGCCGGCCGCACCGAGCTGGCGATGAGCATTTTCGGCCGCGCCTACGGCCAGCGGATCAGCGGCAAGGTTTTCTTGCGTGGCAAGGAAATCGATGTCAGCACGGTGCAGAAAGCCATCGACAACGGCATCGCCTATGTCACCGAAGACCGCAAGGGCTATGGCCTGATCCTCGACCAGGACATCAAGAAGAACATTTCGCTGGCCAACCTGAACGGCGTCTCGGACAAGAGCGTGATCGACGAAGGGCGCGAATATTCGGTGGCCGCGGACTACCGCCGCCAGCTGAAGATCCGCTGTTCCAACGTGTTCCAGAAAGTGCTCAATCTGTCCGGTGGCAACCAGCAGAAAGTGGTCCTCAGCAAGTGGCTGTTTTCCAACCCGGATGTGCTGATCCTGGATGAGCCGACGCGCGGCATCGACGTCGGCGCCAAGTACGAGATCTACACCATCATCAGCCAGCTGGCCAGCGAAGGTAAATGCATCGTCATGATTTCGTCGGAAATGCCGGAACTGCTCGGCATGTGCGACCGCGTCTACGTCATGAACGAAGGCAGTTTCGTCGGCGAGCTGACGGCAGCGGAAGCGTCGCAGGAAAAAATCATGCGCGCGATAGTAAGGAATGTAAAGAATGATGGAGACAACTGAAATGAACAACGATATCGTCGCACCGGCAGCCAGTGAAAACCGGGCCCAGCCCCAGCCCGCGCTGGACAAGAAAGAGTATGCCGGCTTCCTGAAAAATAATATGCGCGAATACGGCATGCTGATGTCGCTGATCGCGATCATGGCGTTTTTCCAGTACATGACCAACGGCACCCTGATGGAGCCGCTCAACCTGACCAACCTGGTGCTGCAGAACAGCTACATCGTCATCATGGCGCTCGGCATGCTGATGGTGATCGTCGCCGGCCATATTGACCTGTCGGTGGGATCGGTAGTCGGTTTCATCGGCGCGCTGGCGGCGGTGCTGATCGTCAACCTGCATGTCAACTTCGTCCTCGCCAGCATCCTGTGCATCCTGGCCGGCGGCGTAATCGGCGCGGCGCAGGGCTATTGGGTAGCGTTTTTCAAGATCCCGTCCTTCATCGTCACGCTGGCCGGCATGCTGGTGTTCAAGGGCCTCACGCTGGCCCTGTTACAAGGACAATCGATCGGTCCCTTCCCGGACGACTTCCAGATGCTGAGCTCGGGTTTCATTCCCGATCTGTTCAACGCCGCCGATATACGCATCACGTCCTTGCTGGTCGGCGTGGTGGTGGCGGCCATCATGATCGTGGTCAAGGTGCGTGCACGCGCCAAGCAAAGCAAGCACGGCATGGAAGATGAGCCTTACCTGTTCTTCATCCTGAAGAACGCCATTTTCGCCGGCGTCATCATTTTCTTCAGCTATCTGCTGGCCTCCTACAAAGGCATGCCGAACGTGCTGATCATCATGTTCCTGCTGATGGTGGTGTACACCTTCGTCGCCAACCGCACCACTATCGGCCGCCGCATCTACGCGGTCGGCGGCAACGAGAAGGCGGCCAAGCTGTCCGGCATCAAGACTTCCAGGGTGTCGTTCTATACCTTCATCAACATGGGCATGCTGGCGGCGCTGGCCGGCCTGATTTTCGCGGCGCGCCTGAATACCGCCACGCCCAAGGCCGGCACCGGCTTCGAGCTGGACGTGATCGCGGCCTGTTTCATCGGCGGCGCTTCGGCTTCCGGCGGCGTCGGCAAGGTCATGGGCGCGGTGATCGGCGCTTTCGTCATGGGCGTGATGAACAACGGCATGTCGATCATGGGCATCGGCATCGATTACCAGCAGGTGATCAAGGGCCTGGTGTTGCTGGCGGCGGTGTTTGTCGACGTCTACAACAAGAACAAATAAGCGCATTTCACGAGGAAGCCACAGATGACATTCGATAAAAAACGCCCGCTGCGCTCGGCCGGCTGGTTCGGCACCAACGACAAGAACGGCATGATGTACCGCAGCTGGATGAAGAACCAGGGCATTCCGGATCATGAATTCCAGGGCAAGCCGATCATCGGCATCTGCAACACCTGGTCCGAACTGACGCCTTGCAACGCTCACTTCCGCAAGATCGCCGAGCACGTCAAGCGCGGCATTTCCGAAGCCGGCGGCTTCCCGGTCGAATTCCCGGTATTTTCCAACGGCGAGTCGAACCTGCGCCCGACCGCCATGCTGACGCGCAACCTGGCCAGCATGGATGTGGAAGAATCGATACGCGGCAATCCGATGGATGCGGTGGTGCTGCTGGTCGGCTGCGACAAGACTACGCCGGCCTTGCTGATGGGCGCGGCCAGTTGCGATGTGCCGGCGATCGTGGTGACCGGTGGCCCGATGTTGAACGGCAAGCACGAAGGCAAGGACCTGGGTTCCGGCACCGCCGTCTGGCAGCTGAGCGAAGCGGTCAAAGGCGGCCAGATCAGCATGCATCAATTCCTGGCGGCCGAATCCGGCATGTCGCGTTCGGCCGGTACCTGCAACACCATGGGCACGGCTTCCACCATGGCCTGCATGGCCGAGGCGCTGGGCACATCGCTGCCGCATAACGCCGCTATCCCGGCGGTCGATGCGCGCCGCTATGTGCTGGCGCACATGTCCGGCATGCGCATCGTCGACATGGTATGGGAAGACTTGCGCCTGTCCAAAATCCTCACACGCGAAGCGTTTGAAAACGCCATCCGCGTGAATGCCGCGATCGGCGGTTCGACCAATGCCGTGATCCATCTGAAAGCCATTGCCGCCCGCATCGGCGTGCCGCTGGAACTGGAAGACTGGACCCGCATCGGCCGCGGCACGCCGACCCTGGTCGACCTGCAGCCCTCCGGCCGCTTCCTGATGGAAGAATTCTATTATGCCGGCGGCTTGCCGGGCGTCTTGCGCCGTCTCGGCGAAGCGGACCTGCTGCCGCACAAGGATGCGCTGACGGTGAACGGCAAGACGCTGTGGGAAAACAACCAGGATGCGCCTATCTACAACGACGAGGTGATACGCGTGATCGACAAGCCGTTGATCGCCGACGGCGGCATCTGCATCCTGCGCGGCAACCTGGCGCCGCGCGGCGCCGTGCTCAAGCCATCGGCGGCTACGCCGGAGCTGATGAAGCATCGCGGCAAGGCCGTGGTGTTCGAGGATTTCGACCACTACAAGAAGCGCATCAACGATCCGGAACTGGAGGTCGATGCCAGTTCAGTGCTGGTCATGAAGAACTGTGGCCCGAAAGGCTATCCCGGCATGGCGGAAGTCGGCAACATGGGTTTGCCGCCGAAGCTGCTGGCGCAAGGGATCAAGGACATGGTGCGCATCTCCGATGCCCGCATGAGCGGCACCGCCTATGGCACGGTGGTCCTGCACGTGGCGCCGGAGGCTGCTGCCGGCGGCCCGCTGGGGATTGTCGAAGACGGCGACTGGATCGAGCTGGATTGCGAAGCCGGACGCCTGCACCTGGATATCAGCGATGCGGAAATGGCGCAGCGCCAGGTTGCGCGCGCCGCCGTCAATGCGGAAACGGTGACTGCCCACAGCGGCTATCAGCGTCTCTACATAGACCGGGTGCTGCAGGCCGACGAAGGCTGCGATTTCGATTTTCTGGTGGGCTGTCGCGGCTCGGCAGTCCCCAAGCATTCTCACTAATTGCAATTGTAGGGTGGGCCCGCTTTTGTGCCCACGCGGATAGCAAAACAGCGTGGGCACAAAAGCGGGCCCACCCTACACACTGGAGAAGTACATGTTGTTGGTTCAATTCAAGCAGGCTGATGGCCAGCGCCGCATCGGAGTGCTGGAAGACGAAGGCCGGAAGATCCGTGTAATCGAAGGCTATACCTCGACTTACAACCTGGCGCAGGCGGCGATAGCCGCCCACAGCACGCTCAAACAGCTGGCCGATGCCGCGCTGGGCGCTACTGTGCTGGACTACACCACGGTAGCGCAAGCCGGAGGCCTGCTGGCGCCGCTCGACCATGGCGACAGCGCGCATTGCTACGTCACCGGCACCGGTCTCACGCACCTCGGCAGCGCCGACGGCCGCGACGCCATGCACAAGAAAATCAGCGATGTCGATACCCTCACCGACAGCATGAAGATGTTCCGCATGGGACTGGAAGGCGGCAAGCCGCCGGCCGGGCAGACCGGCGTCCAGCCTGAATGGTTCTACAAGGGCGACGGCAGCATCGTGCGTGCCGCCGAGCAGCCCTTGGGCATGCCGCAGTTTGCGCTGGATGGCGGCGAAGAGCCTGAGATCGCCGCCTTGTATGTGATCGGTCCGGACGGTGCGCCATACCGGCTTGGCTTTGCGATCGGCAACGAGTTTTCCGATCACGTCACCGAGCGGCAGAATTATTTGTACCTGGCCCATTCCAAGCTGCGCGTGTGCGCCGTCGGGCCGGCGTTGCTGGTGGGTGATTTGCCGCCACATGTGGCCGGCATGTCGCGCATCCGCGATAGCCATGGCGCTGTGCGCTGGGAAAAGCCTTTCGTCAGCGGCGAGGACAATATGTCGCATACGGTCGCCAACCTGGAATACCATCATTTCAAGTATCCGCTGTTCCGCCGTCCGGGCGATGTGCACATCCATTTCTTCGGCACCGCCACTCTGAGCTGTTCCGACGGCATCCAGGTGGCGCCGGGTGAAACCTTTGAAATCGATGTCGCTGCTTTCGGGCCACCCCTGCGTAACAGGCTGGCGCTGGAGACGGTGCCGGCGCCGCAGATTCATCAGCTATAAATTATCGACTTACATTCCGGGAAAAGCATGCATATCACAGGCGAGTCGCTGATCGGCGCCTCCAGCATCAAAGGCGCCGGCGCGGACTTCTTCGCTTTCGATCCTACCACCGGCAAGGATCTTGAACCGGCTTTCCATACCGCCGGCAAAGCCGAAATAGACTGTGCCTGCGAACTGGCGCGCATCGCTTTCGATCCTTACCGCGCCACCGATACGGAAACGCGCGCACGCTTCCTGGAAAACATCGCGCTTAATATCGTCGCGCTGGGCGACCAGCTGATCGAACGCGCCATGCAGGAAAGCGGCCTGCCCAGGGCAAGGCTGGAAGGCGAACGCGGCCGCACCGTCGGCCAGCTCAGGCTGTTTGCGGAAGTGCTGCGCGAAGGCTCATGGCAGGATGCGCGCATCGATCCCGCGATGCCGGAGCGCCAACCATTGCCGCGTGTCGACCTGCGTCTGCGCATGATCGCGCTGGGGCCGGTAGCGGTATTCGGCGCCAGCAATTTCCCCCTGGCGTTCTCGGTGGCCGGCGGCGATACCGCGGCGGCGCTGGCGGCGGGCTGCCCGGTGGTGGTCAAGGCGCATCCGGCCCATCCCGGTACTTCGGAACTGGTGGGCAGGGCGATTCAGCGCGCGGTGGCCGAGGCCGGTTTGCCGGAAGGCGTGTTCTCGCTGCTGACCGGGACCGGCAACCAGCTTGGCGCAGAACTGGTGCGCCATGCGGCGATCCAGGCAGTCGGTTTTACCGGCTCGCGCCAGGGCGGACTGGCGTTGATGGCAGTCGCCGCCGCACGTCCGCAGCCGATTCCGGTGTATGCGGAAATGAGCAGCATCAATCCGGTCTTCCTGTTGCCGCACGCGCTGGCGGAAAAAGCCGAGGCGCTTGCCGCCGGTTTTGTCGACTCGCTGTTGCTCGGGGTCGGCCAGTTCTGCACCAATCCCGGACTGGTGCTGGCACTGGCGGGACCGGATCTGGAACGTTTCAGTGCGACCGCGGCCGAGCAGCTGGCGCAGCGCCACGCCGGCACCATGCTGACGGCGGGAATCCAGCGTGCCTATGAACAGGGCGTCGGCCGTCTCGCCGGTAATCCGCGCGCGCGCCAGCTGAGCCGCGGCATTGCCGGCGAGGCTGGCGGCAAGGGCGTGCCGGCCTTGTTCGCCGCCAGCGCCGAGGATTTCCTGGCCGATCCGCAATTGTCGGAAGAAGTGTTCGGTCCGGCATCCTTGCTGATCGCTTGCAAGGACGCGGCGCAGATGCATGAGGTCGCCGAACGGCTGGAGGGGCAGCTGACTGCGACCCTGCAGATGAGCGACGGCGATCATGGCGCGGTGGGCGATCTGCTGCCGGTCTTGGAACGCAAGGTCGGGCGCATTCTCGCCAACGGTTTCCCCACCGGCGTCGAAGTTTCCTATTCGATGGTGCATGGCGGCCCTTTCCCGGCCACCTCGGACAGCCGCAGCAGCTCGGTCGGCACTGCCGCGATCCAGCGCTTCCTGCGGCCGGTGTCCTACCAGAACCTGCCGCAATCGCTGTTGCCGGCGGCGATACAAGATGGCAATCCGCTGGCAATCTGGCAGCGCATTAACGGACAGTTGAAGAAATAAGCGGATCTATCCGCATCACACAGGAGCAGACATGTCGGCGGTAAAGAATGTTGGAAGCGATAAGCTGGCGCATTTCCCCAGCTTGAAAGATAAGGTTGTATTCGTCACCGGCGGCGGCAGCGGCATCGGTGAAGCGATTGTCAGCGCCTTTGCAGAACAGGGCGCGCGCGTGGCTTTCGTCGATATCGAGACGGCCGCCAGTGAAGCACTATGCCAGCGACTGGCCGATGCAGGTCTGGCCAAGCCCTTGTTCCGTCATTGCGACATCCGCGACATCCCGGCCCTGCAAGCCACCATGCAAGCCATGGCGCAGGAACTGGGCGATTTCGATGTGCTGGTCAACAATGCCGCCAACGACCAGCGTCATCAATGGCAGGATGTCACCGTGGATTATTGGAATGACCGCATCGCCATCAACCAGCGGCCCATGTTTTTCACCTGCCAGGCGGTCGCGCCCGGCATGCAGAAAAAGGGGGGCGGTTCGATCATCAACCTCAGCTCCATCAGCTGGCATCTGTCCAACGGCGGCTATCCGGTGTACACGACAGCGAAGGCGGCAGTGGTCGGTCTCACGCGCGGCCTGGCGCGCGATCTCGGACCGCACAATATTCGTGTCAATACGGTTTCTCCCGGCTGGGTGATGACGGAACGGCAGGTTGCCTTGTGGCTGGACGCGGCGGGTGAAGAAGACATCAAGCGCAATCAGTGCTTGCCCGGCAAGCTGCAACCGTGGCACCTGGCGCGCATGGTGCTGTTCCTGGCGGCGGACGACAGCGCCATGTGCACCGCGCAGGAATTCATCGTCGACGCCGGCTGGGCCTGAGCCGGTGCTGCTGTCAGATTGTGTCCAGCCAGGCGCGTAATGCCGGCGTATCGTAAGCAACGTTAAAGCGCAGCCACGCGCTGGGCTGATGATCGGGATCGAAGGCGCTGCCCGGCGCGAACCAGAAGCCGGCAGCTGCGGCTTCCTGCGCCAGCAGCAGCGAGTCCTTGCCGGTGGGATGGCGGCACCAGATGAACATCCCTTGCGCCGCCGGCGCGAACATTTTCCAGCCGCGTCCGGACAACAGCTGGCGCATGCTGTCCTGCTCATCTCCAAGGCGTTTGCGCAATTGCGTCAGATGGCGCTCGTAATGGCCCTGCGTCAGCACCTGGTAGATCGCCTGCTCGATGAATTCCGAGGTGGTGATGCTGGCCATCAGCTTGATCCTGGCCAGGGTCTGCAGCAAGGGCGCAGCCGCTGCGATGTAGCCGACCCGCAGGTCGGACGAGATGGTCTTGCTGAAACCTGATAGATAGACTACCCGTTGCAAGCCGTCCAGATTGGCCAGCCTTGGCGCCTGTTCTGTGGCGAAATCGCTGTAGATATCATCGTCGACTATCGTGAAGTCGTAATCCTCCGCCAGCCGCAGCAGCCGGTGCGCCTTACTCCAGCTGAGGGAACTGCCGGTCGGATTGTGCAGCATCGATTGCATGAAAAACAGTCGCGGCCGCAGACCGCCGCGCAGCAGGCTTTCCAGCACATCCAGATCCGGCCCGTCGGTCTGGCGCGGCACGGCCTGCATCGCTATCCCAGACAGGTGCAGCAGACTGAACAGATTGTAGTAACCGGGGGCTTCCACCAGCACCGTGTCGCCCGCCGCGCAGCAACAGCGGATCAGCAGCTCCAGGCTGTGCGTACTGCCCGCCGTCAGCAGGATCTGCTCGGCGCTGCAGTCTATCCCGCGCCGCGCCAGTCTTTGCTGCAGCACGTCGCGTAGCGGCGCATAGCCCAGGGCCGAACCGTAGCAGTACACATTGGCGGCGGGGCGCGCCGCCACGCTGCGCAAGTGCCGGTGCAAATCCAGTCCTTGCAACCATTCCTTGGGCAAGGCGCCGCTACCGCATTTCAGCAAGCTGTTGGGCTCCACCAGGCCGCGGATCAGCAGCGCTACATCCAATACCTGATCGAGGTGCGCCGGCCTGGCTTGCCGCGGCGACGCGGCGTTGATTCGCACGTAGTAACCGGACCCGTGGCGCGGATTGAGCAAGCCCATCCCGGCCAATTCTTCATACGCTGCCAGCACCGCATAGCGGCTGATGCCGAGCTGCGCCGCCAGTGCGCGTATCGAATCCATCTTGCTGCCGGCTGCGAGCAGGCCTTGTTCTACGGCCTGTTTCAACAACCGGCTTAGCTGCCGTTGCGGCGGCAGGGGAGAGTGGCGGTCTAGCGTGATCGGCAGCATGCGGCGGTCCATGGCGGGGTAGGAGATGCCTTGATTATCGAACACTTGCGCATGCTGCGCGAACTGTTCGATAACAATTTGCGCAAGTGTTTGACGCCGGCCTCGGCACTAGGGATATATTTCCATGCAGGCCGCCATGCCGTGGCGACTCCATCCACTTGAAACGCATCGAGGAGATCAGCATGCACGCAGAACAGCAACGCCGTTTTTCCGCAGCAGAACCGACACTCCAGGTCCACGACGCCGCCACCTTGAGAAGCGCGGCGCAAGTTCTCGATGCTTGTAAAAATGTCAGGGAAATGGCGCAGGAAGTCTCGGCTGCGGTAAAGCGCAATGAGATCTGGCGCGGCCAGCAGTGCCTCAATTTGCTGGCGCCGGAAGCGCCTACCAGTCCCACCGTGCGCAGCCTGCTCTCTGCTGAAATAGGTACCCGCGCGGCGGAAGGGCATATCGGGCCGGTCAACCGCTGGTTTGCCGGCACCCGCTATATCGATGAAGTCGAATCCTTGTGCATGGAGCTGCTCAAGCGCGCGCTGCGTGCGGAGTATGCCGACCACCGCCTGTGCGCCAGCATGATCGGCAACCTGGCGGTATATACCGCACTGACCCAGCCCGGCGACACCGTGATGACGGCGCCACAGCCGTTCGGCGGCCATTCCAGCAACCGTGCCGACGGCCCGGCCGGCGTGCGCGGCTTGAGCATCGTCGATATTCCATTTACGCCGGAGCTGGAGGTCGATCTCGATGCATTCCGCCGCGTAGCGCAACAGCAGCAGCCGAAACTGGTCACGCTGGGCATGTCGATGACGCTGTTTCCGTTGCCGGCCAAGGAGATCAGCGAGATCATCGCGCCCTGGGGCGGCAAGCTGTTTTTCGACGGCGCCCACCAGCTGGGACTGATCGCCGGCGGCCAGTTTCAGGATCCGCTGCGCGAGGGCGCGGCAGTGCTGACCGGTTCCGCCGGCAAGACCTGGAGCGGTCCGCAAAGCGGCATCATGGCCTGGAACGATCCTGCCATTACCGAGCGGCTGGCATGGGCTGTGTTTCCGGTGCTGGCGGCTACCCACCAGGTGAACCGGGTGGCGGCGCTGGCGGTGTCGGCGGCGGAGATGATCGAATTCGGCCAGGCCTACATGGCGCAGATCGTCAGGAACTCGCAAGCGCTGGGACGTGCGCTGGAGCAGCGCGGCATTCCGGTGATTGGTGCCCGCCGCGGCTACAGCCAGACGCACCAGGTGATTGCCGACGTCAGGCAGTTCGGCGGCGGCCTGGAAGTGGCGCATCAGCTGGCGCGCGCCAATCTGATCACCAACAAGAACCTGATTCCGGGCGATGCCGCGAGCGACTGGGACCGCCCGAGCGGCTTGCGCATCGGCAGCATCGAGGTGACGCGGCTCGGCATGCGGGAAGCGCAGATGGATGACATCGCGGAATTCTTTGCGCGCGTTTTGTTGCGCAAGGAGCCGCAAGAGAAAGTGCAGCAGGATGTGATTGATTATCGGCGCCAGTACCAGACTTTGTACTACTGCTTTGAGAACGGCTTGCCGCCTGCGGCGTAGTCTCAGTAAATCTGCGCGGCGACGTCGCGTATGGTCTGCTGCAGGATGGTCGCGCCGGGCGACAGGATCTGCAGGCGCCGGGTGATGATGCCGAAGCCGTCCATCTTGCACGGCAGTTCGATCGGCAGGATCGCCAGCACATTGACCTGCACATAGAAACGCGCCACTTCGGCCGGCATCACGTGCAGGAAATCGGTCTGCTGCAGCAGGCTGCTGATCACCAGGATCGCCGTGGTGTCGACTACATTGGCCGGCGGCGCCAGTCCTTCTTTATGGAACATCATCTCGACCCGGTGCCGCAGGATGCTGCCTTTCGGCGGCAGGATCCAGCCGCTGTCGGCGATATCCTTCAGCTGCAGGCTGGAGACATGGCGCAGCGGGTGATCGACCCGCGCCACCGCGCATACCGGTTCGTCCGACAGTTCTTCATATTCCAGGTTACGGTTGTCGTCCTGGTCCATGATGCGCGCCACCAGGAAGTCCAGCGAACCGCGCTGCAAGCGTTCCAGCAGGATGTTGCTGCTCTCGACTTCGACGCCGATGCGCAGCATCGGCGCCTGCTGCTTGAGACGGGCGATGGCCGGCGGCAGCAGCACCATGCCGGGCGACAGGATGGCGCCGACATTCACCTGTCCCGACAGGCCGGACTTCAGCGCAGTGATGTCGTCATGCGCGTGCGACAGGCTGGTCAGCGCCATGCGTGAATGGCGGATCATCGCCTCGCCGTAGATGGTCGGCCGCATGCCGCGCGGCAGCCGCTCGAACAGCAGCACGTCCAGCATGTCTTCCAGATCCTTGAGCTGCTTGGAAGCGGCCGGCTGGGTCATGTTGAGCGCTTCGGCGGCGCGGTGGATATTGCGTTCCTCGTCGAGCGCGATCAGCAGGAGCAGCTGGCGGGTTTTCAGGCGGGCGCGCAGAAACCAGTTGGTGTCGTTGGTGGACATGGTCGTCTCTTTAGTTGGTTTTTTTGTATGCCGCCAGACCAATATTTCCACTAGGCAGCGTTCAAAATGATACCAAACATAGTATCAATGTGGAGCAAAAATTCATTGGATGGATATCAATCGAATCCTTACTATGAGGCCAGCCTGATCGTCAGGCCCATATAAAACAAAATAAATTCAAGGAGACGCATGATGCTTTTCACTAAAACCCCGGGCATACCTGTCAAGACGCTGGCGGCAAGCGCGGCATTCGGCCTGTTGGGCCTGGCCGCCATGCCGGCGCAGGCGCAGACCAGCGTCACCATCTATGGCCGGGTCGATGCCGGCGTCGATTATCAAAGCAGCGTCGCCCTGAAAGACGCCAACGGCAACCTGACCGGGCAGACCGGCGGCAAGCTGGCGGCCTCCGGCAATCAGTGGGGCACCAGCATGATCGGCTTCAAGGGTACGGAAGACCTGGGTGGCGGGCTGAGCGCCTTCTTCCTGCTGGAATCGGGCTTCGACGCCACCAAGGGCACCACCAACGGCAGCGCTCTGTTCAATCGGCGCTCTTACGTCGGCCTGAATGGCAGCGCCGGTTCGATCAAGTTCGGCAAGAACCTGTTCATCGTCAACGACGTCTGGTATCTCGATCCGACCGGCCAGCAATTCATGGGCACCGCCAGCCTGGTCAAGGGCCGCAACTGGCCCGGCGCCAATAATGTCATCGAATACCAGACGCCGACCTGGAGCGGCTTCAACGCCACCGCCCAGACCAGCCTGGGCGAGCAGGCCGGCTCCAGCAAGAATGGCCGCAGCGACGGCCTTTCGCTGGTGTACACCAATGGCGGTCTTGAGCTGCGCGGGATTTATGACGTGATTCGCGATACCAACGGGCGTTATACCGATGTCTATACGGCGTCCAAGGATCTGATCGTCGGCGGCACCTATACGATAGACGCGCTCAAGCTGTATGCCGGCTATGAAAATATCTCAGCGCCGGACACCGCCGCGCCGACCGATCCGGACAAGCTGAACCACTACTGGATCGGCGTCAACTATACGCTGACGCCGGCCCTGACCCTGATCGGCGGCGCCTTCCACGCCAAGCTCAACCACGATGCCGGCAGCGCCAGCCTGTTCATGGTCGGCACCAACTACAACCTGTCGAAACGGACCTTGCTGTACACGGCAATCGGTACGGTGCGCAACAAGGGCAACGCCAACTTCGGCACCGAGTTCGACAATCCTTTGCCGGGCCATGCGCAGAACGGCGGCTACGCTGGTATCAGCCATACCTTCTAA
>NZ_DATMRB010000187.1:0-17453 GCF_035566555.1 Collimonas sp.
CCGCCAGCCTGGAAGAGAAGGTTCCCGGCTTCCTGAAGGGTAAAGGGCAGGGCTGGCTGACCGCGGAATACGGCATGCTGCCGCGTTCCACCAATACCCGCATGGACCGCGAAGCAGCGCGCGGCAAGCAATCCGGCCGCACCCAGGAAATCCAGCGTCTGATCGGCCGTTCCTTGCGCGCCGCTTTCGACCTGCAGGCTTTCGGCGAGCGCACCCTGCACCTGGATTGCGACGTGATCCAGGCCGACGGCGGCACCCGCACGGCCGCCATCACCGGCGCCATGGTCGCAGCCTACGATGCTTTCACCCAGCTGCTGGAAAGCAAGGCGATTGCCGCGATTCCGCTCAAGCATTTTGTCGCCGCGATTTCGGTCGGCGTCTATCAAGGCGCGCCGGTGCTGGACCTGGACTATGTCGAAGATTCCGGTTGCGATACCGACATGAACGTGGTGATGGCCGATACCGGTCATTTCATCGAAGTGCAGGGCACGGCGGAAGGCGTCGCCTTCGACCGTCCGACCCTGAACAGCCTGCTGGACCTGGCGCAGGCCGGCATCGGCGAGCTGATCCAGTTGCAGAAACAGGCCTTGGGCCTGGTGCAGTAAATGCAGGGCGGGCACAAAAACGTGCCCGCCTTACGCGCATGTCATCGATGGCGCCGGCAAGCGATATAATCCTGTCCATGTATATCGATTCCCACTGCCATATCAATTTTCCTGAGCTGTCCGCCAGGATGCCGGAAATTCTCGCCAAGATGGCGCAAAACCAGGTGACCCACGCGCTGTGCGTATCGGTCGATTTGCCCGATTTTCCACAGGTGCTGGCGCTGGCCGAGACCTATCCGCACATCTTTGCCTCGGTCGGCGTCCATCCTGACTATGAAGATACGCCGGAACCGAGCGTCGACGACCTGATCCGCCTGTCCGATCATCCGAAGATCATCGCCATCGGCGAAACCGGCCTCGACTATTACCGCCTGCAGGGCGACCTGGAGTGGCAGCGCGAGCGCTTCCGCCGCCATATCCGCGCTTCGCGTGCGACCGGCAAACCGCTCATCATCCATACCCGCGCCGCCTCGGAAGACACTATCCGTATCATGCAGGAAGAGGGGGCCGGCACCAACGCCGGCGGCGCCGGCGGCGTCATGCATTGCTTCACCGAATCGCTGGCGGTGGCCGAAGCGGCGATCGCCATGGGTTTCTATATTTCCTTTTCCGGTATCGTCACTTTCAAGAGCGCCAAGGAACTGCAAGCGGTGGCGCTGGCCGTGCCCCTGAGCAGCACGCTGATTGAAACCGATTCGCCCTACCTGGCGCCGGTGCCGCATCGCGGCAAGATGAACGAGCCGGGCTGGGTCATGCATGTCGGCGAATTCCTGGCCAACCTGAAGGGTGTCCCGGCGGCTCAGGTGGCGCAGCAGACCACGGATAATTTTTTCAATTTGTTCAAACTGGCAAAGGATCATGTCCATGGATAATCGGCACACGCGCAGCCGTTCTTGTTTTTCCGCACTGCTGTTCCTGCTGGCGGCGCTGGCATGGCTGCCGTCGGTCAGCTGGGCCAATAATAACGATGATTTCTTCAAGGCGGTCAAGCTGGACGACGAGCGCAGCATGAAGGCGCTGCTGGCGGCCGGCGTCAGTCCCAACCTGATACAGAAAGAGCGTGGCGAAACCGGCTTGATGGTGGCTGTGCGCGAGGATTCGAAGAAGGTTTTCAATGTCTTGCTGAGTGCCCGCGGCGTCGATTTGAACACGCGCGCGCGCAATGGCGATACAGCGCTGATGATCGCTTCCTACAAGGGGGACGTGCCTATGGTGAAGGCCTTGCTGGACAAGGAGGCCGAGCCTAACAATACCGGCTGGACGGCGTTGCACTACGCGGCGGCGATCGGTAACGATGAGATTGTGCAGATGCTGCTGGACGCTTCGGCTTATATCGACGCCGGTTCACCCAACAATACGACGCCGATCATGATGGCGGCGCGCGCCGGCAAGATCCTGACGGTCAAGCTGCTGCTCGACAGCGGCGCCGACGTTACCCTCAAAAACGATGTCGGCATGAATGCGATCGACCTTGCCAAGAAATTCGATCACAACGATATCGCCGACGGCTTGACCCAGCGCCTGCAGAAAGCCGGCAAGCTCTAGGTGGCAATGGCCGCAGACCTGATCAGCTCAGGATCTGCGGTCCCACATCTTTAATATCCTTGCTGCCGGTCAGCGCCATGCTGACATCCAGTTCCTGTTGCAGGATCTGCAGCATGCGGGTCACGCCGGCTTCGCCCATGGCGCCCAGGCTGTAGAGGAAAGCGCGGCCGATCATGGTGCCCTTGGCGCCCAGCGCGACCGCTTTCAAGACATCCTGGCCGCTGCGGATGCCGCCGTCGAACCAGACTTCGAGCTGGTCGCCGACCGCATCGACAATCGCCGGCAGCGCTGAAATCGACGACACCGCGCCATCCAGCTGACGGCCGCCGTGATTGCTGACGACGATGGCGTCGGCGCCGGTGGTAGCGGCAATCTTGGCGTCCTCGACGTCCAGGATACCTTTCAGGATCAGCTTGCCGCCCCATTGTTCCTTGATCCAGGCAATGTCGTCCCAGCACAGGCTCGGATCGAACTGGCTGGCGGTCCATTTGCTCAAGGTCATGATGCCGTCGGCGCCGGCCACGTGGCCGGCCAGGTTGCCGAACGATTTGCGGCCGCTCAATGCGCGCAGGGCCCAGCCGGGCTTGGTGGCGAGGTCGAGCAGGTTGGCGATGGTCATCTTGGGCGGCACCGACATGCCGTTCTTCAAGTCTTTATGGCGTTGGCCGAGGATCTGCAAATCCAGCGTCAGCACCAGCGCCGAGCATTTGGCGGCCTTGGCGCGTTCGATCAGCGATTTGATGAAGCCGCGGTCGCGCATCACGTACAGCTGGAACCAGAACGGCTTGGTGGTGACGCTGGCGACGTCTTCGATCGAACAGATGCTCATGGTCGACAGGGTAAACGGGATACCGAATTTCTCCGCCGCGATGGCGCCCAGCATTTCGCCGTTGGCCCATTGCATGCCGGTCAGCCCGGTCGGTGCAATCGCCACCGGCATGGTGACATCCTCGCCGATCATGGTGCTGCGGGTGGAGCGCTGGTCGACATTGATGGCGACCCGCTGGCGCAGTTTCAGGGCCGCGAGGTCGCTGCTGTTGGCGCGATAGGTGCTCTCGGTGTAGGAGCCGCTGTCGGCATAGTCGTAGAAGGCTTTGGGGACGCGTTTCTTGGCCAGCAGGCGAAAATCTTCAACGCAGGTGATGACAGGCATAGGGTTCTCTGGATAGCTGGTATGACGCTATATTAGAGGAAAAGGATGTCCTCTCTAGTGAAAATTAATTGATGTTTTGCATGAAGCATTTTCATGCAAAAGTGGCCGGTCGCGGGTCTTTTGCTTTTTTGCACAGAATTTAATGATGTGCGGCGGCGCCTGCTTGCGTCGACTAATCCAAACCTAAATAGCTAGGGATGCCAGAAGACTCCCAAAGACACTTTCCCGTGCAGGCCTCTTTTTCCCGGCGCCAACCGCGCGCATCCATGCAAGAGCGCATGGCCTTGTCCCTGCTCTTGTCATTGTCATCGTGCTGTGAGTACGCGGGCGGCGTATATTCGCCGGAGTAGGTGGTGCAATCGGTACCGCCTTTGTCATTTGGCTTGCAAGAGGTTTTGCTTGGTGTTTGCTTTGATGGCGTGAGCCTGTAGGCGAGGGCTGGCGGATAGAGCTGCAGCGCTTCGTACTGGCAGGCTTGCTGATCTGCGGGAAGTGCCGTAGCGGGTTTTCCCGGATTCACCCATGTGGACGTGCAGCCTGATAATGTGGCGGCAAGTAAAAAAACGACGCTATAAAAAAATATTTTAATCATGTGCTACCTGCCTTGATGACTAAGCGAAGGATATATTAATAACATCCTTGCCAATAGATTGATGTCAATTTTCTGTCAACAATTGAAGGCCGCATGATTTCTCGCCAAACCATTGGGGGAGGGGCAGCGTCTCCCGTCAGCGAATTTGGCGCAGCAATTCCTGCGCCGCCTGCCTGCCGCTGCGCACTGCCGACTCCAGGGTCGCCGGATAGTCGCTGGCGGTGTAGTCGCCGGCCAGCATCAGCCGTTCCAGGCCGCTGTCATTGGCCGGCCGCGCCAGGCCCGGGGTGCAAGCGAAGGTGGCGCGTTTCTCTGAAATGACCTTGCTCCACAGGGGCTGCGCCAGCTGCGGCTGTTTGAAGGTGGCGGCAATCTGGCTTGCGAGCGCGCTACCCAGTGCTTGATGGCCGTCCTGGATCGCCGCGGAGGAGGCGCTGATGACCACGGCCAGCAAGCCGGCCTGGGCCGGATCGAGCTGGCCGCGGTCGAATACGAACTGGCCCCAGGCCGCGCCGCCGTCCGTATTGTCCGGATCGTCGAGCAAGGCGAAGAAGGGCCGCGGCAGCCGTGTGGCGCTAGCATATTGCAGATAGCAAGTGGTAATCGGTTCGTAGGTAAAGCTGCGCAATGTGGCCAGCAGTTCGGCGTCAGCGCTGCCTTCCAGCAGCGCGGCGGCGGTTTCCGGCGGCGTCGCGACGACCACGGCGTCGAAGTTCTGGCTGCTGTCGCCGCTTTGCAATTGCCATTGCTGGCCGTCGCGCCGCACTTGCTTGACGCTGCGCCCGGATTCGAGGCTGCCGCCGCGTTCTTCGATGAATGCCGCCGCCTGTTGCGGGAACAAGCTGCTCAGGTCACGCCGCGGCAACAGCATGTCGGATGCGCTTCTGCGGGCGCCGAGGCTGTCGCGCAGCACCGCCAGGAAGACCTGGGCCGAGGCCTGTTCGGGCCGGGTGTTGAGCGCGGCGATGCACAGGGGGCGCCACATCAGCTGGATCAGGCGATCCGTCTGGTCGAAGCGTTCCAGCAGGGTGCTGACGCTGCAATCGTCGTTCAGGCGCCAGTCCATCCAGCGCGCGGCCGAGGAAAAACGCGCCAGCGCCAGCTTGTCTTCACGTTGCAGTCCGGTGGCGCGCCACAGCGCTGCCAGCAGATGCAAGGGCGCAGGCAGGCGCGGCGCGCTGAATGTCATGCCGCCGCTGCCGGCCGGGTAGTTCATCTGTAGCGGCAGGCGCAGCATGGCCTGCTCAGGGTCGATGCCGACCTTGCGCATCATCTGCAAGCTTTGCTTGTAGGCGCCGAGCAGGATATGCTGGCCGTTGTCGAGCACGGTATCGTCTATATCGACCCGTCGCGCGCGACCGCCCAGCTGGCGGCTGGCTTCATACAAGGCGACCTGGTGCCCGGCCTGGGTCAGTTCGACAGCGGCGGTGCAGCCGGCCCAGCCGGCGCCGATCACGGCAATATGCTGTGCTTCGCGGACCATTTCAGGAAATCGCTAAGAAGGCGGAAGGGGTCAGCTTAACCGCGCACATAAGTCTTCCATGCCAGCCACAGTTTGCGGATAGGCGTCAGCGATATGCGCTGGTTCAGCACATGGAAACCGTCGCGCTCGATCTCGCCGAGCAAGGCGCGATAGATGGCCGCCATCATCAGGCCGGGACGCTGGGCGCGCCGGTCTTGCTTGGGCAGCAAGGCAAACGCTTCATCGTAGGCTTGCTGCGCGCGCGCCACCTGGAAGCGCATCAGCTTGACGAAATTCTCGCTGTAGCGGGCATTGAGGATGTCGGCTGCGGTGACATTGAATTGCTGCAGTTCGTTGACCGGCAAATAAATACGGCCCTTGCGGCCGTCTTCGCCGACGTCGCGGATGATGTTGGTGAGCTGGAAGGCGAGGCCGAGCTTTTCGGCAAACTGCAGGGTTTGCGGCTGGCTCACGCCAAAGATGCTGGCCGACAGGATGCCGACCACGCCGGCCACATGCCAGCAATATTGCTTGAGGCCGGGATAGTCCAGATAGCGGGTCTGGTTCAGATCCATTTCCATGCCGTCGATGATCGCTTGCAGGTGCTTGCCTTCCAGTCCATAGGTCAGCAGGTGCGGTTGCAGCGCCTGGGTCACCGGATGCGAGGGATTGCCGGCCAGCATGGCGGCGATTTCCTTGCGCCACCACATCAGCTTGCTGCGCGCCACGCTTTCATCGGTGCAGTCGTCGACAGTGTCGTCCACTTCGCGGCAAAACGCGTAGAGGGCCGTAATGGCGCGGCGACGCTCGACCGGCAGGAACAGGAAGCTGTAGTAGAAACTGGAACCGCTTTGGGCGGCTTTTTGCTGGCAGTAATCGTCTGGTGACATGGATATAAAAAACGGTAATGAGCGTTAATGACTGCTTGGATGCTCGTGGCTGCGGGTAGCTTGAAAACGACTTGCCCGAAGTATACGTAAGAAATGCTGCTTGCTTGCTGATTTTTATCGATTTTTGTTATGCCATGCGCAAGGCGCGCCAGGCCAGCAGCAGCCAGTCGGGTTTTTCCAGTTTTGGCCGGCGGCGGAACATATCGTATTCTGCCGCTTCCAGCATTTCCAGGATGCGCAAGCCGCCTTGCACCACCAGCCGCAGCTCCCAGCCGATCCGTCCGGGCAGGCGCAGCGCCAGGCCCTGGGCGCCGCTCATCATGGCGCGCGCGCGCTGTACCTCGAACGCCATCAGGCGGCGCCAGGCATGGTCGCAATCGCCGCTGGCGAGCTGCGCCTGCGATACGCCGAAACGCTGCAAATCTTCCAGCGGCAGGTATATGCGCGTCTTGTTCCAGTCGATGGCGACGTCTTGCCAAAAGTTAATCAGTTGCAGCGCCGAGCAGATCGCATCGGAGTCGCGCAGGTTTTGTTCGCTGGCAGCGCCATACAGGTGCAACATCAGGTTGCCGACCGGATTGGCCGAGCGGCGGCAATAATCGAGCAGGTCGGTAAACTGGCTATAGCGGGTGGTGACCACATCCTGCTTGAAGGCAGACAGCAGATCGCGAAACGGCGTCAGCGGCAGCTGATACGCAATGACCACCTCATGCAGAGCCTGGAATAGCGGACTTTCGGCGGTTTGCTGCTGTTCTATCCGGTCTAGCGCCGTTTCATAGGCGTTCAGCTCACGTAGGCGCTGCTCGGGAGTGGCGTCGCCTTCATCGGCAATGTCGTCGGCGCTGCGGGCAAAGGCATAGATCGCTTTGACTGCCGGACGCAGGCGGGCAGGCAATAATATTGATGCTACCGGGAAATTTTCGTAATGATTGGTGGACATGTGGCGCCGGATAAAACATTGATTAAAAAGACATATTTATGCCTGTTTCAGACAGACGCAAAAAAGCCTTGGGCAAACTTGATCGCTCGCAATTATAATTACTGACTTTAGAGTTAGTAATTTTGAGGGCGGGATGAAAGCTGCCGCAGCAGCCCGCCGTGATCACTACGTATCCTGATGGCAATGCGCAAACCGGCAATAGCCCAGAATAGTAAAGGAAAAAACGTGCCGACCCAGATAATTCAGCGTGTAATTCAGCGAGAATCAACCCCTCGCCATGGCTTGATGCGCGCTCCTAATTTATTGCTTGTTTGCTCATTGTTCCTGTTGGCGGCTTGTTCCAAGGCGCCGGAAAAAGTTGAGGATATCCGCCCGGTGCGCGTGACGGTGCTCAATCCGGCCAATGCCGACGTCACCTCCGAACTTCCCGGCGCGGTGCAGGCGCGCTACGAATCGCAGCTAGGCTTCCGGGTCGGCGGCAAGATCATCGCCCGCCAGGTGGATGTCGGCACGGTGGTCAAGCGCGGCCAGGTACTGATGCGGCTGGATCCGAAGGATTTGCAGCTGGCGCAGGCGCAAGCGGTAGCGGCAGTGACTTCCGCCGCCAGCAACCGCGATACGGCCAAGGCCGACTTGAAGCGCTACAAGGAGTTGCGCGACAAGAATTTCGTCAGCCAGGCGGTGCTGGACGCCAAGGATACCGCCTTCAAGGCGGCGCAAGCGACTTATGACCAGGCCGAGGCGGCGTTCAAAGGGCAGTTGAATCAGACGGCTTATGCCACCCTGGAGTCCGACGTCGACGGCGTGGTCACCGCCATCAATGCGGAAGCCGGCCAGGTCGTGGCGGCGGGCACGCCGGTGGTCAGCGTGGCGCGCCAGGGCGCCAAGGAAGTCGTGGTCGGCGCGCCGGAAAACCAGGTCGATCAGCTGCGCCGCAGCGACGATGTCCAGGTGCGCCTGTGGGCCGATCCCAAGCAGCTGATCCGCGGCACGGTGCGCGAAGTGTCGCCGATTGCCGATCCGGTGACGCGCACCTACGCCATCAAGATTGCGATTCCCGACGATACGCCCAACGTCAAGCTGGGCATGACCGCTTACGCGGCATTCATCAGCAAGACCAGCGACGACGCCATCAAGGTGCCGCTCACTGCGCTGCTGCGGGTGCAAGACCATAGCGTGGTGTGGGTGGTTGACGGCGCCGCCGCACATCAGGTGCGCCAGGTCCCGATTGAAATCACCGGCCAGCACGGCAATGAAGTATGGATACGCGGCGCCTTGAAGCCCGGCCAGCAGGTGGTCACGGCTGGCGTCAATCAATTGAAGCAGGGCCAGAAGGTCACCATCCTCGACGCGCCGGAAGCCAGCCTGCCGGCCGCCAAGGCTGCCGGCGTCAGCGGAGCCGCCCAATGAGCGACGGTAAAAAGAGCGGTTTCAATCTGTCGCGTTGGGCGCTGGAGCACATCCCGCTGACGCGCTACCTGATGGTGGTGCTGGTGATCGGCGGCATCCTGAGTTACGGCCGTCTCGGGCAGGATGAAGATCCGCCGTTTACATTCCGCGCCATGGTGGTGTCGGCGCAATGGCCAGGCGCCACTGCCTTGCAGATGGCCGACCAGGTTACCGACAAGCTGGAAAAGAAGCTGCAGGAAACCCCGCATATAGACACCATCCGCAGCTATTCCAAGCCGGGCGAAACGCTGATCATCCTGACCTTGCAGGAATCCGCCACGCCCAAGGAAACCGTGGATGCCTGGTACCAGGTGCGCAAAAAGATCGACGACATCAAGCTGACCTTGCCGCAGGGCGTGCTGGGACCGTTCTTCAACGATGAATTCGGCGAAACCTACGGTTCCATCTTTGCGGTGTCCGGCGACGGTTTCAATTATGCCGATGTCAAGGATTACGCCGATTTCGTGCGCCAGCAGCTGCTGACCTTGCAGTCGGTGGCCAAGGTCGATCTGTTCGGCGTGCAGGATGAAAAGATCTTCATCGAATTTTCGCAGAAAAAGTTTTCTCAGCTGGGCATCTCGGTACAGGACATCGTCAACCAGCTGAGCGCGCAGAACGCCCTGCAAGCCAATGGCATACTGGTGACCGCCAGCGACAACCTGCAGATCCGCGTCAGTGGCGCGCTGGCCTCGCCCAAGGACCTGGAAAACCTGCAGCTGCGGGCCAACAACACCACCTTCCGGCTGGGCGATTTTGCCGCCATCAAGCGCGAGTACATCGATCCGCCGTCGCAAAAAATGCGTTACAACGGCAAGGAAGTGATCGGGCTCGGGGTCTCGATGGTGAAGGGCGGCGACATCATTGCGCTGGGCAAGGACATGGCGCGCATCACCGCGGAAATCAAGGCCAAGCTGCCGGTCGGGATCAACCTGGAGCGGGTTTCCAACCAGCCGAAAATCGTCGCCGAATCGGTCGACGAATTCCTCAAGACACTGATGGAAGCGGTGCTGATCGTGCTGGCGGTGAGTTTCCTCTCGCTCGGTTTCCATACCAAGCCGTTCCGTATCGATGTCTGGCCGGGCCTGGTGGTGGCACTGACGATTCCGCTGGTGCTGGCGATCACCTTCCTGTTCATGCGCATCTTCAGCATCGACCTGCACAAGATCTCGCTGGGAGCGCTGATCATCGCCCTCGGCTTGCTGGTCGACGACGCCATCATTGCGGTCGAAATGATGGTGCGCAAGATGGAGGAGGGCTTGTCGCGGCTGGAGGCGGCGACCTTTGCCTACACCTCGACGGCGATGCCGATGCTGACCGGCACCCTGATTACCGCCGCCGGCTTCCTGCCGATCGGGCTGGCGAAATCGGCTGCCGGCGAATATACCTTCTCCATGTTTTCGGTGAATGCGCTGGCGCTGCTGATTTCCTGGCTGGTGGCGGTGCTGTTCACACCTTATATTGGCTATCTGCTGTTGAAGGTCAAGCCGGCTGCCGGCGCTGACGGCCATCATGAATTGTTCAACACGCCGTTCTATTCGCGCGTGCGGCGCGCAGTCAACTGGTGCGTCGAGTGGCGCAAGACCACCATCGCCCTGACGCTGATGGTGTTTGCGCTGGGTGTGTTCGGCTTCAAGTTCATCGAAGAACAGTTCTTCCCTGATTCCAGCCGGCCGGAACTGATGATCGAGCTGTGGCTGCCGGAAGGCTCTTCCTTTGCCGCCACCGAGGCGCAAGCCAAGAAGTTCGAAGCCTACATCCACAATGCGCCGGAACTGGAAAGCATGACAACCTATGTCGGCAGCGGCAGTCCGCGTTTCTACCTGCCGCTGGACCAGATCCTGCCGCAGACCAATGTGGCGCAGCTGGTGCTGCTGACCAAGGACTTGGCTTCGCGCGACGCCTTGCGCCTGAAAATCACCGATGCTTTCAAGCATGGCTTCCCGGAAGTGCGCGGCCGCGTCAAGCTGCTGCCGAGCGGACCGCCGGTGCCGTATGCGGTGCAGTTCCGCGTCAGCGGCACCGATGCCGCCAAGGTCCGGGTGATTGCCGACCAGGTCAAGAGCGTGATGAACCGCAATCCGAACATCATTGGCCTGAACGACAACTGGAACGAATCGGTCAAGGTGCTGCGGGTCGATCTGGACCAGGATAAATTGCGCACGCTGGGAATAGGTTCGCAAACCGTGATGCAGACCGTCAACACCCTGCTGACCGGCACCACCATCGGCCAATATCGCGAGCACGACCGGCTGATCGACATCGTGGTGCGCCAGCCGCTGGATGAACGCGCCACCATCGATGCCTTGAACCAGGCCAATATTCCGACCGCCAGCGGCAAGTCGGTGCCGCTGGCGCAGGTCGCCACGGTCAAGCTGGTATGGGAGCCGGGCGTGGTCTGGCGCGAATGGCGCAACTGGGCGATCACCGTGCAGGCCGATGTCATCGATGGCGTGCAAGGGCCGACCGTGACCGACCAGATCAATCCGCAGCTCGACAAGATCCGGGCCCAGCTGCCGCCCGGCTATGTGATCGACATTGCGGGCGCTGCCCACGACGCCGGCAAGGCGCAGGATTCGATCGCCGCCAATGTGCCGCTGGTGATTTTCATCATCTTCACTTTGCTGATGCTGCAGCTGCATAGCTTCTCGCGTTCGCTGCTGGTGTTCCTGACCGGGCCGCTGGGCATCGCCGGCGCCGCTGCCGCGCTGCTGATCCTGCATCGGCCGTTCGGCTTCGTCGCCCAGCTTGGCGTGATCGCGCTGTTCGGCATGATCATCCGTAACTCGGTGATCCTGATCGACCAGATCGAACACGATATCGCCAGCGGGGTGGCGCCCTGGAATGCCATCGTCGAATCGGCGGTACGCCGTTGCCGGCCGATCATGCTGACGGCGGCGGCGGCGGTGCTGGCCATGATTCCCTTGTCGCATTCAGTGTTCTGGGGGCCAATGGCGGTGGCCATCATGGGCGGCCTGATTGTGGCGACCGGCCTGACCTTGCTGTTCCTGCCGGCCTTGTATGCGGCCTGGTTCCGAGTTAAAAAGCCGCAGTAACGCCATCCCTGCGTTTCCCAAAGACCGCCAATCGGCGGTCTTTGCATTTTTGCTCCCTGTGAAAATGCAGTTCTCAATCGCGCAAAGCATACGCTTCGTCATTCGCAATTGTTATCAATTGGGAAATTGTTTTTCTTGCATCATAAAATCTGCTATGCGATAGTTGAAGCTCCTCAGCCACTGCGGATGGGGAAAAACGGCCCCTGTATCTGGTGACAAGCGTATATGGAGGCACATGAATCGGTATTCGGCTAGGCAGCGGAGTATTTGACGCCGATGCCACACCATTGGAGGGGGCGAACATGACAAGCGAATTGACTTCTAACAATCCCGGCGAAGGCAGCGCAGATTCACCGCAACGCAGGAAATTTCTGACGGACGGCAGCCTGGCAATGCTGGGTGCTTCTTCTGTCGGCGGCTTGCTCGCCGGCATGTCCTCCCAAGCCGCCGCGGATGGCAACCATGCGGGATCAGCCAGGCCCGCAGCTGCGCAGGCCGACATCGTTGCGCTGGATGCGGTGGCGTTGTCGGCAGCCATCAAGGCGCGCCAGGTTTCCTGCCGCGAAACCATGCAAGCCTATCTCAGGCAGATAGCGCGGATTAATCCCAGCGTCAATGCGATAGTCTCACTACAAGACAGCGACTACTTGCTCAAGCAGGCAGAGCGATGTGACCGCCAGCTGGCGCGCGGCGAATACATGGGCTGGTTGCATGGCATGCCGCACGCTGTCAAGGATCTGGCGGAAACCGCCGGCATCCGCACGACCTTCGGTTCGCCGCTGTTCAAAGATCATGTCCCGCGGCAGGACGACATTCTCGTCGAAAGGATCAAGCGCCACGGTGCGATCATCATCGGCAAGACCAATACGCCTGAATTCGGGCTGGGATCGAATACCTACAATCCCAATTTCGGCGTCACCAGAAACGCCTACGATCAAAGCCGGGTCGCGGGCGGCAGCAGCGGCGGCGCGGCCGTGGCGCTGGCGCTGAAAATGGTGCCGGTGGCCGATGGCAGCGACATGATGGGATCCTTGCGCAATCCGGCCGCATTCAACAATATTTATGGTTTTCGTCCTACCGTCGGCGTGGTGCCGGCGGGACCGGACCCGGAACTGTTTCTCGGCCAGCTGGCAACCGACGGTGCAATGGGGCGTACAGTCACTGACCTGGCCATGCTGTTGGCTACCGAGGCGGGTTACGACGCCAGGGCGCCGTTGTCGATCCAGGAAAACCCGGCCGGCTTCACCCAATCGCTGAAGCGCGATTTTCGTGGCACGCGAGTAGGTTGGCTGGGCGATTTCAATGGATATCTGCCGATGGCGGAAGGCATATTGGCAATGTGCCGCACTTCCTTTGCCACGCTTGAAGCCTTGGGCTGCAAAGTCGATGAGGCGACACTGGATTTTGCGCCGGAACGCATGTGGGAAACATGGCTCACTCTGCGCCATTCGTCGCTTGCCGGCGGTCTCGGCGACAGCTATCTGGATCCGGCCAAGCGTGCCTTGATGAAGCCGGAACTGATCTGGGAAATCGAGGGCGGCATGAAGTTGCGGGTGACGGATTTCTATAGGGCCTCGAAGGCGCGCAGCGCCTTGTATCAGGCGTTCAACAAAATGTTCATGCAGTTTGATTATGTACTATTGCCGACTGCCCAGATATTTCCATTTTCCATCGATGAACATTGGCCAAAGCGTATCGCCAATAGAAACATGGATACTTATCACCGCTGGATGGAGGTGGTCATAGCCGCATCGTTGACCGGTAGTCCCGCCGTCAGTGTGCCGCTTGGTTTTGGTGCGCAAGGCTTGCCAATGGGGCTGCAGATCATAGGCAGGCGCGGCGCCGATCTGGCGGTGCTGCAGCTGGCCTATGCTTACGAGCAAGCCACGCAATGGGTGCAGCGGCGGCCGCCGCCATTGTTGGGCATCTGAATTGGCTGCCGTGCCGCTGAGTTACTCCTGGATCTTGGTGGGCGCTCTGGCCCCGGGTTCTCGGATAATCTGCGCCGGGGCGCTTGCGGATTCCTGCGTTGCCGTGGACAACGCGAGTGAAAAGTTGCTCATGCCTCTCGCCATATCAAACGGCTTGCAGTAGAATAGCGGGCTGCCCGATATTGCCCAAGCATAGCGGGCGGGCATGAAGCAAATGCTAGCAAATGCGACCGTGGCGAAATTGGTAGACGCAACAGGTTTAGGTCCTGTCGAGAGCAATCTTGTGGAGGTTCGAGTCCTCTCGGTCGCACCAGCCTGTCGGTATTCCCTTACCACCTGGCTGAATATTCAAGAACCCTCTGCCGAGGGTTTTTTTACGTCCCTGTCTTTTGTATCAGGGCAAGGAGCCTGCCGGACTTAAGGGGGGTGGCTGCAAAAATACCTGAGCGGGCCATATTTCACCGGCTTCTTGGTCAATAGCTCGCTATTGACCAAGAAGCCGGCAAAATCTGTCCTCGCTCAGCTATTTTTTTCGCTTTGCCCCCTTAAGTCCGACAGGCTCCTAGGTAAAAAAGCGGACGGTTCGGCATACAATCGGTTTTTTATTTCTCGGAATACATATGCGTACAACATCTCGTTGCCTGGCAGTACTGCTTGCTTGCGCTGCATTTGCTACGGCTTCCGCGCCGGTGCAGGCCGCATCGGAGCAGGTGGGCGAGGTCAGCACTGCTTTTCGCTGGGTCGGCCGCAACGACCGGGTGGTGGTGGAGGCCTACGACGACCCCAAGGTACAGGGCGTGACCTGTTATGTCTCGCGCGCACGCACCGGTGGCGTCAAGGGTACGGTCGGCCTGGCGGAAGACCGGGCCGAGGCGTCGATTGCCTGCCGCCAGGTGGCGGCTGCCGTCCAGTTCGTCGGCAAGCTGCCCTTGCAGGAAGATGTGTTTACCGAGCGCATGTCGGTGTTGTTCAAACGTTTACATATAGTGCGTCTGGTCGACCCGAAGCGTAACACCCTGGTTTATCTTACCTATTCGGATAAGCTGGTGGATGGCAGTCCGCAAAACAGCGTAACCGCCGTGCCGGTGTCTGCCGGAAACCCGATTCCGCTCAAATAAGCAGGCCTGGCCGGCTTTTGCCGTTGAAATAGCTGCCGGATCGCTTGTTAATACAGGCGCACGGTCACGCGTTTTGGCGCAACTGCCTGTTTTACGTATAGAATATCGGACTTTAGCGCGACGGGGTTGGGGTGAAAATGACAACATTTGACCCATTTACTCTGGTCGCACCACGGAATTTTTAATTTTTGGACGATCCACATGGCAACTGCAGTCGAAACTCTGGATAAACTTGAACGCCGCCTTACCCTCACTATCGCGATCAGCGAAGTGCAAACCGAAGTCGAGAAACGCCTGAAGGTTCGCGCTCGCACCGCTAAAGCGCCTGGCTTCCGCCCAGGTAAAGTGCCGATGAAGATGGTCGCCGCACAATACGGCTATCAGGTGGAAACCGAAGTGTTGAACGACAAGGTCGGCAACGCTTTCAATACTGCCGCCAACGAAAACAACCTGCGCGTCGCCGGTTACCCGAAGATCGAGCCTAAGAACAGCGAAGGCGTTGCTGAAGGCACGCTGGCGTTCGACGCTACTTTCGAGATCTATCCTGAAGTCAAGATCGGCGATCTGACTGCAGTGGAAGTCGAGCGCACCAAGGCTGAAGTCAGCGATGCGGAAATCGACAAGACCATCGACATCCTGCGCAAGCAGCGCGTGCATTACCACGTCAAGGGCGAGCAAGGCGCGCACGGCGATGGCGGCAGCGATCTGACAGCCAAGAACGGCGACCGCGTGACAGTCGACTTCGTCGGCAAGATCGACGGCGTTGAATTCCAGGGCGGCAAGGCTGACGACTACGCCTACGTGCTGGGCGAAGGCCGCATGCTGCCAGAGTTCGAAGCCGCGACGATCGGCCTGAAAGTCGGCGAAGCCAAGACTTTTGAACTGGCTTTCCCTGCCGATTACCACGGCAAGGACGTGGCAGGCAAGACTGCCGAGTTCACCATTACCCTGAAGAAGCTGGAATGGGCGCACCTGCCGGAAGTCGACGCGGAATTCGCCAAGACCCTCGGCATCGACGACGGCGACCTGACCAAGATGCGCGCTGACATCAAGCTCAACCTGGAGCGTGAAGTCGGTTCCCGCGTCAAGGCCAAGAACAAAGACAGCGTGATGGATGCCCTGATCAAGGTCAGCGAACTGGAAGTGCCTAAGGCGCTGGTAGACCAGGACGTCGAGCGTCTGGTTGAAATGACACGCCAGGACATGGCGCAGCGCGGCATGAAGGTTAACGACATGCCTTTCCCGCCTGAGCTGTTCACGGCACAAGCCGAGCGTCGCGTCCGCCTGGGCCTGATCCTGGCTGAAGTGGTCAAGGAAAACAAATTGCAGGCAACACCAGAGCAGGTCAAGGCGCAAGTCGAAGACTTTGCCCAGAGCTACGAAGACCCACAGCAAGTCCTGAAGTATTATTTCAGCGATCGCCGCCGTCTGGCAGAGGTCGAAGCCCTTGTTTTGGAAGAAAACGTCGTTAACTACGTGTTGGGCAAATCGAAAGTGACCGACAAGTCGGTTGCCTTCGATGAATTGATGAGCAACAACGGGCAACAGGCTTAATCAGCCTGCATAACCGGAGTCAGGCAGGAAGCCTGGCCCCGGTCAGTGGATTGATTAGGTTTTGAGCGCTCTCCATAAGGAATACTATGACAGGCTTTAATCGTAATTCGGCACTGGATACTGACATGCTCGGCATGGTGCCTATCGTGATTGAGCAAAGCGGGCGCGGTGAGCGGTCGTATGATATTTATTCGCGCCTGTTGCGCGAGCGCGTGATTTTCCTGGTGGGCCCGGTCAATGACCAGACCGCCAACCTGATCGTGGCGCAATTGCTGTTCCTGGAAAGTGAAAATCCTGACAAGGATATTTCCCTGTACATCAATTCCCCTGGCGGCTCGGTTTCGGCCGGCATGGCGATTTTTGACACCATGCAGTTCATCAAGCCGGATGTCTCGACGCTGTGCACCGGCATGGCTGCTTCGATGGGGGCTTTTCTGCTGGCCGCTGGCGCCAAGGGCAAGCGTTTCTCGCTGCCGAATTCGCGCATCATGATTCACCAGCCTCTGGGCGGCGCCCAAGGGCAAGCTTCGGATATCGAAATCCAGGCACGCGAAATCCTGTATTTGCGCGAGCGCCTGAACGGCATCCTGGCTGACAAGACCGGCAGAAGCGTTGAGCAGATCAGCAAGGATACGGATCGGGATAATTTCATGTCGGCGGATGCCGCCGTGGAATATGGTCTGATTGATAAAGTCCTGGCGACACGCGCTTGATTACTGCGTAATTGAAGGAATTGCTGAGCGCCCGGCCATAAGGTACGGGCGTTTTGCTTTTCAAAAATGGCCTCAGCGTGACGAATCTTGATTTCGCGGGTAATATAAAATCAATGTTCGTCATGTGCTCCTTTTAATGCGCCACTCTAGTTTTAATTAAATACTGCCTTTATGCCTGATAAAAAATCTTCCAGCGGCGAAAAACTGCTTTACTGCTCCTTCTGCGGCAAGAGCCAGCATGAGGTGAAAAAACTCATCGCCGGGCCATCGGTATTCATCTGTGATGAATGTATCGATCTCTGCAATGACATCATTACGGATGAAGCTTCGAACGTCGAGACGCTGGATGGCCAGAAATCGGAATTGCCGACGCCGCAGGAAATCAGCGAGCTGCTGGATCAATACGTGATCGGCCAGGAGCCGGCCAAGCGCATCTTGTCGGTGGCGG
>NZ_DATMRB010000188.1:0-41021 GCF_035566555.1 Collimonas sp.
GCGGCGTCGGCGTGGTGACATGGTCGTAAAACCCGCCATTCTCGTCATAGGTATAGATGAAGACCGTCTTCGCCCACACCGCTGGATTCGAGGCCAGCGCCTGCAGGAACTGGTTGACGTAATCGACGCCGACGTTCGGCGCGCCGCTCGGATGTTCCGACTTGGCCGCCGGAGAGATGATCCAGGACACTGCCGGCAAGGTGTTGTTGGTGACGTCGTTCTGGAAATCCGCCAGCACCCGGGGCTGCACGCCGTTGATATACAGCGGTGAATTGGTCGGCAGGTTCTGGAACTGCTTGAACCAGGCCAGCGCATTACAACCATAGTTGTCAACTTCCTGATAAACGCGCCAACTGATGCCGGCCACCTGCAGCGCTTCCGGATAGGTCTGCCAGGTCAGCGAGCCGGGAGTGAAGCTGTTGGTGGTGGCCGGCCCGCCGTGCAGGCCCTGCGGATCGATGGTGCCGCTCATCAGATGCAGGCGGTTGGGATAGGTCGAGGTGCGCGCCGAACAGAAATAGTTGTCGCACAGGGTGAAAGCGTCGGCCAGCGCGTAATGATACGGCAGGTCGCCGCGCGTCATGTAGGTATGCGAATTCATGCCCTTGTTGGGAATCCACTTATCGTTACGGCCTTTGTTCCAGGCCGCCGTGCCGGTGTTCAAGTCATGCGGCACGTCCGACAGCCACTGCGCCGAAGCGGTGCTGGAATTCAAGCGCCACGGCGTATACAGGGCGCCGGTGCTGTCGGCCTGGCTGAAGACGTTGCGGCTGGTGCCCTGGATGGTGGCGGCGTGATCATCGTTGAAACCGCGCGCACCCTTGATGGTGCCGAAATAATGATCGAAGGAGCGGTTCTCCTGGCAGAAGATGACAACGTTGCCGATAGAACCCAGCGTGCCGCTGACGGCAGGCGCCGCCAGCGCCTGCTGCACCGCCGGCGGCAGCATGGTCGCGCCCATTGCTGCCACAGAACCTTTGAGAAATTTTCTACGACCTGAATGTGCCATATGCTTCCTATAGAGATAGAAAAAAGCGCCAGACGTTATGCTTTCCAAGATCAAGGGCGTTGGCGCAGCGAGTTGCTCATTTTTCCCGGCCTGACATTCTTCAGAGAGGAAGAATGTCAGTGGGTGGAAATCAGGATGCAAGCCGGATTGTTTAAGCCGGCCGTGTTCAAAGTGTGAAAGGGTGCTTTAAGTGGAGCATCTTCAATGGCATAAGCCAGTTCTTGCGGCTAGCCGGACAAAAGAGGGAGCGGCCGGACTGAAAAATCCTTGCGTCATCAATGTCTCCTGTTCGTTGCTTATTATTTTTTAGTCGACCGATTGTCGACGCGCTGGCGTCGAAGTACAAATCGATTATTACGTTATCCCTATCGCTGCAATCGATAGCAGGAAGTCCCTGATTTTTGTTGGTGTACGAGTGATTTTTGGCGAAGTGAAGCGGGAGGCAGCAGGAAATTTCGGGATATTTGCCAAAGAGCGTGCAAAAAAAAAGCAGGGCGAAAAGTGCCGCACTTTTCGCCCTGCATATCTTTTTAACCCCATTTTCCAGCGACAACTGACTATCCGGCCAAGTCTGATTTGCTACTGTATGTCATCGATATCCGGAGCCCAGCCTGATGCATTCGAGATCGTCAACGTGTTATTCCCATTCTGGAATACACCCGTTACCTGTATGGTCCCGACACTGGTCCAGCCGCCGGTAGGCGGGAAAGACACGCTTGCCGGCGCCGCGCCGTTAAAGCTGACTTGCGCCGAGCGTGGCCCCGGATCGCCGTTGGCGTAGGCAATCGTGACGGTATAGCTGCCCGTGGACGATGCAGCAATGCCATTGAAGGTGAGCGTTCCACCGTTGCCGATATAGCCGACATCCTTGCCGCCCGAGCATGGCTGGCAATTGGCCACTACGGCGCCTCCGCTCAGGGTATTGTTTGCCGCCTCGGCTTCGTATGTGGCATGGAGCGACAGTGGCGGCATTGCAATGCCGTCGATGTCGGGAGCCCAGCCTGACGGATTGGAAAACGTCAGTGTGTTATTGCCACCTTGGAGCACACCCGTGACCTGTACCGTTCCGGTACTTGACCATCCCCCGGTTGACGGGAACGACACGGTTACCGGGGCGGCGCCGTTGAAACTGACTTGCGCCGAACGTGGTCCCGCATCGCCGTTGACGTAGCCGATCGTGACGGTGTAACTTGCCGTGGATGGCGCCGCCACGCCGTTGAAGACGAGCGTGCCGCCGTTGCCTATATAGCCGACATCCTTGCCGCCCGAGCATGGCTGGCAATTGGCCACTACGGCGCCGCCGCTCAAGGTGTTGTTTGCGGCTTCAGCCTCATAGCTTGCATGGAAAGGCTGGAGCGCCATGGGACCGGCCACGGTCGCTATGCTGCTGATGTCAGGCGCGGCTGTTGCACTATCCACGCTGGACAGCGTAATCGTGTTTGGCCCCGCTTGCAGCAAGGCGTAAGCCGTTACCGTGCCAGCACTGCCGTTGCTGCCGCTTGGTGGAAATGCGAGCGTGGTCGCCAGTCCGCCGTTCACGCTCAGTTTCGCCTTGAGCGTCTGCGTGCCGCTGTTGACGTAGGCAATCTGGACGAAACCGCCTGCGTTGGCTGAGGCAACGCCGCTGAAAGCGACTGAACCAAGGCTGGTCACCTTGCGTCCGCTGGCACAGGAGGCGCACGATGCATATGTTGCGCCACCTGACAGCGAGCTTGGCTGATAACTCGTTGCCGGCGTATCCGTGCCGCCGATCCTGAGCATGACTACGCCGCCTGCCGGCACCACTGGTGCGGTGTAGGAACTGGCATAGCTGCCGAGATCTTTCTGCGTCAATACGTCGCGCACGCTGGCCGGCGACGGCAGCAAGCCGAGCTGATTCCAGCTCACCGTCATGGCGGCATCGCTTGCCGTGTTATTGAACAGGACTACGGCACGTTGTCCGGCACCGGCCAGCAGCCTGGACCAGACTTGCTGCGCACCGGACTGCGCAACCAGCAGGCCTTGCACGCCCAGCGCATCCTGGTCGATCGCAATCATTTCCGGATTCGTGATCAAGCCGATGGTGGCAGCCGAAACAGGTTTGGCCAGATCGTTGCCCAGAATGAGCGGCGCACCGGAAAGCGCCCACAGGCTGACGTGTGCCTGATCATGTACGGCAGACATGCCCATGCCAGCAATCATCATGTCTGGATCGTTGTAGTAACCGGTATGCTGTGCCTCGGGATGGTAGTTGCCGGCGAGATTGCCAGTGACAGCGCCAAAATTCGGCACGCCGCTATTCGGACCATAAATATCGCCGGTAGTACGCCACGATACGGCCAGGCCAGGCGCCCATGCCCACGGCCCCTGCTGATAATCAGGGTAGGCGCTGTTGCTGCCGATGGTGCCCCAGTCGCAGATGTTCAGCGCCAGCTGTTGCCCGGTTTGCACATAGGCGTTCTGGACGGCTGCGGCGACCGCCGTGTAGGCATTCTGCGGATCGTAAGAAGCGTTGCTGCCGCCGCAGAAATCAACCTTGACGAAATCGTAGCCCCACTGGGCAAACTGCAGGAAATCATGCGTGTAGTGCGCGTAGTCGCTGCCGACAAAATGAGTCCCGTTTGCCCTGGTGCCGCAACCCACCGGACCGGCATCGATATAAATCCCCGCCTTCAGGCCCTTGCTGTGAATGTATTGCGCCATGGCTTGCATGCCGCCAGGCCATTGCGTGGTATCGATAATGAAATTGCCGTTGGCATCCCGCTGGCCGGAAGTCCACCAGCCCTCATCGATATTCACGTATTGATATTTGGGACCCGAGGCGATATTGGCGTTCAAGGCCGCCAGGCCGTCGGCTTCGGCCTTGATGGTGTTGTAGCTGACGTTTTCTTCCAGGCTGTTCCACGACGACCAGCCCATCGGCGGCGCCGCGACCGGAATCTGCGTCATGGCAGGGGATGATGCGTTGCCGGCCAAAGCCGCCGCGCTGGCCTTGGCTGCGCTCGCGCCGCCAGTATCGCTGTCGCTACCGCCGCCACCGCATCCGTACAAGCTCAAACCGATACTGAAACACAGCGCGGTGATGCCCCGCTTGCTATTCAACCAAGTCATATATGTCTCCTTGAGGAATGATTTGCTGTTGTGGATTGCCGTACTTTTGCAGTATGGCAACTGTGGCAATATTCATCCAATGAATTATTGTCTTGCGGCAATATCCAAATTGATATCGTGTCAAGGCGGGTGGGCTGGACGCTAGCTGCAAGCGCCCGAGGATGGTTAATGACAAAAGTGTCATCAGAATGCCACTCGAAAGATCCTGCCGATCTTCTAGTATTGGCATCAAGCGAGCATGCAAACGCGGCGGCCAGCCGGACCTGGAGCGCATTTCAGATGGCCGCGCCAAGGCACTTTGCCTCGTCAACGATCAAGGAGATCAAATCATGGAAACCAAAAATGCGTCAGCAGCGGTGTACAACGCGGCCCATCCGCAAAGCGGACGCGGCGTCGCCGTCCGCCGCTTTGCATTGCTGTCCCTGTTGTCCTTGGCGGCGGTGATCGGCTTGCGCTCTACGCACGCTGCTGAAACGGCAGTGAAAATTCCCGCGCCAAAGACGGACGTCGCGATGAGCGCTGACGCAAGCCAGGCGACTGCGATTCTGGCCGGCGGCTGTTTCTGGGGTGTGCAGGCGGTGTTCCAGCATACGCAAGGGGTGATTGCAGCGGTATCCGGCTATGCAGGCGGCGATCAGATGCATGCCCACTACGACGACGTCAGCTCGGGTTCCACCGGGCATGCCGAAACGGTAAAGATTACCTATGATCCGCACCAGATCTCTTACGGCAAGCTGCTGCAGATTTATTTTTCCGTGGTCCAGGACCCGACCCAGTTGGACCGTCAGGGCCCGGATAGCGGAACACAATACCGCTCTGTCATTTTCTATCAGAGCGACGAGCAAAAACGCGTTGCCACGAGTTACATCGCCCAGCTGGATGCTGCAAAGGTATTTTCGAAACCGATCGTGACGCAGACGGTTGCGCTGCCTGCTTCGTCATTTTATGCGGCGGAAAAATACCATCAGGATTTCGCCACCTTGCACCCGCAGCACGGCTATATCGCTTTTTACGATTTGCCGAAACTGGAAAACCTGAAAAAGCTGTTTCCTGCCGAATACCGGCCTGTCGCCGTCACCGTGGCCAAGTCCTGATTGGAGATATCCGATGAAAACTACGCGCCGAACTTTCCTGGGTGCCGGCTTGTTTGCCGGCTTGTCGGTCGGGCTAGGCTCTCTGGTCGCGGCGACTTCCCGTGCCACCTTGGCCGAACCAGCGGAGCACTTCGAAGTAATGCATAGCGACGCCGAATGGCGCAGCCTGCTGAGCACCAGCAGTTACGCCGTGCTGCGGCAGGAGGCGACTGAACGTCCCTATAGCAGCCCGTTGAATGAACAGCACCGCGCCGGTGTATTTACCTGTGCAGGCTGCGCCCGGCCCTTGTTTTCCTCCACGACCAAGTTCGACAGCCATACCGGCTGGCCTAGTTTCTGGCGGCCGCTGCCGAACGCTGTGCTCACGCGCGAGGACAAGACTTTTGGCATGCTGCGCACGGAAGTGCATTGCCAGCGCTGCGGCGGCCACCTGGGCCATCTCTTCGACGATGGCCCCAAGCCGACCGGGCTACGCTACTGCATGAATGGCGCCGCGATGAATTTTACCGAATCCACGACCTGAGCGACGGAGAACCATATGCTTTTTCTTGTACTGGCCTACCTCGGTGGCGTGCTGACTATCCTCAGTCCCTGCATCCTGCCGGTGCTGCCATTCGTGTTCGCGCGTTCAGATCAGCCGTTCTTGCGCAGCGGCCTGCCGCTGCTGCTCGGCATGATCGTGGCCTTCGGCGCCACCGCAACGCTGGCGGCGGTCGGCGGCGGCTGGGCGGTGCAAGCCAACCAGTATGGCCGCTGGGCAGCGATCGTGCTGCTGGCCTTGTTTGGCGCTACCCTGCTGTTCCCACGGCTGTCGGATCGCTTGACGCGGCCGCTGGTGGCGGCCGGCGGCTGGCTCTCGCAGCGTGCCAGCGGCGCCGAAGGAGCCGGTGCGCGCATGCTGTCTTCTTTTCTGCTTGGGATTGCCACCGGCATGTTGTGGGCGCCGTGCGCCGGCCCGATTCTCGGCCTGGTGCTGACCGGGGCTGCCTTGCAGGGCGCCAGCGTCAAGACTACTATTTTGCTGCTGGCTTATGCTGCCGGCGCCGCCAGTTCGCTGGCAGCGGCGTTGCTGATTGGCGGCCGCATATTCGGCGCCATGAAGCGCTCGCTGGGCGCCAGCGAATGGATACGCAAGCTGCTCGGGATCGCTGTGCTGGGTGGCGTTGTGGCTATCGCGCTGGGTCTGGATACAGGCATACTGGCGCGTTTGTCGAGCAGCAGGACTAACAACGCAGAACAGTCGTTGTTGGGTCGTTTCGGTGCTTCAGGTAGCGGCGCAGCGCAGCTTTCCGCATTGCCGGCCGATGCCGCGGCAGATAGCCTAGCAATCGGAGACCTGCCGGTTGAAGGCGAGCTGCCGTCCCTGAACGGCGCGGTCGAATGGCTGAACTCGCCGCCGCTGACCGCCGCCGCGCTGCGCGGCAAAGTAGTGCTGGTCGATTTCTGGACCTACTCCTGCATTAACTGCCTGCGCTCCCTGCCATATATCCGGGCCTGGGCCGACAAGTACCGCGATCAGGGCCTGGTTGTCATCGGCGTGCATGCGCCGGAGTTCGCTTTTGAAAAAAATGTCGCCAACGTCAAGACTGCCGTCAGCGACTTGGGCATCACTTATCCCGTGGCGGTGGACAATGACTATGTGATCTGGCGCGCCTTCAACAATCAGTACTGGCCGGCCCATTATTTTATCGACGCGCAGGGCAAGATCCGCTATCACCATTTCGGCGAAGGCGAATATGCGCAGTCGGAACGAGTGATCCAGCAGCTGTTGGCGGAGGCCGGCCATGCCGGGGTTGCGCGCGATATCGTCAAGGCGCAAGCAGAGGGCGCGCAACTGCAAGCCGACACCGCGCAGATGCAGTCGCCTGAGACTTATGTCGGCTATGCTCGCGCCAGTGATTTTTCACCCGACGGCGGACAGGTGCACGACCGCGTTCATGCGTATGTTTTGCCGTCCAGCCTAGCCTTGAATCAGTGGGGCCTCGGCGGAAACTGGCAGGTTAAGGGAGAAAAAGCCGTGCTGGAAAGCGGCGCCGGGCGTATCGCATATCGCTTTCATGCCCGCGATCTGCATCTGGTGCTGGGCCCGGGTGCGCAGGGCAAGCCCGTCCATTTCCGCATTCTGATCGACGGCAAACCGCCTGGCTCGGACCACGGCAGCGATGCCGATGCTCAGGGCGAGGGTACTGTGACGGAAGAGCGGCTTTATCAACTCATCCGGCAAAAAGATGCCAGTGCGGACCATCTGTTTGAGATCGAGTTTCTGAGTCCGGGGGCGGAAGCATTTGCCTTCACCTTCGGATAGCGTGCCGGGGAATTACTGTTTCGGGAGGGGATAGGCAGTGTAGAACTCACTCGCTATTTTCCAGGTGTCGTTCACCTTCAGCAACTGGATGACTTTCCAGCCGTAGCTGCCATTCTGCGAGTTTGCCTCCTTGGTCACGAAATCCAGGGAAGCTTGCGCGAGCTTGCCGTCTTGCGCTATGCGGACGTTATAGAAATGTTGTTCGTATTTCTTGCCGCTTGAGAAAACCGCTTGCCGAAAATCTTCGAATTGGCGCGTATCGAGAGGCTTGTCGCCAGTATTGCTGCCCTCCAGGGAATTGGTTGCCATGAAGGGTATTTTCTCATCCAGAAGAAGCGCAGCAAAGGTCTTCTCGTCGCCGCTGCTCAACGAGCTGGTGTAGGAAGCAAGCACCCGCTCGATTGCTTGCTTGTCCTCCGGGGAGGAGTGGTGATTGGATAGGAAGGACGGCGCTTCCTGTGCCGCCAGCGATGCTGTGGCGAGCAACAAGACTGCCGCTGCAAGAAAATTCCGAGATTGCATTGCGACTCCTGAATTCGAGAATGATAGTGGGCGCTTACGCTATGTAGCAGAAACTCGCATATGTAATCAAGACGTCATCAAGCACTCTTACTATGCCTGTTGCCGTACAGGATTGTATATGGAGATGCGAACAAGCGCAGCGTGTGCCACGGGGATGGGAATGAGTACGCAAAAACAAGCAGACGAACGGCAGCTCTACTGGGTAATGATTATTTCCGCGGCATTCGCCTTCATTGCGCTGACCTGCAATTTGCTGATGAAGCCGCCTGCGTGGGTCAGCTATATGCGCGGCCATCTCGCTAGCCGCGGCAGCATCATGGTCTTGCTGACCTTGCTGGCCTGCATACTCGTTTCCGAAAGCGTCTGCCGCCGCGCGGCGCGGCTTCTGGCCGGCAGGGTGCGCCGGCCGGTTTGAAAAGCGCCTTATTTTTTCTTTAGCTGCACGTCTTCAAACAGCCATGCCAGCACAAACGCCAGCGCGATGATGCATCCGGCGACGATATACACTGTGCTCAAGGCGCCGCCAAACGCTTGCAGATAATCCTCACGCAGCGCGGCGGGCAAATGGTGCACGGTGGTCGGGCCGAAGGTTTGCGGCAGCTCGGTGCCAGCCGGGATCAGCGCCGTCAGGCGCGTATGCAATCCCTGCGTGAACAGCGCGCCGAAGGCAGCGACGCCGATGGAGCCGCCGATCGAACGGAACATCATGGCGCCCGATGTCGCCACCCCCATGTGCTTGTAGGCCACGCTGTTCTGCACCGCCAGCACCAGCACCTGCATCACCATGCCGAGTCCGGCGCCGAGCAGACCCATGTACAAGTACATCGTGCGCAGCGGCGTTGCGTTATCGATGGAGGCCAGCAGGAACATGCCGATACAGGCAATGAATGTGCCGATGATCGGAAAGTAGCGGTAGCGGCCGATCTTGCTGATGATCTGGCCGCCGATGATCGAGGTGGCCAGCAGGCCGCCCATCAGCGGCAGCAGCTGCATGCCGGCTTCCGAAGGCGTCGAATTCTTGACCACCTGGAGATACAGCGGCAGGAAGGTCACCGATCCGAACAGCGCCATGCCGACGATGAATCCGATCAGGCTGCTGAGCACGAAGGTGCGTTCGCGGAACAGTGCGAGCGGGATGATCGGTTCGGCGGCCTGCCGCTCTTCATAGATGAAGCCGGCGATCGACAGGATCGCCAGCGCCAGCGTGAACCAGAGTTGCGGCGAGGACCATGGCAGGATAGTGCCGCCCTGGCTGGTAAACATGATGATGCAGGTCAGGGCGGACGCCAGGAAGGCGGCGCCCATATAGTCGATTTCGTGTTTCACGCGCACGATGTGCGGCTTGAACGCAGTGCCGATGACCAGCAGCGCAACGACGCCGAGCGGCATATTGATGTAGAAGATCCAGCGCCACGACAGGTGCTCGACCAGAAAGCCGCCGATCAGCGGGCCGACTACCGTCGCCAGCCCGAAGACGCCGCCAAACATGCCCTGGTAGCGGCCGCGGTCGGCCGGCGGAATGATGTCGCCGATGGCCGCCATGGTGACCACCATCAGGCCGCCGCCGCCCAGTCCTTGCAGCGCGCGCAGCAGCACCAGCTGGGTCATGTTCTGGGCGACGCCGCACAGCACCGATCCCAGCAGGAACAGCACGATCGCCGTCTGCAGCACGATCTTGCGGCCGAACAGGTCGCCGAATTTGCCATACAGCGGCACCACGATGGTCGACGCCAGCAGATAGGCGGTGACTACCCACGACAGGCTCTCGAGGCCGCCGAGGTCGCTGACGATGGTTGGCAATGCCGTCGAGACGATGGTCTGGTCGAGTGCAGCCAGCAGCATCACCAGCAGCAGCGCCGAAAAGATCAGGCGTATCGGCGGATGACCTTGCGTTTGATCGCTGGCGCTGGCGGCGTCTTCAATGCTTACGGTAATATCGGCGCTCATAAGGTGACGGTCAGTTTGAAATTAATTAAATGATCGTTTAATATATGCTGAATTTCCTAGGTAGTCAAATGGCTGAATCGAAGTTGGTGAAAAAGCAATCTTCTGCGCGTACAACGGCTGCGGCCGACGAGAGCGTGCAGCCGGCAGCGGCAAAACGGCCGGGGCGGCCGCTGGGCAGCGCGCGCGGCCCTGAGCAGCGCAGCCTTTTGCTCGATACGGCGCTGGTCCTGTTTGCGCGGCAGGGCATCGCCGACACCACGCTGGCCGCTATCGCCCGTGAAGCCAAGGTGACGCCGGCCATGGTGAACTACTACTTCACCAGCCGCGAGCAGCTGATCGACGGTTTGATCGAGGACCGTTTCCTGCCGGTGAAAGCGGCATTGGGCGGCGTCTTCCAGAAGCATCCGGACGACCCGGTGGCCGCCATCACAGAGCTGACGCAGAAATTTGTCGAAGTCGCTACCGCTAATCCCTGGTTTGCACCGTTATGGCTGCGCGGGATCATCTCGCACGATGGTTTGCTTAAGCAGCGCATGCATGCGCGCGTCGGCGATGATGACCAGCGCGCGGCACTGCTGTGTATCAAGAAATGGCAGCGCGACGGCTTGCTGAACGCTGAGCTGGAACCAGCGCTGCTGTTCATGTCGCTGATGGGGCTGACGATCCTGCCGCTGGCGGCCATCATGACGCGCAAAATCGGCCCGGAGAACAAGCCGGTTGATGCGCGCGCAATCGCGCGGCATGCGATTGCCTTGCTGGTGCATGGGGTTGGCGCCTGAGGCCGGCGGAGTTGAGGCCATGTCCATAGCGATGGCATGCTAATTCTGCGCTAATTGTTTCCTGATAGCATGGTGCGGCCAGGCAGGATATCCTGCCTGCCATAGCCGAAACAATTGACCGTTAGCCACTGGAACTCCAGCCATCCCTCCATCAGATACATGAAAAACTTCTCCTTCAGCAGTTCGGCCCTGGCTGTCGCCGGCGCTTTTTTACTTTTGCAGGCCGCGCTTGCCTCGACGGCCCAGGCAGCTACGCCTGAGAACTACAAGATCGTTGCGCGCTATCCGGTAGCTGGCGTGGAAGGCTGGGATTACATCGCTGTCGACAGCCAGCGGAGCCATCTGTTTGTCAGCCGCTCCGACCATGTCCAGGTCATCGATACGCGCTCGGGGGAGCTGGTCGCCAACATAGCCGGTACGGCGGGCGTCCATGGCGTGGCATTCGCGCAGGATCTGAAACTTGGATTCACCAGCAATGGGCGCTCGGGCACGATCACGGTTTTTGAACTCGACAGTCTCAAGACCATCGACACCATCAAGGATGTCGGCGCCGGTCCCGATTCGATCATGTATTACCCGCCATTGCAGCGCATTTACAGCTTCAATGGCAAAGACCAGAGCGTGACGGTGGTCGATGCGGCAACGCGCAAGGTGATAGCCACGCTGCCGACTTCCGGCCAGCCGGAATTCGCTGTCAGCGACAGCCTGGGCCATGTCTTTTTCAACGTCGAAGACAAGAACGAAATTGCCGTGATCGATGCGCAATCTTCAAAGATCGTCCAGCGCTGGCCCATGGCTGCCTGCGATGGTCCCAGCGGCCTGGCGATCGACGATCTGCATCACCGTTTGTTTTCAGTGTGCGGCAACCAGAAAATGATGGTCGTCGATGCCGTTTCGGGGAAGACCGTCGCCACCGTCGCTATCGGCGACCGGCCGGATGCCGCTGCCTTCGATCCTGCTTCGGGGCTGGTTTTTGTTTCCAACGGCGGCGGAACGCTGACGGTGGTGCATGAGGACACGGCCGACAAGTACACGGTAACGGCCAACCTCGCCACGCAAAAGGGCGCACGGACAATGGCGCTCGATCCGGCAACGCACCGTGTCTACCTCGTAAGCGGAACATTCGGCGCGGCGCCGGCGCCCACTCCGGCCAATCCGCGCCCGCGTGCTCCGCTGTTGCCGGACACCTTCAATGTATTGGTGGCTGCGCCAAACTGAGAAGAGCGGTAGAAATGCCGCTTCTCTCCTCATGAAATGTTGTCTTGTGGCATTTGTGCCGGCGCAGTAGGATGTGAAATTCCAGCGCAACAGGGCGGGCGTAACCAGGCCCGTTCAAAAAAATTGTGCGATTTTGAATCCAAAACGTCGTCCAGCCTCATCCAAGCAGGGTAAGCCATTCAAGAAACCCTTTCCGGAGACAACATGAACCTAGCAGACCTCCAGCACCTCGCGCCCTTCCTCATTCCCATCGTCGGCATGTTTATTCCTATCGTCGCTATCGTCATGGGCGTCTCGGCCAGGATGCGCCGCACCGAGCTGATGCACGAGACCTTGCGGCAGATGGTGGCGCAAGGCCGTGAAATCCCGCCGCAGCTGCTGGACGGCAGCCTGCTGGCGGATCGTCCCGCCAATCGCAATGGCGGCTGGCAGGGCAAGAGCGGCCAGCTGATCTTTGGCGCGACTAACGTCGGCGTGGGGTTGGGCGTGATGGTGATGTTTTACGCGATGAGCCCGGGCGACTGGCTGTGGGCGATCGGTTGCATTCCCTTGTTTGTCGGCATCGCGCTGCTGGTGGTATGGAAGATGGAATCCAAGTCGATACCGCGTTAACTCCGGGTGAAGGCCGACGTCGCCGTGCTGCCTGCGAGGCAGCTGCCGGAAGATCCCGACCTGGCCCTGCTGCAGCGGGTGCGCCAGCATGACGACCGTCGCGCTTTCGCGCTGCTGGTAGGCCGCCACCAAGGCGTGCTGCGGGCGCTGCTGCGGCGCCTGGCCGGTGGCGATGCAGCCTGGGCGGATGAGCTGGCGCAGGAGGCGTTTTTACGTGCTTATCAGAAGCTGGACAGTTTTCGCGGCGAAGCCCGTTTTCGCACCTGGCTGATCCGTATCGCCACTAATGTGTTTCTGGAACAGCGGCGGCGCGGCGATGCGCAGCTGCAGGCCCAGACTCAGGCTTTGCACGAAGCGGCGGATCAGCATCAGGTTGCTGCCGATGTGCTGGCGCAGGCGAGCCAGGCCTTGCCTTTGAGCGATGCGGTGGCGCTGTCGCTGGATATGCAGCGCGCGCTCGCTGCGCTGAGCGAAGTCGAGCGGCAAGCCATCGTGCTGAGCTATTGGGGCGATCTCTCGCACGCCGAAGCTGCGCAAGCCTTGGGATGTCCCTTGGGCACCCTCAAAACCCATTTATTGCGTGGCCGCGCCAAGCTTGAAACGGCGCTTGCGGCCTGGGCCCCGCGCAAAACCATGGAGCAGTGCAAATGAAGACTACCCCTCCCACTCATGCCGCATCCGCTGGTGAAGACTGGCTGGCCGCGCTGCTGCAGCAGCAGGCGGCCCTGGATGAAACTGCGGATCAAGGATTCTCTGCCGTCCTGATGCAGCAACTGCCGCCGCAGGCCGACGCGGCGCGGCGGCTGGCTGTAGCGTTGCCGGGCCGTGCTGTTGCTTCGGTGCTGCCGGCCTGGCTGACAGCCGTCTTGCCTTGGCTTGGCCTGTACGGGCTGGTGGTCAGCGCGGCCACCATGCTGTGGCTGGCGCTGATGCAGGCGCAGGCCGTGCTGCCGGGAGCGGGCTGGCTGCTGCTGTTCGACTCCGGCATGGCAGAGTCGCGCCAAGCGCTGGTCAATTTACTGGCGACCAGCCTGGCGCCGGCGGTGATCCTGGGCTGGCTCGCCTGGTGGCTGCGTGAACAGGAAGGAATGCTGGAATAGCGCGCCAGAATTATCGGGCTACTATTTATCTGCCGCATTCTGGTGACAAATTGTTACAAATAATCGGGCTGTTTGATGGCCCCTTCTTTTGCCTTGGCGGGCATCTCTTATAAGGACTCCTGCAACAGGCGGGCAGCTCAACTATCTCTGCGCCATTTTTAAGTGGGAATTTAAGTGGGAATTTAAGTAGGATTATTAGGAGAATGTACATGCGTGATTTTCATCGGTCGTCCAGGATGGTGGTGTTTAATCTGAGTATGCTCGCGGTGCTTGCGCTGGCAGGTTGCGGCGGTGGCGGCGACGATTCCAATCCGGGTAACGCAAGCTCTCCAAATTCCGTGGCCGGCGCCGACCAGCTTTATACCGATCCGGTGGCCTACGCGACGGACGGCACTGCCGCGCTGCCGAGCGCCACCGAGAACGCCGCTGTCACTCACCACAACATCACGCTCGGCGGCCAGGCTGTCAGTTATACCGCCACGGCAGGGCACCTGACCGCCAGCGCGCCGGCGGTTGCCGGCCAGCCGCAGGACCAGGAAGTCTCGTTTTTTTACGTCGCTTATACCCTCGACGGCCAGCCGCTCGGCACGCGCCCGGTGACATTTTTCTATAACGGCGGTCCGGGTTCATCGACCATCTGGCTGCACCTGGGTTCCTGGGGCCCTAAAACCCTGCAGGTGGACGAGGCCAGCCTGACGCCGGCAGCGCTTGCCACCCAGCCCGCCAGCTTCCCGCTGATCGACAATGATGTGACCATGCTCAACGATTCCGACCTGGTGTTCGTGGATGCCACCGGCACCGGCTATTCGGAAGCGATTGCGCCGCACAAGAACGCGGACTTCTGGGGTGTCGATGCGGATGCCGCGGCGTTCCGCGATTTCATTGCCGAGTACGTCAAGGTCAACAATCGCCAGACCTCGCCGAAATATCTGTACGGCGAATCGTACGGCGGCATCCGTACGCCGGTGCTGGCCAGGCTGATCGAAGAAGCCGGCAGTCCGGGGCAGGGAGGGCCGGCCCTGAGCGGCATCATCATGAATTCGCCGATTCTCAGCTACAAGACCAACTGCGATGGCTCTGCCGATTTCCTGTATGGCGGCAGCGCTAACTGCGTCGGCTTTTTCCCTAGCTACGCGGCGGTAGCGTATTCGCGCAACAAGGGCAGTAACCCGAACCAGCTGCTGCTGTCCGACTATGTCAACGGCAGCCGCCAGTTCGCCACGCAAAAATATGCGCCGGCGGATGCGGCGTTCCAGACCTGGGTGAGCGCCAATAATTTTGCCAACTACGGTACTCCGTATGCGCCGCCAGACACGACACTGCTGCCGGCGCTGGCCGGCTGGAGCGGCATCGGCACGAGCGACTGGGCAAACACCTTTGACATGGATCCCGATACATTCTCCGGCGCGATCCTGGGCATGGATTCGAGTCACATGGATGCCTATAACGGACTGGTCAACACGCCGGCCAATACCACCTACGGCGGCAGCAACTACAACAACCTGGCGTTTGCCAACCAGATCAAGTCTTTCCTGCCGCAATTTCTTGGATATAGCAGCCAGACGGCTTACGCGGTCGAGCCAAATGCACCCATCGACCAATGGAACTGGAACCATGGCGACGACAAGTCGAACAGCCCGAGCTCGATACCCGATCTGCTGGAAGTGCTGACCCTGCATCCCGACTTGAAAGTGGTTGTCTTTGGCGGGTATCATGACCTGAGAACCCCATTCCACCAGACTGAACTTGATCTGGCAGGGGCCGGCTTGACGGCGACGGTTCCGGTAAAGATTTTCCCGGGCGGACATATGATCTACCTGACGCAAGCATCGCGTGCGCCGATGAAGCAGGCGATCGACGGCTTCTATAGCGGCGCCTCGACAGTACATTGATCTGCCTCGGCTTTCGTCAAATTTTATACAGGAAACCTATGAAATCTCTACACGCACCAGCCATCATGGCCATCGTTGCTGCAGTGATGTGCGTTTCATCGTCATCTGCCGCCGAATACGCGCTGTCGGTTCCCGATGCCGGCGCAGCACGGCTGATCAAGGTTGGCGACATGCTGCCGAAGCCGCCGCCGGATGAGCCAGGCACCAGCCGCCCCGAGCTGCGCGGCCAGGCGCTGCGCAACCAGGCCATCGGCAACCTGAAGAAGCGCTTCGATGCGGCTGCCGATCCTTCGACCCATCTGCTCTCGCTTGCCGATGCCAAAGCTGCAGGTTTTGGTTACGTGGCCGACCACTTCAAGGAAATCGATCGTAACGGCAGTGGCTATATCAGCTTTGCCGACTTGGTGCTTTACCTGAAATCGCGCAAGGGGCCGGCTTTCAACAAGGACAGTTAAATCCTGAAAAGAAGGCGCTGCCGGCCGGGAAGATCTATAGGGAGGGAGGGAGCGAGCTCAGCTGCTAGCGGAGATTGCTTTTGATAAAGCGATGAAGAAAGAAACTGGCCGCTGCCCAGGCAATGCCGAACACCAGGATGACGGGAAAATCGAAGCCGATATCCGGCGACGCTTCGCGGACGAACGGATATGCCGCGAAGGGCATGGCCAGGCTGCCAACCAGCCAAGCAATGCCTTGCTTACACTGCAAGGTATTGCGGTCTTTGGGAATCAGTGACAAGGCTGGGTTTTGGGCGGAGATGGCGGATCAGGGATGTGCATGTCTGGATCGGGAATTACTTGGATACTCTTTTCCAGAAGCAGATCTCAAGCACCACGCCGGCAACAAAGAAAGCGACCACGCCAGTATCTGATCCAAGCACATACATGGCCAGGGCGCCAGCTAAACAACTGAGAGTAATCACGTGTTTCATGGGTAGTTCCTCCGTCATGGGATCGTCAGGTCTCGGCTAAGACGAATCATATTGGGACTGTCGTCGCTGCATCATACCATCGGCATTGTTCAACGCGGGCTGGCGGGGATATCCCGATGCGGTCGGTTTGCACGAACCACGCCAGCCTGGGCAAGGATCTATTTCAAGATGCGGCACTGCCCAAAGTCGCAGCGCATGGCCAGCGAATCGCCGCTGTCGCAAGACACCGTATAAGACTCGAAGCCCGGTCCTTTCGCGCTGAGGATGGCATGTGGTTGCGCCGCGCACGACTGCGCCTTGGCGATGTGTTCGCTTTGGTAGGAATATTGGCCGATTATTCCGGACTGTGCTTCAGGTGTCGATGCCGGCGCAGATGCCGCGTCCGGCTGGACAGCCGCTGCCTGAACTGTCGCCGGCAACTGGACAGGATTCATCGCCGCCGTCACCGGCGCGGAATATGCCACGGCAGCGGGCAGTGTAACAGCGGCCTGGCTGGCAACGCTGTTGTCTGCCTCATATGGCTGCTGTTTGACGTAGGTGAAAAAAAAGTTGTCGGTGGCTGACTTCATGGCGAAGGTGTCGGCGCTTATCTGGTACAGGCGATAGCAGTCCTGCATCACGCGCCAGCCGCTGCCGCCGTAAATGCCGAGACAGATCTGGTTCTCGGCATCCTTGAATTCATAGGAGCCGGTGCTGCCGCCGCCCTTGTCCAGGTTCCTGACTTCGAAGCCGCCGCTGGAGTTGATGTCGTACTGCATTTTCGCTCCGCTGGGACTATGGCCCATGACGGTGCCTAGGCTGCTGAAGTGGCGGTGCATTTCCTCCCCCATCAGCTGGCGTTGCGGATAGCCGGGGGGCGCGCCGGCCACTGTCGTCATGTTGAGCGCCGCCGGCGGGGTTGCCGCGGCAGGGGGTGTGAATGCGGCCATTTGCGCTGCGCGGTTCTCTCCCATGAACACGGTGACGACAGAGGGGTAATCGAATGCCGCGCCGGAATTCTGGTCGATTACCACGCCGACGATGCCGCCGAAGAGGATGTTACCGAAGGTCATGCCCTTGACTGTCGATTTGAGCTGGGCCTGGCCGGATTTGATGCTTTCCTTGTCGCATTGGACCAGCAGGTCGTCGCGTGATTTATGAACGGTGACGGTGCCGGGCGAGGTGACGTAGAAGGTGCCTTTGGCGTTCTGCAGCTTGCACGATGCGCCCTTCACCAGTTGTCCTTGATTGCGTGCTTCGACGCTGATTAGCTGAGTGCTGCCGCTGACGATGGATGCGCAACCCGTGAGTAGCGAAGATGCAATGATGGCGAGCGCAAGCATCGCCCTGGTCAAGAAACGCGTATTCATCTGCTCCCCTGCTTTCGATTCTTATAGTTTTGGATTGCGTTTTTTTGTCAGGAAAATTCCTGCCGGCGCTCGCATTTGGCCCGCCGTATCGTAGCAGATAAGATTTCTTGGGTGGAATAATGGCGTGCTAAAAGCTTGCGGTGTCGGGTATTTAATACAGTCTGTGGCGGTGCCACCGGAGACAATACGAATACGTCTTGTTTGAAGCGTGAAACCGGCTGTTCCACGCATAAAAAAGGCAGCGCTCCAGGGGGAGGCGCTGCCGTCAATCGACTATTCAAGGAGACCCAAAGAGTCGAAGTTACCTGGTTTTGCTGAGTCTTGAGCTGAGTTTTAAATTGCCCAGCCGCCTGCATAGAAGACTGCCAGGGCAATCGCAATCGCGACCGTGCCGACATTCAGCTTGCGGAACTCGCCAGACACCACGCGGCCGATCACCAGGGTGCAGAAGCCGAGCATGATGCCGGTGACGATGTTGCAGGTGAGGACGATGAAGACTGCGCACAGCAGGCCGGACATGGCGTCGACCATGTCATCCATGTGCATGCGGCTGACGCTGCCGAGCATCAGCAGGCCGACGTACATCAGCGCCGGCGCCGTTGCGTAGGAAGGCACCAGGCCCGCCAGCGGCGAGAAGAAAATCACAGCCAGGAACAGCAGGCCGACGACGACGGCGGTCAGGCCGGTGCGGGCGCCGACGGCAGTGCCGACTGTCGATTCGATATACGCGGCAGCAGGAGCGCCGCCTACCAGGCCAGCGAAAATCGAGCTCAGCGAATCGGCGGTGAGCGCCTTGCCGCCATTGTGGATGTAACCTTTTTCATTCACTTGTCCGGCTTGGCCGGCAACCGCGCGGATGGTGCCGGTGGCGTCGAATACTGCAGTCATCACCAGCGCCAGTACGCTAGGCAGCACGGTCATGCTGAGTGCGCCCTTGATGTCCATCGAGCCGATCAGGCTGGCATGGCCAGGCGAGCTGAGCGCAGGCATGGAAAAGATGCCGGTGAATTTGACTGCCGGATCGAAGATCAGGCCGATCAATGACAGCGAGACCACGACCAGCAGGATGCCGCCCGGTACGCGGCGGCGTTCCAGGCCGAAGATGGCCGCCAGGCCGACGATGCTCATGACGACTGGAAACGCAGTGATATGGCCGAGTGCTACTGGCAAGCCGGGACCGGCATTCTTGACTACCAGGCCGACATCGCTGGAAGCGATCAGCAGCAGGAACAGGCCGATGCCGACGCCGGTGCCGTGAGCAACGCCGGCCGGCAGGTTTTGCAGGATCCAGGAACGGATGCCGGTGACGGAAATCGCGGTGAACACCAGGCCCATCAGGAACACGGCGCCGAGGGCCACCGAAGGCGACAGGCCTTTGCCGAGCACCAGGCCGAAGGCGGTAAAGGCCGTCAGCGAAATGGCGCAGCCGACCGCGATCGGCAGGCGCGCCCACAGGCCCATCAGCAGCGAACCGAAAGCGGTGGTCAGGCAGACTGCAACGAATACCGCGCTGACGTCGAAACCGGCTCTGCCCAGCATGCTCGGCACGACGAAAACGGAATACACCATGGCCAGGAATGTGGTGATGCCGGCGATGACTTCACGTCGCTGGGTGCTGCCGCGCGCGGTAATCTGAAAGTACTGGTCGATTTTACTTTCGGCGACGGCGATAGGTTCGTCCAGGCCCACGACAGGCTGGGACTGGAGTTGTTGTTCCATCATGATCGAGCTGCTCCTTTGTATGTCCGCTGCAGCGGCCGGTAACCGGCTTTTCATCGACCGTTAGTCGACCGTCAACAGGGTGTCTCGTGTTATGTTTTTGAATTGCCAGCAACCGCACACCGAACCCTGGTAACTAGTGCAGTGCTTCGCAAATAATGAAACTTCATAAACGGCGCCTTTTCGCGCCATGCGTCGTTGTGAATCCTCGCGATAGTCTCGCTATCGCTCCGGCTCACGCCTAGCCTGGCACGAAAATTCACCATTTCTGAAGCTCCATTACTTACGAACCACTACACTGCTCGTCATTTGCAAAGAAGATCAGTTCGGCGAAGACAGCTTAGGGTATGGATAGGCGCGAATCCATCATGAGGGTTCAATAGCCGCCATTCGCATTTCGATATGCGGGAAAAAGGCGGGACCTTGAAAAGGCGGTCCGTACAGAGTGAAAGCGTCGCAGAGAGCGGCTATCGGCGGGGCAGCGCAGGCAGAATATAAATCCACTGGCAAAACGACAAGACCCGCTGCGCGGCTACTGGTGGATGGTGTAAGTCAGGTCATGCCAGTTGTGCGAGGTCTTGGCGCCGCGGCTCTTGCCGGGGAAGCGCATGACAGCGATTTCGCGCTGCGCGCGGGCATCCAGCGCCGGATCGCCGCAGCTTTTTCTGATCGCCACGTCGGTCACGTGGCCCGCGCTGTCGAGGTACACGCGCACCAGGACCTTGACCGCCTGTGCGGCGGCAGGCGCGGCGTTGGACGGCGCGGCTTTGGCGAGCAGTTTTTCAATGAGACTCATGGGCATATCCTTATCTGCAGCAATTCTCGCTCACTTTACTTGTTTAAGATATAGCATGTGGCATTCCACAAACATCGGGAGAGCACAATGCGTTTCAGCTTGATTACCCCATTGCTGTGCGCGCTGCTGGTGTCAGCCTGCGCGACCGTGCCGCAAGGCGCCGGCGGCGATCTGTGCAAGCAGGCCGGCGGCAGCAGCCAGCTGCAGGCAGAACTGCTGTTCGGGCGTAACATCAACGGCCGCGGACCGGTCACCGATGCCGAACGCGCCGGCTTCATGGCCGACGTCGTGACGCCGCGTTTCCCGGATGGCCTGACGACCTGGGACACGCGCGGCCAATGGCGCGATGCGGCGAGCGGCAAGACCATCCAGGAAGACAGTTTCGTGATCCGCATCGTCGCTGCCGAAACGGCGGACACGCTGGCGCGCCTGGCGCAGATACGCAGCGCTTACACCAGCCAGTTCCACCAGGATGCGGTGGGTTTGCTGTTCACGCGCACTTGCGCATTGTTCTGAGCAGTCACTGACGCTGGCCGTTAAGCTCCCGCCGCACCATCGCTTGCTGCAATGCCGGCCTGGCTAGAAAGGCCAAAACGCTGCAGGCAGCTGATACATCAATTTATTGCCATGTGGAAATATATCTGTCATTGTCGTTTTGCACACATTTGTGTGTAACCTCTCATGGAGATGACATGACAACGACTATTGAATCCTTACAGTTAACCCTGAAGGAAAAGCACAATCTGTTGACCAATCATGCTGTTTTTTCGGCCATCCGCAACCAGAACGACTTGCGTCTGTTCATGGAATGGCATGTTTTTGCGGTATGGGATTTCATGTCGCTGGTGAAGCGCCTGCAGATGGATCTGACCACCACTTCCATTCCCTGGTACCCTCCCACCAATCCGAACGCTGCACGCCTGATCAACGAGATTGTACTGGGAGAAGAGTCGGATATCACGCCGAAGGGAGCAATGACGCATTTCGACCTGTATCTGTCGGCGATGAAAGAGATCGGCGCTTCGACGCGGCAGATCAACCAGTTCCTGAGCATGATCAGGAAGGGCGATGCGGTGGCCACCGCGCTCAAGCGGGCGGAAGCACTGGCGCCGATCCAGCGCTTCGTTACATCTACCATCAGCACTTGCCAGGACGGCCTGACGCACCAGGTGGTCGGCAGCTTTTTCTACGGCCGGGAAAACGTCATTCCCGAGATGTTCCAGGCCTTGCTGAAAAGCTGGAGCATCGCGCCGGAAACCGTCCCCGAGCTCAATTTCTACCTGGAGCGGCATATCGAGGTGGATTCGGGCGACCACGGGCCGGCGGCGCAGCGCATGATCGAAGAAATCACGGGCAACGATCCGGTGCAGATGCGTGAAGTGCTGGAAGCCGGGATCCAGGCGATCGACGAGCGTCATCGGCTGTGGGATAGCCTGCTGGCGGCGCTGCAGCATTCGCCCTCCTGAAAGCGGCTGCCGTTAGCGCTTGCAGATGCTCATGGCGGGAGACGCCTAAGTCATTTTCCAGTGCCGGTGGCTGCTTTATGAGCAAAGTACCGTATCGGCAGGTGTAGTGCGCTGCTTCGGCCGGATCGTTTGATTTGGCCGGAGCAGTTCTGATACAAAATAATCTTTTAAATTGCAAATGAGAAATATATTTCCGTACAGAATTTAATGTACTATTGTTGTTGATAGGCAATCATAATAACAAGTAGGTAATACTTCGATAATTACTCCTGTACGTGAACTGGCGAGGTCGAACATGTGGCTTAAAACAATTTTCAGCAAACCCACAACCAGTACCCGCGATGAGGAGAAGCACGACGCAGTAAAAAAATCCCACAGCCAGCAGCCAGCGCCGCCAGCCAGAAAACCGGCGGCCGTCGCTGAGCGCGCTGCGCTGCAGCCGGCGAAAAGCGCCAGCAGCCAGATCGAATACGATGAAAAACTGATCCCGCAATTGAAAGGGGACCACGCGGCATTGCTGCTGATGTATTCGACGGTGGCCAACAAGATGAGCGCCGACAAGTGGGATGCCGTCCCCGCTGCCTTGCGCGAGATGCGCATGGCGATGTACGGCCATCTGCTGACCGAGGGCGTCAAGCTGTATTCATACATGCGGCGCAGCCTGGCGGAAGATCCGGCGCTGCACGACGTCTATCGTTCCTACAAGCGGGAAATGGATGGCATCGGCCGCGTGGCCTTTGATTTCTTCGACAAGTACCAGGGCAAGGAGTGGATCGTCTCGCGCGATGCGCGCATCACTTTCAAGGACGAGTTTGAAAATCTCGGCAAGGTGCTGGTAGACCGCATCACGCGCGAAGAAAATATTCTTTACCCTCTATACATCCCGTCATAAGCGCTGCTGCATGGCGCGACGGCTGACGCTGCTTCAGGGCTGCCAGGCGCCGTTCCGGTACACCACTGCATCGTCCAGGTAGACCGCCTCGGTTACCGCAAAGACGTCAATATGATATCTGGCGCTGGTGCGCTTGATGTTTGGCTTGCTGTACACCCCGTGTTTGGCGCCGAGCGAGAGGTGGATGCCGCACATCCGCTCGTAAGTGCCGATGTCGCTGACTCTGCGCTCCTGCGAAAACGCACGGTTCATGCCAAAGCCCAGTTCGCGCAGCCACACTTCGCCTTCGTCGGCGCGGATATTCGCCAGCACCTGGTCGAACTCCGGCGTCGAACCGATCGCCTCGGTGACCCGGCCTTTGCTGATGACCAGGGTGATCGGCTGGGCCGGCTGGTTGACCCTGAATGCGGTGTCGCCGAAGACGAAGATACGCACCTTGCCGTTGACTGCTTCCAGGTCCTGCGCTTCGGTGAACACTTCGCCGATGGGGAACTGGCCGCCGACGTTATTCATCCCGCTGTAGTCGCCGATGTTCAGCTTGGCCGCTTCCAGCGGCGAATCGAACACCAGTTGCTCACCGCCGCTGTCGACCACGGCGCGGCGCGCATGGTCGATGCGCGCCTTGAGGGCATAGCCGACGCCGCGATAATAGGCCGGATCGTAGGCCAGCGATTCGATGTAGTACAGCGCTTCCGGCCCCGGCATGCGCGACAGGTGCGGGTGCTCGATCACCTTGAGGCCGCGCTTGAACAGCTCGACGCGGATGCGGAAGGCTTCCAGGCGGAAGTTGGTGGACTGCACCAGGATCACCAGGTCGCCTGCCTGCAGTGGCGCAAAAGCCGCCAGCACGGCGTCCGGCGCGACGGTATCGAAGTCGATGAAGGCGGCGTCCGGCAGGCAGCGCCGGTAAGCGGCCGTCAGCGTGGCGGCGAGTGCGCAGCGCGCGTCCGACACCACCACCGCGGCATGCGGCGCCGCATGTTCGATCGCCAGCGCGAGGACATCGCGCAGATGCTTTGCTGCGGCATCCAGGGCTTCCTGGCTGATCACGTTGGCGGGGGCTTGGTTCTGGATCGGGGTCATCGTCGCATATCTCTCGGAGAAGGAGATGCCATGCTGAAAGCCATGCCATTCCTGTTGGAACAGCATTTTAATCGACAACCCTTAACGGAGGCGGTTTTGCCGTGAATTGTGCGTGTGCTGCCAGCGCAAGCAGGGCAGAGGCGTACTGGTCTGACAAGCAAGCCTGAATCTGCCAGAGTTATCTGAAAAATCCATAATCGACAAGGGTTTGCTGGGCTGCCGGCGTGAGCAGGAACAAGGCGAAGCGGTAAGCCGTGTCACGCGAGCCGCTGCGGGGATGCAATACGGTCAGGCCGAAATCTGCCGTCACGGCGAGCTCCGGCGGCAGCGTGACCTTGGTGAAACGTGCGTCCGGCGTGGTTTCGCGCGAGCTGCAATAGCCGATGAAGGTATCGACCTGTTTGTGCTCCAGGAAGTACTTGACGGCGTCCTGGCCGGCCGGCACCGGCGGGTTGTTCTTGCCGCCTACCAGTTGCTGCGCCTTGGCCTCCAGCAGTTCGCGGGCGCCGGGCTGGACCTTGCCGGCGTTGGCAAACAGCGTCCAGGCGTAGTCGCCGCCGGGATCGGCCTTGGGTGTCGAGGTGCCGATCTTGACGGCGGGATCGAGCAATTTGGCCAGAAGATTTTCCGTGGTCAGATGCAGCTCCGGACGTGCCAGTACGCAGATGCTGTTGCGGATAAATACCAGTGGCGGGATGGCCTTGCCTTCGCGCGCCAGTTGCTGCGGGTGCGCCATGTTGGCCGAGGCGAACACATCGGCGGGTTCGCCATGCTCTATGCGCTCCAGCAACAGTCCGGCGGGGCCGAACACCATCTCGACCGGCTCGCCGGTATCGGCCTCGAACTGTTTGGCAAGCACGGTGAGCGGGCCGCTCAGGCTGCCGGCGGCAAACACCTTGAGCGGTTCCTGGGCGCAGGCCGGATTGAATGCCGTCGCCAGCAGGGCAAGGGGCAACACCCCGTATGAGAAAAGTGAGAGTCTGGACATGTTCATGGATCGTGGCAGCAAGTGATAATGAATCGATGGTCGCTATATTTTAATGTATATAGCGTTGAGCAAAAAAAAGCCGTCAGTCCGGCTTTCCCTGTGCAACGGCTGGAGGCCAGGCTCAGTCTGCCAGGCCCTTCGTGAGCAGTTCGCCTACCAGCTGGTTGAGATCGGTTTCGCGGTCCTTGGCCAAGGTTTGCAGCTGCAGCACCAATGCGCTGTTGAGCTTGACGGCAAACGGCACCAGGCCGAGTGCCTGATCGCGCTTGCGCTGTTCCTTGCGGTCGACCACGGCGATGTCGCTGTTGCCGAAGCCGGCAGCGCCAGGCGCGGTCATTTTTCCCATGAGCTTCTTGGCGTCGCTCTTTGCCATCCCGGTCTTTTTCACTATTGCTATCCTTCTCTATTAACGATCACGGAGTATAAGCCTGTTACGCACGCTGCCGCCGTTTGCAGCGCAATCGGCGCGGATCGGCTCGAATTGGCTCGAATTGGCTCGAATTGGCTTATTCGCGCCGTTGCCAGCTCATGGCCCAGGAATAGAAACCGACCAGGGCGCCGAACTGGACCAGGCTGGAGCCCAGCAGGTAGATCAGGGGATGCCACAGCAGCGAATAGCGCAGCATCAGCCAGGCGGCAAAAGTGTATTGGAAAGGCGTCAGCACGATCAGGTAAAGCACCGCCAGTACGGACAGCAGGAGTTTGCGGCGGATGCCGAAATCGAAGATGTTGTACAGCAGGCCATAAATCCAGGGCGTCAGCAGGATCAGCACCATCGACGCCTGCGTCAGCGCCGAGATCGAGGAGGCCGACTGATAGGGGAATTCCGCCGCCCAGAAGTAAAAATAAAACTGGCTGGCCAGCTGCACCAGGCCGATCACGCGCAAGGCGTAGGAGATCGGCAGCATGCGCGTTGGCAGCAAAGTGGTGGCCAGCAGCAGCGTGATGCTGATCAGCGCGCCGCACCACCATTGCAAGGGATCCGGCAGCGCCGCCTCGGCGTAGGCATAGGGAATCGATTGGATCCCTGGAAATGCGCTGTGGCCTATTGCCAGCGTCATCTGGTCGCCAAGGTGGTTGGCCCAGAAGCTGACGATGGCGGCCCACAGCTCGGCAATCAAGGGCCACGCCAGCAAGGTGCAGCAGAACACCAGCGCCGGCACCAGCAGCACGTCGACCCAGCGGCTGCGTGGAAAAGCCAGCCGGCGCAGGGCGCGGTGGGTTTGTATCAGCTGGCCGCCAAAGCCGGTAAAACGCGGGTTGACGACGGCTTGCCTGCGCGTTTTTGCGGGAGCGGATTTTTTTTCCGCATTGGCGGCAGCTTTCACCTGAAGCTCCAGCGCCAGCCCAGGTTGAACGACAGCCGGTCGTAGGCCGGACTGCGGTAATACTCCAGGCCTGCCAGCAGCATGCTGATGCGGCTGATTCTTTCGCGCCATTGGAGATTGACGGTATTGCTCTTGAAGTTCACCAGTTCCGGGCCGCCCGGCAATACCTTGTAGGTTTCCTTGGCATGCTCGTAGCGGACGATGACGGCGCGCCGGTCGTCATTGCCGAAAGTCGCGGCGATGTACTCGCTGGGGCCCAGTATGCGGCCAGGATCGGCCCAGTTGAGGCGGACGCCGCCTTCGATCACCGTTCCTGGCAGGTAGGCGATGCCGGTCAACAGCAAGCCTTGATCGGAGCGCGCGCTTTCATTGCCCTTGGCGTAGTAGCCGCCGATGCCGGCGACGTACTGGAGTTCGCTGCCGAACTTGCGATAGCCGGTGCCATCCACGCGCCAGCTGGAAAACAGCGGGCTGTTGCCGGTGCCGACGCTGACGGTGCTGTAGTAATCCGGCGTGAAATCGTGGGTCAGCGAGACGCTGCCATAGTTGCCGCTATAGCCGAAACGCGATTGCTGGGTCAGCTCGCCCTGCACCACGCCGAGCGAAGTCACCGCCATGCCGCGCAGCGACATCAGGCGCGCGTGGCCATAACCGTTGCTCATGTTGCCGTCGCCGCCAACCAGTTCGAGGGCGCCGCTTTCCGGGGGCAGTTCTGGCGGCGCGGCGGCCGGACTTTCGGCGGGCGCCACGGCAACCGGAGCCGTATCGACGGGCGCCGCCAGCGCCAGCGGTATGGGAGTTGTAGCGATCGTGGCGGCCGGCCTGGCAGCGGGCGGGGCAGCAGGTATTGCGGGTGCGGCTGGCGTGGCTGGTGCGATTGCCGCGGGTGCGGCAACCGGAGCTGCCGGCGGCAATAGGGCAACCGGCGCGCTGGCAGGAGCTGCAATCGGAGCCGCGACCGGCGCCGGCGCGCTGCTCATCAGCGGCATCAGGCGCGCGTGCTGCAAGGTCGGCACCTGTATGTCGGTGCTTTCGTCAGCTGATGCGCTGGCCGGCAATGCGGCGCAGCCGAAGGACAGGCCCAGGGTTGCCAGTGCGGTTTTCAATGCAGTGCTTCCTTTATCAACGGTGTTGAAATGCGAAGTTGCTTGCCGTCGCCGGCGATCACGGCCCAGTTTTCGCCGCGTTGTTCCACTCTAGCATTGCCGTCCAGGATGCGCGGCTTTTCATATAAAGCCAGCGGAAAGAGCCAGCTTAGCTGCTGCAATGAAGCGGCATTGGCAGCATCGACCACCACGGCGCGCTGGTCGCTGGAAATATGCCACACGGTCTGCTCCCGCCGGTTCATGAAGCGCGCCTGCTCGGTCATGGTGCGCCAGCGGAAGCTGCCCTTTTTTTCGGCAGCGTCGGCGGCCAGCATCAGCTGGTTGATGGCGTCTGGATACAGCACCGCTCCCGGCGGATGGAAATAAATCAGCCTGATCTGTCCGCTATTCTCGGTAAATTGCACCAGCGACGTCAACCAGTTGCTGATTTCGCTTTCCGGTATGTGCTCCATATAGGCTTCTTCGATGGTGCTGATGTGGCCGTAGGTCTGCACCGGAAACGACCAGATATGCTGGTCGCGGCGGCCGTCGCGGTAGGTATGGGTCGGGCCTTGTCCGATATTGCCGGTGAAATAATAGGCCAGCACATCCTGGCCGTCCAGCCAGTCGGTGACCCAGACCGGCTGGTTGCCGGTCGGCGCCGAATACTCGGTCTGCGGGTGGCCGATCAAGTGTTTGACGGCCGCGGCATTCTGCTCCAGGTAAGTGGTCATTTTGCCGGCATTGGCCTCGCTCAGGTTCTTGCCGAACCAGTCGTGGATCCAGCCGCCGTGGCTGCCGATCTCGTTGCCCTGGCCTTGCAAGTTGCGCAGCAGCGCCTGGAAGGTCGGATTATGGTTGAGGTCGACTCCGAGACCATCGCCGAAGGCGCGCTGGTCGGGGCCGGCGGTGACATGAATGCTGAACGGCCCGCGGGTAAACACGCCGGCCTTGATCAGCTGGTCCATGGCGGGGATGCAGATCTTGGCGTCGCAATGCCAGTTCAGAATCAGTCCGCCGACAGCGTCGGGCGCGGCGGACAGTTGCGGCTGGCCCATGATGCGGTTGGCGAAGTAATGCAGGAAGCCATGCATCAGGATGCCGTCGGTGCGCAGCTTCAGGTATCCCAGCGGCAGGTTGACGAACAGTACGCGGCCCTTGCCGACCTCATGTTCGCCGGCAATCACGGTATTGCCCTCGGCCTGCATGCGCAGGGTGCCGGCATAGGTGGCGGCGGTACGCAGGACCGGATAACGCAAGGTGTCTTCGCCGTAGCCGGACAATACCGCCTGTGCGCCGCTCTTGATCCAGCGTCCCGGCGGGATCTCCAGCGCCTGCATGGTCTGCGGGCTGCCGGAGATGGTCGGGTTGAACGACATCTTGTCATGCAGTGCGCCGTACATCGCGTAACTGGTCCCGGCCAGCCTGGAAAAACGCGATGCCGGTTCGCTGTAGTAGCCGTTCTCGTCCAGCACGCCGGCATCGCCCACCAGCATCAGGGCGCCGCCGTTTTCCACAAAGCGGCTGATCTGGTTGACGAAGGCGGTATTGATCCGGCGATGGATGGTGTCCGGCAGGATCGCGCCGGCAAACGGCCGCTCGCCCTGCAGTCCGCGCCGCGAGAATTCAGAAGCGCTCACAGCTTCCAGGCGGATGCCTTCTTCAGCAGCGCCATCCAGCCAGGCCGAGGCAAACAGCCGGTTGGCGTCCGACAGCTCATCCGGCAGCACCAGCGCTATGGCATCGCTTTGCCATTGCGCCGGACTGACCTGGCCGATGCGATAGACCCAGCTGGCGGCGCCGCCGATGATGACGGCCAGCATGAGCATCAGCAGCAGCTGGCGCGGGCGCATGGCGCTCATGATGGCGGCTCCGCGGCGGCGAGCGCGTGGCGCAGGCCGATGCGCACCCCTTCTTCGACGATGTTCCAGCGGCCCGCCGCGCGCCAGGCATCAGAATTCTCAAGCCAGCGTCTGGCGCTGGCCTGGTCGCCGTTGCAATAGGCGGCCCAGGCGATCAGGCCCCAGGGGTAGTGGTCGCTTTCCCCGGCCAGCCATGGCGCGCCATAGCGTTCCATCCATAGCCGCCAGTAGCGGGCGCCGCCGGCGCCGCTGCGCAGCCCGTACAGCCACAGGTAGACCGGCGCTACCGCATTCGGATAGAAGCCGTAGGGCGTCGGCGGCATGCTGGCGCGTTCCGGTTCAAGGGCGCCGGCGGGATCGTAGCCGTAGCCGCGGCGCAGGCCGTCAAGCATGCTGGCGCTGGCCGGCAACGCCGCCAGCTGGACCGCGAAGCGCATGCTGGCGGCGCTGCTGCGGCGTAGCTGGTTCAAGACGCCGATGACTTCGACGTTGTCGGCGAAATACGCCGCGCTGCCGCCGGACAGGGCGTGGAATGTCTGCTGTGCCGGATTCCACAGGGTCGCCAGGTTTTCCAGGGATCTGACGCAGCTGGCGGCCAGCACTTCATCGGTGGGCAAGACTTCGGCTCCCAGCATGCACCATAGCGCATCGAGGGAGTCGTCGGCGTCTGCCGGGCCGCAAGCCAGCCAGTCCGCGGTGCCGCTGCGGCAGATGCGCGGAAAGGGGCCGTTGGCTTGCTGGAAAGGCAGCAGCCAGTGGCCGAAGGCGCTGGCCGGCGCAGCGACGTCGATGCCTAGCCGGTGCGCCGCCAGCAATGCCTTGAGCGCGAAGTAGGGCTCGACATAGTCGCCTTTGGCAAATACCGTGAGGGCGCCGTTCGGCGCGGCGAAATCGGTGAATGGCGGCGCATCCTCGGCGGCTGCCGTGGCGCCGGCAAGGCAGCCGATCAAGATGCACGCACGGCAGATCGAGGCCGCGCGCCAGCGCTTCCGGCCTTGATCAGCGGCCATGGGAGAGCTCCGCCGGCACCACCTTGGCGCCGTCTTGCGTGGTGATGACGCCATGCACCGTGCAGCCTGTGGCGATGGTCAGCTTGCGGCAGATCAGGGTGGTCGCCGCTCCCGGTGTGCCGATGCGGCAATCGGGGCCGATCACGATATCGTTCTGGCTGATCACGGGACCCAGCACGGAACAGCCACGGTCCAGCACGATGTCCTTGTTGCTGACCAGGCTGCCGGCGATACGGCTGTGCTCTCCCAAGTGCAGGTCGCCATAGGTCTTGATGTTGCCGGACACGCTGCTGCCGGGACGTATGCGGTAGGGACCGCGCACCACATAGTCGCCCGGCTGGTCGAGGGCAGCGGATTGCCGTGCGCCGTCATCCAGCACATGGCGCCGTCGCGGCGAGGGCGCCTGCGGCGCCGGCGCGGCGGCAGTGCTGGCGTCGCCGAAATGCATGACCGGCGCGCCGGCGCGCACAAAGCGGCTGCCGGCGCAGAAATTGAGTTCCTTGAGGGCGGTAATGCGGCCGTCGATCGCAGCGTTGCTGCCGACATGGATGCAGGGTGCATCGATCCAGCGATGCACCACGGTGTCGGCGCCCAGCGTGATGACGCCCTGTGCCGAGCAGGCGCGCAGGCTGGCGCCGTCGCCCACCAGCAGGTCGGCGGCGGCAAACAGGTCGGCCTGGCTGTGGCTGTCCGGCGGCAGCCAGGCATCGTGGATAAAGATGACGATGCCGTTCTTTTGCCGCAGCACTTTCAAGGTTGCCGGCGGATAGCCCTTGCCGGCATCGCCGTCCAGGCGCTGGTGGACCACGTGCAGCTTGTCGCTGATGTTGACGGTGCGGTCGGTCTGGATGCTCTGCAGTTTCGGCAAGTCGATGACCGGCATGGCGGCAATGGTGAGCCGGAAGCTGTCGGCGAAATAGCGCAGGTTGTTGATCTCGTTGCGCCTGACCGGCAATGGCGCGACATCGGTCGGGCGCAGCCATTCCTGCAGCGCCGGGATAAACGGCAGGCACATGATCAGCAGCACGCTGATCAGCAGCAGCGCCGGATAAGCCATGTTCAGGACACCTCGGCCGCCAGGCCTGGCAGCGCAGCGTCGCGCGGCAGGGCCAGTTCCTGGGCCGGCGCCGCCGGTGCCATCCTGAAGCGTTCGGTCTTGTGCCACACCAGCTCGCGCTTGCGCAGCGCATCCATGAACTGGCTCAAGGCGGCGCAGGAAATCGCCACCAGGCTGACCAGGAAGCCGAAGATATTCAGCGGCAGCAGACGGATGCGGTTGCGGTTGCCGTCCAGGTAAGTGGCGGCCGCCATTTCAAAAAAAGCCGCGTTGGTGCCAAAAGCGCCATACGCCACCATGCCGCTCAAGGCCAGCCAGCCGAACAGCCACTGGTGCGAGGTCATGAAAAACTGGATGATGGTGATGCTCCAGCCGATCACCAGCAAGGGCGGCATGATGAATACGCATAGCAGCAGTACGCCATCGGCCCTTTCGCGCAGGCTGATGCGCGGGTTCTTCAACAGCTGCATCAGGTTGCGGCCCATGACCTGGTTGTGGCCGCGCGACCAGCGGCTGATCTGGCGGATCCGCACCGGCCACACTTCGGGCACTTCTTCGTAGCATTCCGAGCGGTTCTGGTACACCGTCTTCCAGCCATGCTGCAGCAGGCGGAAGGTGACATCAGTGTCTTCCGCCAGCATGTCGCTGTTCCAGCCGCCGATTTCTTCCAGCGCGCAGCGCCTGACGCCGCCCACCGTGCCGCCGTACTGCGGCACCAGACCCAGGTTCATGCGCGCGGCCTGGTCGACCTGGTAGCCGCCGGCCCGTTCCAGGTCGAGCAGGCGCGTGAGCAGGTTGGCGCCGGCATTGAGCGGCACCACGCGGCCCATGATGGCGCCCACTTCGGGATCGAAAAACGGCGCCACCAGCTGCTTGATCAGGCCGCGCGCGGGCAGATAGTCGGCGTCGAAGACGATGATGATCTCGGCTTCGATCCTGGCGGTGGCGTCGCGCAATGCCGCCGCCTTGCCGGGCCGTCCGCTGTCGCGGTGGAACAGGGTGAAGCGGCCGGGATGGCTGGCGGCGATGCGGTCGATGATGGCGCGGGTGCCGTCGGTAGAGCGGTCGTTGACCGGCATGATGATCAGCTTGTCGCGCGGATAGTCGACCTCCAGCAGGGCGTTCAAGGCATCGGCGATGACCCGTTCTTCATTGTGGGCGGCGACGCACACCACGACCGCCGGCCAGGTTGCCTGTTCGATGTCGAGGTAGGGCTGGCGCTGGCGTCCGAACAGGCGGTTGAGAGTGAACAGGTAGTGGCGCACGGTATAGATTACCAGCAGGAATATGATACCCGCCAAGATCGTGGTCATCAGGTCCAGGCCTGCTGTGCGGACATCCAATGTCAGGGAAGATGCGTGCGCCTTGCCGGCTATCGCCAGCAGGCCAGGGATGAACAGGAAAGCGAGCAGGCAAGCGGGCAGGCGCGGCATGGCGGCCATCGGCCGCCGGCATGGCGCCGCATTGCCAGGAATACCGAGCCTGTTGTCCATATTTCCCCCTCGACGCAAGCCGCGCGTCTAGATTTTTTTGAGTCTAGATTTTTTGAAAAATCTTCGCGACCAGGCGTGCCTTTTCCAACGGTTCAATTTTCACTGCCCCAAATTCATCGATTTCCCTGCCGCACAGCACGCTGGCGATGCGCTCCGCCGCGTGACCGTCGCCATAGGGATTGAGGCGTTGCGTCGCGTTCTGCCAGACGATGTCGTCCTCATACAGCCGGGTCACCGCGGCGACAATGCGGGCCGAATCAGTGCCGACCAACTGTACCGTGCCGGCGGCTACCGCTTCAGGCCGTTCCGTGACGTTGCGCATCACCAGCACCGGCTTGCCCAGCGACGGCGCCTCTTCCTGCACGCCGCCGGAATCGGTCAGGATCACGTGCGCGCGTTGCATCAGCCGCACAAACAGCAGGTAGTCCAGCGGTTCGATCAGATGGATATTCGGCAGCTGCGCCAGCGCCGCCTGCACTGGCCCCTGGACGTTCGGATTGAGGTGCACCGGGTAGACAATCTGGATGTCCGGGCGGCGCGACAGTGTTGCCAGCGCGTCGCAGATTTCGGCGAAGCCCGGACCGAAATTTTCGCGCCGGTGGCCGGTCACCAGCAACAGCTTTTTATCGGCGCGCAGGTAAGGGAAATGGGCGTCCAGGCGATCGCGCAGCTTGTAGTCAAAGGCGATAGCTTCGACGGTCAGGCGCAGCGCATCGATGACCGTGTTGCCGGTGACGACCACGCGGCCGGCGAGGTGTTCCGCCGCCAGGTTGCTCTTGGCCATGGCGGTGGGCGCCAGCAGCAGGTCGCTTACTACATCGACATAGCGCCGGTTCATTTCCTCTGGCCAGGGCTGGCTCAGGTCGCCGGTACGCAAGCCCGCTTCGACATGGGCCACCGGGATGCGCCGATGGAAGCCGGCGAGGGCGGCGATCATGGCAGTGGTGGTGTCGCCGTGCACCAGGATGCGGTCCGGCCGGGTAGCCTCGAGCACCGGATCGAGCAAGCCGATCAGGCGCGCGCTCAAGCCGTTCAGGGTCTGGTCTGGCTGCATGACGTCGAGACTGTGATCGACCTTGATGTCGAACAGGTCAAGCACCTGCTGCAGCATCAGCCGGTGCTGGCCGGTGACGCACACCAGCGACTGGATGTCTGCCTCCAGTGCAAGCGCGCGCACTACCGGCGCCATTTTCACGGCCTCCGGACGGGTACCAAAGATAGACAGAACTTTCACTTTATATACTCGGTTGTGCGAGTGAAAAAGCCGGCCTGGCGAAATCTGTTTCGCCAGGGCCATGGTGTTCTTGTTGCGCGCGCCTATCCGGCATGGGCCCCGAACTGCAGGGAAGTCGGCTGCCCGTGACGATGGCTTTGGGCAGCGACAAGCATCACATTGATGCTGAGTTGTTTTTACAAAGAAATTTCCATAAGGAAATATTTGTTCACTATAGATGATAATGTCGATTAATGTAAATCTTATAATAAGGATGGAAATTTAACTGTTACTTATTGTTAGAAATTTAATTCGTATGGGAAATACGGAGGACGCCGGCTGCAGCTGATCCTGGGAAGGCGCTTGTTCTTTCTGTGTGAAAGTTAAAGCGGCTGCGGCACCATGACATTGCCGGCAAATAAAAGGTAACAATAAAGTGACTATGCCCGTCTGTGCACAAGCCGGGCATGGTCATTCCCGAGCACGCGCAAGCATGGTCCGGATTTCACCGCTATCATTACGAGCATTGCGCTTTCGGCGCGGCTCGTTTCATCCACCTCTCGCACGGCATCCCATGCTTTCCACTCTCCTGATTCTCAATCCTTTGTCTGAACAAGGCCTGCAGCGCATCAAGCAAGTCTGGCAGGTTGTGTATGCCCCCACGGCCGCGCAGCGCAGCGAGGCCATCGCCAGCCATGCGCAGCAGATACGGGCGGTGCTGACCATCGGCTCGATCGGCCTGTCGGCGCAGGATATCGCCGCCTTGCCCCAGCTCGAATTGATTTGCGCGCTCGGCGCCGGTTTTGAAAACATCGATCTGGCGGCTGCGCGCGAACGCGGCATCACGGTCGCCAACGGCGCCGGCACCAACGACGCTTGCGTTGCCGACCACGCCATGGGCCTGCTGCTGGCGACGGTGCGCGGCATTCCGCAACTGGGCGTGGCGCTGCACCAGGGCATCTGGCGCGACGCGCTGCCTTTGCCGCCCAGCGTCTCCGGCAAGCGCCTGGGGATCGTCGGACTGGGCACCATCGGCAAGCAGATCGCGCGCCGCGCTGCCGGTTTCGACATGGCCATCGGTTATCACAACCGTGCGCAGCGCAATGATCTGCCGTTCACTTATTTTGCTACGCTGCTGGCCCTGGCGGAATGGGCGGACTTCCTGGTGATCGCCACCCCGGGCGGCGCCGGCACCCGCCATATGGTGGGCACGGCAGTGCTGGATGCCTTGGGGCCGCAGGGCTTCATCGTCAATATCGCGCGCGGCAGCGTGATCGACACCGCCGCGCTGGCGCAAGCTTTGCGCGAGGGCCGGCTCGGCGGCGCCGGTCTCGATGTCTATGAAAGCGAGCCTTTGCCGCCGACGGAATTGCTGGATTTGCCGAATGCGGTGCTGACGCCGCATGTGGCCGGATGGTCGCCGGAATCGGTGGCGGAAACAGTGCGACTGTTCCTGGAAAACAGCCAGCGCCATTTTTCCGGACAGCCGGTATTGACGCCAGTCTGAAGCAAAAAAAAATCCGGCGGCTGCCGGATTTTTATCGATTGCCGCCAGAGTCGTAGGATGGGCAGATTTTCTGCCCACGCTGAATGCACTCTTCGATTGGTCTACGTTCCGCGTGGGCAAAAAATCTTGCCCACCCTACGATCGCGGCGCATCAGTTCAGGAATTTCTTGTCTTTGGTGATCATGGTCATGTCGACGAATTTCGAGCCGCTATGATTGCTGGCGCTGAAATTGATGTCGAAGCCGCCGCCGTTGTAGTTCTTGTTGTTGATGCTTTCCAGCGCCTTCACCAGTTTCGCGCGCGTCAGGTCCTTGCCCGCCCGCTTCAAGCCTTCGACGAATACCTTGGCGGCGATGAAGCCTTCCAGGCTGGAAAAGTTGACGTCCTTGACGCCGGCTTTGTCCATCAACCTGGCATATTCGCCCACCACCGGGCTGGATGAACTCCATGGGAACGGCACCACCTGGGAAATCACCACGCCTTCGCCATCCTTGCCCAAGGCGTCGGCCAGGGCCTGGCTGCCGACGAAAGAGACGTTATAGAACTGGCCGGTGTAACCAGCCTTGCGCATTTCCTTGATATAGGCCGCGGACGAGGCGTAGGCGCTGATCTGCAGCACGGCAGCAGGGCGTTTCGGCAGGATCTTGGCGACCGCCGGCGCGACGTCGGTGCTGTTGCGCTCGACGGTGGCGGACTCCACCAGCTCCAGGTTCATCTTTTTCAAGGCGCGCTGCACGCCTTCCAGTCCGGCGCGGCCGTAGGCGTCGTTCTGGTAAAACACAGCGATGCTCTTGATGCCGACATTGGCCAGCTTTTCCACCAGGTGCTCGGTCTCGTCGAAATAACTGGCGCGGATATTGAAGACCTCGCGGTTCAGCGGTTCGCGCAGCGATTGCGCGCCGGTCACCGGGGCAAAGAACGGTACGCCGGCCTGGGTGAAAATCGGCAGCGCCGCATTGCTGGTCGGCGTGCCGACATAACCGAACAAGGCGAAGACATCGTCTTTTTCAATCAGGCGCTTGGTGTTGGCGGCGGCCAGATCGGCTTCGTACTTGTCGTCTGCCTTGACGATTTCAATGCGCCGTCCAAACACGCCGCCTTGCTCGTTCACCGAATCGAAGTAGGCTTTGGCGCCGGCATTCATCTGGATCCCCAGCTGCGCGGCAGGACCGGAAAACGCCGCAGACTGTCCCAGCAGGATTTTCTGGTCAGTGACGCCGGATTCGGCAAAGCTGGACAACGGGCTGCAGGTGCCGATGACAAGCGGCAGCAGGAAGGAAAAAAGACGAAGTCGGGAAACCATAAATAGCGCTTTCTGATGTTGATCAAGCGATGCACAGCGGCGGCCTGATTCGCTGCCGCCATTGCGCATCGCCGCCTATTATAGGTTTATTGCTAGAAGAAAACAAAAAAATGACCGAATTTAACGGTAGTTAGCGTTTTATTAGCTACGTAGTACTACTTAAAAGTGAGCGCAGGATGACTTCGCTGCCGCATACATGCCCCATGCGGACGAACCTGTGCTCGCAACCGGCACGCTGTTCTTCAGCACTGATGCCGCTCAATGCATATTCGATCTGATGGTAACCTCCATGCAGGAACATCCGGCGCATAGCCACTGCCTGGCGAGGCCAAGTCAAAAGAATGAAAATTGCCGAGGCTGGAATTCAAGCTGACGGCGACGGTCTATCTGCGGCACGGGCTGAAGCGTAGGCCCGCCGCAAAACCCGATAAGGAATAAAAATGACGTATGTTTCAATGCACGGTGTCATCGCTTTCGACGCCATCCAGAATACCCGCGATCTGGGCGCCTACCTGGCTGCCGATGGCCGCCGCATCCAGGCGCGCAGATTGCTGCGCGGCGCCAATCCGGGTCTAGCGTCGGCGGCGGATATCGAAAAACTCAGAAGCTACCAGCTCGACCTGGTGATCGACTTCCGCAGCGAAGCAGAAAAGCAGGCTGCCGAAGCGCCATTTGCCGCAGCGTTCGCGTGGATCGCCGATCCGGTCATGGTGGGCAATCTGTCGCAAGAGACGCTGCTGCCACTGCTGCGGAATGGCAGCGCGGAACATAGCAGGCAATTCATGCTCGATTTTTATCGTGCTTTTCCAGTCAACTACCAAGCCCAGTTCGGCCGCTTCCTGCGACTGGCCGAGCAGGGAAAAACCATGCTCTACCACTGCACTGCCGGCAAGGACCGCACCGGCTTCGCCAGCGCGCTGCTGCTGTCGGCGCTGGACGTCGGGCGCGCCACCATCGTCGCCGATTATCTGGAGTCGAACCGGCACAATGCCGGCGCCAGCGCCAAGGTGCTGGCGCAGCTTTTCAAGGCCGACCTGGCGCCGGAAATCATGACTCCCTTGCTGAACGTAGAGGCAGCCTACCTGGAAGCGGCGCTGGCGGTCATCGATGAAGAGTATGGCGGCATGCAGCATTACCTGCGACAGGTGCTGGATGTCGATGTCGAGCGCATCCGGCGCAACTATCTGGTTTGAACCGATAAATTCCCTGTTTCCGGTTTAGCTCAAAAAAAAGCCACCGGCATCGCCGGTGGCTTTTTGCTAGCCGCGAAGGCTACGCCGTGTTTACCACATGATCACGCGTTGCTCAGGCGGCAGGTACATCTTGTCGCCCGGCTTGACATCAAACGCGCTATAGAAGCCAGGCTGGTTGCCCAGCGTGCCGTTGCCGCGGAAGCGTGGCGGCGAGTGCGGATCGGTTTTCACGTAGACGATGGCTTGCGCATCGCGCACCTTGCCGCGCCATACCTGGCCCCAGCCCAGATACAGGCGCTGGTCGCCGGTGAGGCCGTCGATGACCGGCGGCGTCTTGCCGTCCAGCGACAGGTGGTAAGCCTTGTAGGCGATCGCCAGGCCGGAGTTGTCGGCAATGTTCTCGCCCAGCGTCAGTTCGCCGTTGACCTTGTAGCCAGGAACCGGGCTGTAGGCATTGTATTGTTCCACCAGGGCCTTGGTCTTGACCGCGAATTTCTCGTGGTCTTCCTTGGTCCACCAGTCGCGCAGGTTGCCGATTTCATCGTACTGGCTGCCCTGGTCGTCGAAACCGTGGCTGATTTCATGGCCGATGACGGCGCCGATGCCGCCGTAGTTGACCGCGTCATCCGCGTTGGCATTGAAGAACGGCGGTTGCAGGATCGCTGCCGGGAACACGATTTCATTGAGTTCCGGATTGTAGTAGGCGTTCACGGTCTGCGGCGTCATGCCCCATTCGGCGCGGTCGACCGGCTTGCCGAGCTTGTCGATGTTGCGCTTGAATTCGAATTCGCTGGCGCGCATGGTGTTGCCGACCAGGTCGTCACGCTTGATGGTCAGGGCTGAATAATCGCGCCATTTGTCCGGATAGCCGATCTTCAGCATCAGGGTCGACAGTTTCTTTTGCGCCTGCTTCTTGGTGTCCGGACCCATCCAGTCGAGGCCGTCGATGCTCTGGTTGTAGGCAGCGATCAGGTTGTGCACCAGTTTTTCCATGCGAGCCTTGTTCTCCGGCGGGAAGAACTGTTCGACATACAGCTGGCCCAGGCCTTCGCCAATGCCGGCTTCGACCACGTTGATGCCGCGTTTCCAGCGTGGCTCGTTTTGCGGTACGCCGCGCAGCACGGTGCCCTTGAACGCGAAGTTCTGGTCAACATATTGTTTCGACAGCTGGGATGCGTAGCCGCTCAGCACATGCCATTTGAAATACGCTTTCCAGACTGGCAGCGGAGTGTCCTGCAGGATCTTGTCGAGGCCCTTGATATAGGTCGGCTGGCTGATCACCAGGTAGCTGACCTTGTCTTTCAGGCCGGCGCCGGCCAGGTAGCCATCCCACTCGAAGTGCGGCGCCAGCGTGTGCAGCTGGTCCAGTTCCACCCGGTTGTAGGCCTTGACCGGATCGCGCAGCTCGACCTTGGTCCATTGGATCTTGGCCAGCGCGGTTTCCAGGGCCACGATGCTGGCGGCGTTTTTCTTGGCAGCCTTGTCGCCGGACATGGTCAGCATGGCTTCGATATGGGCGTGGTACTTGGCCAGCGTGTCTTTCAGCTTGGCGTCGTCGGCTTTCAGGTAGTAGTCGCGGTCAGGCAAGCCGAGGCCGCTCTGGCCGAGGTCGGCGATGACCTTGCTCGAATCCTTGGCGTCCTGGTGGATGCCGAGGTCGTAGGGCGCACTGACGCCGATGGCGTTCAAATGGGCGATCAGGCCCGGGATCTGTTTCTTGTCTTTCAGGGCGTCGACTCGGGCGAACTCCGCTTCGAGCGGCTTGATGCCGAGTTTTTCCAGCGCCGGCTCATCCATGTAGCTGGCGTACAGGTCGGCGATCTTTTGCTTGTTGGAGCCTGGCTGCAGGTCTTTTTCCGCGCTGACAGCATCGACGATGGTGTGCAGCTGGGTCAGCGAGTTTTCGCGCAGTTCGTAGAAGGCGCCCCACGACGATTTGTCGGCCGGGATTTCGGTTTTCTTCAGCCACGTGCCGTTGACGTAGCTGTAGAAATCGTCCTGCGGGCGCACCGCCAGGTCGGCGTTCGCCATGTCGATGCCGCTGGCCAGCTTGGCCGAGCTGGCCACGCTGGCGGCCGCTACGGTACGCGGTGTTTGGGCAAAACTGGCGGTCGAGCTGGTATAGCCTGCAACCAGTGTCAGCACCGCTGCACAGATGAGAGAGCGTTTCACGAGTAAGTAATCCTTATGAGAAGTCATCGGAAAAAAACAGCCTGGTAAGGCATTCTAAAAACTATTGCAAATCTTTGTCTACTGCTTATCCGTTTTTAACGCAGAAGCGCCGCCGGATCTTGTTTTTCGCGCAAGGCCGTGCACAGCAAGGTCTTTTCGCGGGTTTGTGCGAGGCCGCGCTCGGCCCCCGGCAACTGCTTCAGCAACGGCTGGAAGAAGCTGTTCATGCGGTCTGCCTCGCTTTGCGAACAGCTGTCGCCGGCCACCAGGTCCGGCAAGCGGCCGCCGGAGGTTTCACCGCTGCGCTTGATCAGTTGTTCATGGTTGAGTGTAAACCACTTCCACAGCGCTTCGCGACCTTCGCCATCTTCCCGGCTGGCGCGCAGCAAGGTGCTCATTTCACCGACCTTGACCAGCGGGTCGAGCGCCAGATTGCGCGCACGCTGGGCATTGGCTGACGCGGTGGCGGCGCCCAGGCCGCTCAGGATCGCCATGCGCTGGGCCGGCTCGCTGGTATTGCCGAGGGCCTTGATCAAGACGTCGACGGCCGGCGTTCCCTGTTCCTGGGTGGCGACCGAAAGCGCTGTGCGCAGCAGGTCAGGATTGGCCGCCGCCAGGTCGAGCTTGCCGTCGGCGTTTTTCTCCAGCGCCTTGTCGCCTTGCGCCAGCAGTGCCTTGCGCACTTCCGGCAACTTGATGTCGAGCGCCAGGAACTGGGCCAGCGCTGCGCGCAGCAGCGCATCGTCCTGGCTTTCGCCGGCGCGGCGCTGGTAGCCGAGCTGCTGCAGGCGCGGCAGATACATTTTACGCGCCAGGTCGGTCAGGCGATTGCGCTGGGCGTCGCTGCGGACTTCGTATTTCGCCAGCCACTTGAGGGTAGGAATCAGGGCCGTCGCCACTTCGCGCGTGTTCGACTGCGCCAGGCGCGGCGCGGCCGCCAGCACTGCGGCGGCATCTAGGTCGCCACGGCCGAAGCCGGCATTGATGGCGTCTGCGTAGGCCAGCTGTT
>NZ_DATMRB010000189.1:0-2335 GCF_035566555.1 Collimonas sp.
GGGAGCGGCATCACGACCGGATAGCCCAGCGCCTTCTGCTCATCTTTCGACATGCCCAGCAAGTTGGAGCCGTAAACCTGTATCTCGCGCGGGCTTTGCTGCGGCTCTACGATCACAACCGTCTGCTTCTCGACATTCATGAACATAATGGCGCCGGGATCAGACAGGCCGGTGTAGTAGTAGAAGTCATTGTCTTCGCGATAGTGCGCGGCGGCCGGCTCCTGCGTCTTGGCGAAGAGCAGCACGTAGCCGGTCTTGAGCTTCGCCGCCAGTTCAGCGCGGCGCGCGGCAAATTCCTTTGGTCCGCCCAGGTCGTTCATGGCGGTGATGTCGGTGTATTGAGCGGTGGCCAGAGTCGAGGTCAGCGCCAGAAACAGCGCAAGTGCAATTCCTGATTTTGGAATCATGGCGTAAGGCAGTGTAGTCCCGAGGTTACAGCGGTGGCAATGTTGCCAGGCCCGAACCCGCCCGAATGTCGTAGCAGAACTCCTCGTCGGCTTTTCATTCCTTTTTAACGGCCGCTTAACCCACCGGGCCTTACTGCGAGGTTAGGCTACGGGAATTCACGTCCGGTGAGGAGAATAAAATGAAATTCAAACTTGAAAATCGCACCACACTTTCTGCCCGCCTACTGTTCTTTGGTGTGTTTTTACTGCTCCTAACGGCACCGTCTTTGCTGACAGCACAACGCGTCGCAAGTTCTGCTCGTCCACTGAATCCCGCGGTGCAGGCACAACTCCCATACACGGTTACTTTGTTTGCCCAGAGCGTGCCCGGAGAATATACGGCCCCGGATTCCATCACCTTCAATAGCAGCGCCGTCTACATTGGTTACGGCAATGGTGGCCCGCCCAATGGCTTAAATTCGATTCCATCCACAATTGTCATGTACGACTTCAGAGGAAATGTGATCAAGAAAGTAAATCTGGTGGGTCACAACGATGGACTGAAGATCAATCCGCAAACTGGAGACCTCTGGGCCGTGGCAAATGAAGATGGCAACGCGCGTCTCGCCATCCTCGACCCTCAGACCCTGGCGATGAAGCACCAGTATTTTCTCGGAACCGGTCCGCATGGCGGTGGGTATGACGACCTCACTTTTCTGAATGGCAACGTCTATCTTTCGGCCTCCAACCCGTTACACAATCCCAACAACCAGCCGGCTATCGTCCAATTCACGACTAGCGGAGGTACTTTCAACCTGACGCCGGTGCTGTACGGAAACGCCTCCGCCGTCGACATACCCACCACTCAGCCCGTCACGCTTAACCTGCAGGATCCAGACTCCATGACATTCGATATCGGGGGCGATATTGTTCTCGACAGCCAAGGTGACGGCGAGCTGGTTGTGGTCCGCAATCCAGGAAATAACCAAATCGTGTATCGCGTTTTGCTGACAGTTGGAGGCTCACCGATCACGGTGGACGATACGGTATTCCTAAATGCCTCGGCTGGCACCATGCTGGTAGCGGATACTCCCGGCGACGCCGTCTACGCAATTACCGCACCATTCCTGGAGCCTGGTTCGGCTTACTCGGCCAGTGATAGTGGTGGATTCGTAGGTCAGCTCGATTTTGAAACAGGCGTGCTCTCTCCGGTGGTGACCGGCATGGTCAGTCCTCACGGAATGGCCTTTATACCGCAGTAGCAAAAAGTAAACCCGCTCCAGCCAGGCCGGAGCGGGTACTTTTTCTCTTTCACGGCCGATTAAGCGCCGGCCAGCCGTCCGTTAGTTGCGGCCTGGGTATGTGGCTTGCCGGCAACGATGTTGATGCATTCCTCCAGCACGTCGATAGCGATGTCCGCCTGCTCCTTAGTGACGATGAGCGGCGGCGCAATGCGAATCGTGTTCGGACCACAGCCCAACAGCAGCACGCCGCGCTCAAACGCCAGTTCGACGATCTTATCGCGCTCGGCGCCGCCCTGCGTCTTGGCCTTCTTGTCGGTGACGATCTCGACACCAATCATCAGGCCACGTCCGCGCACATCGCCGACCAGATCGAGATGCTTCGGCCACTCGGCGATACGATCCATGATGTGACCGCCGACGACTTCGGCATTCTTGATGCCTTCGCGTTCGAGGATGTCCATCGTGGCAAGTGCCGCAGCGATCGAAACCGGGTTGCCGCCGAAGGTCGAAGCGTGCGAACCGGGCACCCAGTCCATGATCTCGGCCTTCGACATCATGATGCCAAGCGGCATACCGCTGGCCAGTCCCTTCGCGTTGCAGACGATGTCGGGCTCAACGCCCGTGTGTTGAATCGCCCACCACTTCCCTGTCCGGCCTGCGCCCGACTGCACTTCATCGGCGACCAGCAGAATGCCATGGCGATCG
>NZ_DATMRB010000190.1:0-6336 GCF_035566555.1 Collimonas sp.
AGGGCTGTTGCGGCGCCGGCACGCCGACCAGGGCGGGCGCGACATGCGCGGCGCGAAAGACGTCGACGCCAAGTACTTTCAGGGCGCTGGTCTGGCCCGGCACGGTGACATTGAGTTCCAGCACCGGGCTGGCGACGGCTACTCCTGGGCGTTGCGCCAGCTGCGGATAGAGCGCTTCGCCGAACCAGGCCTGGGCGCCGCGCACCTGCAGGTCGGACTGGCCGGACAGGCTGCGGGTCGCCGCGGAAAATTCGTTGAAGGCGGCATCGTTGATCAGGTCGACCGCATAGCCGAGGGCCACTCCGAGCGCGATGGCGGCAATCGCCACCAGCGCCCGCACCGGATGCGCGCGCCATTCCCCCAGCAGCAGCCAGCGCGACAGGGTGCGCTGCGTACTCATTGCAGCGGCGGCAAGGCGGCGTTGGCCGGCAGCGGGCGCAAGCCGTCGGCGCTCATGATCAGGATACGGTCGGCGCTGGCGGCAGCGGCGGCGGAATGGGTCACCATGATGGCGGAAGCGCCGTTGGCCTTGATTTCCTGGCGCAGCAGGGCCAGCACTTCGTGGGCGGTATCCGGATCGAGGTTGCCGGTCGGTTCGTCGGCCAGGATCAGCGTGGGGCGATGCGCCAGGGCGCGCGCAATGGCGACGCGTTGCAGCTCGCCGCCCGACAGCTGGCGCGGAAAGTCATTGCCGCGGCCATCCAGGCCAACTGCCGCCAGCAGTTCCAGTGCGCGCTCCTGCGGCGCTTGATTGAGCAGCAGAGGCAGGGCGACGTTCTGCTGCAGGGTCAGGTGCGGCAGTATATGGAAGGCCTGGAAGATGAAGCCGAGTTTTTGCCGGCGCAGGCGGGTAGCGCTGTCGTCGTCCAGATGCGAGATGTTGACGCCGTCGATCAGGATCGCGCCGCCGTTGGCGCTGTCGAGGCCCGCGATCAGGTTCAGCAAGGTCGATTTGCCGACCCCGGAATCACCCATGATGGCGACGTATTCGCCGGCGGCCAGGGTAAAGTCGAGATGCGCCAGCACCACCCGGCCGTGGCCGTAGGTCTTGCGCAAGCCGCGGCATTCCAGCGCCGGGATGCCGGTGTCGGCGGATGTGGTTGATTTGCTGCTGCTTTGCATGGCAGGTTGACCGCTTCATTAATCTGATTTGTGCCCGACAGTGTAGAGGATTTTTCTGCTGTGCTTGCTGGCCTGCAAAGATGGCACAATATGCAGCTTTAGCAAGCATCGCCTTTGCGCACGAAATCGGAACGCCATGAACCCGGAACATCTACAATTGCTGGTGACCCGCCAGATGCCATTTGGGAAATACAAAGGGCGGCTGATCGCCGATTTGCCGGGCGATTACCTGGCCTGGTTCGCCCGTGAAGGTTTTCCCGCCGGCGAGCTGGGCGGCTTGCTGGCGCTGATGTATGAACTGGATCACAACGCCTTGTCGCAGCTGCTGGAGCCGCTGCGCCGGCGATAGCGGGGCCTAAGCAAAGAAAAGTGCAAGCCGCAGGGCATCAACGATAAAATAAGGCATGGCTAATCCACTCAAACCGTCAGACCTCAAGCAATCCGCGATCAACATCAAGACCCGTTTCGTCGCGATTTCCTGGCGCGACCTGGCGATCAGCTTTGGTCCGATTGCCTTGCTGGCTATTGTTGCGATCTGGCTGGCGATCAAGTTCATTCATCCGGCGCCGCCCAGCACCATCACCATCAGCACCGGTTCCGAAAACAGCAGTTTCTGGAAGATCGCCGAGAAATACCGGACGATCCTGGCGCGCAACGGCATCAAGCTGAAAATCGTCAGTTCGGAGGGCTCGCTGGATAACCTGAAGAAGCTGAGCGATCCGCATTCCGGCATCGACGTCGGCTTTGTCCAGGGCGGCGTGGCGGGCGACCTGCCGATCGACGGCCTGGTGTCGCTGGGCAGCATTTCCTATGTGCCGGTGTCGGTGTTCTACCGCGGCCATGAGCGGCTGGACCGTTTGTCTGAGCTGCGCGGCAAGCGGGTGGCGATCGGCGTTCCCGGCAGCGGCTCACGGGTGCTGGCGCTGACGCTGTTGAAAGCCAACGAGATCGAACTCGGCGGCAGCACTGAACTGCTCGACATGGGCGGCGACGAAGCGGCGCAAGCCTTGACTGACGGCAGCATCGACGCTGCTTTCCTGATGGGCGACTCGGCCTCGCCGCCGACCATGGTCAAGCTGCTGCACACGCCGGGCATCAGCCTGCTCGATTTTTCCCAGGCTGGCGCCTACGCGCGCCGTTTCAGCTATCTGAACGAACTGAAGATTCCCAGGGGCCTGTTTGACCTGGGTAAGAACATCCCTAGCCGCGACATCCGCCTGATTGCCCCCACCGCTGAACTGATCGCCCGCGACGATCTGCACCCGGCGCTGTCCGACATGCTGATCGACGCCGCCAAGGAAGTGCACAGCGGTGCTAACGTATTGCAGCACGCCGGCGAATTTCCGGCGCCGCTGGCGCACGAATTCCCGATCAGCGAAGACGCCACGCGCTACTACAAGTCCGGCAAGAGCTTCTTCTACCGCTCCGGCCTGCCGTTCTGGCTGGCCAGCCTGGTGGACCGGACCCTGGTGGTGCTGCTGCCGATCATCCTGCTGCTGATCCCCGGGTTCAAGCTGGTGCCGCTGCTGTACGGCTGGCGCATCAAGTCGCGTATCTATCGCTGGTACGGCGCCCTGATTACGCTGGAACGCGCGGTCGCGACCCACACCGAGGAGGAACAGGCCGATTTGCTGCAGCGGCTGGACCGCATCGAGGAAGGGGTCAACCGGATGAAAATGCCGCTGGCGTTTGCCGACCAGTTCTATGTGCTGCGGGAACACATCGGCTTTGTACGCGCCCGTTTGCAGAGCAGGGGTTGAGAAAGCCTGGGACGCGCAGTGGCGTAAGTGAAACTGTCATTTAATCATTGCAAACAGCGTAAATATCTAGCACATTTCGATTGTTATGTGACTGCCGCGCCGTGAAAACATCTTTGTGAATTGCTGTGCGGCATCGGGTATGATTTCCAGGACATTTGTTAATTGAACAGAGGTGAGCCATGAGATTCCCCGTTTCTGTCATCTGCGCTTTGCTGTTTGCGCAATCGGCGCCGGCATTTGCGGCCTTGGGCGCCGCCGCCGGGCCTGCCCCGGTCAACGGAGCGGTACAAGCTGACAGTGCCCGCGCCAAGGCCAGCGCTCGCGTCAGCAGCTATAACGGCTATACCGTCAGCGAGACGTTGCAGCCGTCTGGCACCACGGTGCGGGAATACATCTCGCCGGCCAATGTCGTGTTTGCGGTCAGTTGGCAAGGGCCGGACATGCCGAACCTGCAGGAATTGCTAGGCACCTATGCCGACCAGTACGTCAGCGCCGCCAGCGTGCCGCATGCCGGCCGCCGCGCGGTCGCCATTCAGTCGGATCAGCTGGTATTGCATTCAGGCGGTCATATGCGTTCCTTTGCCGGCAGCGCTTATGTGCCATCCTTGCTGCCGCAAGGCGTGACCCCTAATGACATTCGCTGACCGGAGATGACCATGCGTTCTTCTTTGACTTATCTGCTTTGCCTGCTCAGCAGCGCGCTTTTGCTGGCCTGTGGCGGTGGCGGCGGTTCCGACAACAATACGCCTACGCCGCCGCCGCAACCGGTCCAGAATGTCCAGGCCATCGTGGTCGACAGTGGTCCGACGGTCTCCGGGCAATCGGTCAACGCCGTCAATTCCCCGTATGTCTCTGTGACTATCTGCGCGCCCGGCAGCACTTCGCAGTGCCAGACCATCGACCACATCCTGGTCGATACCGGTTCCAGCGGCTTGCGCATCATTGCTTCAGCCTTGTCGCCCAGTATTTCGCTACCTGGGCTGTCAGCCCCCAGCGGCAATCCGCTGGCGGAATGCGCGCGCTTTGCCGACGGCTACAGCTGGGGTTCGGTGCGGCAGGCTGACCTGCGCATGTCCGGCGAAGTCGCCAGCAGCATTTCGGTGCATGTGATTGGCGACAGCGCTTTCACATCGGTGCCTAACGGCTGTTCCGGCAGCCTGGTCGCGGAAAATACCGTGGCTGCTTTCCATGCCAACGGTTTGATCGGCCTCAGTACGTTTATCGAGGATTGCGGCAGCAGCTGCGCCAACCAGACTATCGAGGGTTGGTATTACTCCTGTCCGGGCGGCACGAATTGCACGGCAACCACGCTGCCGCTGGCCAGGCAGGTCGGGAATCCGGTTGCCTCTTTCCCGCAGGATAACAACGGCACGATCATTCAGTTGCCGAGTATCGCCGACAGCGGGGCGTCGGGCGTCAGCGGTTCACTGATTTTCGGTATCGGCACCCAATCGAATAATGGACTGGGCAGCGCCAAGATCTACACGCTCAACGCGTCCGGCAACCTGAGCGTGCTGTATCAGGGGCAGGTAATGCAGGGCTTCTTCGACAGCGGCTCGAACGGCTTGTTCTTTGCGGATTCAACCATCCCGGTTTGCAGCAATAACTCTGGCTTTTATTGCCCGTTGTCGATGGTCAGCCGGAATGTGACGAATACCGGCCTCAACGGATTGAGCAGCACCGTCAGCTTCAATGTGGCGAATGCCAATTCGCTGTTCCAGTCCAATCCGAACAATACGGCGTTCAACAACCTGGCTGGCGGACCGGCTTTCGCTTCCTACTTCGACTGGGGGCTGCCGTTCTTCTTTGGCCGCTCGGTGTATACAGCGCTGGAAGGTGTTTCCATAGCAGGCACGGTCGGGCCATTCGTTGCCTATTGAATAGCGGCAGGCCGCTGATTTTCATGCAAAAGGGGCGCCGCGATGCGCCCTTTTTTTTTGCGTGCCTGGGATCGGCTGCTAGCGGTTCGGCAGGTAGCGCACCGGATCTACCGCTTTGCCCTGGCGGCGGATTTCGAAGTACAGCTTGACCGTATTGCTGTCGGTTTTTCCCATTTCAGCAATTTTCTGGCCTTTGCCGACCATCTGGCCCTCTTTGACCAGAATGGTCTTGTTATGGGCGTATACCGACAGCAGGTAGCTGTTGTGCTTGATGATCACCAGGTTGCCGTAGCCGCGTATGCCGCTGCCGGCATAGGTCACCTTGCCGGCAGCGGCAGCCATGACCGGCTGCCCCAGCTGGCCGGCGATGTCGATACCCTTTCTTCCTTGGCCGGTGCCGCGGCTCGAGTCGCCGGCCGCCGGCCAGGTCCAGTCAACCGCATTCTTTGGGTCACTGGCCGCCGCCGCGTCGTCGTTGTCATTGCTGCTTGGAGCGGGAGTGCGGGTGGCTACCGGATTGCCGCTGGCGCGGGCGCCGTCCGGCGCGATGCGCAAGGCCTGGTCGACCTTGATGTCATTCGGATCGGACAGTTTGTTCCAGGCGATGATCTCGCTGTTGCTGCGTTTGAATTTGCGCGCAATGCTGGATAGCGTGTCGCCCTTTTGTACCGTGTAATAGCCGGGGCCGCTCGGCTGTGCAGGGCCAGACGGTGTGCTGCAGGCGCCGAGCGCGAGCAGCAATGCCAGCGGCAGCGCTGGCGAAATAATCCGGGAAAGTGTGCGTCGGAGCCTGGAATTCCTGATTCGGCCTGGATGTTGCGAGCTGGATGCCTCTGTATTCTGGACCAACAATGTTATTCCTCTGATAGATCTGACCTGGATGAATGGACGCCGACGCCAGCGGGCGGGGCGATGCTCTGACCTGGGTTAACGAAACTAGTTGCGTACCAGCCTGGCAAGGCAAACGGTTGCCGTTTTTACAGTGACCGAGGATAGCGCAATTTCGCCTGCCGGGAGTGTGGCGCGCGGCCTGCTCACGATAATCCAGGACGTTTTGAAAACACATATTTGAATGTCGTAAAGATAATTAATTGTACCCGAACCAAGCCTTGCGTTACGTTACATGTAACGTATCAAACCTTGCCGGGCCGGCTGCGCCCAGTTTTTTCATTGCAAGCCAGGAAAAGTTTATGTGATTGATTTTAAAGAACTTATGGCATTTTCCTGGCAGAAATGATGAGTGCGTTTTCCCCTTTTTTCGCTTGTTTTCCTGCTGGCATGCTCTTTGCGAAATAGACATGTAGGAACAGGTGGTTCGAACTTTCACAAAGGGGAAATACATCATGAATACATCGCAGAAAACGGGCCTGGTTGCAGCATCCTTGTTGCTGACAAGTTTGCTGGCAGGCTGCTCTAGCGGCGGCGATCTCGGAAAATCATTTGGCTCGGGAGCGGGAGTCACACAGGGAACCGGCGGCACCGGGGCTGGCGCGGGAGGCGGCAGTGGTGCGGGCGGTGGCGGCACAGGCACCGGTGGTGGTGGCACAGGCGGCGGTGGTGGCGGCACAGGCGCC
>NZ_DATMRB010000191.1:0-36292 GCF_035566555.1 Collimonas sp.
GTGCGCTGGCGGTCAAGATCGGAACGTACGAATTCGCCTGCGCCGGGCGCATATGAGGCCGTGAACACGCCGGAACTCTTGGCCGGCAGCGCCAGCTGGTAAGTCGCCATGCCGTTGCGCGTGGCGATTTCCACTACCTGATCGATGTCCAGCGCTTGTTGTGGCACGTCGTGCGACTGCGGTACTGTCGTTGCTCCCACCGCCCAGGGAACGTTCGCCAGCGGCAGCTCCTGCATCTTCATGTCCGGCATGTCAGCCATGGCGGACATGCCATGCTCATGCGCCGGTGGTGCTTTGGCTACGGCCTTCGGCTGGCTGGAGCCGGCCCAGGTCACCAGGGCTTGGAAGTTCTTGCCCCAGAAGCTGGACCAGGGCAAGCCGCTCAGGATGAAAAACAGCGCACCTATCGCTACCCAGATGCCGGCCACCAGATGCAGTTCGCGCCAGACTGCGCGGCCGCGCAGGCCGAAGCGTGGCAGCAGGGTGCCCCAGACGGCAAACCGTTTGCGCGGCCACCAGAGTGCGATGCCGGTGCCGAGCATGACCAGGGTCCAGCAGGCGGCCAGCTCCATCAGCCAGCCGCCCCAGCGCCCCAGCAGCAGATCGCGATGGATCTGCCGCACCTGCTTCATCAAGCGGTGCTCGACGCTGAGCGTGCCCAGCAGCCGGCCGCTGTACGGATCGAGATAGACGCTGGTGCTGTCGCCCGACGGCAGGCGGAATACCGCTTCCGTGCTGCGTGATGGATCGGCGCTGACCGCGACCGAAGTTGGCACGGCGTCTACGGGCAGGACGCTGGCGGCAATGCCGAGCAGCTTGCCGTAGGCTAGCTTTGACTGCCCGCTGGCGGCGACGCGCAGCATGTCGCCATACAGGAAATTTTCGATCTGCGGCTTGAAGACATAGATGGCGCCGGTGATCGCCAGCACCATCAGGAAGGGCATGACGAACAGGCCGGCATAGAAATGCCAGCGCCACAGGATGCGATAGTTGCGCGAGGCGATGGAACTGCTTTCATCTGGCATCGCCTGGGTAGAAATGGATGGCATGGTTTTCCTTGCTATAAATATTTATTCAGGCTTCTCTGCGGATAACGTGGCGGCTATCCTTGCCAAGAGGTAGGGTGGGCACGCTTTGGTGCCCACGCCGTATCGCTGCTATCCGCGTGGGCACAAAAGCGTGCCCACCCTACAAAATAAGCAGCTTGACTGGTGCAGTGGCTCACAGGCTGACCTTGGCTTCCAGATAGAAGGTACGGCCCGGGTAGGGGTAGTAGACGTAGTAGCGGCGATTGGTCAGGTTGTCGACGCCTATGCCAAGCTCGGTATTCCTGCTCGGCCTGAAGGTCAGCTTGCTGTCGAACACCAGGAAGGAACTGGTGCCGCCGAAGGTGTCCGGGTTGACGTCGGTATTGCTCAGCGTGTTGTACTGGCGGCCGGAATAGCGGCCGGCCAGTGTCGCCGTGGCCTGGTCGCCGATGCGGTAACTGCCCACCAGGTTGGCGCGCCACAAGGGGATGCGGTAAAAATTCTTGCCGACCGTCGCCGGATTCTTGCTGTTCTCCAGGATGATGGAACGGGTAAAGCCGGCGCTGGCGCTGAGGTCCAGGCCGCGCAGCATGACATCCTCGGCGGCATAGCTGAGCTCGATCCCGCGCGAGCGGACACGGTCGATGTTCTGGATGCTGGTCACATTGGGGAATACCGTCGTGTTGGTCTGGCTGAACAAGGTGTTCTTGACGTCGTCTTCAAACAGCGACAGGCGCAGCAGTCCGTTGAAATGCGCCCACTCTGCGCTCAGTTCCTTGGCCAGATCGTTTTCCGGCTTCAGATTGGGATCGTTGTTGACTAGCGTCGAGCCGGTCAGGCTGCCCTGGAACAGTTCGCTGACGGTCGGAAAGCGATAGGCGCGGCCGGCGGAAAAGCGCAGGGTCAGGTCCGGGCTGGCCTTGTAGGCGAGCGCCGCCTTGGGCGACCAGTAGGCCAGGCTGCGGTCGGCGTAGCGCTGACTGGCGCCAGGAACTGCGCGGGCGCCGTCGTAGGCACGCCAGTCTTCGTAGCGCAGGCCGTAAGTCAGCTTCCACAGCTGGCTCAGTTGCCAGGCATCCTGGGCAAACAGCGCCTGCGTTTCGGTCTTGCCGGCAAAGGCGTTATTGAAGCTGCCGTTGTCATTGCCGCGCCAGTTGCTCAAGTTGTAGGTGGTGTTTTCCAGAAAATAATTGTCGTAGTGGTAGCCGATGGTCGGCCAGTGGCTGCCGGCGACCACTGCCGCGGGTTTGTAGTCGGCCGCCAGGTCCAGGGTTTTCCAGCCGGAGCCGTCGCCGAAGGTGGCCACACCGCTCGGATTGCCGGCCAGCCCGCTGTTGGCGGAGCGCGCGATGCTCTTGGAGACATCGAACCAGGACGCGATTGCCGAATAGTTCCAGCCGCTGGCGTTGCGGCTTTTCAGCGTCAGGCCGTATAGCTGGTTCTCGCTTTCGCTGGCTGCCGGAGCGAAGAACGAGTCCGGCAGCTTGTACTGGTAGCCGCCGATATTCACCAGGCCCGAGTAGACCGGATTGCCGTTGGCGTCGCGCAGGAAGGTCTGGGTGCTGTTGCTGACCTTCTGGCGCCAGTAGCCGAAGGTGAAGCCAGCTTGCAGGGTAGGGCTGATGTCGTAGGCAGCCTTGAATTTGAACTGGTCCTGCACCGCGTGCTCGGCGCCTTCGGCGTTGACGCCGAAGATGGTGGCCGGTGCGCCGTTCGGATCGGTATAGGAATACGCGCCGGTCACTGGAATTGCCGTTGGACCGGCGGCCTGCGTCGAACGCGGCTGGCTGGCGTAGACAAACGGCTGGCCAGCATTGCTGAGGTGATCTATGCCTAGCAGGAAGGAGAGGTCGCCGATCTTGTTACCGATCGCCGCAGTGCTCTTGTTGCCGTCGAAATGGCCGTCGACGCCGAACAGATTGAACTGCTGGCTGAATACCTGGGCCTTGAACATCGCTTCCAGCTTGGTCGGCATCTTGGTGGTGATGGCCACCGTTGCGCCCATCGAATTGCCGGGATACAGGGCGGAAAACGGGCCGTAGATCACATCCACCTGGGCGATATCTTCCGGAAACACCATGGACCAGCGCGGCGGAAAGCTGTGCGTATTGCCGAGCAGGTTGCTGAGCAACAGGCCGTCGGCATACACCAGGCCGCGCGCAGTCTGCGAAGTGCCGTTGCCGCGCACCGAAATGGTAGCGTTTTCATCGCCGATGAAGCGCTTGCGGATCGCCATGTTCGGCATGTATTTCAAGGCGTCTTCGGTGTTGACGACGTTCAGGTTTTGCAGCTGCTCGGCAGTGATGCGTTCGCTGCTGGCCGGCAGGTTGGGATCGAGCACCCGCTTTTCGCGGGCGCCGGTGATGAATACTGCCGGCGCCGCGTGCGCATCGTCGTCGGTGGCGGCACGAGCGCTTTGCGCAAAGATGGGTAAGACAAACGACAGCGGCAGCAAAGCGGCCGACAGCGCGCATGAGCGCCGTATGGAAAAGAGCGCCGGCGGCTGGTAGCGGCGCGACGAAGCACTCTCGGTTTGCGTGAGCAAAGCAAGCATAAAATTCCCCTGGACTTCAATAGATGAGCATCCCCGGATTACCGCGGCAATCGGGGATGGGCGGCAGCTCAGCTGCCGGAAAACGGCCGGTCAGGAGAAAGCAGGGGGCGGGTCGAGCGGATGGGTGCGGCCGCGGAACGGCCGTGGCGGGATGTAGTCGTACAGTAGCGGCTGGACGTGCGCTGCCGTGACCGCGGTCGCCAGCAAGATATCGAAGGAGCTCGCCGGCGGCGGACTGTTGGCCAGCAGCGAACAGTAGCCGCAGGCATTCAAGTGGTCGCCGGCCGGCGTCGGCGATTTGCCGTTGCCATCTCCTTGGACCAGCCCGGCCGAGGTGCAGATCTCGTTGTATATCTGGTTATAAGCCTGGATCGCCCCGCTGGCCTTGAGCGACTGCGAAACTGTCGGCATGAGGATGCCCAGCCAGATGGCAAACAGGCAGCTCCAGACAACAATTTTTTGGCGGCGGATGCGGAACACGGATAATTTACGAGAGCTTGCGGGTAGATGCTATGGATAAAGCTTGCCGATTATAGGATGGAGCCGGGAGCAGCACAAGACCGGCTGCCAAGGCGACTTGCCCGCCGCCCTGTGCGCGTTCATGCATTGTCAGCGCGGGCATTGCGCCGGTACTGGCCCGGACCGACAGCGAAGCAGCGCTTGAACACGCGGTTGGAAGCAGCCTCCGATTGATAGCCGACGGCCTCGCCGATGTCAGCCACCGTGCGTTTTCCCTGCGCCAGCCAGACCGCCGCTTGCGCCATGCGCGTCTGCATCAGCAGGGCGGCCGGCGTCATGCCGGCAACCCGTTGGAATACGCGGGCAAAGGTGGCGCGCGACATGTGGCAGGCGCTGGCCATGTCTTGCAGGGTCCACGGTTTTTCCGGCGCCGCCAGCATGCCTTGCAACGCTGCCTGCAAGCGCTGGTCTGCCAGCAGCGCGAATAGCCCCGGCACTGCCTCGGCCTGCTCCAGCCAGGCGCGCAGCACCAGCGCAAACAGGGCGGAGGACAATTGCGCCACCACGGCGCTGGCGCCGGCCCGCTGGCTGTCCGTTTCCTGCCGCAGCATGCCGCTCAGCGCTTGCAGCCCGCTGAAATCCGGGCGGCCGCTGCTGCGCACCAGGACAATATCAGGCAAGGCTAGCAGCAAAGGGTTCGCGCTGTCGGAGTTGAACTCGAACTGGCCGCACAGGATGTCGGTCGGCGCACCGCTGCCGTCGTTGACGACGTTGGCGATCACCTGCGGACCAGGCAAGTGGCGCTGCGGCATGAGGTCGCCGCCGGCACCGGTGTACAGACGGTGTGCGCTGCCCTTTGGAAAAACAACGATATCGCCGGCCGCCAAGGCGATGCCGGTTTGTCCTTCCGCATCCAGCCAGGCTGTGCCGCTCACCACCAGATGATAGGGGGCGATGCCGCTGGCGACGGCGGCATGCTCCAGCACCCAGGGCGCGCCAAAATGGCAGCGCACGTCCAGGGTGGTGCTGAGCGGGTAGAGCGACAGCAGGCGGCTGAGAGCGTCCATGGTCTTTAAGATGAGACGAATAAGCAAATTATATGCATTTTAAAGCATTAATAATTATATCGAGGCGCTCTATACTGGTTTCCATGCCGCCTTGATCCGGGCATGAATTCTCCACCCAGCCGAATAAAGGAAACCATCATGAACCGTCTTTACACCCCGCCAGTAGCCGAAGCCAGCGGCCAAGCTGCAGAATTGTTTGGCGCCATCAAGAGCGCTGCCGGCAAAGTGCCCAATGCCTATGCCACCGTCGGCGGCAACAGTCCGGTGGCGCTGGCGGCAGCGCTAGGCCTGGACGCCACCCTGAAAAAAAGCAGCTTGAATGCGCAAGAGATTGAAGTGATACGGCTGGCGGTGAGCGAAGCCGCGGCTTGCGAGTATTGCCTGGCGGCGCATACCCTGATGGGGAAAAAGAATGGCCTCAGCCGCGCAGCCATCCTCGGTGTGCGCCACGGCCAGCCGTCTGGCGATGCGCGCAACGACGCCCTGGCGAATTTCGCCCGCAGCCTGGTGACGACCCGCGGCACGGTGGCGCCGGAGGTTCTGGCCGCCGTCAGGGAAGCCGCTTTCAGCGATGCCCAGATCGTCGATACGGCGCTGGTGATTGCCGCCATCAGCTTCACCAACCTGGTCAATCGCATCAATGACACGACGCTGGATTTTCCTGCCGCGGATTAACTTGACGACAGCACCCGGCATGACTGCCGGGGCGTCCCGAAAGCCAGGAAAAGGGCAGGCTTGTAGTGGTTTCACGGGCCTGCCTGCCTGTGAAAATAGTACAAGCCGGCCCTGGCTTTTGTGGTAGCGCCGGCCCGGCCGGCAACTCTATAGTCTCCCTGCGTCACAAAGACGCGGCCGGTGCGCCGGTCCATGGTAATCGCCAGCGGCTTGTATTCCGCTGCGGTGCTCAAAAAAACAGAGGAGACAATAGTGATGAATAAACTCGCCTATGCCGGCGCGCTTGCCGGCCTGGTGTTCCTGATGCCGGTCGCGTCCGCGGCCGATTCCTGCAGCGTTCCGCAATTGAAAGTGCTGGCCCAGAAGACCCTGGGCCTCACCACGCTCGAAAAGTCGCTGGCCGACTACCGCAAGGCCAGCGGCACCCAGGTCGACCTGGTGTATTTCGGCGAGAACGACCGGCGCGGCAAGTCGCGCCTGGATGCCTCCACCAAGGCCGGCGCTTACCAGGTCTATTACGTCGACGAAGCCAATGTGGCGGAATTCGCTGCCGCCGGCTGGATCCTGCCCTTGCTGAAGTATTACCCGAAAGAATACGACTACAACGATTTCCTGCCGGGACGCCGTTCCGTGGCGAGCTACAAGGATGTGGCTTATTTTGCACCGCTTTACGGTGGCGGTGACTTCCTCTATTACCGCAAGGACTTGCTGGACAAGGCCCACATCGCGGTGCCGAAGACGCTGGAAGAACTACAGGCCGCCATCAAGAAGCTGAACAATCCGCCGGCGGTCTACGGCTGGGTGGCGCGCGGCCAGCGCGGTTCGGGCATGAACGTGTGGCGCTGGTCGCCGTTCTTCACCGCCATGGGCGGCGAATGGGTCGGCAAGGATGGCAAGGCCGGTTTCAATTCGGCGGCCGGGGTGAAAGCCACGCAGACCTACATGGACCTGCTGAAGTACACGCCGCCCGGCACCGCTACCTACGACTGGAGCAATGCGGTCGAAAGTTTCCGTGCCGGCAAGGTCGCCTTCATGATCGAGTCGACACCGTTCGCCGACTGGATGGAAGACCCGACCAAATCGTCGGTAGTAGGCAAGGTCGGCTATGCACGGCCGCCGGCGCCGCTGTCTTCGGCAGGCTTCGGCCATGGCTTTGCGATTGCGGCCTACGGCAGCAAGGATGAATGCACGCGCCAGGCGGCCGGCAAATTCATCGCCTGGGCCAGCGGCAAGGAACAGGAGCAGGCGCGCCTCAAGGATGGCGTATTCAGCGACTATAACCGCAGCAGCACGATTGGCAGCCCTTACTTCCAGCAGCATGTGCAGCCGGGGATCGTCGCCGGACTGAACGCGATCACTGATACCACCAGGCTGAATATCTGGTCGTCGCCGCTGTGGCCGCAGGTCGGCGACAATCTTGGCGTGGTGCTGGAAGAGCTGTTCACCGGCACCCGCACCGATGTCAAAGCCGCACTGGACGACGCCGCCAAATATACCGACGCCGTCATCGCCCGCGCCGGCCGCCGCAACTAAGCGGAACTCCTGATTGCCAGGCGGCGCCGGTCGAGCGCCGCCTGGCGCAATCTTTCGAGAAGCGACAATGAATAAACGCCACAGTTCTTCCTTGCCTTATGTGTTCCTGCTGCCGCCCATGCTGATCCTGGCCGTGCTGGCGCTGGTGCCGACCATCGGTGCAATATATCTGGCGCTGCGCGATCGCATGCTGCAATACGCCGATAGTCATTTCGTCTGGTTCGAGAATTTTTCCCGGCTGGCGGCGGATCGCCGCTTCCTTAACGCCATCAAGGTGTCGGCACAATGGGAAGCTGTCACCGTGATCGGTACCCTGGTGGTGGGGGTGCTGCTGGCGGTCTGGCTGTTCGAGAAAACCTCGCCGCGCACCCGCAATCTGCTATCGGTGCTGCTGATCATCCCGGTACTGCTGCCGCGGGTGTCGGCGGCTTTCCTGTGGAAATTCATGTTCTCGCCTTTGCTGGGTATCGTCAGCTGGCTGCTGGGTTTTGTCGGCCTGGGCAACATCGCCTTCCTGTCCGACCCCGGCCTGGCGCTGCTGGCTGTAGCGTTTGTCGATATCTGGCAATGGGGCCTGTTCTTTGCCGTCATCGTGCTCAAGCTGCTGGAAACCTTGCCGCCCGAACCGCTGGAGGCGGCGCGCATCGACTACGCCCGCAGCTGGGAAGTGTATGCATTGGTGGCGCTGCCGATGCTGCGGGCGCCGCTGGTCAGCCTGGCGTTGATCAAGATGATCGAGTCGCTGCGTTCTTTCGACCTGATTTATGTGATGACCAAGGGCGGTCCCGGCATCGCCACCGAGACGCTGGACATGTATGCGTATTCGCAGGGCATCGGCTTGTCCGGCGATATCTCCTACGCGTCGGCGATGGCGGTGCTGATGATGGTGCTGACTACAGCGTTGTTCACAATCATCTGGAAGCGAGCGAAAAAATGGCAAGAATAATTGCAGGCATGCCGGCAAGGGCCGAGGTGCAGTTGACAGCGTCCGGCAAAACTGCCGCCCGAGGCAGCCTGGTACGCGGCTTGTCCAAGGCGTTCGGCTGGCTAGGCCTGGCGCTGCTGGTGACGGTAGCCCTGTTCCCGGTGCTGTGGGCGTTGCTCAATTCGCTCAAGGAATTGATGGATATCGTCTCGCCGACGCCGCGCTTCCTGTTCCGGCCGACGCTGGACAACTATCGGCAGGTGCTGCACACGCCAGAAGTGCTGTCCGGCCTGTACAACAGCATCCTGGTGGTGGGCGCGGCAGTGGGGCTGGGGGCCTTGCTCGGTGTGCCCGCCGCTTACGCCATCGCCCGCTACCCGTTCCGTCGCCGTGACGACGTCCAGTTCTTCGTGCTGTCGCTGCGCTTCCTGCCGCCGGTGGCAGTGGCGATTCCGTTGATGGCGATCTGGATAGATCTCGGCGTCTACGACACCCGGTTTTCATTGATAGTGACTTATCTTCTGACCACCTTGTCGACCATCATCTGGCTCTCGATCCCGGCCTTCCAGCGGGTCCCGCGCGAAGTCGAGGAAGCTGCGACCATCGATGGCTATGGACCGTATGCGGTGTTCTGGCGGATTGCCTTGCCGATCGCTTCCAAGACCTTGCTGGGTGGCGTGGTGTTCAGCTTTGTGCTGGTCTGGAACGAACTGATGATGGCGCTGACCCTGACTTCGCAGCAGGCCGCGACCTTGCCGGTGATCGCCGCCACGTTCACCTCGATGGGACAGGAAGTGCCGTGGGGCGTGGTCAACGCTTCCACCGTGCTGCTGGCATTGCCGCCGCTGGTATTCCTCGGTTTGCTGAGCCAGCTGCTCAATTCCATGCTCAAGCATCGCTGAGTTTTGCCCAAGACCAAAAAACGGAGCAGCGCCGTCTCGCTGCGCTAACAAGATAACGGAGTAGATGATGAAAGCCCTGGTTCTCGAAAAACAGCATGACATCCGGTTGCGCGAGATTGACTTGCCGCTGGCCATAGGTCCGCGCGACGTCAAGATCAAGATTCATACGGTCGGCGTCTGCGGCAGCGACGTCCATTACTATCAGCACGGCAATATCGGTTCCTTCGTGGTGCACGAACCGATGGTGCTGGGGCATGAAGCCGCCGGCGTGGTGACCGAAGTCGGCGCCGACGTCAGGCACCTGCAGGTGGGCGACCGCGTCTGCATGGAGCCCGGCGTGCCGGATTTCGAATCGAAGGCGGTCCGGCTCGGCCTCTACAATCTCGATCCGGCCGTGCGCTTCTGGGCTACGCCGCCGATCCACGGCTGCCTGACGCCGTTTGTCTCGCATCCGGCCGCGTTTACTTTCAAGCTGCCGGACAATGTCAGCTTCGCCGAAGGCGCAATCGTCGAACCGCTGGCGATCGGCCTGCAGGCCGCCACCAAGGCCAGGATCAAGCCGGGCGACCTGGCGGTGGTGATGGGCGCCGGCACAATCGGCATGATGACGGCGCTGGCTGCGCTGGCCGGCGGCTGCAGCCGGGTGGTGATCTGCGACCTGGTGCAGGAAAAACTGGACCTGATCCATGCCTATCCCGGCATCACCACGGTCAACTTGCGCCAGCAATCGTTGCTGGAGGTGGTCACCGGCCTGAGCGGTGAATGGGGCGCCGACATCGTGTTTGAAGCCAGCGGCAGCGACAAGGCTTACGATGGCATCTTCGACCTGTTGTGCCCGGGCGGTTGCCTGGTGCTGGTAGGTTTGCCGGCTGACAAGGTGGCGATCGATATCGTGGCGCTCCTGGCCAAGGAAATCCGCATCGAATCGGTGTTCCGCTATGCCAATATCTTCCCGCGCGCGCTGGCCCTGATCGCTTCCGGCAAGATCAATGTCAAGCCTTTCATTTCGCGTTCGTTCAAGTTCGCTGACGGCGTCGCTGCCTTCGATGCGGCCGCCAGCGGCAATCCGCGCGACGTCAAGATCCAGATTGAATTGGAGTAAGCGCCATGGCCAGCATTGTTTGCGACAAGCTAGTAAAGCATTATGAAGGCAATCCGGTAGTCCACGATTTCAGCATGGAGATCGCGGACGCGGAATTCATCGTGCTGCTCGGCCCCTCCGGCTGCGGCAAGTCGACCATCCTGCGCATGATGGCGGGACTGGAGGAAATCAGCGGCGGCGCCTTGCATATCGGCGCCAGGCAAGTGAATGATTTGCCGCCGCGCGAACGCGATATCGCCATGGTGTTCCAGAACTACGCCCTGTATCCGCACATGACGGTGTATGACAACATGGCTTTCGGCCTGCGCCGCCTAAAGACGCCGGAGAGCGAAATCAGCCAGCGGGTCGGGCAAGTGGCGCAGATGCTCAACCTGGAGCCGCTGCTGCAGCGTAAGCCGAAGCAGATGTCGGGCGGCCAGCAGCAGCGGGTGGCGATCGGCCGTGCCATGATCAAGACGCCGGCGGTGTTCTTGTTCGACGAGCCGCTCTCCAACCTGGACGCCAAGCTGCGCGCCCAGCTGCGCGGCGATATCAAGCGCCTGCACCGGCAGCTGGCGACCACCTCGGTGTATGTCACCCACGACCAGCTGGAGGCGATGACGCTGGCCGACCGCATCGTACTCCTGAAAGCGGGGCGGATCGAGCAGGTCGGCAGTCCGGCGGAAATCTACAACCACCCGGTATCCAAGTTTGCCGCCGGCTTTATCGGCACGCCGGCCATGAATTTCATCGATTGCATCGCCAGCAATGCAGATGGGATGACGGTGCTGGACAGTGGTGAAGCCAGGTGGCGTTTGCCGCAATCCTTGTTCGCCATCGGCGACGGCCAATCCGTGGTGCTAGGCGTGCGCCCTAATCACATGTTTACCACCAGCGCCGGCGATCAGCAGATTGAAGTGCTGGGCCAGGTCGACCTGGTGGAGCTGCTGGGAGCTGAATCGCTGGTCAGCATGCTGCATGCCCAGCGCGAAATTACCGCACTGGTGCCGGCCAACCGTTGTCCGCAGGTGGGTGCGCGAGTATGCTTTAATGTCTCGTTGAATGACTTGCATGTGTTCGATGCTGAGACAGGTCGCAGCCTGGTGTTGCGTCATTGACATTTATTTGGCGCCAGGCAACAACAGGAGATGACAGCATGCGCCCGGACCTCGAGCTTATCCAGAAAGTGCAGTACCAGTCGTTCCGCATCTGGTCACATGGCTATCCGCACCAGGTGGCGCGCTGGCATTACCACCCAGAGTACGAGCTGCACTATTTGCGCGAAACCAGCGGCAAGATGTTTGTCGGCGACTATATCGGCGATTGCGAGCCTGGCAACCTGGTGTTCACCGGCCCCAACATCCCGCACAACTGGGTGAGCGAACTGGCGTCCGGCGTCAGCGTGGCGGAGCGAGACCTGGTGCTGCAGTTGGGCGCTGAATTCATGCAGGATTGCATGGCGCTGTTTCCCGAGTTCGGCCAGGTGCAGAATCTGCTCGACGATGCCCGCTTTGGCGTGCAGTTCGGCAAAGAGGCAGAAGGGCGCGCGCATGAAGCCTTGAGCGCCATGCTGGGCGCCAGCGATGCCCGGCGCGTGATCCTGTTCCTGGACTTGCTGGATTATCTGTCGCGTGCGCCGCGCGTGCGGCTGGCCAGTCCCAGCTATGACCCCAGCATTGACCAGCGGCGTAATGCCGTCATCAACCAGGTGCTGGCGTATATCCTAGAAAACTACACCTCCGATCTGCGCGAGGCCGATGTAGCTGAACTTGCGCACATGGCAGGCGCCGCCTTCTCGCGCTTCTTCCGCAAGAGCACCGGCCTGACTTTCATCCAGTATGTCAACCATCTGCGCCTCAATCGTGCCTGCGAGTTGCTGATGAACAGCGCGCTGTCGGTGACGGATATCTGCTACCGGGTCGGGTTTAATAACGTTTCCCATTTCAATCACCAGTTCTTGCAGAAAAAACAAATGTCGCCGTCCAAGTTCCGGGCCTGCCATTTGACGCAAGGCAGCAGCGGGCCGGGCCAGACGGCGGTCCAATAAAAAGAAGGATGCATTCATGTACCTGGGTATCGACCTCGGCACTTCCGAGATCAAGGCCATGCTGGTGGATGGCAATGACAAGCCGCTAGCCAGCAGCGCCGTCAAGCAAACCATCAGCAGACCTTATCCGCTATGGTCGGAACAAAGCCCTGAAAACTGGTGGCAAGCCACCTGTGAAGCGCTGGACCAATTGCGGATACTGGCGCCGCAAGCATTTGCCGCAGTGCGCGCGATCGGCATCTCGGGCCAGATGCATGGCGCGGTCCTGCTGGATGCGCGCCGCCGCGTGCTGCGGCCGGCGATACTCTGGAATGACAGCCGTGCCTTCGCCGAATGCATCGAACTGGAGGCGCTGGTGCCGGAATCGCGCCAGATCACCGGCAACCTGGCGATGCCGGGTTTCACGGCGCCGAAGCTGCTGTGGCTGCAGAAACACGAACCGGCGGTGTTCCGTAGCCTCTTTAAGGTATTGCTGCCCAAGGACTATCTGGTCTTTCGGCTCACAGGAGAACTCGTGTCCGACATGTCGGATGCCGCCGGCACGCTGTGGCTGGACGTCGCCCGGCGCGACTGGTCGGAGCGCATGCTGGCCGCTACCGGCCTGAGGCGCGAGCAGATGCCAGCCTTGATCGAGGGTTGCGAGGTGGCCGGCCAGCTCAAGGAAGACCTGGGCCGCCAGTGGGGTTTCAAAGGACCTGTGCTGGTCGCCGGCGGTGCCGGCGACAATGCTGCTTCGGCGGTTGGAGTAGGAGCGGTCAGTCCGGGCAGCGCCTTGGTGTCGCTCGGCAGCTCGGGCGTGATATTCGTCTCGAACGATCATTTTTCGCCGAATCCGGCGCAGGCGGTACACGCTTTCTGCCACGCCTTGCCGCAGCGCTGGTGTCAAATGAGTGTGACACTGGCGGCCACCACCAGCTTGTCATGGGCCACCCGCCTGACCGGACACGGCAGCGAAGCGGCGTTTGCCCGGCTGGCGGAAGATGCCGTGATCGAAACGGCGCCTGTTTTCCTGCCTTATCTGAATGGCGAACGGACGCCGCACAACAATGCGCAGGCTACGGGTATGTTCCACGGCCTGACCTCGCATACCGATGCTGCTGCAATTGCCTATAGCGTGATGGAGGGCGTGGCGTTCTCGCTCGCGGATGGCTACGCTGCGCTGGGCGCGGCCGGCACCCGCATCAACCAGGCTGCCTTCGTCGGCGGCGGCGCCCGCAGCCGTTTCTGGGGCGAGCTGGTCGCTTCGTCCTGCGGCTTCGCGTTGCAGCGGCCCGTGGGCGGCGATCTCGGCGGCGCCTTTGGCGCGGCCAGGCTGGCGCGCATGGCCGCTACCGGCGAAGCGGCGGAGGCGGTGTGCGGCAGCTTGCCGGGTGATGAGCTGATCCTGCCGTCCGCCAAGTTGGCGGCGCGTCTCAAGCCACGTTATGAACGCTACCAGCGGCTCTACCAGGCCACCAATGAGGCTGCACTGCGGTAGCCAGCGATTTGAATGCGGGGTCATTGGCGGCCGCCGCGGCCCGCTGTGCGAGCCGTTCCAGTTGCCCCCTGTGCCTGGCCTCGGCCAACTGACCAAGAATGTCACCTGCCTGACCCTCTTGGTCAGCGCGGCAACAGGCATCATGCACAAAATATCCTCCTAGCCGCGCTTGACGGCTATTGTGCGCGCAGGTAACGCACTGTTTCCCTGTTTTGCTGTGGTGGCACGATGTTTGCGATACATCGGCAAATCCGTGAGCAGGCTTCATTCCGTAGCCTGCAGTACGGCGCGGGCCATGGCTTGCGCATCTACAGCAAAGATCAAGACAATGTTTTCAAAAATGCCTTTCCCGGCGTTGTCCCGCCGGATTCCTGCACGCGCGCTGCCCTTGCTGCTGTCCCTGCCTCTGCTGCTTGCGGCCTGCGGCGGCGGCTCATCCGATTCTTCCTCCGGCTCGAAACCTCCTTCGACTGCCGCGCCGGCTGTCCCTCCTGGCGCGCCGGCGACGTCGCCGCCCAGCACCGTAACGCCACCGGCGTCGGTGCCCGTCGCCGATTTCAACGTCACAACGCAAGTGATCGCCACTGGCGCCACGAGCAAGGTCTTCGGCCTCAAGGCCAATTTCTTCAATGACGGCCTGATTCCGCCGAGCCCGATGTCGAACTACGGCTTTCCCAATCCGATCATCCCGGTGCTGAATGCGGACGGCAGCCTGGATGTGGCCTGGCTGGATTATTCCGGTGCGACGCAATCGTCGGTATCCGGCCTGGGAACGCCCGGCACGATCAGCATCACCCACGTCAATCCTGACCTGAGCGCTGGCGCCACCACGGCAACCAGCCTGCGCTCATACAAGCTGCTAGGTTTTGCCAAGGATGCCAGCGGCGCCTTCTATGTCGCCTATAACGTCGACCATCCCTACCGCAATACGGTCGCGGGCGACGTCAACAACGTCAATGGCAACGAACTGCATATCGCCAAGGCGTCCAGCGCCAGTTTTGCGGCGAAGGCCTGGGATACCCTGGTGTTCGGCAACCAGGACAACAGCAAGGACAAGAGCAAGGGCAATCCCGGCACGGCAGGGGGCGGCCTCTTGAGCTACGACGCGGTGAACCAGAAGCTGGTGCTGTATGTAGCGCACCAGATGGCGTGGGGCGATAACGGCACGCGTCACCAGGCCGGCTATTTCCGCTACGTCGATGCCGTTACCGGCAACGTCGTGGCGCCCGCCGGCAATGCGATGAACATGGGGTCGGCCTGGTTCTATTCGCACAATTTCAACCAGCGCCTTTTGATCGACAACGGTACCGCTTACACGCTGGCGCATGGCGACGCCTACCCGCGTCAGCTGGGCTTGTCGGCGCGTACTTTGGCTACATATCTGGGCAACGACAGCACGGTTTTCGACAAGCCATACCAAGCCATCGACGGCAGCGAGGGCGACAACACCACCAACGCCGAGACCGGCCAGTTCATCAAGCTGAGCAGCGGTGATTTTGCGATTGTGCACGCGACCTCGCAAGGCCGTGCAGCGCGCGACGTGCGCATCAGCCTGGTCAGCGGCACCGACGGCAGCGTGCGTTCCAGCGCCTGGCTGACCAGCAATGCCGCCAACACGCAAGCCATCATGCCCAAGCTGGAAGCTTACGGCAGCGGTTTTGTGGTGTCCTACGGCTTGTGGAATTCGAGCAATCGCACCAACCGTGCGATCGAGTGGCATTTCATGCAGCTCGACGCCAGCCTGAATCCGCTGCTGCTGTCGAATCCTGTGGCCGGCATCGAATTCGTCGCCGATTTGCCGCTGCTGCGCTTTACTGCAGGTCCGAACGCCGGCCGCGTGGGCTGGGTTTCCGGCAATGACAGCGGAACCTTGAGCGTGAACCTGGCGCCCGCTGCGCACTAAGCAGAAAGCATGGGGCAGGGCGGCGCAAGCCGCGCTGCTCTACTTGGCCGCCGGAGCCGTTGCAGTCATGCCGTCACAAGCAGCGGCGTTCAGTTATAGGTGTACTGCGGCTCCGGCATCGCAGTCAGCTGCTGCAGCGAAGCGATCAGGTCGGCAAAGCGCTGTCCCTGCACCGTGACGTGCTGGCGCAGCAGGTCGGCGGTCTGGTCGCTGTTGCCGGCGATGATGGCTTGCACCACGCCGTCGTGCTCCTGATAGGAGACGTTGAGGCGGTCGCGTACCCGCAGCTGCAGCCGCCGGTACGGCCGCAGGCGCCGTTGCAGCGAACGCGCCTGGGTCACCAGGAAAGCATTGTGGCTGCCTTCATAGATGGCGTCATGGAAGGCTTCATTCTTGTAGAAATAGCTGTCCGGGTCGTGCGCATCGCGCGCTTCCATGCATGCCTGGTGCGCCGCCAGCAGGTGCGCATGCTCCTCGCTGGACATGCGGCGCGCCGCCAGGCGCCCGCACATCGCTTCCAGTTCCGCCATCACTTCAAACATTTCTATCAGCTGGCGCGGGCCGATTTCGGCCACCACCGTGCCGCGTCGCGGCCGTGTCACCACGATGCCCATGGAGGCCAGCTGGATCAAGGCTTCGCGCACCGGCGTGCGGGACACGCCGAACTTGATAGCCAGGTCGGTTTCATCAAGATGCTGGCCCGGGCGAAACTCACCAACCGCGATCATCTCCTCGATGGTTTCGCGTAGCGATTCCGAGCGATTTTTTGTCGTGAGCATAATTTGGCCGTTTCTGGGATAAAGGCCCCGTCAGGGAGTAAGTTGAACATTTGTGCTGGCCGTAGCTGGCGCGCTGCGGCGTTGCCCGCCGCTTGCAGTGCTCGCACTGCGGCGCGACGGGCGCCTTGCATCGCATCCAGCTACGGCCGCCCAAATGCCCAACTTACTCCCTAACGGTTCCGTGTATTCGAGATTTGATTGTAAGGCGTATTTATTCGTTGACATACAAATGTTTTATGGAATATTGTGTATACAAGGAATTGTAATAAGAATACATAGCATCTATCTTCAGCAATAATCGCATGAAAAGTAGCTAAAATTGTATCGATAGTTTTTCCACTAGAGGAGAGGGGATATGTCTTCAGTCAGCAGAAGGACGGTGCTGGGCGCGCTTGCGAGCACACCGTTCTGGTCCATGTCGTCAGTCTGGGCGCAATCCAGCGCCCTTAAGATTTCCCACCAGTTCCCCGGCGGCAGCATAAGCGAAGGCGACTTCCGCGACCGCCTGACCCGCATGTTTGCCGCAGAAGTCAGCAAACGCACCAACGGCAGCCTGAAATTCGAGATTTATCCGGGCTCTTCGCTGATGAAGACCAACTCCCAGTTCTCCGCGCTGCGCAAGGGCGCGCTGGATTTTTCACTGGTGCCGCTCAATTATGCCGGCGGCGAGGTGCCGGAAGTCAACATCGGCCTGATGCCTGGCCTAGTGACGTCGTACGAGCAGGGCGCAGCCTGGAAGAATGCAGAAGTCGGCAAGGAATTGTCGCGCATCCTGCTGGAAAAGGGTGTGATCATCGTCAGCTGGATCTGGCAGGCCGGCGGCGTTGCGTCACGCACCAAGCCGATTGTCGATCCCTCCGACGTCAAGGGCCTGAAGGTGCGCGGCGGTTCGCGCGAGATGGATATGATCCTGAAAGAGGCCGGCGCCGCCGTGGTGACGCTGCCGTCCAATGAAATCTATGCAGCGATGCAGACCGGCGCGATGGACGCCGCCATGACATCCTCGACTTCGCTGATTTCCTTCCGCCTGGAAGAAGTCTCGAAGAGCCTGACCAGCGGCCGCGACAAGGCTTACTGGTACATGCTGGAGCCGCTGATGATTTCCAAGGCGACCTTCGATCGCCTGACCAAAGAACAGCAGGCGGCGGTGATGGCGGTTGGCGCCGACATGGAGAAATTTGCCGAGAGCGCGGCACGGCTCGACGATTCCGGCGTCGCCGCGGTGTATATGAAGGCCGGCGCCAAGGTGGTCGACCTGAACGCCGCCACCGTCAAGAAGTGGCAAGACATTGCGCGCAACACCGCCTGGAAAGACTACGCAGCAAGGAACGAGAATTCCGCCAAGCTGCTGAAACTGGCTGAGAAACTGCTATGAGCCACGGCTTCGATACGAAGCCGACCGCTGGAGAACTGCCTGCCACGCCGGATAATCCGGTAGTGGCCGTCTTGGCCGGCGTACTTGACCGCTTCAACAAACTTGCCCTTTACCTGTCGATGGTAGCGCTAATGCTGACTGCGCTGATCATGACTTATTCAGTAGTGGCGCGCTATTTCTTCCATACGCCGACCGACTGGCAGGACGACGCCACTGTCTTCATGCTGGTCGGCGTGATCTTCCTGTGTGCCGGTTATGCGCAGTCGTATCGCGGCCATATCGGCATCGAAGCGCTGTCCTCGATCTTGCCAGCCTCGGTGAATGCCGTGCGCCTGCTGCTGGTCGATGTGGTGTCTTTCCTGTTCTGCGCTTTCTTTTCGTGGAAGTCGTGGGCGCTGTTCCATGAAGCCTGGTCCGAAGGCCAGACCACCTCGTCCACATTCGCGCCGCCGCTGTGGATTCCCTATTCCTTGATGGCGCTCGGCATGACCGTGCTGACTTTGCAGATCCTGCTGCAGGTGCTGACGCGCCTGACCGAACGCAGGCCTGCCGCCAACCAACAAACTGTCACGGGAGTGCAATGAGTCCGCTTGCCCTTGGTGCCCTGTATGGCATCGTCACGATCGTCGTGATGTGTTCCGGCATGCCGATTGCCTTTGCGCTCGGCGTGGTCGCGACCGGTTTCATGTACTTCTTCATGCCGGCGTCTTCGCTGGATACGGTCACACAGAACGTCTACGAGGAAATCGCCTCGGTTACCTTGCTGTCGATTCCGCTGTTCATCCTGAAAGGGGCGGCCATCGGCAAATCGCCAGCCGGGCGCGACCTGTATTCGGCGATCCACGCCTGGCTGAGCCGGGTTCCGGGCGGGCTCGGCATCGCCAACGTCTTTGCCTGTGCACTGTTCGCTGCGATGGCGGGTTCTTCGCCGGCGACCTGTTCCGCGATCGGTTCCGCCGGCATTCCAGAGATGCGCCGGCGCGGCTATTCGCCTGGCTTTGCTGCCGGCATCATCGCCGCCGGCGGCACCCTGGGCATCCTGCTGCCGCCGTCGATCACCATGATCCTGTATGCGGTGGCGTCGGAACAATCGCTGGGCCGGTTGTTCCTGGCCGGTATCGGCCCCGGCATCCTGCTGGTGTTCATGTTCGCCGGGTACGCTGTCTACCGCGCCCGCAAGGAATATCGCCTGGCGCACGAGATCTACCGCCAGGGCGGCGTCAAATCGGCCTACCTGGACGACGAGCATTTCACCTTTGCGCAAAAGATCGAGATGCTGCCGCGCGTGCTGCCGTTCCTGGTCCTGCTGATCGGCGTCATGATTGCGCTCTACGGCGGCTTCGCCACGCCATCCGAGACCGCGGGCCTCGGCGCCTTGCTCGCGATCGTGCTGATCGCCGTGGTGTACCGCATGTGGCGCCCGCGCGACCTGATGCCGTTCCTGAATTCGACCATCAAGGAATCCTGCATGCTGCTGCTGATCATCGGCATGTCGCTGCTGTATTCGTATGTGATGAGCTACCTGCACATCAGCCAGTCGGCGGCGCAATGGGTGGTTGCCCTGCATCTGTCGAAATGGCTGCTGCTGGCGGTGATCCTGCTGATGGTGATCGTGCTCGGCTTCTTCCTGCCGCCGGTGTCGATCATCCTGATGACCGCGCCGATCATCCTGCCGCCGCTGCGCGAAGCCGGCTTCGACCTGATCTGGTTCGGCGTGGTGATGACGGTGGTGATGGAAATGGGCCTGATCCATCCGCCCGTGGGCCTGAACCTGTTCGTGATCAAGAACATCGCGCCCGACATCCCGCTCGGCGATGTCATTAAAGGAACGCTGCCGTTCCTGCTGCTGATGTTTGCGGCGATCATCCTGCTGTGCCTGTTTCCGGGCATCGTCACCGGCTTGCCGGATATCTTGATGGGAGCCAGATAACATGGAAGGCCGCCGCTGGGACCTGCGCAATACCAATCGCCAACAGCGCCTGCAGCGCGCGGCCGAGACGCTCGGCAGCGGCTGCCAGGGCAAAGTGGTGGAAACCGGGCGCATCCAGGACCTGCTGTACAGCGTGCTGGAAAGCGGCGATAAAGTCTGCCTGGAAGGGAATAACCAGAAGCAGGCCGACTTCCTCGCCAAGGCGCTGGCCAAGCTGGATCCGGCGCGCGTCAGCGGCTTGCACATGCTGCTGTCGGTGCTGGCCTTGCCGGAGCATCTGGATATTTTCGAGAGCGGCGTCGCCGCACGCCTGGATTTTTCCTTTTCCGGCCCGCAGGCAGGGCGCCTGGCTGGGCTGGTCGCGGCCGGCAAGCTGAATATCGGCGCGATCCACACCTATCTTGAATTGTTCGGCCGCTACTTCGTTGACCTGACGCCGCGCGTGGCGCTGGTGGCGGCGCAGGCAGCGGACCGTCACGGCAACCTGTACACAGGGCCGAATACCGAGGACACCCCGGCGATCGTCGAAGCCACAGCCTTCAGCGGCGGCATCGTGATCGCCCAGGTCAATGAAATCGTCGATGTCTTGCCGCGGGTCGATATCCCGGCGGACTGGGTCGGTTTCGTGGTGCAGGCGCCGACGCCGCACTATATCGAGCCGCTCTTCACGCGCGATCCGGCGCAGATTTCCGACATCCAGGTGCTGATGGCGATGATGGCGATCAAGGGCATCTACGCCGAGTATGAAATCCAGCGCCTCAACCACGGCATCGGCTTTGATACCGCAGCGATCGAGCTGCTGCTGCCGACCTATGCCGCCTCGCTGGGCCTGAAGGGCAAGATCTGCCAGCACTGGGCGCTCAATCCGCACCCGGCGCTGATCCCGGCGATCGAGGCCGGCTTTGTCGAATCGATCCATTCCTTCGGCTCCGAGCTCGGCATGGAAGACTACATCCGGGCCCGCTCCGACATATTTTTCGTCGGCGCCGACGGCTCGATGCGCAGCAACCGCGCCTTCAGCCAGATGGCCGGCCACTATGCCTGCGACATGTTCATCGGTTCCACCTTGCAGATCGATTTGCAGGGCAATTCGTCGACCGCGACGGCCGGCCGCATCGCCGGTTTCGGCGGCGCCCCGAACATGGGCGCCGATGCGCGTGGGCGGCGTCATGTCAGCCCGGCCTGGCTGAAAGCCGGCAAGCAGGCGCGCGACGGCAGGAACCTGATCCCGCGCGGGCAAAAACTGGTGGTGCAGATGGTCGAGACCTTCCGCGAACACATGCAGCCGGCCTTCGTCGACAAGCTGGATGCCTGGGAACTGGCCGAACAGGCCGGCATGGCGATCCCGCCGGTGATGATCTACGGCGAAGACGTCAGCCATATACTGACCGAAGAAGGGCTGGCCAACCTGCTGCTATGCCGTAGCGACGAAGAACGCGAGCAAGCCGTGCGCGGCGTCGCCGGCTATACCGCCATCGGCCTGGGGCGCGACAAGCGCATGGTCGAGAACCTGCGCGACCGCGGCATCATCCGGCGTCCGGAAGACCTCGGCATCGACAAGCGGCTGGCCACGCGCGACCTGCTGGCGGCCAAGAACATGAAAGACCTGGTGCGCGCGTCGGGCGGCTTGTACCAGCCGCCGAAGCGTTTCAGGAACTGGTGAAGCGAACCGCGGAAAGCGATAGGGCGTTGCGATGGAAACCTTGAATTTTCGTTTTGAACATGGCCAGCGCCAGCTGCCCGCTACCGCGCAGCTGTCGGGCGTGGTCAGCTCCGGCAACCTGGAAGTGCTGATCGAAGCGGCGCCGCTGAACGGCGCCTGTACCATTGAAATCAGGACCGCTGCGCGCGGCTTCGGCAAGATCTGGCAAGCGGTGCTGGGCGATTTCCAGCAGCGCTGGCAGCTGGCCGATGCGCGCATCGCCATCAACGACATGGGCGCCACGCCGGCGGTAGTCAGCCTGCGCCTGGACCAGGCAGTGGAAGCGGCGCTGGGAGGACAGCCATGAACAGTTACCTGGAAGCGCATGCGCGCGAGCGCCTGGATGCAGTGCTGGATCCGGGCAGTTTCCGCGAATTCCTGCCGCCCTCGCTACGTATCGTCAGCCCGCACCTGGGCCAGCTGGATGCACCGGTGTCGTTCGACGACGGCGTCGCGATAGGCGCCGGACAGCTGTTCGGCGAACCGATACTGGTGGCGGCGCAAGAGGGCGGTTTCATGGGCGGCGCCGTGGGCGAGGTGCATGGCGCCAAGCTGACCGGCCTGCTGCAGCGCGCGCTGCTGGAACGTCCGCACGCGGTTTTGCTGCTGCTGGAAAGCGGCGGCGTGCGCCTGCATGAAGCCAATGCCGGCCTGATCGCCGTCTCCGAAGTGATGCGCGCCTTGCTGGAAGTGCGCGCCGCCGGTATCCCGGTGATCGTGCTGGTGGGCGGCTCCAACGGCTGCTTCGGCGGCATGGGCATCGTCGCCTGCTGCGCCAATGCGATCGTGATGTCGGAAGAAGGGCGGCTGGCGATGTCCGGGCCGGAAGTGATAGAAACCGCCAACGGCGTCGAAGAATTCGATGCGCGCGACCGCGCGCTGGTCTGGCGCACCACTGGCGGCAAGCATCGCTACCTGCTGGGCGATTGCCAGATGCTGGTGGCCGACGACAGCGCCGCATTCCGGCAAGCAGCCTTTGAGCTGATGCAGGAATGCCATGCCGCAGCGGCGACCATTTCCTTGACGCTGGAAACGCTGGAAGCTGAACAACAGTTTTTGCAAGACCGCGTCGATGCCTTCGGCGCCGCGGTCGATCCGCTCGACATCTGGCAGAAAATCGGCCTCGCCGATGCCGCCAATCTGCCCATGCTGGAAGCCGACGCCTTTGTCGCCGCTACAGCGCAACTGCGACGGAGGCCTTGAATGGACTGGATCTCGTTAGCCGCGCAACTGTTCCCGCAAGGCCATACCATCGTCGAACAGGACAATTTCCTGACCGGCACGGCGCAGGTCGATGGCGCCACGGTAAGCGTGATCGGCAGCTGCGGCCATGCGCCTATCGGCGTCGAAATCGCTTTGCTGCAGGCGCAGGCAGTACTGGCCACGGTGCGCAATTTCCCGCAACAGCCTATCGTCATCCTGGTCGATACCCAGGGCCAGCGCCTGCGTCATCGCGATGAAATGCTGGGGATTAACAGCTACATGGCGCACCTGGGAAAATGCATGGCCCTGGCGCGCAGCCAGGGGCACAAGATTATCGGGCTGGTATACGACCAGGCCTTGTCGGGCGGCTTCATCACCAGCGGCATGATGGCCGACGCCTGCTACGCCTTGCCGCAGGCGACCATCCGCGTGATGGGCCTGCCGGCCATGGCGCGCATCACCAAGGTGCCGCTGGAACGGCTGACGGAACTGGCCAAGAGCAATCCGGTGTTTGCCCCAGGGCCGGTGAATTACCTGCAGATGGGCGGTATCGACGCGATCTGGGATGGCGATCTTGCCCTGCAACTGGCCGCAGCCCTGCGCGACGCCAGTCCGCAAGATCAGCGCAGTGCCGCCGGCCTGCAGCGCGGCGGCCGTAGCCAGGCCTTTCCGGTAGCGCAGGCGGTATTGGATCATGCGAACTGACATATTAACGCGCCATAGCCTGGCCTGGCTCAGCGCCGAAGGCTGGCAGCGTGCCGCGCTGGCGGCAACTGCGGACAAGCAGGCGACGCTGGCGCGCTGGCAGCAGGAAGACTGGCCGCTGGTGCTGCGGCGGCGCGCAGCCGATACGCCGCCAGACGAGTTGTGCCTGGGACTGGCGCTGCCGCCCGACGGCAATGGCGACAAGGCGAGAATTCCTTTGCAGGTCCAATTGACGGATGTGCAGCGATTTGCGGAGCCGCTCACCTTGCGCCAGGCGCTGGCGCATATGCCGTCCGGCTGGAGCGGCCCGCTGCGGGCCTTTGCCGGCGACTGCCTGCATAGCGGCATCGCCCTCAGGCTGTACGGTTCCTGGGCTTGGCAAATCCTGACCCGGCAAAGCTATGTCACCGCCAATTCCGATATCGACTTGTTGTTCACCCCTCGCAATGCGTCGGAATTTTCGCGCGGCATGGCCTTGCTGGCGCAGCACGCGGCACGCTTGCCGCTGGATGGCGAAGTCATTTTTCCGGATGGCCATGCGGTTGCCTGGAAGGAGTGCTGGCAAGCCTTGCAGGCCGGCGCTGAGGTCGGCGCCGCGGCGCGGGTGTTGGTGAAGACCGAGTCTGCGGTGCAGCTGCGCACGCTGGCCAGCCTGATGTCCAGCCTGGAGCCGGCATGAGTGCCGCCACCTGCCATGCCGGTCTGCGGCCGCCGACGTCACCCCAGTTGCGGCGGCAGAACCTGGCGCCGCACAGCTTGCGTCAGCAGCGGGCGTTTTGCCAGCAAGTAGCGCGGCTGGCCTTACGCAGCCTGTATCGCGAGCTGCAGTTATATCCTAAGCCTGGCCTGGTGTCCCTGGTGGACAACGGCAGTCATAGCGACATGGATGCCGGCACCTTCATGCGCAGCCTGTTTTCCCTGCGCCATTACTTCATTCGCGTCACGCAGGCCGGCATGGCCGGCAAGGAATTTTCCGCATTGCGCCAGCTTGGCATCGCTGCCGAGCGGACCATGCTGTCGGCGACAGCGGGGGTGAATACGCACAGAGGGGCGATTTTTTGCCTTGGCATGCTGTGCGCGGCAGCCGGTTATTGCCATGGCCGCGGCATGTCCCTGTCGGCGCCGGTCATCCGCGCCACGTTGCTGATACAGTGGGGCGATGCCTTGACCAGGCATATGCAGGAGAGGGCCTTAAGCGCGCATTGCACCGAACCTTCGCACGGCCGGCTGGCGGCGGAAAAATATGCGGTCAGCGGCGCCAGCGAAGAAGCGGCGCTAGGATTTCCGTCGCTGTTCGAGGCGGCTTTGCCGCGCTTCCTGTCGACGCTGGCTGCGGGGCGTGGCTATGACGCCGCTGCGGTCGACGCCTTGTTCGTGCTGATGGCCGCCATCAGCGACACCAATCTTTATTACCGCGGCGGTCCGGCAGCCGCCGACAAGGTAAAAACCTGTGCGCGGGCTTTCCTGGAAATGGGGGGCAGCGCCGCAAGTGATTGGCGCGAACACGCAATTAGTTGCCACAAAGTATTTATTCAGGATAAGCTGTCGCCCGGTGGCGCTGCCGATTTATTGGCAGCCACATATTTTCTGCATGGATTAAGCTACCTGCGCTGAGCGCGCGCTGACCTCCCCATGCAGATACCGTATCGACGAATATCTCTGGAGAATAAATGAAAGTGCATCAGAAGTTGTCTTTGGCTGTCAGCATCAGCGCGTTGAGCCTGTTTGGCTTGCTTGCAACTGGTAGCGCTAACGCTGAACCAGGCATTACCAGCAACACTATCGTGATCGGCCAGTCTGCCGGTTTCACCGGTACCGCGGCGGAAGAAGTGAAACAAGCTACTGCCGGCGCCCAACTGTATTTCGATATCGTCAACAAGCAAGGCGGCGTGTTTGGCCGCAAGATCGTGCTGGAATCGCTGGACGACGGCTTCGAACCGAAGCGCACCGTCGAGAACACCCGCAAGCTGCTCAACGAAAAGAACGCCTTCGCCCTGTTCCTGTACCGCGGCACGCCGACTACCGAATCGATCCTGGGCGCCATCAACGACGCCAAGGTGCCCCTGATTGCGCCAGTCAGCGGCGCAACTTCCTTGCATGAGCCTATGCAGCACTATCTGTTCAATGTGCGTTCCAAATACCGCGATGAAGTCGGCACGGCGATTGAACAGCTGTCGGGCATGGGTTTACAACGCTATGCGGTGCTGGTGTCCAACGATTCCTTCGGCAACGACGCGCTGGAAGGCTTGAAGCAGGCGATCAAGAAGCATAAGCTGCCGGAACCGGTGATCGCCAACTACGAACGCAATACGGTAGCGGTCGAAGGCGCGGTCAAGAAGATTTTCGACTCCAAGCCGCAGGCGGTGCTGATGATCTGCACCGCCAAGCCGTGCGCTGCCTTCATCAAGCAGTACCGCGAAGCCGGCGGCCAGCAGCAGCTGATCACCTTGTCCAACGTCAGCTCGCAAGTCTTCCTGCAAAGCCTGGGTAAAGATGCGCGCGGCCTCGGCATGACGCAGGTCTTTCCCAATCCGCGCAGCTCCAGCACGCAGATTTCCAAAGAATTCATGACCGCGCTGAAGACGCGTAGCGAACTGTCGGATTCCTATCCGACGCTGGAAGGCTATATTTCTGCCAAGGTGCTGGTGGAAGGCTTGCGCCGCGCCGGCAACAAGCCGACCCGCGAAAGCCTGGTCAGCGGCCTGGAAGGCATGGGCGGCTACGATATTGGCGGCATGTCCCTCAAGTATGGCCCGAACAGCCGCGACGGCCTGAATTTCATTGAACTGACCGTGATCGGCAAGGATGGCTACGTACTGCGCTAAGCAGCAATTGCAAGACAGCGCGGCGGGTCAGCCATGACGCCGCGGCTGGCCCTGCTATGTTCGGGGCAAGGCGGCCAGCATGCGGCGATGTTCGAACTGGCGCGGCGCGATGCGGCCAGCGCGCAGCTGCTTGATCAATGGTTAGCGCCGGTGCTGCCCGGCCTGTCGCTGCAAACAGTGCTGTCGGACCAGGATCTGCTGTTTTCCAACCGCCTGGCGCAGCCGCTGATCGTGGCGGCAACGGCCGCCATCTGGTCGGCTTTGCAGACGCAATTGCCAACTCCGGAACTGGTGGCCGGCTACAGCATCGGCGAACTGGCGGCCTGGCATGTCGCCGGCGCAGTGCCAGCGCCGCAGGCGATCGCCCTGGCGCAGGCAAGGGCGCAGTTGATGGACGCCTGCCTGCTGCCGCAGGCGCCGCAAGCGATGTTTGCCGTCAGCGGCATCGCCTTGCGGCCGCTGGCAAGCCTGCTGGCGTCGCAGCGGCTGCATGTGGCGATCGAGACCGATGCCGACAGCTGCGTCGCCGGCGGCCTGCAACAGGATTTGCTGAGCGCGACCGCGGAAATCGAAAGACTGGGCGGCAAAATCACACTGCTGCCGGTAACGGTGGCTTCGCACACACCCTTGATGGCCGCCGCAGTCGCGCCATTTGCGGATCAGCTGCGGCAGCAACTGACGCAGGACCCGGCGCTGCCGCTCTTGTCCGGATTGGACGCGCAGCTGCTGACAAAAAAAGAACAGGCGATAGAAGCGCTGTCGCAACAGCTGGCGCACACCATCCATTGGAGCGCCTGCATGGATGCCTGCGCCGAGCGCGGTGTCACGGCGGCGCTGGAACTGGGGCCGGGAGCGGCGCTGGCGCGCATGCTGGCGGCGCGCCATCCGCATATCGCTTGCCGTTCGGTGAGCGAGTTCCGTTCGCTGCAGGGCATCGTCGGCTGGCTGCAGCGCTTGTAAGGGCGCAACCGTTCAGGCTTGTTCCGCATGCGGCATCAGCCGCAGGAATGCGGCGATAAAGGCTGCCACCATGGGCGCGGCATCGCGCCGGTAAATCACGGCGACGTCCGACTGCGCATCTTGCGCAGGCAGTTGCAGAAAGCGGATGCCCGCCGGCGCGATTTCCTGCATGCTTTCCGGTACGATCGCTATTCCCAGATTGGCTTCAATCAGATTCAACAGGGACGCCTTGCGCGAAGTGGTGCGCGACGCCTTGGGGAAAAAATCATGGCGCATGCACAGCGCCGCCACCAGATAGCTGAGGCCGCCGCGATCCTTGTGCGGGACTGAGACAAAAAGCTCATCGCGCAGTTCGGCGATGCCGATCGCGCCTCTGCCGGCAAAGCGATGATCCTTGGACAGCGCCACCACCAGCTTTTCAGAAAACACTTTCTTGACCTGGATATTCGGCAGCTGGCGCAGTATCGGCAGGCGCACCATGCCGAAATCGGCGCGGCCTTCGTCGATATCCAGCGCCTGGTGCTCGGACGGCGCGCGGGAAAAGTCCAGCGATACGCCGGGAAACTGTATCAGCAGCCTGCTGAAGATGTCGCCCATGGCGGCTGACAAGGTCACCGAACTGGAATGCAGCACGCGGATCCGGCCTTGCTCGCCCTTGCCGACCTGATGCGCCTGGACGATGGCGTCTTCGATGTCTTCCAGGATCCGTTTACTTCTTTCGTAAAACAGCTGTCCGGCCTCGGTCAGTTCGATATGGCGCGAATCGCGCTGCAGCAGGCTGACCTGCATGTCGGTTTCCAGCTCCTTCATTTGCCGGCTCAGCGCCGATTGTGCGATGAACAGATGTTCGGCGGCGCGCGTATAGCTGCCGGCGTCGACAATTTCCACGAAATACTTGAGCTGTCTGAGTGAAATCATTGTTATGCCGTTTCGAGATAGATGCGCGCCATATTCTGTATTGGCGCTGGCCGCGCTTGTAACGCTACAGTGCAGGCATGCGCCGCGGCTGCCACCGCTGCAAAGCTGTTTTACCTTGGCTTTCCGAGACGGTCAACATAAAAATCGATGGCGCCCACGCCATGACGATAAGGGGATTCTCATGCTTGAATTATTACTTTTTGCGATCGGCGCGTGCGGCGTTGCGATCAGCATTTTCGCCAACATCATCATTGGACAGTGCGGCGATGCGGCGGATGCGGAGCGCGCGCCCGAAGCCGGCAAGCCGAAGCAGCGGGCGCTGTTTGGCAAGCCCGGCAGGAACGACACGGAGGCGCCGGCAGACAATTGAAACCTTCTGCATGCCTGCGCCATTTCTGCTAATGTTGTCGGGTTTTCGCCATTTCCCCGGAGCGCGCGATGCAGTCCTCATCTTCACTTTTCCGTGCCAGCAGACCAGTGTTCCTGTTGCCGCTGTTGCTGGCCTGCTGGATTGCCAGCCCGGCGCACGCCGGCCAGGCCGATGACGAACAGGTGACCGGCAGCGGCGGCAAGCTTCTGCGCTATAGCTCCAGCCAGGTAGCGGTGGATCTGAGCGAGCAGGAGAGAGCGGACCTAAACCGCCTGCGCGATCAGGTATTCCAGCAGAGCAGCGCCGCCGTGCTGGCTGCCGCGGCAGCCGAGCTCAAGACGCTGGGCTACGGTACGGTGGCGGTCGATCCGGATTTCCATCTGATCGAGGGACAGCATGATCAGGCGCTGGTGAGTAAAGGGCGTGAAATATTGCGTGGCATCTTGAAGTCGAAGATGGGCTTGCCCGGCAAGCCCGATCATAAATCCACCCAAGCCTTGATCGTCGTCAAACCTCTTGCAGCCGATGCAGGAGTCAAAGTCAGAGTCAGATTCCGCAGCACCACCTGGGATAGCAACGGCGATTCCCGCACCAAGACGGATACCGATGCGGCGATGTATGAAGAATTCTTTTCCGGGTTAAAAAAGCCTTGCAGAGCGGTGCGCAAAGCGGCGGCTGACAGTGCTGCGTCGATACGCGCAGTTGTTAATATTTGCGCATAGGGTATCAGTACATACAGGTCTGTATACGGCTGCGCCGCCGCAGGAAATAAATTTCACGACCTTGCCGCTGGCGACCTTGAATACCACGCTTTCTTTGCATATATTGATGTACGACAACAAATTATCACCCGTTTCACCACTTCCTTTCAGTCCGTAAAACACACTTGCACATGCATGACTGACTCAGGCCGAGCCCGCTGGCTTTTCCTGTGCGACGTCAATATTTCCGCGATAAGCGCCTGCCGCTTGTCTCGGCTGAGCTGCTTATTGTCCGCTGCCGGCAGCGTCGATGAACATCACTTGCGAGGACTACATGTCGATTAAACGAAAACTATGGTTTGGCCTGGCCGTTTCCCTACAGCTGTGTGCGCTGGCGTTTGCTGCCCATCAGGCCGTGGCGCAAGAGGCGCCCGATGCCGTGATGGCGCGGCCGCCGGTCGACCAGCCTTATAACGACAAGACCCTGTACGGCTTCGGCGCCGGCGATGCGCTTGCCGCCGCGCAGGTAACGGAAAGCGCTGCGGTCACCCACGACAGTATTTCGATCAACGGCAAAACCATTCGCTACACGGCGACCGCCGGCCACCTGACCGCGGCCGATCCGAAAACCGGCAAACCGGAAGCATCGATTTTCTATGTTGCCTATACCGCCGACAAGCAAAACACCGGCAAGCGGCCGGTCACTTTTTTCTATAACGGCGGCCCGGGTTCTTCCTCGGTATGGCTGCACCTCGGCTCTTTCAGCCCCAAGCGCATCGTCACCGGCGACCCGGCCACCACGCAGCCGCTGCCGTTTCCTTTTGTCGACAACAAGCAAAGCCTGATTGACACTACCGACATGGTGTTCATCGACGCGGTCGGCACCGGCTTTTCAGAAGCCATCAGCCCCAACACCAACCAGACTTTCTGGGGCGTGGACAGCGATGCGGCGGTGTTCCGCGATTTCATCACGCGCTATCTGAACGTCAACCATCGGCTGGAATCGCCCAAATATCTGTATGGCGAATCGTATGGCACGCCGCGCACCGATGTCCTCGCCAACCTGCTGGAAATGGGCGGCACCAAGCTGACCGGCGTGGTGCTGCAATCGGCGATCCTCAACTACAACTCGAACGCCGACTTCAACGGCGGCTCGTATGGACCGTACTTCCCCGGCTACGCGGCAGTCGGCGCTTATTTCAAGCTGGTGACGCCGCCTCCCGCCAACCTCACCACGTTCGCCAAGCAGATGCGCACTTTCGTGGCAGGCATCTACGAACCGGCAGTGGACGCCTTCCTGGCGTCGAACACCCAGCCATCGCCCAATCTGCTGAACCAGCTGTTCTTCAACAGCGGTTATCCGGCGGCGCTCTGGAAGGCCGATTTCAACCTGGATGAAACCACCTTCAGGTCCAATCTGATTCCCGGTTCGCTGCTCGGGCGTTATGACGGCCGGGTGGTCGCGGTCAACGGCAGCCCGCTGGCGGCTGACGGCGACCCCTCCAGCACCTTGATCACGCAGCCGTTCACCGACCGCATGAACGACTATCTGCCGCATGGTTTGAAATACACCGCGGTCTCGACCTACAATATAGAAAACGGCGACACCATCCAGGACTGGGTCTGGACCCACGACGGCTTGTACCTGCCCGACACGATTCCCGATCTGGCGGCAGCGATCTACCAGAATCCCAAGCTCAAGGTGTTGTCGGAGAACGGCTACCACGACCTCGCCACGCCTTTCTACAACACCGAGCTGGACCTGGGACGGCTAGGCCCGATTTCCGGCCTGCAGATTACGCATTATCGCGGCGGCCACATGATTTATCTGTTCGACCCGTCGCGCCTGCTGATGAAAGGCGACCTGGTACGGTACTACGACAGCCGCTCATGATGCACCTGGATCTTTTCCCCATCCTGCAGGCTGTTCAACCAGATACCTATTGGAGTTGACATGAAATCATTACTGACATTCCTGGCCATCGCGGCCGTCATCTTGGCGCCCGCAGTGCAGGCGCAAAGCACCGTCAATGCTGCCACCACGCCTACCCGGCAAGGGATGGCGCAGCTGGGCGACCCGTATGTGCCGGCGCACGTCAAGGCCGCTGCCCGGGTAGCGGCCACGCCGGCTGCGGCCGGCGCCTCGCTGCAAGAACGGGCCTTGCAGAAACTGCAAGCGAAGTTCAGCGAAGCGGACAGCAACCATAGCGGTTCCGTGACCAAGGCTCAGGCCCAGCAGGCAGGCTTCGGTTTTGTCGCCAACAATTTCGAGCAGATCGACGTCAGCCACGCCGGCCGCGTCACTTTCGATAACGTCAAGAGCTATATGCGCGCCAACGGCGCGAATTTCTAGGATTTTCCTGGCGCCTGGGTCGCGACGAAGGTTTGCAGGAAGTCGATGAAGGCGCGCACCTTTTCGGGCACGTGGCGAGTGTCTGGATAGACTGCGTATACCCCTTGCGCAGGAAAGCGGTGATCCGGCAGCAGCTGCCGCAGACGCTTGCTGCGGATGTCCGGCGCCACCAGCCATTGCGGCAGCAGGGCCACGCCGGCGCCATGGATGGCAAACTGGCGCAGGGCGTCGGCCGAATCGGCGACGGTCATGCTGCGCGTATCGACTTCCAGCATCACCAGCTCGCCGGCGGGTGTCTGTACCTGCCAGCGGGGCGGCAAGGGCAGGCGGCTGTGACCCAGCCATTGCATCTGCTCCAGCGCCGCCAGTGAATCCGGCTGGCCGGCCGCATGGCGTTTCAGATAGGCCGGAGCAGCCACCGCCAGGATTTCAAACTTCTCGATCAGCGCGGCACGGTAGCTGGAGTCGCGTAGCTGGCCCAGCCGGATCGCCACGTCGAAACGCTCAGAGATGAGATCGGCCGGCAAGGATGACGAAGCATGCTGGATCTGCAGCTGCGGATGGGCCAGCGCAAAAGCCGCCAGCGCCGGCACCACCATGCGCAAGCCATATTCCGCAGTGCTTGTGACGCGTAAGCTGCCGCTCAGGCCGCCATGGTTCTTGCGCGCCTCATCGATGGCCTGCCGGGCCTGTTCGAGCACGCGCAGGCAATCCTGGTAAAAGCGCTGTCCCACCTCGGTAACCTCCAGCCGGCGCGTGCTGCGGGTCAGTAGCGCCACCCCCAGTTCCGTCTCCAGCTGCTTGATGTTGAAGCTGACTACCGCCTTGCTCTGCGCCAGCTGGCTGGCGGCCGCGGTAAAGGAACCCGCCTGGACTACGGCGACGAAGGCATTCAATCGATTCAGGCTGACCATGTTGAGGAATTTTATTGTCAATATTTATTTGACAGTGTAATCGTTAAAAGGCTGTTTCGCACACTAATCACCGCTGCTAAGCTGCGCTCTTTCCTGTCGCGGAGCGGTCTCATGCAATATCGGAAGAAAGTCGCCGCAATCTATCTGCTGGGTTTTTTCGTCGACCTGGTCAACATGTTCATTGCCAATGTCGCTTACCCGGACATCGCACGCGCTTTTGGCGCCAGCGTGGCCGAGCTGGCCTGGGTCAGTAACGCTTACATCCTCGGCCTGACGCTGGTGATTCCGCTCAGCGCCTGGCTGGCCAGGACCTATGGCAGCAAACGCATATTCATGGCTTCGCTGGCGCTGTTCCTGATCGCCACGGTGGGCGCCGGCGCAGCCGCTTCGCTGGCGGCGCTGATCGGCTGGCGCCTGCTACAGGGCCTGGGCGGCGGCTTGCTGATTCCGGTCGGGCAGACGTTGGCGTATCGGCTCTATCAGCCACGGGAACGCGCCGGCCTGTCCAGCATGATCATGCTGGTTGGCTTGCTGGCGCCGGCGTTGTCGCCGGCATTGGGCGGCTGGATCGTCGATACGCTCGGCTGGCGCTGGCTATTCTTTCTCAACCTGCCGCTGGCGGCACTGGCGTTGGCAATGGCCGGCTGCTGGCTGCGGCCGGAGCCAGCCGGTGCGGTATGCTCGCCGCTGGATATCGACGGCCTGGCCTGCGCCAGCCTGGCGCTCCTGCTGATCCTGTCCGGGCTGAGCACGCTAGGCAACGCCGGCCAGCAAGCTGTGGGCTGCGCCGTGCTGGCGGCCGGATTGCTGATCTTCATCCGCTACGTGCGCGGCAGCTCGCGCAAGCTCCATCCCATTCTCAACCTGACTCTGCTGCGTGATCCCTTGCTGAAGCTGGCGATGCTGATCTATCTGCTGATTCCGGGAGTATTCATGGGGGTGAGCCTGCTTGCCATGTTTTACCTGCAAGGAGTACTCGGCATGTCGGCGTCACGCACCGGCGCGCTGATGCTGCCATGGGCGCTGGCGGCATTCCTGGCGATCAGCCTGACCGGCAAGCGGTTCAACCGCTACGGCCCGCGTCCCTTGTTCCAGCTCGGCGCGCTGGCGCACGGCGGCGGCATCGCGCTGTTGCTGGGGGTGACGCAAGCGGGCCAGCTGCCCTTGCTGACAGCTGCCTACATGCTGATGGGCTTCGGCGGCAGCCTGGCCAGCAGCGCTGCCCAAAGCACCGCTTTCCTGCAGACTGCTGACGAGCATCTGGGACAGGCCAGCGCACTATGGAACATCAATCGCCAGCTCAGTTTTTGCCTCGGCGTGGCGCTGCTGGGCGTGCTGTTCAACCTGCTGCTGGCCTGGGACGGCACGGTTGAGTTAAGCGGCATGTACCAGAGCCGGCACGCCATGCACGTGTTCCACAGCTGCTTTGCGGTGGCGGCGGCCAGCAGCCTGCTTCCTGTGCTGCTGTCGCTGCGCATCAAGAATTCGGAAATCCTGCAGTTCCTGCGTCAATAAACCCATGAGAGAGTCCCATATGCACCAGACACATCCGGCATTTACTGAAGTCGTCGATACCTGCGAATCGATCCAGCAGTTTTTCAGCGGCGCCGATACCGGCGCGGCGGCTTGCGCCAAGCTGCTGGCCCATTTTTCCAGCGACTTTTCGATGATAAGCCCCGGCGGCCAGCAACTTGATTACCCGGCGCTTGCCGGATTTTTCAGGCAGGCCGCAGGCAGCAAGCCCGGCCTGCGGATTGACGTTACGGATATCGTACTGCTGCATGAAAATGAGCTGGCGGTGGTTTTAGTCTACAAGGAAGCGCAGGCTTTCAGCGACGGCAGCGCCAACCTGCGTTTTGCCACAGCGCTGTTCGACAAAACAATGGATGGGCGTCTTTTGTGGCGGCATTTGCATGAGACGATGCAGTAGCAACAGCGCTGTAACGACGCTGGATTATCTGGCGCAATGCCGCTGCCATGCATCTGGTCGCCTGAACTGGCCGGCCGCAGCATCGGCGCTATCTATGGCGCTGCGACCGGCCGCGCGGGCAGGAGTACCTCCACCGCATGCTCGCGCCGGTCGTCCACCAGCGTAATGGCGCCGTCTGCCTGTATCACATCGTCGACCTTGAGGTGGCCGGCGCCGCCATCGGCAACGCCCTGGTGCAGTGCGATCTGGTAGGTGGTGTCGCGATAGCGGTAAGCCAGGCGGCAGGAGGTCCAGTTGTCCGGCAGGCAGGGCATTACATGCAGCTTGTCGCCGGCCAGCTGCAGTCCGAGCAGGGATTCGACGATCAGGCGATACATCCAGCCGGCCGATCCGGTATACCAGGTCCAGCCGCCGCGGCCGATATGCGGCGCGCCGGCGTAGACATCGGCGGCGACCACATACGGTTCGACCTTGTAGCGGGCCACCTTGCCCGCAGTCTTGCCATGGTTGAGCGGATTGATCAGCCGCATCAGTTCCCAGGCGCGCTTCTGGTCGCCGAGCTTGGCGAAGGCCATCACGGTCCAGATCGCCGCGTGGGTGTACTGGCCGCCATTCTCACGCACGCCTGGCACGTAGCCGCGGATGTAGCCGGGGTTCTGGTCGGATTTGTCGAACGGCGGGTCGAGCAGCTGGATGATGCCGTCCTTGCGCCGCACCAGGCGCTCGTCCACCGCCTGCATCGCCGTCAGGCTGCGCTGGGGATCGCCGCCGCCAGACAGCACTGACCAGCTTTGAGAAATCGAATCGATCTGGCATTCGACATTCTTGGCCGAACCCAGCGGCGTGCCGTCGTCGAAATAGGCGCGCCGGTACCAGCCGCCGTCCCAGCCGTTGGCGGCGATGTTTTTCTTCAGCTTGGCGGCCTCAGTCAGGCAACGCTCGACGAAAGCCTGATCCTGGCGAGCGGCGGCGATTTCGGCAAAATTGGTGAGTACGTCGTACAGGAAGAAGCTGAGCCAGACGCTTTCGCCTTTGCCTTTTTCGCCGACCTTGTCCATGCCGTCGTTCCAGTCGCACGAGCCCATCAGCGACAAGCCATGCACGCCGAAGCGCAGGCCGTGTTCGATGGCGCGCACGCAATGGACGTACAGCGTCGCCACTTCGCTGGAGCGGCCCGGCAGGTCGTAATAGGAATCTTCATCCGGGTTCACCGCCCGGCCTTCAAGGAAGTGTGCGGTTTCGTCCAGTACGGTGGTGTCGCCGGTCGTGCTGACGTAGCGATGTGCTGCCAGCGGCAGCCACAGGAAATCGTCGGAACAATGGGTACGGACGCCGCGGTCGGTAGGCGGATGCCACCAGTGCTGGGCGTCGCCCTCGACGAATTGATGGGCCGCGCACAGCAGCAGATGCTCGCGCAGCAGCTGCGGCTGGTTGTGCACCAGCGCCATGGCGTCCTGCAGCTGGTCGCGGAAACCGAAAGCGCCGCCGGACTGATAGTAGCCGCTGCGCGCCCACAGGCGGCAAGAGATCACCTGGTACATCAGCCAGCCGTTGGCCAGCAAGTTCAGTGCGGGATCCGGCGTTTCTATCTGTACTGCACCCAAGGTGCGTTCCCAGAAGGCATGCACCGCCTGCAACGCGCTGTGCGCCGCAGCCGCGCCGCGGTGGCGCTGCAGCAGTTCGCCCAGGTTGGTTTGACGGGTATCGGCGACACCCAGGACAAAGACGATTTCGCGCTGCTGGCCGGGGCTGAGCTCGAACTGCTGCTGGGTCGCCGCACACGGGTCGAGCCCGGCGCCGACCTTGCCGGACAGACGTATCCGCTCCATCGCCGCCGGACTTTGCAGGGAGCCGTTGCGGCCGACGAATTCGTAGCGGTCGCCGCTGACGCTGCGGCTGCCGCCGTCGACATCGAAGAAGGCGGTGCGGTCGGTGAACTCGGTATTGTAGGGATTGCGCGCCAGCAGGGCGCCGCT
>NZ_DATMRB010000192.1:0-3460 GCF_035566555.1 Collimonas sp.
GCGGCCGCCGCTGCTGCTGGAAATGAAATCGCCCGGCGCCGCCAGGCACCAGTTGGCGGCGACACCGCAGCGGTTGGCGTAGCTGGAAATCATGCCGGGCACCTTGTCGCTGCTGCTGTAGCCGTTGCTGCCGCCGGCGGCGTTGACGGCGGTCACGGCCAGCCAGCCGCTTTGCAGATCGGAGAACATGGATGGCAAGCTGGCGTTCAGGTTCGGCTGCGCTCCGCCGTCATTCCCGGTAGACCAGATGAACAAGCCATGCTGCGCCACCAGCGGCTGGTACATGGCATGCAAAGCCAGCGCCTGGCCGACAGTAGCGCCGACAGCGTCGATGCCATTGGACTGGTTGAAAATCCGCACACCCTTGGCGAACATGTCCTGGTACATCTGGCTGTTGAGCAGCACGTTATCGCCATTAGTGCCGGCCGCGGCCGCCTGCACAAATACGCCAGGGGCCACGCCCAGGGTATTGCCGGCCAAGGCTTCCACCACTTCGGTGCCGTGCATATTGCCGTCGGCGCCGCCGTTGTTGTACACAGTCTTGCTGATACGCCCGGCGATTTGCGGATCGCTGGCATCGAAATCGGTATCCATCACGCCCACTGTAACGCCGGCGCCGGTCATCCCTTGCGCGCGAGCGGCGGCGACATTGCTGGGGTCTAGCACATTCAGCATGGGAGGCGTTGGTGGCGGCGTCACCACTGGCGGCGGTACGGAACTGGAATTACCTGGCGGTGCTGGTGTAGTGACTGGCGGCGAGACGGTGACGGGCGGTGAAGTTGCAGGAGGCGGCGTACTAGGTACCGGGGTAGCGACGGGTGCCGGACTGTTACTGCCGCCCCCGCCTCCGCCGCAACCTGAAATCATTACCAGTACTGCAACAGAGATAATGGACAGCGAATTCCGGCGAGACAATTCTATTCCCATAACGCCTCCCACATATGTGCATTAACTTCAACCCGATCAGCGATCGGCATATCGGCCTGCTGCATTCACATACTCAGTCGTGCATCTATAGCAATAAGCTTGTTTGTTTCCTTGCGGCAATTTAGTATGCGCGCCTTTCCCGCATATTTTCATTTCTCTTGAGAAATATTTCTCTGTGGATATATTTATGCGGCGATATAGCCACACAAAGAAACTGCGCAGAAGGGAAATTCAAGGCGTGACAGATTGCCTTAGGGCGAAACCGGCATATTTGCGATCAATTAACTTTTAATGAGAATCGCGGCGGCTTTTGTTATTATTACTCTCCGGTAACCTTACCGAACTACATGGCCATCAGCGCCGTCACAAACGGACGCACTGTCCATGCCAGCACAACTTCAGGGGGATAAACATGACGTTCACAGAATCAATCAAGGTTTGCTTTTCCAAGTATGTCGACTTCAACGGCAGAGCATCGCGTTCCGAATACTGGTGGTTTATCCTCTTCATCGTGGTGGCCACGGTGATTGCCGACACAATCCATCACAAGCTAGGCCTGCTCATTTCGCTGGCTACGCTGCTGCCTTCCATCGCAGCCGCAGCGCGCCGCCTGCACGACACAGACCGCAGCGGCTGGTGGCTGTTGCTGTCGCTGATCCCGATCATCGGCGGGCTGGTGGTGCTCTACTTCCTGATCCTGGAAGGGAAAGAACCAAACAGATTCGGTTCAGCGCCAGTCAGCGAGGCACTGCCGGAAACCTGAAAATCAGGCGAGCAGCGGCATCCGCCAGGGCTTCAGGCGGATGCAGAACTGGAATCCGACGGCGTTCTCCGTCTCTCAACGTCAGGCCAACATGAAATCCGCACTGTTAATCATCGATGTCCAGCACGATCTTTTTGAAGGAAGCCGGCGGCCGTTTGAAGCCGATGCGGTGATCGAGCGCATCAACACCCTGACCGCCAAGGCGCGCGCCGCGGGTGTACCGGTGGTTTTTGTCCAGCATGAAGAAGCCGACAGTCCACTAGAGTACAACTCACCAGGCTGGCAGCTGCAGCACGGATTACAGGTCAAGGACAGCGACACCAGGCTGCGCAAGAAGACCAGCGACTCCTTCCTCCGCACCGAGTTGCGAGAGCTGCTGACCGCATGGCAGGTCGACCATCTAGTGATCTGCGGCTATGCATCGGAATTCTGCGTCGACACCACGGTCCGCAGCGCGGCAGCGCAGGGATACCCGGTCACCCTGGTGTCCGATGCCCACACCACCCACGACAAGCCGCATGCCAGCGGACAGCAGATACGCATACATGAAAATGCGACATTGCAGAACGTCGACAGTTTCGGCGTGAAAATCACGGCAGTGGCGACTGCCGAAGTAGATTTCGCCGCCTAGGCAGTAAATTTGCCGTCGAAATGGCCGCGCACGAGAATATGGCCTTGGCAGGGAGAACCTGTTAAAATTCGGCCCTGCCCAGTATCGCCGGTGATTTTTGACGATACCTTTTGCGGTTTTCATGCAAACCCGCAAACTTGCCCGAGTGGTGAAATCGGTAGACACAAGAGACTTAAAATCTCTCGCTCGTAAGGGTGTGCCGGTTCAAGTCCGGCCTCGGGCACCAATACACATTGTCGTAAAACAGCACAAAACGCCGCAAACCAAGTAAATACAAGGTTCTGCGGCGTTTTTGCATTCAAGCCAAAAATCGCAAATCACCAACAAAAACCACTAATTACTGATATCAATTCCCCATAATTTACACAGCCATTCCCCAATTTCATGGTGTAATTGCCGCCGTTTTTTGGAGAATGGAATATATGGCATCAATCGTAAAATGTGCTGGTGGCTGGCGGGTTCAAATTGCAATCAAGGGCAAGCGTGAGTCGGGAACGTACCCGACCAAGGCACAAGCCCAGGCATGGGCCGCCATGCGAGAAACTGAAATTCGCGAAGAAAAAGCAACCGGTATTGCCGTTGGCAAAACCTGCCGCGATGCCTTCGAACGCTACGAAAGAGAAGTCTCCCGTACCAAGCGTGGTTATCGATGGGAAGCACTGCGCCTGTCAGCGATGAGCAATATTGTGGTCAGGAAAGTCCATTTCGGCGACATAAATCAGTGACGTTACGCCAGATTTTCTCGGGCAATGGCGCGATCTTCGATTAAAAAATGTGCTTGGATCGACCGTCAATCGTGAGACGAATTTGCTGTCACACGTCTTCAGCACAGCGCAACGGGAATGGGGATGGGTAGCTGCAAGCCCCACAGAAGACGTACGGAGGCCAAAAAACCCGGCGCCGCGTGACAGACGCATTTCTGAAGATGAAATCGATCGTCTATGCTTCGCACTGGGATTTGACGATATGCCAGTCCAGAACAAGAGTCAGGCGATTGCAGGTAAGCGTGACGCTAGTAGCGTTGTTGACTTTGCTGGAGTTCGTTCTTAGAGATCGATGATTTTTCGCAGCAGTCCAGGCGACACTCGCCATTGCTCGCCATCACAAAGTAGTGAATAAGTTTTTGTGTTTATTTTGGT
>NZ_DATMRB010000193.1:0-23960 GCF_035566555.1 Collimonas sp.
CATCTACGACACCAGCAGGCTCCAGAGCAACCAGTGCCAGTTCAATCCAGCGACCTCGCTACAGACCGGGGTGGCTAGTTACGTCCAAAAAACCTATGGCCCGCACAACTATCTGGAAATATCATTTCCGCCTTCCATCGATGTGGACGCATACGCTCGCTTGCGCCCGCTTTTCATTGTCCAGGGCGCGATTAATGCAGGCGCGAAATTCGCCATTATCCAGCGGACAACTGGAAACAAGAACTGGAGTTACGGTTTCGTGATTCCAAAAGGCTTGCAACTGAAAGACCCTATGCCGTACTTGAACCTGGAGGCAGCAGCATCTCTCAAGAGCGCGCTGAATCTCCCTTAACAAAATTGAGGGTGCACCCGGCGGGCGATTCAATCAAGACGATTGCGCAGCCCGCTTCTTTGATTGAAAACTGCTGCGCCTATCGCATGTCCAAGGGATGGGCACGCCGCGGCGGCGGGAATGCCTGGTCAAGCTCGGCAAGATCCTGCGCCGTAAGCACGATATCCAGCGCGGCGCGGTTCTCGCGCACATGGGCCGGATTGACCGCCTTGGGGATGACGACGACCTGTTCCTGCTGCAGCAGCCAGGCCAGGGCGATCTGCGCCGGGCTGGCGTCGTGCCGCCTGGCGACCGCCTGCAGCTGCGGATTGCCGAGCATGCGCCGCTGCTCGTCGGCGGAAGATTCCAGCGGTGAATACGCCATCACCGGCATTGCGCGTTCGCGGCACCAAGGCAGCAGATCCCACTCGACGCCGCGTCGCTTCAGGTTGTAGAGTACCTGGTTGACCGCCACCTGCCCGCCGCCAGGCAGTTCAGTCATTTCCTGCATGGCGGCGCTGTCGAAATTGCTGACGCCGAAGTCGCGTATTTTTCCTGCCTGCTTGAGCGATTCGAATGCTGCCAGCGTTTCCGCCAGCGGCACCGAGCCGGGCCAGTGCAGCAGGTAGAGATCGATATGGTCGCTGCCGAGCCGCCGCAGGCTGCGCTCACATGCGGCTTGCATGCCGCGCCTGTCGGCGTTGTGCGGATAGACCTTACTGACCAGGAACACCTCGTCGCGCCGCCCTGCAATGGCTGCACCCACGACTTCCTCGGCGCCGCCGTCGGCATACATCTCGGCGCTGTCAACCAGGGTCATGCCAAGATCGAGGCCCAGACGCAGCGCGTCGATTTCACGCTTTCTCTGAGCCTGGTCTTCTCCCATGTACCAGGTTCCCTGCCCCAGTACGGGGATGGCGGCGCCTGATGGCAAAAGCAAAGTTTTCATTGGCTGGCCCTCTGTTTTCCATCCCTTGCGATGGTCTGCTCAATGCACACGTGCTAAAAATCGGTTTTGCCGAAGCGGGCGATGCCCTTGTTCATGCCGGGCGGATCAAGCGGCGCAAGATCGAGTTCGATCGGCTCTCCTATCCAGTGCCCCAGGCTGGTGTGGTCGGCGAGGTCGTCGTCGGTGAGCGGATGCACCAGCACCGTTAATCCCGAGGCTTCAAGCAGCGGGACAATGGCCGCGAGATGTTCTTTTGTAAAATGGATTTCGAACTGGGGAATCGGATGCGGGCCGGCCTTCTGGTCGCGCAGCTGGCCAACAAACAGGATAGGCGCTACGCCTCCGGGCTGTGTCAGTTCGCTCAGGCGCAGGTGGATGGCTTCGGCGGCAGCGCGCTGATCGAGCCGGTAATAGATATGGGCGTGGTAAGGAGCGTTTTTGTCATCCATGTTGTTTTCAGTGTGCAGGTTTATGATGGAACTGCCAGGGTCGGCCTGAGACGCAAATCATTTTACAGCGCATTTTGCTTCGCCTATCCTGTACTTTCCTTCCCCATCAGCTACCTGCGAGGACATGCCATGACTGACACATCGATTCCGCCGTTCCACCTCGCCTTCCCGGTCAACGATCTCGCCGCGGCACGCGCATTCTATGGCGGCTTGCTCGGTTGTCCGGAAGGCCGCAGCTCCGATGCCTGGATCGATTTCGACTTGTACGGGCATCAGATTGTCGCCCACCTCGCTCCCGGCGAAACCGCCATCGCCGGCACCGGTGCGGTCGACGGCAAGAATGTGCCGGTACGCCATTTCGGCGTGGTGCTGAGCATGGCGCAGTGGCAGGCGCTGGCCGAGAGGCTGAAGGCAGCGCAAGTCAAGTTCGTGATTGAGCCCTACATCCGCTTCAAGGGCGAGCCCGGTGAACAAGCCACCATGTTCTTTTGCGACCCTTCCGGCAATGCGCTGGAATTCAAGGCGTTCAAGGATCTGAAGCAGTTGTTCGCCAAATAATCCCTTCCCCGGGGTCAGTGCCGCATTTAAATCTCCGGCCGATACAATATTTCCGTCTGTGATACGTCTTCACAGTATGGCAACGACGCTGACCCCTGACCTGATGGCCGCATCCGACAAGCAAATAACCGACACCGTCTTGCGCGAAACGGCAAGGCTGCGCAGCTTCATCCGCCAGCGCATGGCGGACGCCAACGAGGCGGAAGACGTGCTGCAGGACGTGTTCCAGGAACTGGTGGAAGCCAGCCGCCTGCCGGAGCCGATAGAACAGGTGGGCGCCTGGCTGTTCCGCGTGGCGCGCAACCGTATCGTCGACCGCTTCCGCAAGAAAAAAGAACAGCAGTTGCCGGAGGCTGAAGAGCTCGGTGACGATGACGACAGCGGCATAGACGATCTGCTGCCGCAGGCGGACGCCGGCCCGGAAGCCGCCTATGCGCGCAGCATCCTGCTGGACGCGCTGCAGGATGCGCTCGACGAACTGCCGCCAAAGCAGCGCGAGGTGTTCATCGCTCATGAACTGGAACGGCGCAGCTTCAAGCAACTGGCGGCGGAGAGCGGCGAGAGCGTCAATACGCTGCTGGCGCGCAAGCGCTATGCCGTGCTGCATCTGCGCTTGCGCCTGCAGGAAATCTACGACGAATTCGATTTGTAATGAGAAAGTGAAGGAGCAATGGAAATGAACAGAAAATGGAAGTTCCTGAAAATCGTGCCGCTGGTCTTGCTCGGCATCGCCGTGCTGGGCTGGATCGTGATGTCGCTGTGGAACTGGCTGCTGCCGTCGCTGTTCGCCGGCGTGCAGCAGATCGACTTCCTGCGCGCCATCGGCCTGCTGGTCTTGTGCCGCATCCTGTTCGGTGGTTTCCGCGGCCGTGGCGGCTGGCATGGCGGTCATCATCGCCAGCGCTGGGAACAGATGACTGAAGAAGAACGGGCAAAATTCAAGGATGGCATGCGCATGTTCCGCGGCGGCGGCAAATGACATGAGCAAGCCTGCTGAAGCAAACTGCAAGCAGCTGCCTGGCGTCATCGTGCCGGTGGTGAATTTCAAACGCTGCGAGGGCAAGGCCGATTGCGTGGCAGTCTGTCCGGAAAACGTGTTTGAGATCCGCCGCATCGACGCCGCCGATTACCAGCCGCTGGGGCCGCTGAACAAGTTCAAGCTGCGCGTGCACGGCATGCAGGTGGCTTACACGCCGAATGCCGATGCTTGCCGCGCTTGCGGTCTGTGCGTGACGGCCTGTCCGGAAAAGGCGATCAGCCTGACCAGGGCGGCCTGATCAGTGCCTCCAAGCAATATTTCAGCGGGCGCGCTAAAATCGAAGCTACATTCCGCTCGTGTAGTGTTTCGTAGCTAATGGCGCTTTAGAAATGGTGGATTTTCGCGTCAGGCTAGGCGCGAACCGGAGCGATAGTAAGACTATCGCGAGGATTTGCAACGACGCATGGCGCGAAAAGACGCGGTCGGCCAGACGCCGTTTATAAAGTGTCATTAGCTACGAAACACTGCACGGATGCTATCCAAACCAATGGAGCCCGATTCATGCTGCGTTCTGCCGTACTGTCTGCCCTGCTTACTCTCACCGTTACTCCCCTCGTCACCGCTGCCAGCGATCCCTTGAGCACCGTCGCCGAGCGCTCCGGTTTCCAGCAAACCGGGCGCTACGAAGAAGTCATTGCGCTGTGCGCCGCTTTTCAGAAAACCTATCCTAAGCAGGTGCGCTGCACCGAGTTCGGCCGCACGCCGGAAGGACGGCCGATGCTGGCGCTGATCGTTTCGCGCAGCGGCGCGCTGAGCGCGGAAGCCGCGCACCAGCGCAACTTGCCGGTGCTGCTGATACAGGGCGGCATCCATGCCGGCGAGATCGACGGCAAGGATGCCGGCTTCCTCGCCTTGCGTGAAGCGTTGCAGGACACTTCCGCCGACAGCGTGCTGAACAAGCAGGTGCTGATTTTCGTCCCGGTCTTCAATATCGATGGCCATGAGCGCTTTGGCCGCTGGAACCGCCCTAACCAGCGCGGTCCGGAAGAAATGGGCTGGCGCACCACCGGCCAGAATTTCAATCTCAACCGCGATTATGCGAAAGCCGATGCGCCGGAAATGCAAGCTATGCTGCAGCTGGTCAACCGCTGGGATCCGCTGGCCTATATCGACCTGCATGTCACCGACGGCGCCAAGTTCGAGCATGACGTGTCGATCCAGGTCGAACCGGTGCATGCCAGCGACCTGGCCCAGCGCAAGGATGGCGAGGCGCTGCGCGACGCCGTCATCAGCGATTTGAGCAGGCAGGGCTCGTTGCCGCTGCCGTTCTACATGTCGTTCAAGGTGGATGACGATCCTAGTTCCGGTTTTGTCGACGACGTTTCGCCGCCGCGCTTTTCCACCGGCTATTTCCATCTGCGCAACCGCTTCGGGATGCTGGTCGAGACCCATTCCTGGAAAGACTATCCGACCCGGGTGCGCATCACGCACAACACCATCGTCTCGATCATGGCGCAGATCGCCGCGCATGGCGACGCCTGGCTGAAGAATGCGCAGCAGGCCGACCTGCGCGCCGCCAGGCTGGGCGGCCAGCCGGTCGTGCTGAGCTATGAAGCAAGCGAAAAAACCCGTCCGGTGGCGTTCCGCGGTTATGAATATACGCGTACGCAGTCGGATATCTCGGGTGCGCTGATGACACGCTACGATGAGAGTAAGCCGCAGATCTGGAATGTCACCGTGCGCGACGACCTGCAGCCGAAGCTGAGCGTCAATGCGCCGCAGGCCGGTTACCTGGTGCCGGCAGCGCATGCCGCCTGGGTCGGCGAAAAACTGCGGCAGCACGGGATCGCTTTCCGCGTATTGCCGGCGGCGCTGAACCGGGCCGATCTGGAAACCTTCCGCGCCACCAAAACCACGTTTGATGCGCAGTCGATGGAGAGTCACCAGGTGCTCAAGCTACAGGGCGCCTGGCATAAGGAAACGCGCGACCTCGGCGCCGGCGCCCTGTTCGTGCCGATCGCGCAAGCCAAGGCGCGGCTGGTGATGGCGCTGCTGGAACCACAGGCGCCGGATTCGCTGGCAGCCTGGGGCCGTTTCAACAACGCCTTCGAGAAGAAGGAATATATGGAAGCGTATGTCGCCGAAGATGTCGCGCGCGCGCAACTGGCGGCGGATCCGGCGCTGGCGGCCGAGTTCAAGAAGAAACTGGCCGACGATCCTGAATTTGCCAAGGATCCGGCAGCACGGCTGGAGTTTTTCGCACGCCGGCATTCATCCTGGGACGAACGCTTCAATCTTTACCCGGTGATGCGTACCGACGTGGTGCCGGGGTAAACATGGTGCAAGTGTCGTGTCTGCTAACCATGACTGGCTAGCCGGCGCGGCAAGCAATTACTCTTGCGAACCGCCGCCGGCTTTGCGGGACAGGTAGAAACGCAGGGCGAAAGCAGCGACAACGGCCAGCAGCGGCAAAGTTTGAAGAAAGTTCATGGCAGGGCTCCGAAAAGAATTGGTAGTGTTGATGCATTGCAGCATATAAAAACGCTGCACATATTGCCAATTCTTATTTCTGATGCCTACTATCAGCTTCATGAATAACACGGCCGCTATCTTTCCATTTCCCCATATAAAAAGCCCGCTATCTTTAACGATGCGGGCTTTCCCTGTCTCCTCACCTCTAGAGAGATGGACTCTTTTTTGCGTGAAAGTGATACTGGGCCAAAACACTTTAACAGTCATCTTGCGCCGCAACATAGCGTTGTTTTGCACCCACACAGACAGATACAACTTGTTGCTCAGGTGGATTTCGCGTAGCGATAGCGGTATTCGTCGCTGCTGCTGTCCTTGAAATAATCGGCGTTGGGTAGCAGAGCCTCGCGCTGGAAGCCCATACTTTCCACCAAGGCAATGGATGCCTGGTTGCGCGTGTCGATCAGGACATATACCGAGTTGGCGTCAAAGGCTCGGAACAGGTAGTCCCGCACTTTCGTGCACATTTCCACCGCATAACCCTGGCGCTGATGGGGCGTAAAGACAAAATACGCCAGCATCGACTGACCATCCGCTTCGACGGTGGCCTGGGCATAGCCGACATATTCGTCACTGCCGGCAAGCCGTACTGCCCAGTTCAGCCAGATGGCTGAACCGTCGGCTGAACGACGGCTTTGCAGCCGCTGGTAACGTTCGGCCAGGGCGCCCGCCGATGCCGGCGGTTGCTGCGGTATATAGGTGTACAGCGCGCTGTCGCTCAGATGCGCAAACAGTAGCTCCGCATGCCCGGCCTGCAGAGGTTCCAGGATCAGGCGTGCGGTCGACAATACAGTTTCCGCCGGCTTCAAGTCGATTTCTGTCACTGGCAATCTTCTGTAATCCTGCTGTTGATCGTCCGCCATCAACGCCCCTGCCGGATGAAATCCACGGCCTTTTCGGCAATCATGATGGTCGGCGCGTTAGTATTGCCGCCAATCAGGGTCGGCATGATCGACGCATCCACCACCCGCAAACCCCGTATGCCATGCACCTTCAAGGTCGGATCAACCACGGCGGCCGGGTCGGTGCCCATCTTGCAGCTGCCAACCGGATGATAGACCGTATCCGCATAAGTCTTCAGCACGGCGCGGATCTGCTCGTCGGACTCCACTCCTGCGGTGCGTATGTCGCGTTTGCTGTAGGCGGCCAGCGCCGGCGCATCCAGCAGCTTGCGGGTCATCTTGAATGCCGCCACCATGTCTTCCAGGTCTTGCGGATCGCCGAAGAAATTCGGGTCGATCAGCGGCGCATCCTGCGGATTGGTATTGCGCAGCCTGACCTCGCCTTTGCTGCGCGGACGCAGCAGGCAGACATGGCAGGAAAAGCCATGGCCAAAGTGCAGCTTGCGGGCATGGTTTTCGACGCAGGCGATGACGAAATGCAGCTACAGGTCTGGCGCCGGCAATTCCGGCCGCGTCTTCAGGAAGCCGCCGCACTCGGCGAAATTGCTGGTCAACATGCCGCGCCGTTCATGGCGGAAGCGCTGCAGCTCATTGAACATGCGCAGCGAACCGCTGGCGGAAATGCCGAACGTATCCAGGCTGTCCGATTTATGGCAAAACACAAAGTCGGGATGGTCTTGCAGGTTCTTGCCGACGCCGGGCAAGTGGTGCTGCACCTGGATGCCCAGCTTGCGCAACTCGGTGCCGTCGCCTATGCCGGACAGCATCAGGATCTGCGGCGACTGGAAAGCGCCGGCCGACAGGATCACTTCGCGCCGCGCACGCAGCGTACGCAACTGGCCGCCATGCCGCACTTCGACGCCAACCGCACGCCCCTGCTCCATGATCAGGCGCTCGGTATAGGCGCCGGTCAGCACGCTGAGATTGCTGCGTTGTCCCAGGTGCGGCAGCAGATAGGCGCGCGCGGCGCTCCAGCGCTCGCCGTTCTTTTGCGTCACCTGGTACACGCCCAGGCCTTCCTGATGATCGGCATTGAAGTCCGCGCTGAGCGGATAGCCGGCCTGGCGCGCGGCTTCCAGGTAATGCTGGTGGATGGGATTGTCGGTGCGCAAGTCGCTGACCCACAAAGGACCGCCCTGTCCGTGCCAGACGTTGTCAAACTGCTCGTTATGCTCTGATTTCTTGAAATACGGCAGCACATCGTCGAAGGACCAGCCGCTGTTGCCCAGCTGCGCCCAGCGATCGTAGTCCGAACGGTGGCCGCGGATGTAGACCATGGCGTTGATCGCGGAGGAACCGCCCAGTGTCCTGCCGCGCGGCTGGTAGCCGCGGCGGCCGTCAAGCCCGGCTTGCGGCACGGTTTCGAAGGCCCAGTTATTGAGCCTGGTGGGCACCATGCTGAGCGCGCCGACCGGCATTTTCACCGCCCAGCTATCGCCGCTGCCGCCGGCTTCCAGCAGACAGACCGATAGCGCAGGATCTTCCGTCAGACGCCCGGCCATCACACAGCCGCCAGAACCGCCGCCTACCACCACAAAGTCGAACTCTTGATCCACGTCGCGTCTCCCGGTCTTGTTATTGGTATTGCATGCAGCAGGCTGAGCCGGCCGATGCAACAAATTTAACAGCTACGGGAAAATCACGCTACGTGGTGAGCTAGAGCAATTGTTTCAATTACACAAAATGATCAGTGCATTATTTACCGGATTCAGTGTGCTTTCGACATGACGACCAGCCATTTGCGGAACAGCAGGATTTCCAGATGGCCGGGCTGGATGCCGGCGTTGCACTCGACTACAGGATTGCTTCGATACATGCGCTTATAGAAATCGCGGCAGATGAACAGCTCGCGCTTGCCGAAACGCATCATGATTGAGGAAGGGGTGGACTCCATACCAAAGCGGGAGCCGGAGGTAATATCCAAGTTCGTCATGGCAGCATTTCCAATCTCGTTGAAGGAGATTGAACTGTACCATAAGTACTGTATATGCATACAGTAAAATGCGGGGTGTCTGTTTTTAGTCACGCCGCACTGGACTGCGGCGCCAGCGTGGCGAGCCTAGCCCGCCACGCTATATTGCCATACTTTCAGTCCGGCCCTATCAACGGCGCCAGCCGCGGTCATGCCAGTGGTCGTGCCAGCCGCGGCCGCGCCAGTAGACCGGGCGGCCATAGCCATAGTAGCCAGGAGGATAGTAGCCGGGGGCGCCGTACACCACGACCGGCGCAGGGCGCACATAGATCGGCGGCGGCGGCGCGTAGTAGACCGGCGGCGGCGCCACGATCACCGGCGCAGGCGCATAGTAGCCCGGCACGCCGACACCGACATTGACCGACCAGCGGGCGGCAAATGCGGGCGTCGCCGACAACATCAGGCCGCTAGCGGCGAGCAATCCAAGCAGGGTAAGGCGCATGGTCTTTTTCATGGCAGTTCTCGATGTCTCTGGGTTAAACATAACTATATTTAACCTAAATTTCAGCAACATCGCCACGCAGAAGTCGTAAGGCCTGTAACAACATGTATCGCTATAGGAAAACTGTGGCCTTTTGCCGACACCTGTAAGCTAATCGGCAAGCAGTTCGTTGCGCTTGAATCTGGCGACGGCGACCAGCCCCAGCGCGATCACGAAAAACCCCACCAGCAGCATGGCGGCATTGCCCATCACGCGGGCGTAGCCCAGATTGGTGACATTCAGGAAAGGATAGGGATAGAAGCCGGAGGAGCCACCGCGCAGCATCGCCATCACGAAATACGCCAGCGGATAGATCAGCCACAGCAGGCTGTCCTTGGCCTGCAAGCCTTGCTTGTTCACGAACAAGGACCAGTACAAGACATACAGCAGCGGCACCACCGTGTGCAAACCCTCGTCGGACAGCCGGTGCAGGCCGGTGAAAGGCGCGTGGTTGCGCAACAGCAGGTTGTAGCCGAGACCGACAAAGAGGATGTACAGGGTGACCGCGGTCTGCACTCCGGGACGCGCAAAATACTGGCCGGGCAGCGACTCCGGTTTCAGCAGCAGCACAGTGCAGGCAACTGCCACCAGGACGTTGGTGAGGATGGTCAGGTAGCCGAACATGCGCCACACCGCTTCGCCATACGTCATGCCCTTGGCCAGCAGCAGGGGCACCGAAATCGAGAATTGCGAAATGATGGCGAACCACGCAATCAGCGCAATCAGGAGCAGCAGCAGGCGCGGCGCCAGGGGAGTATTTTTATTCATGGACAGCTTCAGGCGACGCCCTGCTCCAGGCTCAGCATGCGCTCGACATAGCGGGCGATGAGGTCGACTTCCAGGTTGACTTGCTTGCCCACCTGCAGATGCTTGAGCGCGGTCACTTCAATCGTATGCGGAATCAGATTGATCGAAAACAGGCAGCCGTCGGCGACGTCGTCGACCCGGTTGACCGTCAGCGAGACGCCGTTGACCACGACCGAGCCCTTGTAGGCGAAATACTTGGCAAGGTCGCGCGCGGACTTGATCACCAGTTCCCAGGACTCGCCCACCGGCTCGAATTTTTCGACGCGGCCGAGGCCGTCGACGTGACCCGACACCAGATGGCCGCCGAGACGGTCGGCCAGGGTGAGCGCCTTTTCCAGGTTGATTTCGCCGCTGGCGTCGAGACCGACGGTGCAGTTCAGGCTTTCGCGCGAGACATCCACCTCAAACGTGGTGGCAGTCTTGGCGACCACGGTCATGCAGGCGCCGTTAAGAGAAATCGAATCGCCCAAGGCGACATCGGCCAAGGCCAGGCCGCCGGCGTCAACCGCCAGCCGGACGCCGTCTTCGGCCATGCTGCCCAGAGGTTTAACGGAAGTGATTTTGCCGACAGCGGCGACGATACCAGTGAACATGATAGCAATCAGAAAATTAATGGAATCGTGCAAGGATACGCAAATCCTCGCCGATTTGCTCGATTTGGTGAAATTTCAGGGTAATTTTATCCTGCAGGTTTTCCAGCGCGGGCAGGCTGAACATGCCGCGGCCGTCGCCCAGGATGGCCGGCGCCAGGTAGACCAGCAGCTCGTCCACGCAATGCTCGCGCAGCAGCGAAGCATTCAGCTTGGAACCGGCTTCCACGTGCAATTCATTGATCTGGCGCTTGCCCAGCTCGAGGATGACTTGCGGCAAATCTACTTTGCCGCTCGGATTCGGCAGCACCACCACCTCGGCGCCCTGCTGCTCCAGCATGGCTTGCTTGGCGGCATCGACGCTGGCGGTAAAGATCAGGTTGCCGCCCCCGGCCAGGATCTTGGCCTCCGGGCTGATGCTTAGCTTGCTGTCAACAATCACCCGCAGCGGCTGCCGCGCCAGCTTGACGGTGCGCACCGTGAGCTGGGGATTGTCTTCCTTGACGGTGCCGATGCCGGTCAGGATGGCGCCGGCGCGGGCACGCCACATGTGGCCGTCGTCGCGCGCCGCCTGGGACGTGATCCACTGGCTCAGGCCGTTATACAGCGCAGTCTTGCCATCCAGGCTGGCGGCCACCTTGAGCCGGACCCAGGGCTTGCCGGTCTGCATGCGGGTGAAGAAGCCGATATTCAGTTCGCGCGCCGCCGTCGCCAGCACGCCCGATTCGACAGCGATGCCGGCCGCGCGCAGGCGCGCCATGCCCTGCCCCGCCACCAGCGGATTGGGATCTTCCAGCGCCGCCACCACCGTGCCGACGCCGGCGCGCACCAGCGCATCGGCGCAAGGCGGGGTGCGGCCGAAATGGCTGCACGGCTCCAGCGTCACATATACCGTGGCGCCGCGTACATCGTGCCCTTTGGCGGCGGCATCCTGCAAAGCCTGGATTTCGGCATGGTTGCCGCCGGGCGGCTGGGTAAAACCGCTGCCGATCACCTGGCCATCCTTGACGATCACACAGCCGATGGCAGGATTGGGCGCACTCGAGAGCAAGCCGTTTTCAGCAAGCTGCAAGGCTTGCGACATGAAGATTTCAGCCTGGGTCATGGCGTGGACAGGAAAAGCATAGTGGGCGATCAGAAAGAGGATATGCAGCGATTGTACAAAATATGGCGGCGCCACCGCCAATTATTGAGAATTTCATAAAGCGCGAAAAATCGTAAGCTGGTTTTCGTCGTGCTTAAGCTACGCAGCTTACTGGAGGCAGGGTGAACTTTCTGCGTAGCTAACTGGGGTCAGAGTGAACTTTCTGCGTGCTTTTTGCAGAAAGTTCACTCTGACCCCACATGGCTCTGTCCATTTTCTGCGACTATGTCGTGAATGATGAGCTCCCAATAAAATATCATATAGGGGATTAGCGGCTACGGACCGGCGGCGGCCTGGTTGCGCAGCGTGACGGTGCTGGTGAAGACCTGGCGCAGGCTGCGGTCGTCCGCCACCCGCGCGGCGCCATCGCAATCGACATAATGCTGCGCTTCAGCGCTGACCTTCTGTTCTCCGCGAATCTGCAGACATAGCCGGGCGCTGATCACTCTTTTCCAGTTGGCCCGCTGGTCATCCGACAGCGCCGTGACCTGGTCGGCGTCCAGCCACCGGCGCGGGCTCGCGTCGCCTGCCGCCGCCACGCCATAGGTCAGCTGCAATTGTTCGACATTATTGAGCAGCGGTTGCGCGCTGTCGTTGCCGTTGCCCTGGCAATACAAGACACTGGCCGAGCTGCCACTGCGGCTGGCGACGAAGAATAGGTTCCTCGCGATGCTGACCTGCGGCCTTAAGCGGTACGCCGGATGATCTGCCGGCACCGCCATCGGCGCCACCTTGCTGCCGTTGCAATCCGCCCCGGCGCCGCTGGCGGGATCGGCATAGTCGTCCGTGCGGTAAGCCACTTCAAAAGCAGCCATCCCGGCTTCACTGCCACAGGAAAAATCCTTGCCCGGACCAAGCGGCCTGGCAAAACCGTGCGCGCAGCCGCGCAAGCCTTGCGCCGGCTGGCCGTCCGCTTCGATGAAATCAGTGACAGCCAGATTGCCCGCCGAGGCCAGGTTGCCAAAACCGGCCTGTCGCAGATTCTGCTCCATCACACCCATGGCATGGCTGCCGTCCTGCTGCAGCCGCAGCTTTTCATCGTTCAGGCGGAAGTCGGCTTTGCTGCCGAGATAGAGTGTACTGCTCAACAAGACCAGCGCCGTGCCCAGCGTCATCGCCACCAGCAGTTCCACCAGCGAAAAACCGCGCTGCCGCATTGACTTCAGCATGCACTGCTGTCGTGCTTCAGGCCAATGCGGCCGGAAGCGGCGATGCATACCGTGCGCGCAAACTCGCCGTTGTGGCTGAATACCACCTTGGCGAAGCTGGCGCTGGCGTTGCCGCTGGCGTTATAGGTAATCGTGGTGCGGCCGGCCTGCGCCTGCGTATTGACGTCGAGTTCGCCTTGCCGCTGCAGTACCTGGCGGCTGTCGGCCGCCAGCACCAGCCAGCCCGCGCCCCAGTCGGCGCCGCCGCGATCGCCGCTGGCGGCGCCGCTGCAGCGTGCGTCGAGCGCATCGGCGTTGCTGCTGCGGCAGACCTGCACCGCGCGGCCGCGCTTGACGGCTTCGTTGCGCGCCAGCGTCAGCGCGGCAATCAGCAAGCGGGTTTCCGCCGCCAGCCGGTTCTGGATCACGAATGCGCGCATGGATGGCAGCGCCAGGGCCAGCAGAATGCCCATGATCGCCAGCGTGACCAAGGCTTCCGTCAAGGTGATGCCGTCCTGCCGCGGCAAGGCTTGCTCAGGCGATCGTGGAAAAGACATCGTTTGCCTCCTGTTTATCTGAAGACTTTCATTTCAGACAAGCATTCTGACAAAAAAATAGCGCCGCTAGTCGCGGCGCTGGCTTATTTAAGGAATTACTTCCTTCGGCTCGGCGGTCCGGAGAATTCTTCGATCATGTTCTGGAATTCGGCGACATCTTCAAAGCTCTTGTAGACCGAGGCGAAGCGGATATAAGCGATCTTGTCCAGCCGTTTCAGTTCGCGCATCACCAGCTCGCCGACATGGCCAGACAACACTTCGCGCTCGCCGCTAGAGAGCAGCTTGTCCTTGATGCGCTGCAATGCCTCATCCAGCGCCTCCACCGAAACCGGACGCTTGCGCAGGGCCAGCATCAGGCTGGCACGCAGCTTGAGCGGGTCAAAATCGGTACGGCTGCCGTTTTTCTTGACGATCACCGGCATCGCCAGCTCGATCCGCTCAAAGGTAGTGAAGCGTTTGTCGCAATGCATGCAGCGGCGCCGGCGGCGAATCGAATCGCCCTCTTCCGACACGCGGGTGTCGAGCACCTGGGTTTCTTCATGCTGGCAGAATGGACATTTCATGATGGCAGTAATCCGAAGGTGATTGCGGCTGGCTGGCTGGACATCTCTACATTATTCCTATTCGGGGCCACGCGCCGGTCGTTGACAACCGGTATTTCATTGAGGCTTACTTGATCTCACTTGGTCTTGCTTGGTCTTACTTGGTACTAGGGCCCGTGCAGAGATAAAGCTGCAACGGGCCCATCATTTCCCTGATTGCCGGCCGGTCCGAAGACATGCCGGCGCTCAGTACATCAGACTACGGTATTAAGCTGCATACACCGGAAACGCATCGGTCAGTTTCTTGACTTCGGCCTTGACCCGTTCGATGGTTGCTGCATCGTGCGGATTGTCCAGCACGTCGGCGATCAGGTTGCCGACCTTGACGGCTTCCGCTTCCTTGAAGCCGCGGGTGGTGAACGCCGGGCTACCGACACGGATGCCGGAAGTGACGAACGGCTTTTCCGGATCGTTAGGGATGGCGTTCTTGTTGCAAGTCATGTGCGCCGAACCCAGGATCGCTTCGGCTTCCTTGCCGGTGATCTTCTTGGCGCGCAGGTCGACCAGCATGACGTGCGACTCGGTGCGGCCGGAAACGATGCGCAAGCCACGTGCGATCAGTGTCTTCGCCAAGGCATCGGCGTTCTTCACCACTTGCTGCTGGTAAGCCTTGAATTCCGGCGTCAGCGCTTCCTTGAACGCCACTGCCTTGCCGGCGATGACGTGCATCAGCGGACCGCCCTGGATGCCAGGGAAGATCGCCGAATTGATGGCCTTCTCGAACTCGGCCTTCATCAGGATGATGCCGCCGCGCGGACCGCGCAGGGATTTGTGGGTGGTCGAGGTGACGAAGTCGGCGTGCGGCACCGGGTTAGGGTATTCACCGGCTGCGATCAGGCCGGCGTAGTGCGCCATGTCGACCATGAAATAGGCGCCGACTGCCTTGGCGACCTTGGACATGCGCTCGAAGTCGATGCGCAGGGCGTAAGCAGAAGCGCCGGCGATGATCAGCTTCGGCTTCTTTTCGTGCGCCAGGCGCTCGAAGGCTTCGTAATCGATTTCTTCTTTTTCGTTCAAGCCGTAGGACACCACGTTGAACCACTTGCCGGACATGTTCAATGCCATGCCGTGGGTCAGGTGGCCGCCTTCCGCCAGCGACATGCCCATGATGGTGTCGCCTGGTTTCAGCATGGCGAAGAACACGCCCTGGTTGGCTTGCGAACCGGAATTCGGCTGCACGTTGGCGGCTTCGGCGCCGAACAGTTGCTTGACGCGGTCGATCGCCAGCTGCTCGGCGATGTCGACGAATTCGCAGCCGCCGTAGTAGCGCTTGCCTGGATAGCCTTCAGCGTACTTGTTGGTCAGCTGCGTGCCTTGCGCTTCCATGACGGCTGGCGAGGTGTAGTTTTCCGATGCAATCAGCTCGATGTGTTCTTGCTGGCGATGGTTTTCTTTCTGGACGGCGCTCCACAATTCCGGATCGACATTGGCTAAGGTATGGTTTTTCTCGAACATGTTAATACTCCAATCGATAAGGGTCTGCCTAAATCGAATGAGGGCCAGAAAATTAGGGGAATGCGGCAGCCTCAGTCGTACTTTCCATTCGGGCTGCCCAGGCGCACGGCGGATGAAATCTCACGCTTCCCGGTGGATGCCCACCTTTTGCCAATGCCTGCCGCGATTTTTTGAACCTGCGGCGGTATGGTTTTTTTCGCCAGTCACGTGAGACGAAATGGTGCGCTTATTGTAAGCGAAGCACTCGATTTGAGCAAGATTGGCCCGGGCTTTGGCGCCGCATAAAAAAAACCGCCCCGAAGGGCGGCTTTTGCACGGAATTTACTAAAAAGACAACGATGATAGAGAGTTATAACTTACCCGCCAGGCTGATCCCTATGGTGCGCGGATCAAGCCGGTAGCCTTCCGATACCGACTGCACGTTCGGACGCTGGATCACCTTGTCGTTATTGAATGCATTCTTGACAAACAAGGTCAGCTCCCAGCGGTCGAAGGTGGCGCCGATGCTGGCGTCGAAGGTGCTGTAGGCCGGCCGCTGGTAATCCGGGTCGGTCGCCACCAGCGTGCCGTGGCTGCTGCCGGTCCAGTGCGCGGCGGCGCGCGCGAAGCCGTAATAATCGCCAGGCAGGTTGAAATTGTACTGGCCGGTCAAGGTGGCGTTGTATTTCGGAACGCCCTGGATCGGGTCGCCGGCGTGCGCATGCAAGGATGGCACGTCGGATGACAAAGTGGCATTGGTGTAGCCGCCGGAAAGGCCGAGCACGATGTTGGAAGTCGGCTTGGCCTTGATCTCGAATTCGGCGCCATAGCTGCTGGCGTTGCCGACATTGGTTTCATAATCGAAGCCGCAGCCTGGCAGCGTGACATCCTGCTGCAAGCCGTTCCACTTGATGTAGAACAAGGCGGCATTGACTTGCAGGCGGTTGCCGAGCAGGCGCGACTTGTTGCCCAGCTCGTAGCTCCACAGTTTGTCCGACTTGAACGAGGTCGGCGCTTCGGTGATGCCGAGGTTAGCGAAATCGGCGGCGCACAGCGAAGCCGGGATCGGGCGGTCGTTGCCGCCCAGGCGGAAACCTTCGGTGGCCGAGGTATACACGGTATTGTTGGGATCGATTTCCCAGCTCAGCGAGAATTTCGGCGTGAACGCCGACGACTTGGTGCTGACCGCGGAACTGGTGGGGCCGCCGTTCCAGTAATAGTCGCCGTTGCGGGTCAGGCTGTCGGTAGCTTGCAGATAGCGCATGCCGACCGTGGCGTGCAGGCTAGGCACGAAGTAGTAGCTCAGCTCACCGAATACCGCCTCTTGCTCGGTATGGTAGTGGCGCTCGCTGAAATACGAATTATCGTTGGGGAAAGCGATCCCGAGCTGGCCCGGATCGGCCGGATTGGCGCCGAACGCCGCATAGGTCGCATTCAAGCCGAAAATCGGTTCGTTATCGGTGACGTTGGTATGCAGGTTGGCGTAGTAAACGCCGCCCAGCCAGGTGAACGGCGAGACCTTCTGGTCATACGGCTTGGAGGCGACGCGCAACTCTTGCGAGAACTGGCGCACCTGGTTTTGCAGGTAGACCGCCGACGGCAAGGCGCCGATGGCTGCCGCCAGGCCGGGCGGCGTGTCCGGCACTGCCGACCCCAGGTTATTCACGGTAGTACCGTCCTGGGTACGGTTGAAGGTACGCTGGTAAAAGCTGGAAACCGACACCAGGTCAGCCATGCCCATATCGTAGTTGATGGTCAGGCTAGGCACCAGCAGGCGGTCGTTGCCCGGCTCGCGCACCAGTTTGCTGGTCTGGTTTTTCGGCAAATCCAGGTAGGAAGCGTCGATGTCCTTGGAATTGACTTCCTGGTAGAACACCGAGGGCGTCAGGCTGAGCTGCGGCGTCGGCGCCCATTTCATGGCCAGCTTGACCACGTTCGAATCCTGCGCGTTGATGCCGCTGGCAATCACGCTGCCGGTGGTCGGCGAGACCTGGTCGATATAGCCGCTCTGATGGCCGGTCTGGACGCCAATGCGCAGCGCCAGTTCGCCTGGGATCAGCGGCTGGTTGACGACGCCGTTGGCGGTGTAGTTGGTGCCGCCGCCGGAGGTTCCCGACACTTCCGAATAGACGCTGGCTTCGCGCTCCTTCAGATTGGGCTGGTTGCTGATGAACTTGATGGTACCGCCCATCGAACTGGCGCCGTACAAGGTCCCTTGCGGACCGCGCAGCACCTCGATGCGGTCGATGTCGAAGAACTTCGGTTCGGAACTGCCGAGGCTGTACAGATTGCGGGTAGTCATCGAAACGTCGTCCAGGTAGACGCCGACCGTGGCCGAACCGGCCGCCGAGCTGATGCCGCGGATTTCGATGTTGCTGAGGCCGGCGCCGGAGCCGCTGGCGCCGGAGAACGAGACATTCGGCACGGCCCGCGTCAAATCGGAAAAATCGTTGATGTGCGAAGCCTGCAAGTCTTCGCCGCTGATCACTGAGATGCTCAAGGGCACTTTGCTCGCATCTTCCTTGCGCTTTTGCGCGGTGACCACCACCGATTCGAGCTGTTCGCTCGAACGCGCCGATTTTTTTGCGCCAGGCACGTCAGCCGTATCGGCGGCGCTATCGGCAGCCTGCTGCGCGGCGGCGCCGGCCATCCATAAGGTGGACGAAGCTGCCGCCATGGCAAGCGCGCAGGTCAAACTTCCGGAATAGCGTTTCTTTGTCATCGTTGTGGTCTCCTATAACATTCAGCAATGCCCAGCGCTGGAAATCCCATTTCAGCAATATTTATGCCACGCAATATTTCGCCGGTCCGGCCCGAAATCACAGGACGCGCACGGGCTGCTGTCATGTTCTGGTGCAATTTGCACCAAAGCAAGCATGGCAGGCGCGGCCACGAAGTGACAATCTTCGGCGCCGCCACCCATCCCAGCCCCAGTTTGTCGACAGCCCCTTCGCCGAATTGGGCTACAATTTCCCGCTTCGGGCCCGTAGGCAATAAGTTGGGCCTCGGCGTATTGCAACAATAGGAGCATCGACCATGATTGTCTTGATAACTGGCGCAACATCTGGCTTTGGCGCCGAAATGGCACGTAAATTCACTAAAAATGGCCATCAGGTGATTGCCACCGGCCGCCGCAAGGACCGGCTGGATCAATTGGCTGCCGAACTGGGCGCGGCAGTCTTGCCTATCGTCATGGATGTCACCGACAAAGCCTCGATCAGCAGCGCGCTGGCAGCGCTGCCGGCGGCGTGGCAGGAAATCGATGTCCTGGTCAACAATGCCGGCCTGGCGCTGGGCGTGGAATCTGCGCAGCAGGCTTCGCTGGAAGAATGGGAAACCATGATCGAGACCAACTGCAAAGGGCTGGTGACCATGACGCGCCTGGTGTTGCCAGGCATGGTGGCGCGCGGCCGCGGCACGGTGATCAACCTCGGCTCGATCGCCGGCGCCTATCCCTATCCGGGCGGCAATGTGTACGGCGCCACCAAGGCTTTCGTCAAGCAGTTCACGCTCAACCTGCGCGCCGACCTGGTCGGCACCGGCGTGCGCGCCACCGATATCGCCCCCGGCCTGTGCGGCGGCACCGAATTCTCGAACGTACGCTATCGCGGCAACGACGAAGCGGCAGCCAAGGTCTATGAAGGCACGCAGCCGCTTACCCCAGGCGATATCGCCGACACCGCGTTCTGGGTCGCCACCCTGCCGCCGCATATCAACATCAATCGCATCGAGATGATGCCGACCTGCCAGGGTTTTGCCGGCATGAGCATCAAACGTAACTAACCAATGGTGCAGGGTGGGCACAGCGTGCCCACCCTGCCAAGCCGATTCCCCCATACACAAGAACACTACAGACGATGAGCCAGACCACCTCCCAGCCGGACTTTCACTGGCGCATCCGCGTCTATTACGAAGACACCGATACCGGCGGCGTGGTGTTTTACGCCAACTATCTGAAATTTTTCGAGCGCGCGCGCACGGAATGGCTGCGCGCGGCCGGTGTCGGCCAGCGCACCCTGGAACAGACTGACGGCGTCATGTTCATCGTCAAAAGCACCAGCGTTGACTATCACGCGCCGGCCAAACTGGATGATGAACTGGAACTGACGGTCGTGATCGAGCGCCTGGGCCGCGCCAGCGTCGACTTCATCCAGCAAGCCTGGCGCCTGGGCGAGGACAAACCGACCCTGCTGGCGACCGGCCGCATCAGCGTGGCCTGCGTCAATGCCGCCACGTTCCGGCCGCAAGGCATTCCGAAGCAGGTGCTGCACAAAATCAAGCCCGGCGCCGGCCCTGTCGCGGCGGCAGCGGCATAAAGCTTGCTTTAATGTATTCGACAGAATAGTTCACGAAAGCAACTCTTGAACCTTCCTGCCCTATGTATGGTCTGAGCAACATTGCAACAAACCCGGGGCAAGCGATAACGTCCGGTAACAATTCCTTCATCAATTGCTAATTTGGCGGCAGGCACTTTACGTTTACAATTCGCTGTTTAAGTCTTTTACTTAAACCTAAGACCATTCCTCAAGACCGCTATCCATGACTGTCACCCAAGATCTTTCGTTTATCACCCTTATTACCAACGCATCTGTATTAGTACAGCTGGTCATGGCGCTGCTGCTGGCGGTCTCCGTGATGAGCTGGACCTACATTTTCCGGAAGATGTTCGCGATCCGCAGCGCGCGCCGGCAAACCGAAGAATTCGAACGCGCCTTCTGGTCCGGCGGCAACCTGGCCACCCTGTACCAGGACGCTACCTCGAACCGCCGCAAAGGCGCCAGCCAGACCGGCGCCCTGGAACGCATCTTCGAAGCCGGCATGGACGAGTTCAACAAGGTCAAGGCTTCGCTCGGCAACAAAGGCGGCAACGATTCGGCTGCCTTGCTGGATGGCGCCCGGCGCGCGATGCGCGCGGCTTACCAGCGTGAAATGGATGCGCTGGAATCGCATCTGGCGTTCCTGGCCTCGGTCGGTTCGGTCTCGCCCTACGTCGGCCTGTTCGGCACCGTATGGGGCATCATGAATGCGTTCCGCGGCCTGGCCAATGTGCAGCAAGCTACCCTGGCAGCCGTCGCGCCGGGTATTGCCGAAGCCTTGATCGCCACCGCCATCGGCCTGTTTGCCGCGATTCCTGCAGTGGTTGCCTACAACCGCTTCTCGCACGACGTCGACCGCCTGGCGATCCGCTTTGAAAGCTTCATCGAAGAATTCTCCAACATCTTGCAACGTCAGGCCCGCTAATGTCCGGCTCATCCTCAATGCGCGGGGGCCGTCCCCGCAAGTTCAAGGCGGAAATCAACGTCGTGCCGTATATCGACGTGATGATGGTGCTGCTGGTGATTTTCATGGTCTCGGCGCCGCTCACCAATCCGAGCGTGATCAATTTGCCGAATGCGGCGAAATCGGCGACGCCGCCGACCGAATATATCGAGATCACCCTCAAGCCCGACCAGCAGACCAGCGTCCGCATCAATGGCCAGAAGAGCGGCACCAGCGTCGCGGAAACGGTGCCGCGCAACGGCCTGAAACGCAAGCTGCAAGCCCTGCACGCCGACAAGCCTGAGATGCCGGTGATGATTTCGGCCGACAAGGATATCAAGTACGATGAAGTGATCCAGGTCATTTCCGAGGCCAAGATGCTTGGCATTAACCGCGTCGGACTGGCGACAAAGTGACGATCTGGTTATGACAGGCAACTCCCCGTATTCCGTACCAAAAGAACCCGGCAGCATCCGCGCCATCATCCTAGCAGCGGCAGTGCATGCCGCCCTGTTCGCTTTCCTGTGGTTCGGCATTCACTGGCAGAGCCAGCAGCCGATCGCCGTCGAAGCGGAAGTCTGGAGCCCGGACATCAAGGAAGCCGCGCCGCCGGCGCCGGAACCGACCCCGGTGCCGCAGCCTACGCCCGAGCCGAAGCCGGAGCCGGTAGTGCAGGAAACCGCGCCGCCGAAGGTGGTGCCGCCGCCGCTGCCAGATCCTGAGATTGCGCTGGAAAAGGAAAAGAAGCGTAAGGAACAGGAACGCAAGGACCAGGCACGCCAGGAAGAACTGGAAAAACAACAGAAATTGCAAAAAGAGCAAGCAGAGGAAGAGCGCAAGGACAAGCTGAAAGCAGACGCCGAGCAAAAAGCCGCCAAGGACAAGGCCGCTGCCCAGGAAAAGCAGAAGCAGGATGCTGCCAAAAAACTGGAAGCCGACGCCGCCAAGAAGAAACAGGCAGCCGATTCCGCCGCTGAAACCAAGCGCCGCAGCGATGAATTGAAGCGCATGATGGGCCAAGCCGTCGGCAACGGCGCAGCCAACAGCACTGGCACCGCTGCCCAGTCGCAAGGGCCGCGCGGCGATCCTGGCTATGGACAGAAGGTGGGCGCCAAGATCAAGTCGAACATTATCTTTAATGTCCCTGAAGGCCTGGCCGGAAACCCTGATGTGCAATTCGATGTCCAATTGCTCCCGGATGGGTCGATAGCAAGCATTCGACTGAAGAAATCCTCCGGAGTGTCCGGTTTTGACGAAGCGGTGAAACGTGCGATTGAGAAATCTGCGCCTTATCCGAAAGACAACAAGACCGGCGCCGTGCCATCCGGCTTTACCGGAATTCATAGACCGAAAGATCAGTAAGCCATGAAAAACAAATTGCATCAATTATTCGCAGTCCTCGGACTTGCAGTGAGCGCGCTGGTCGCCAGCGTCCCGGCCCAGGCCCAGCTGCGCATCGAAACCTCGGGCGTCGGCGCCAGCCAGATCCCGATCGCGATCGCCGGCTTCAGCGACGAAAACCTGGCGCCGCAGCAGGTCACCGCCATCATCAAGGCCGACCTGGCGCGCAGCGGCATGTTCAAGATCATCGACACCGGCGACGTCATCTCGGAAGCCACCCAGGTCAACCTGCCCGACTGGAAAGCGCGCGGCGCCGACGCCCTGGTGATCGGCAGCGTGCAGCGCCTGGCCGACGGCCGCTTCGACGTGCGCTACCGCTTGCTGGACACCGTCAAGTCGGCCCAGCTGTCGGCCATGGCGATGGCTGCCGCGCCACAGTACACGCGGGTCACCGCTCACAAGATCGCCGACGATATCTATGAAAAGCTGATCGGCGCACGCGGCACCTTCGCGACCCGGATTGCCTACATCATCAAGGCCGGCAAGGAATACCGCCTGGAAGTCGCCGATTCCGACGGCGAAGGCACGCAAGTGGCCTTGCGCTCGAATGAACCGATCATCTCGCCGGCCTGGTCGCCGGACGGCACCAAGGTCGCCTACGTTTCGTTCGAAGCGAAGAAGCCGGTGGTGTATGTGCAGAACCTGATCACCAAGCAGCGCATCGTGGTGGCCAACTACAAGGGCAGCAATTCGGCGCCGTCATGGTCGCCGGACGGCAGCAAGCTGGCGATTGCGCTGGCGCGCGACGGCCTGACCCAGGTCTATGTGGTCAACAGCGACGGCGGCAACCTGCGCCGCCTGACCCAGACCAACGGCATCGACACCGAACCGCAATTCTCGGCCGACGGCCAGAGCATCTACTTCACCAGCGACCGCAGCGGCGGCCCGCAGATCTACAAGATGAGCGCCAGCGGCGGGGACGCCCAGCGCGTGACCTTCGGCGGCAGCTACAACATCAGCCCGCGGATCTCACCGGACGGCAAGACATTAGCGTATATTTCGCAGCGCGGCGGCCGCTTCCAGCTGTATGTCCTGGATCTGTCCAACAACCAGGAGCAGCGTTTGTCGGATACAGTAAAGGATGAATCCCCAAGTTTTTCCCCCAATGGCAAGTACATCATGTACGCCACAGAATCAGGACGCCGCGGTTCGCTGGCAGTGGTCTCAGTTGACGGCCGCGTAAAACAGCGTTTAACTATGCAGGCAGGCGATATACGGGAGCCTACTTGGGGTCCTTTCATGAAATAATCAGGTTTTATTTGAATCGACGTTCGTTTCCCACTCTGGAGAATTAAAAATGCTAAATATCAGAAACTTTGCCCTCGTCGTTGCCAGCGCCATTTTGCTGGCCGCTTGCTCATCCCCAGTCAAGCTGGATGACAAGGCTGTCCCGGTCGTCGATAGCGGCGCCAACAACGGCGCCGACGCCCGCTCCGTCAATACCGTTGACGCCGGCTCCGCCGATCCGTTGAACCAGCCAGGCGGCATCCTCTCCAAGCGCAGCATCTACTTTGACTTCGACAGCTACATCGTCAAGGATGAGTTCAAGTCTGTGGTTGAAGCGCATGCCCAGTACCTGAACAGCCACAAGAACCGCAAGATCATCATCCAAGGCAATACCGATGACCGCGGCGGCCGCGAGTACAACCTGGCGCTGGGACAAAAACGTGCTGAAGCAGTGCGCAAGGCGCTGGTGCTGTTAGGCGTGTCGGACACCCAGGTCGAAGCAGTTTCGCTGGGCAAGGAAAAGCCTAAGGCAACCGGCAGCGACGAAGCTTCCTACGCTGAAAACCGCCGCTCAGACATCGTTTATCAATAATGATGCGGACGTTCTTCAAAGCCACGATGACTGCGGCCATGCTGGCCGC
>NZ_DATMRB010000194.1:0-8548 GCF_035566555.1 Collimonas sp.
CGGCACCAGCATCCAGCCGCTGAAGCTGCCCACCACCGCCACCATGGTGAAGAAGTAGATCACCACGAACACCAGGATGTCGCACAAGATCATGCAGACATCGCGCACCGCCAGCGAAGTCTGCATCACCTTGGTGGCAACCCGGCCGGCGAATTCGTCTTGATAGAAATGCATGCTTTGATTCAGCATCAGGCGATGGAATTTCCAGCGCAGCAGCATCGGAAAATTGCCTGCCAGCGCCTGCTGCTTGAACATGCTTTGCAGGGCGACGACGATAGGACTGGCCAGCAATACTGCCGCCAGCAATAGCAGATTAGTGCTTTCGTGGCTCCACAGCGTTGACGGTTCGGCGTGGCCAAGCCAGTCGACGATGCGGCCCATCATGGCAAACAGCAAAGCCTCGAAGGCGCCGGTGACGGCGGTCAGCAAAGTCATGGCGATGATGTAAGGACGCAAGCCCTTGGTGCAGGCCCAGACAAACGCAAAAAATCCGCGCGGCGGCGGCGTCATGACGGTATCAGGATAGGGATGCAGTAGTCGTTCGAACCAGGCAAACATGGGGAAGCTCCAAAACAGGCCGGCAGGCCGGCCCCAACCCGACAGTATATTGCAAATTGATCAGTTGTTTCGAAATGCCCCGGCCACAGATGGTCGCCGCGCCGGGTGAAACAAGGGCAATGCAACAGGATCAGGCTATCGCATCACCCTTCATATACCGTGCGTGTCTTGAACGGAATATATTGGAATAGCCAGGTTTCCGACAGGGGCTGGTTCTTGTAGCGCAGGAACAGGCGCAAATCGACTGGTTCCGCACCATCGACGGTCAAGTCGAACTGCGCGCGCCAATGGCCGGCCACGCCGTCAGGGACGGCTTCAGTAAAGACATAAGAGAACTTGCCGCGGGAAGTTGTCAGGACGGCCTCCGGCAATTCGCCGAAAGCCAGTTTTTCCAGCGGCGCGCCCTTGAATTCGACCATGAACTTACGGACGTTTTGCGGACGAGGCTGACCGGGCACGCCGCCGTTGCCAAGGCGGGTGGCGACATAGCGGGCCAGCGTCGTCGGAAACGGTTCATCCTGCTGCCAGTAAAGACGGTAGCGCAGGCGGTAACTGCTGCCGGCGACAGCCTTGGCGCGCGGCACCCACATCGCGACAACGTTATCGTGGATTTCGTCGTCGGTTGGAATTTCGACCAGTTGCACCGCACCCTCGCCCCATCCGCCCAACGGTTCCACCCAGAGACTCGGGCGGCGCTCATAGTGCACGCCATCCTGATAATGATCGAACACACGGTCGCGCTGCAGCAGCCCGAAGCCGCGCGGGTTGTTGTCGCCGAATGCCGAGGCGGTGGTTTTCGCCGGGTTGTTCAGCGGCCGCCAGATATGCTCGCCGCTGCCGTTCCAGATCGCCAGGCCATCGGAATCGTGCACCTCCGGCCGCCAGTCGGCGCCGGTGCCTTTCACTGTCTCGGAAAACCAGTACATTGAAGTTGCCGGGGCAATGCCCAAGCGTTCGACATCGCGCCGTAAAAACAAGGCAGTCTCGACTTCCATGGTTACGCCGGAAGTTGCATCAGCCTTGCGCTGCATGACGAATTTGTAGGCGCCGCAAATGCTTGGGCCATCCAGCAGCGCATAAATCACGACGGTATCGCTGCCATCCTCCGGCGTCGTGAAATAGAAATGCGTGAAATTCGGGAATTCTTCAGGTTTTCCGGCTTGCGCGACATCGATAGCGATACCGCGCGCCGACAGGCCGTACTGATACAGATCGCCGATCGCGCGGAAGTACGAGGCGCCGAGAAAGGCCACCCAGTCGTTCTTATGCCAATCGAGCTTGGCCTGGTCGCCGCGCCGGCTTTCCTGAAAACGAAAGCCGGCGAAGCCGCTGCCGCGCGGCAGCTTGCGCGCCGGGCTGTCAGCCGGCATATCGAAATAACTCTCGTCGTAGACGATCTCGCGCGCCTTGGCGTCGGCGCCGCTGCCGTCGACCAGCAGCATGTGTACCGGCGCCTGGAAATAGCGGCCGAGATGAAAGAAGGTCAAGGGGAACTGGCCGGGGCCGTCCGCGAACAGCGCATAGTCATTTTTGAACTTGATCTTGCCGTGGGCTTCGTAATCGATTTTTTCCAGAATCTCGCGCGGAGCGGTCTGCTGCGCTTTATAAGGCGCTTCGGCCTGCGCACGCGCCTGTGCAATCAAGGCGTCGAAAGAAAAGGCCGACGCGGCGCCGAACTTCACGCGGTTGGCGGCAATGGCTTCCAGCGGGATGCCGAGAGCGGCCAGGGTTGCCGTCGCGGCGGCGGATTGCAGGAATGTGCGGCGATTTGTCATAGATGGGGTACCCATAATGTGAGAAGAACGCTAAGGCGGAGGGATGCGGCAAGAATCTTGCCTGCATCCCGCCGCGCGGCTTCAGAGAAAAATATGAATCCTGGTGCTGCGCATTGCAAACAAGCGCAGCGAGACTACACTGGCTGAGAGCGCCAGCGCCGGTTAGCCTGCTCGGAATTCCAGATCTCGAAATGCAACCGGGACAGCGTCAAGGGGTCATCCAGCAGCGCATTTTTCTGGCGCGGCGTCAGGCCGTCGGGGCCGCCTTTCAGAGCGCTGTCGAGCAGCGCTGCGCGCGCCGCCTGGGTCGCCGCCGGCACTGCCGGGCGCGCGGTCACTGCCGCGCACAACAAGGCATTCATGACCGGATCGACCACCGCGTCGTTGAAACTCGCCAGCTTCTTGCCGTTGTCGTTATATACCGTGGTCGCCGCCAGCTCGGGCGGCAAATCGACTTCCTCCGGAATCACGAACAGGCGCGCGTGGCGGAAACTGCGGCCGAGCGTCACGCGGCTGGAAAATACCGACAAGGGAATCGACAGCACCAGCGAACCGACGATAGGCAGTAGCCACCACAGGAAGCCCGGCTCCAGCCAGTACACGCCGCCGCCCCACACCAGGCCCAGCAGGGTATGGCCGCCGTGCCGGCGGCAAGCTTCGCCCCAGCTGGTTTCGGCATCTTCGCGCGGCGGCGATTTCCAGCTGATGGTCCAGCCAAGGAAGGCGCCGACCACGAAGCGCGTATGGAACAGCATGCGCACCGGTGCCAGCAGCATCGAAAACAGCAGCTCCATGATCATGCTCAGGGTCAGCCGCAAGGCGCCGCCGAACTCGCGCGCGCCCTTGGCCCAGATCAGCACCACGCTCAGTACTTTCGGCAGGAACAGCAAAGTGGCGGTAGCGCTGAACAAAGCCAGCGCCCGCTCCGGATGCCATTCCGGCCAGACCGGGAACAACTGGCCCGGCGTCACGAAATATTCCGGCGCCACCAGCGTATGCACCGCCAGCAATACCGTCGACAGCAGCAATGACAAGAACCACAGCGGCGCCGACAGATAGGCCATGACGCCGGTCACGAACACCGCGCGGTGCACCGCATGCATGCCGCGCGCCAGGAACAGGCGAAAATTCATCAGGTTGCCCTGGCACCAGCGGCGGTCGCGTTTGAGCTCGTCCAGCAGGTTGGGCGGCATTTCCTCGTAGCTGCCGGCCAGGTCGTAGGCGATCCAGACACCCCAGCCGGCGCGCCGCATCAGCGCTGCCTCGACAAAATCGTGCGAGAGAATCTCGCCGGCCAACGCACCCTCGCCCGGCAGCGGCGCCAGCGCGCAATGCTCCATGAACGGCTGCAGGCGGATGATGGCGTTATGCCCCCAGTAATGCGATTCGCCCAGCTGCCAGTAATGCAGGCCGGCGGTGAACAAGGGACCGTAGACGCGCGTCGAGAACTGCTGGATGCGTGCGTACAAGGTGTCGCGGCCGGCGGCGCGCGGCGCGGTCTGCACGATGCCTGCGGTCGGATTGGCTTCCATCAGGCGCACCAGCGTGGTCAGGCAGGTTCCGCTCATGACGCTGTCGGCGTCGAGCACGATCATGTAGCTGTAGTTGGCGCCCCAGCGCCGGCAGAAATCGTCGATATTGCCGCTCTTGCGCTTGACCCGGCGGCGCCGGTGCCGGTAGAAAATGCGGCCGAAACCGCCTACCGTCTGGCACAGGCTGGTCCAGGCGTCCAGCTCGGCACTGCAGATATCGCTGTCGCCGCTGTCGCTCAGTACGAAGAAGTCGAAACGGTCCAGCTCGCCGCTGGCCGCTACCGATTCGTAGGTGGCGCGCAGGCCGGCAAAAACCCGGGTCACATCCTCATTACAGATCGGCATCACGATGGCGGTGCGGGCGCTGGCCGGGATCGGCCCCGGAGCGGCTTCCTCGCGAGAAATCACGTAGCGGTCGCTGCCGCGCATCAGTACCAGGAAGCCGGCCATGGCAGTCCAGAATCCTGCCGACACCCAGCAAAACAGCAATGCGAACAAGCCCAGCGTCACCAGTTCCAGCGGCTTGTCGCCATGGTAGGGCAACACGGCGCTCATGAAATAGGTCGCCATGGCGGTTTGCGCCAGCATCAGCATCAGCAGCACGATGCGGCGCAGGTTGCCGCGCGACTTGCTCTCGTGCTGGTCCTGGCTGTCGACTTCGACGGCCGGCGCAGGCGCCGGCTGCGGCAGCGCAGTCGAGCGCGCAGTCTTTTTGTAACGGCGCTGCTTGGCGCGCGGCCGGCGGTCGAATTTGCTATTGGCGGTTTCTATCCAGCGCACCAGCGGATTCAGCGTACCCCAGGGATGAGCGACAATCGGCGTGCGCTGCAGAGGCGGCGCAATCGCAATGCGCGAGCGGCCCTCAGCGTCGGTGCCGATCTCAGGCATGGGCTGCGTCGAAGACGGTCCGGCAAACGCCAGCTGCAGGCGCGCGGCGACCGAACCATAGGCCGGGTTGGCGTCAGCCAGCGCCGACGGTTCGCCGCCAGCCGCCAGGGCTTGGTGCACGGCGGCCATGGAACTGTCGCCGCCGGCCTCCAGCTGCGCAGACAAGGCTGCGCGACGCTCCGCCGACAGCGGCAGGCGATCGAGATAACGCTCACTGGCTTCAGACATCATGGCTGGCGAATTCTGCAGCTCTGCTGCACTCGGCGGCGACATCGGTTGGCGATTTAGTTGGGCGGTAATATGTAGCTCCAGGTCTCGGATAAAGTAGTGCTGCCGCCGCGCAGGAAACCGCGCAGCTCGACAGGCTTGTTGTCCTCGTTGCGGCGCACCTTCACCGTCATGCGCCAGCCGCCGGTAACATCGTTGCGCTCCACCCTGGTCTCCAGCACCTTGCCGTTGTCGTCGGCGCTGACCACGCCTTCCGGCTGCACCTTGTCCGACAGTTTCTTGAATACCGGACCCTCAAAGTCAACCACCAGGCCGGTGACATTGTCATCGCTCTTCTTCAGCACGCCCAGTCCGCGCCGGGTCTGCGTGACCCATGACAGAGGCGGCCGCTTTTCCGCATCCTTCTGCCATGACAAAGTGTATTCCAGATTGAATGGCTGGCCCACCTTGGGCTGCGTTTCAGGCACCCAGAAGGCAACAATATTGTCATTGGTTTCGTCCGGCGTCGGAATCTGCACCAGCTCTACCCTGCCGTTGCCCCAGTTGCCCTTGGGCTGGACCCAGGCGCTGGGCTGCTTTTCATAATGAGCGTTCAGATCCTGGTAGCTGGCAAAGCTGCGGTCGCGCTGCATCAGGCCGAAGCCGGCCGGATTACTCAGGGAATAAGAGGTCACCAGCAAACGCTTCGGATTGACCAGCGGCCGCCAGATCCATTCGCCAGTGCCGGAAGCTACCGACAAGCCATCGGAATCGTGCACTTCGGGCCGATAGTCATCGACCTGCGAACGCTGGTTGTCGCCATGCAAGAACATGCTGGTGAGCGGCGCCAGGCCGAGCTTGCTGACATTCTCGCGGAGGTATAGCTGGGCCTTGACGTCAACCGTGCTATCGACGCCCGGCTTGAGCACAAAGCGATAGGCGCCGGTCACGCGGCGCGAGTTGAGCAGCGCGTAAATGGTCAATTCCTTGTCGCTGGCCTTGGGCCGCTCGATCCAGAACTCAGTGAAACGCGGAAATTCTTCGCCGGAGCTAAGCCCGGTGTCTATCGCCAGGCCTCGCGCTGACAAGCCATAGGTCTGGTCCTTGCCTAGCCCGCGGAAATAGCTGGCGCCGAGGAAAGACAAGACCTCGTCCTTGTATTTCGGCGTATTCAAAGGGAAATGCACACGGAAGCCGGCGAAGCCCAGGCCGCGCATCTTGCGCGGGTCAACCTTGAGGGCGCCGAAATCGAAATCGTTGGGATCGAAGCGGATTTCACGCACGCTCTGGCCATTGATTTCGTTGATCTTTACCGGCTGGTCGAAGGCATAGCCCTGATGGAAAAACGCCAGTTCGAACGGCAATTTCTGGCTGCGCCAGGTGGATTTTTCCGGACGGAAACGAATCTCCTTGTACTGTCCGTAATCGAGATTGGCGATTTCCTTGGGCAGGCTGCCTTCCGGTTTGCTATAAGAGCTGGCAGCCAGGTCTTTTGCCTGCTTGGCAACGTTATCGAAGTCAAAGGCAAAAGCGCTGCCAACGGTAGCTGACAACAACAATGCTGCGGATAATGGCAAGACGGCGATACGCGCCCGGGCTAGAGCGGAAATACGCGATTGCGTCCGCTGAGACAAATTCAAATACATTGGATTCCCATCTGACACTGCTTGGATTGACCTGCCCGACCAAGCCTTGTGGGCAGCGTCGAGAGCAAGCGGTAGTCTATCAGTGTTCTATAATTTTTTATATCCATCAGGCAATGAGCAAGCTGTGGCCCATTATCCCAGGCAACAGCAGCGACAAAGACTTGCAAAATTGATTGGCAGAAAATTGCCAAGTTGGCAGCAGAATGACGCCCGGTATCATGCAAATTCACGCCGAACCACGCCAAATCCACAAAATACCCTAGCCTAGGTTAACAGGCCCTGGCTTTTAAGAGCAAGCATCGGCGACAAAGTTCCATCCGCAACTTATAGTAAGATCTCGCTTTTAATACAAATCCGCATAAAGCGGGCTCATGCAACAGCGCCCATGACCTCAAGCCTCACGATTATTGTCGCCACCGACGCCAACAACGGCATCGGCATCCGCAACACCTTGCCCTGGCGTCTGCCGGAGGATCTGGCGCATTTTAAACGCACCACCTCGGGCCACGCCGTCATCATGGGCCGCAAGACCTTCGAATCGATCGGGCGGCCGCTGCCGAACCGGCGCAATATCGTCATCACCCGCAATCCCGCATGGCGTCACGAGGGCGTCGAAAGCGCTCCCTCGCTGGCGGCGGCGGCGGAACTGGCCGGCGATGCCGAAGCCTTCATCATCGGCGGCGCCGAGATCTACGCCGCGGCGCAGGACCTGGCACAGTGCCTGATCGTCACCGAGATCCGCCACAGCTTCGACTGCGACGCTTTCTACCCCGCCCGCGATGCGTTGCAATGGCAGGAAATCTCGCGCGAAAACCACCACTCCGAAGCCAACGGTTTCGACTACGCTTTCGTGGTCTACCAGCGCCGCCCGGCCGGCCTCAGCGAGGCCAGCAGCTGACCCGGCTTGATGATGGAATGACATCTGTTGTTTTCTGCAGGAATTCCCTCATCTTTATCCCCAATTTCGTGCATATCTGCGAAAATTCGACTTTCTTTTTCAGCATGGCCGCGAGTGCGGCAATTATCCATACACCTGCTGAAAACGATAGGCTGCATTGCCCTACCCAGGCAACACCCGCAAGCGCCACTGGCGCAACGGGACATTGTTTTTTAATCGCCGTCGCACGGCCCTGTCCGCAGCCTTGTTATCAACCACCGTCTCCTGGAGACCTCGATGAAATTCCGCTTCCCCATCGTCATCATTGACGAAGACTTCCGCTCTGAAAACACTTCCGGCCTGGGCATCCGCGCGCTTGCCGACGCCATGGAGACCGAAGGCATGGAGGTATTGGGTGTGACCAGTTACGGCGACCTGTCGCAGTTCGCCCAGCAGCAATCGCGGGCCTCCGCCTTTATCCTGTCGATCGACGACGAAGAATTCGGCGCCGGCTCGTTTGAAGAAACCGACCACGCGCTGAAATCTCTGCGCGCCTTTGTCGAGGAAATCCGCCACAAGAACGCCGACATCCCGATCTACCTGTACGGCGAAACCCGCACCTCGCGCCATATCCCCAACGATATCCTGCGCGAACTGCACGGCTTCATCCACATGTTCGAAGACACCCCGGAATTCGTTGCGCGCCACATCATCCGCGAAGCCAAGTCCTATCTGGACGGCCTGTCGCCGCCCTTCTTCCGCGCGCTGGTGCACTACGCCCAGGACGGTTCCTACTCGTGGCATTGCCCGGGACACTCAGGCGGCGTCGCCTTCCTGAAGTCGCCTATCGGCCAGATGTTCCATCAATTCTTCGGCGAAAACATGCTGCGCGCCGACGTCTGCAACGCTGTCGAAGAACTCGGCCAGCTGCTCGACCATACCGGTCCGGTCGCAGCTTCCGAGCGCAACGCCGCGCGCATCTTCAATGCCGACCATTGCTACTTCGTCACCAACGGCACCAGCACCAGCAACAAGATGGTGTGGCACTCGACCGTGGCGCCGGGC
>NZ_DATMRB010000195.1:0-86970 GCF_035566555.1 Collimonas sp.
CTTGCGCTTTGCCGACTACAACCCGGTCTCCAAGCTGGTGACGCTAGGGGTCGCGCTGCACATGGGGGAATATTTCGGCCTTGTCAACCAGTTGCTGTGCGCGGTGATTTCACTGGCGCTGCTGGGCATGGCGCTTACCGGATTTGTGATGTGGTGGCTGCGCCGTCCGCAAAATTCGCTCGGCGCGCCCAAGCGCGTATTGCAGCCGCCGCCGTCCATCACGCGCTGGAAAGGCTATATGGCGCTGCTCGGCATCCTGTTCCCCCTGATGGGTGTGAGCATGATTGCAGTGTGGCTGGGCGATACGCTGTTTTTCAAGAAGCGTGCCTGAACCCCGTCAGGCAATCACTTCGACACCCGTGGCGCCTGCCGTCATCTCGCCGATGACGGCAGCATCGGCGAAGCCTTCGCGCCGGAACAAGGCCAGCACCTCGTCCACCGCGCCTGGGTCGCAAGAGACCAGCAGCCCGCCCGACGTTTGCGGATCGGTCAGCAGGCCGCGCTGGACAGTTGTGATGGATGCTGCCAGCGTCACTTCATGGCCGTAGCCATCCCAGTTGCGCGGCGAGGCGCCGGTGACATAGCCCTGCTCCGCCAGCTGCTGCACCCCTGGCAGCAGGGGTACGGCAGCCATGCTGAGGCGAGCGCACAAGCCGGCTGCGCGCGCCAGTTCCAGCGTATGGCCGAGCAGGCCGAAGCCGGTGACGTCGGTCAGCGCATGCACTGCAGCCATCTCCGACAGCAGCCTGCCTGGCTTGTTGAGCTTGGTAGTGTTGTCTATCAGCGCAGCATAACCGGCAGCGTCCAGCGCATCTTTCTTCAGCGCGGCAGAGAGCACGCCAACGCCGATCGGCTTGCCCAGCACCAGCTGGTCGCCGGCCTTGGCGCCGGCATTACGCTTGACCTTGGACGGATGGACCAGGCCCAGCACCACCAGGCCATAGATAGGCTCGACCGAATCAATGGTATGGCCGCCAGCTATCGGAATCCCGGCTTCCGCACAAATCGACTCGCCGCCCTTGAGGATGCTGGCGATCACTTCCAGCGGCAGCTTGTTGATCGGCATGCCGACCAGCGCCAGCGCCATGATCGGCGTGCCGCCCATGGCGTACACATCGGAGATGGCGTTGGTGGCGGCAATGCGGCCGAAATCGAAAGGATCGTCGACGATGGGCATGAAAAAATCGGTGGTGGCGATCAGCGCCTGCTCGTCGTTCAGCAGGTAGACGGCGGCATCGTCGGCGGTTTCAATCCCGACCAGCAATTTCTTGGGCACCGGAAAGCCGCTGGAACCCTTGAGGATCTGCGCCAGCACGCCGGGCGCGATCTTGCAGCCGCAGCCGCCGCCATGGGAAAAGGAAGTGAGTTTGATGCTGCTTGCGGAGAGATCGGACATACGGTTCCTGGGTCAATGACGCCTGCTGCAGGCGTCGGTTAGCGGCCGGCATGCGCCTGGCCGGCCTGTTATCGGTCTTGATGCAACTGCCTGGCAGCCTGCAAGAAAGCTTCTGTCGAAATATCCTCGAGGTCGAGTATCTGCGCTGTCGAGAACTGGCCGAAATTGCGCCTGATCGATTGCGCATAGGCTGGATCATAGTGCTTCAGCAACAGCTCATCCACCAGCGGCTCGATCTGTCCGGCCGACGCCATCTGCTGCCACTCGCCGATCTTTTCGCGGCCGTGCAGGTAGGCCAGGCAAGCCAGTTGTGTATTCAGCAAAGCCGGGTCGACGACGAAGTGGGAATAATCTTCCATCAGCAATTTGACCCGTTCGGCCCGCGGCAGCGCCAGCGCGATGCAGGAAGACTTGCGGATCTGCTCGATCAAAGCCTCGGGAATCCGCAGGTTGCCGATCTTCTTGCTTTCCGATTCGACAAATACCGGATAGCGCACATCGAAGTATTGCAGTTTGTCCCAGATCCTGCTTTCAAAGGCCTTTTGCGACGGCTGTGCTTCTTGCGGCAGGTTGCCCAGCACCGAGCCGCGGTGGGCGGCGATCTGCTCGAGGTCGAGCACTTGCGCGCCTTGCTGCTCCAGCACCTGCAGCAAACGGCTCTTGCCGCTGCCGGTCGGCCCGCAAATCACCTTGAAGCTGAATTGCCGCGGCAACTGCTCCAGGCTGCCGATCACATAGCGGCGGAATTCCTTGTAGCCGCCCTCCAGCTGGACCACCGGCCAGCCGATTTTGGCCATGATATGCGCCATCGCGCCGCTGCGGTTGCCGCCGCGCCAGCAATAGATCAGCGGCGTCCATTCACGCGGCTTGCCGATGAACAGGGTTTCGATGTGCTGGGCGATATTGCGGGCCACCAGCACCGCGCCCAGCTTCTTGGCTTCAAATGCGCTGGTCTGCTTGTACAGGGTGCCGACCTGCACGCGCTCGGCGTCGCTCAGCACCGGGCAATTGATGGCGCCCGGAATCCGGTCTTCGGCAAACTCGGCCGGCGTGCGGGCATCGATGATGGTGTCGAACTGCCTGATCTGGGGAAACACTTCTTCAAACGATAGCAATGCTGGGTATTTCATTCGCGTTTTCTATTGGTTGGCGCTGCTCCGGAACCGTCATTATCCGGCATTTTCACGGGCTCCCCGCGGATAGTCTCAAAACTCGGCCGGGCGCGCCAGCATGCCCCACGCCAGCTGCACCAGCTCATCTTCAAATTCGACGCTGCCCAGCAGCGGCGACTTCTCCAGCGAGGCGCTGCGGATGGCGCCGATCACGGCGCGCGTCACCACGAACATCATGGCCGGCGTCGGCGGCCGCAGGTTGGGATGATGGATACGCTGCATGCTGATGGCAATCCGTTCCGCCGTCTCGCGCAGGGCCTGGGTGATGTCTTCGTGGTGATCATGCTGCCAGGCGAAGCGGATCATCGCCCGCTTGGCGCTGCGGCCGCTGCCCAGTCCTTCTATATTGATGCGGATGAACTGGCGCAAGAAGGCTTTCGGATCGAGCTGGCCGATCTGGGTTTCGGCGCTTTCCATCAAGGCATCCAGCTCGTCCATCACGCGCCGCCGCTCACGTGCGATCAAGGCTGTCAGGATGGCATCCTTGCTGGGGAAATACTGGTACAGGGTGCCGATCGAAAAACCGGCTTTTTCGGCCACCTTGTTGGTAGTCAGGCCAGCTTCGCCTTCGCTCTCCAGAATCTGAGCAGTCGTCTCGAAAATGGTTTCTATGGTGCGTTGCGCCCGCTCCTGGGTCGGCAATTTTCGCATCGTTTCAGAGGGAGAACCTGGAATTCGCTTGACCATGTCGGCGCCTTTGGAAAAACTGAGCAAGTTGCGAGTTTAAAAACTGAATAATGCTCAGTATACTGGTTCTATCGTTAATCACCAGAGATAGGCCAGTGAATACATCCAGTCCATTGTTGGTAAGAAAACTGCTAGTCGACCTGTCGCATGGCTTTCCGCGCCACTGGCTGGCAGGCAAAGCCTTCCGCACCCAGTTTTTCAATGCCTTGTCGATGAGCTTTCCGGTCGGCGAGCAAGAGTTCATCGATTCCGTGCGCGAAGCCGCGCTGGCCTTGCCGGACGGTGCCGAGCACGCGCAACTGCAGGCGACCATCCGCGACTTCATCGGCCAGGAAGCCACCCACCGCCGGGTCCATGCGCTGTATAACGCCGAGCTGGAAAAACAAGGCCTGGTCAATCACTGGCAATACTGGGCCGCCAACCTGATCGAACTGGGGCGCAAGCGCGGCGTGCCGCCTATCAGCAAGCTGGCGATCACCGCAGCCTTCGAGCACTATACCGCGGTGCTGGCCGACCTCACGCTGCGCTATCCGCAAGTGATGCAAGGCGCCGATCCGATGTTGCAAACCCTGTGGCGCTGGCATGCGGTGGAAGAAACCGAGCACAAGGCGGTCGCCTTCGATCTTTACCGCACACTGAACGGCAGCTACCAGACGCGGGTACGCTGGTACATGTTCGCCATGATGCGCTTCACCGTCATGGCCACCCGGCAAACCGTCAACAACCTGTGGCATGACCGCGTGCTGTTCAAGCCCAGCATCTGGCTTGATGCGGCCAGCTTCTTTTTCGGCCGCCACGGCCTGGTCTGGCTCAGCACCAGGCCCTTGCTCGACTACTTGAAACGCGATTTTCACCCATGGCAACATGACAACCGCGAACTGGCAGAACAATGGCTGGCCGCCAATGCCGCGCAGTACAGCATCGTGCGCGGCTTGAAAGGCGCGTAGGGTGGGCAGGTTTTTCTGCCCACGCGTGACCGTGATATCCAGAGTACTAGACCCACCCGGCACGGAAACAAGTCCGCGCACTGAGTGAATTCACGCGTGGGCACAATGGCCCACCCTACGGGCTTAGGCAAGCCATACTGCAGCAAAATGCAAGGAAACTCCGCCGCCTCTGTCGGATAGACTAAAATGCGATCCGCTGCATTCATTTAGTCGAAACAAGGAGTTTTCGTTCATGTCCAGGATGTTCCGCTTATCGCCTGCCCTGCTGCCGGTCCTGCTGGCCGGGGCCATGGCGGGTTGCTCGACCACCAAGCCCACCGTCTACCAGGGCGAGGAGTTCAGCGACACCAGCACGTTTTCCCACGATTTCGCCACTTCCAGCTCAGCTACCTGTGAAGCGGCGCGCCGCACCTTGCTCAGCCAGGGCTATATCATCAAGCAGGCCAAGGCCGACCTGGTGGACGGCCACAAGCATTTCCAGCCGGACCCGGACGTGCACGTCGAAATCGAATTCCACGTGGTGTGCGCGCCCAACGACAAGAATGGCAAAAGCACGACCTTGTTCGTCAGCGCCACCCAGGACCGCTACGCGCTCAAGAAAACCAACAATTCCGCCAGCGTCGGCCTGAGCGTGCTGGGTTCGGTGTCGATGCCGATCGGCAGCAGCTCCGATTCGCTGGTGAAGGTCGCCAGCGAAACGATTCCCGCCGGGCTGTTCTACGACCGCTTCTTTGGCCTGATCGAGCACTACCTCGGCCTCGACGGCGGCTTGCCGGTAGTGGATTTCGACGACAAGCCGGCGTTGCCGACCAAACCGGCGGTAAAAGCCGAGCAGGAATAGAACCTGCTGCGGCAATGAAAAAAGCCGCTGGCGCGTATTGCGCCAGCGGCTTTTTTATCGGGCGGCGAAATGATAGGCCGCCGCTCAAGACACGTTAGAACGCCTTTTTCAAGCCCAGCTGGAAGGAATTGGTCTTGTTGCCGCCCGCAAACTGGCCGTTATAGCTGGCGTAGGCCGTGAAATCGGTGGCCAGCGCAATGCTGGCCCCGAGCTCCAGCCTGGCGCTGTTGCTTGGGCCCTGATAGGCAGGGAGGCCGAAGCTGCCAGCCATGCCGACCAGGTTGGCGCGGACGTCGCGCTCGCTGTCTTCAAACTCTTTTTCCCAGGCCAGCTTGGCAAACGGCTGCACCGTATAGCTGCCCAGCGTCAGCTTGCTCGTGACTTGCGCGCCGAGGCTGGATACCAGCGAATTGCGCCGCTGCGACTGGAAATTCATGGCGGTGCTGTCGTTGCCGTTTTCCGTATAGCCGCCGACATTGACCTGCTGCCAGGTCAGGTTGGCGACCGGGCTGAGCGTCGCCGCGCCGAGGTCGAAGTCATACTGGCCGCCGACGCGGAACAGGAACTGATGGCCGTTGGCGCTGCCGCTTTCGCTGCGGGTAGCGGCGCCCAGCACGATGTTGCGGGTAACGTCGTTGTATTGCAGCGAGCCGGCCATGCCGATGGCGTTGAGCGCCCAGGCGCCGTCGCGGTATTGTCCGTAGCCCGACAACATTGCCTGGTCCAGCTTGAAGCCGCCAGTGTCATTGCCGAAATTCGCCCGGTTATGGGCGAAGCTGAAGGCGCCGCCGACCGTCACATTCTGATTGACGGCATAATCGACGCCGACCGTCAGGCTGTTGGCCGAACCGTCCAGACCCGGGTTGTTGCCATTGTGATCCAGGCTCTGATGGGTGTTGTCATAGGCGGCAAAAGCTTCCACCTGGCCGGCGCGCGGCGTCAGGCGCAGACGGTCGTCGATGACGCGGGTGAAGCTTTGGGCGCCGGCCAGCGGTGCTTCCGCCAGCATGCCGATCTGGCCCGGCGCCTGCAACACCGATTCAATATATTGCGCCAGCACCGCATGGCCGGCGCCGGTCGGATGGACGCCGTCGGCAAACAGATAGGTTTGATTGGCGCCGGGCGCAACCAGCGTCGCCGTCGTGCAATTGCCCGAAGACGATGTGGTGCAGGCCGGCGTGGTGACGTTGGTGAACCCGTACAGGGACGGATTAGCGATTACTTCCCGCAGCATGCCGAAGGCGTTGATTGCCACGATATTCCCGCCCAGCCCGTTCAAACCATTATTCAGAGCCGCGTTGAAGCTGTTGGAGGAGGCCGTCCACAAGGTCGCCAGCGCCGGAATCGCCATTCCTTCAGGCGTCTTGCCGACATCCGGCAGATTGACCACAAGCACGGTGCCCGCGCCGGCCTGCTGCAGTTGCCGCACCAGTCCGACCACGTTGGTAGCTTCGCCGGTAACTTGCTGGATCACCAAGGCGGCGGTCGCCGCTTGCGTCGCCGGATTGAGCAAAGCGCCGGCGCTGGTGCTGGTGTAGCCGAACACGTCATTGGCGCCGGCCCAGACCGAGTACAAACCCTTGCTGTCGAGCCGCGGGTTAGCCGCCAGGTAGCCGTTGACCTGGCTGGTGACGGTCGGCACCAGCGGCGCTGTCGCCGCATCGGGCCAGCCGTTCTGCGCCGTGACGCGGGCGCCGCCGACCGCGTAGTCGGTGCCGCCGGCAGCCTGTACGCCGGTCGGCGTCAGGATGGCGGCAGGATTGGCGGTGTTGCCGTATTTGTGCGCCAGCAGCAGCGCCCAGACCGGATCGGGATTGGTGGTGAACGAGCGCTGCTGGCCGACGCCGCTAAAATAGCCGCTGTCGGTCAGCGAATCGCCGAAGAACACCATCTGGGAAAAATTCGCGGCGCCGGCCGGGGCACTGACAATGAAGCCGGCGCCGATCAATGCAGCGGCGCGGGTCGCCAGGGTCAGCGCCCGCGTCATTGGTTTCAGACGGAATGATTTAGATAAAGATATGCGCAATTATGTCTCCTTCTTGTATTTATAGATTTGCGCTCTCAATATCGGCCACTCGGCCGCCAAAGTCAATCAGCCGCATAGGCAAAACACTCCAAAATCACACTGGCGCAGCGACTGGCGCTACACTCGCTTGTACCCTCGCGCGCCGCGGCAGCGGCCAGCCCATTTCCTACTCAAGCCGACCATGGACAAAATAGATAAACAGATTCTCGCCATCCTGCAGGAAGACGCCAGCACGCCGGTGGCGGAAATCGCTGAAAAGGTCAACCTGTCGTCGACGCCATGCTGGCGCCGCATCCAGAAGCTGGAAGAAGATGGCGTGATATTGCGCCGCGTGGCGCTGCTGGATGCCGACAAGCTGAATGTCGGCGTGACCGTATTCGTCTCGATCAAGACCAGCCAGCATAACGCCGGCTGGTATGCCCAGTTCAGCAATACCGTCAAGTTGATCCCGGAAGTGGTGGAGTTTTACCGCATGAGCGGCAATATCGATTACCTGCTGCGGGTGGTGGTGCCGAACATCGCCGCCTACGACACGGTGTATCAGAAGCTGACGCAGTCGAATGCCCTGTTCGATGTCAACGCCAGCTTCGCCATGGAGCAGATCAAGCACACTACCGCTTTGCCGCTGGACTACGCCGGCCTGGATTGACTTTAAATTGCCTGCTCCATGCGCTTGAATGCCAGTCCCATGTCGGCGATCAGGTCATCGATGTTTTCCAGGCCGACATGGATGCGCACCAGCGGATTCGGGTAAACGATCTTCGACGCTACCCGGGTCGGCGCTTTGTCCAGCGGCAAAGCCAGGCTTTCAAAGCCGCCCCAGGACAGGCCGATGCCGAACAGCTGCAGGCCGTCGAAGAATTTGGACAGCGCCGGCCGGCCGACTTCTTTCAGCGCAATCGTGAACAGGCCGCTGGCGCCGAGGAAATCGCGCTGCCACAGCTTGTGGCCGGGATCGGACGGCAAGGCCGGATGCAGCACGCGCTCCACCAGCGGCTGGCTCTGCAGATACTCGGCCAGCTGGATGCCGCTCTCCGAGTGCTGGCGCAGGCGCACCGCCATGCTGCGCATGCCGCGCAAGGCCAGGTAGATATCATCGGGGCCGGCGGTCTGGCCGAAATCGTGGGCGCCGTTCTTGAGAATGTTCCAGGCCCGCTCATTGGCGCTGGCGACTCCCAGCAAGGCATCGGAATGGCCGACGATGTATTTGGTGGCGGCGTGGATGGAAACATCGACGCCATGCTCGAAGGGCTTGAAGAACAAGGGTGTGGCCCAGGTGTTGTCGAGCAGGACGTAGGCTCCGACCTTATGTGCTTCTTCGGCGATGGCGGGAATGTCTTGCACCTCGAAAGTCCAGGAACCCGGCGATTCGACAAACACCACGCTGGTGTTCGGCCGCAGCAGGTGGCGGATGTCGCCGCCGATCAGCGGATCGAAAAATTCCACCTCGACGCCCATGCGGCGCAGCACGCGATCGGCGAAGGTACGGGTCGGGCCGTACACGCTATCGGTGACCAGGATGTGGTCGCCGCTTTTGACGAAAGCCATGATGCTGTGGGTGCAGGCCGACAGGCCGGACGGGAACACCAGGCAATTGTGCCCACCTTCCAGCGTGACGATTGCCTGCTCGAAGGAGCGCGTGGTCGGCGTGCCGAAGCGGCCGTAGTTGGACATCGGATTGTCGATCTGGCGCGCGGCTTCCCAGTCTTCCAGGTTGTTGGCGATGATGGTCGAGCCGCGGAACACCGGCGTGTTCACCATCCCGCCAAAGCGCGCGGGTTCGCGGCCGCAATGGAGCAGCTGCGTGTCGACATGCGTGGCCGGGGAACCGGAAGTAGGATGGTTAGACATGGGGCCTCCAAGAAATGACTGTACGGCGTGATTACCTGTGTCTATTGTAGGAGTGTGAACGTGGAAAATTATTGCAAAAAATTTCTTAAAAATATAATTTATTAGAATAATTTTCCATTTTTTATTTAATTTTTAGAAAATAAAAACAATAAAGCATATTTTTATAGTGAAAAATCGATAAATGCCCTTTCCTCGATATATATGCAAATCATATTAATAGAGCATAAATCATATATTTGACACAGCGTTATGGGCAAGGCACTCTATCGTCAGCCCTGAAGCCATTTTCCCGGAGAAGCACATCATGCCGCAATATCGTTCCCGCACCACCACCCACGGCCGCAACATGGCCGGCGCCCGCGCACTGTGGCGCGCCACAGGCATGAAAGACGGCGATTTCGACAAGCCGATCATTGCGGTGGTCAACTCCTTCACCCAGTTCGTCCCTGGCCACGTCCACCTCAAGGACCTGGGCCAGATGGTTGCGCGCGAAATCGAAGCGGCCGGCGGCGTCGCCAAGGAATTCAATACCATCGCGGTCGACGACGGCATCGCCATGGGCCATGGCGGCATGCTGTATTCGCTGCCGTCGCGCGAACTGATTGCCGATTCGGTCGAATACATGGTCAACGCCCATTGCGCCGATGCCATGGTCTGCATCTCGAATTGCGACAAGATCACGCCAGGCATGCTGATGGCTGCCATGCGCCTGAACATCCCGGTGGTGTTCGTTTCCGGCGGCCCGATGGAAGCCGGCAAGGTGGTTGAAAAGCTGCCGGGCGTGGCCGTCATCGACCAGAAGATTTTCAAGATCGACCTGGTGGACGCCATGATCAAGGCTGGCGACGCCTCCGTCAGCGATGCCGACATTGCCGAAATCGAGCGCTCGGCCTGCCCCACCTGCGGCTCCTGTTCCGGCATGTTTACCGCCAATTCGATGAACTGCCTGACCGAAGCGCTGGGCCTGGCCCTGCCCGGCAACGGCACCATCCTCGCCACCCACGCCGACCGCAAGGAACTGTTCCTGCGCGCCGGACGCCTGATCGTCGAACTGGCCAAACGCCATTACGAACAGGACGACTACTCGGTCCTGCCGCGCAGCATCGCCACCAAGGCCTCCTTTGAAAACGCCATGACGCTGGACGTCGCCATGGGCGGCTCGACCAACACCGTGCTGCATCTGCTGGCGGCGGCGCAGGAAGCCGAAGTCGATTTCAAGATGGCCGACATCGACCGCATCTCGCGCCACGTGCCGTGCCTGTGCAAGGTGGCGCCGATGACCGACAAATACCATATCGAAGACGTGCACCGCGCCGGCGGCATCATCAGCATCCTGGGTGAACTGGCGCGCGCCGGCCTGCTCGACACCGGCCGTCCGACGATTCACGCCAAGACGCTGGGCGACGCCATCGCCAACAACGACATCACGCAAACCCAGGATCCCGCTGTACACAAGATGTTCAGCGCGGCTCCCGGCGGCGTGCCGACCCAGGTCGCGTTCTCCCAGGAAAAACGTTTCACCAGCCTCGACACCGACCGCGACAACGGCTGCATCCGCAACAAGGCGCACGCTTATTCGCAAGACGGCGGACTGGCGGTCTTGTACGGCAACCTGGCGGAAAACGGCTGTATCGTCAAAACCGCCGGCGTCGATGAAAGCATCCTCAAGTTCAGCGGCCGCGCCCGCGTCTTTGAAAGCCAGGACGATGCCGTCGAAGCGATCCTGGGCGACACAGTGCACGCCGGCGACGTCGTCATCATCCGCTACGAAGGACCGAAAGGCGGTCCCGGCATGCAGGAAATGCTGTACCCGACTTCCTACATCAAATCCAAGGGCCTGGGCAAATCCTGCGCGCTGTTTACCGACGGCCGCTTCTCCGGCGGCTCCTCCGGCCTGGTGATCGGCCATGCTTCGCCGGAAGCGGCGGAAGGCGGCGCTATCGGCCTGGTGGAAGAAGGCGACATCATCGAAATCGACATCCCGGAACGCCGCATGCACCTGAAGATCAGCGACAGCGATCTGGCGCAACGGCGCGCGGCGATGGAAGCCAAGGGCAAGGACGCCTGGAAGCCGGTCAACCGCCAGCGTTACGTGTCGCAGGCATTGCAAGCCTACGCCGCCATGGCGACCTCGGCCGACCGCGGCGCGGTGCGCGATATCAGCCAGCTGAAACGTTAAATAGCGGCCGGTATACGCGATTGTTTCATAGCGTTTATCTGGCAAGAAAAATGTAACTCTCTGTAAAAGAGGCCGCCGCAAAGCGGCCTCTTTTTTCATCTTGATTTGTTATTATTCTGGAAAAACATATCTGCAAATAACGCGAAAGACGCGGCAAAATCCCCTGGATCGATGGCAGCCGAGGCTTTTTTTCGTGTTTTCCCGGGCTAGCGCCTTGATCAATCCCGCGCCGAACCTCCATCTTGCCCCCGCATCCGGCACTTGTTCCCTGCCTAAAGCAAGCCCGCCATATGGTAAAGTTGCAACCCCTGCCCGAGCGGCTTTGCGTCCGGCAGTTTCCCGGCTATAGATGACTTCGTTGAATAACCCCGAATTACAAACAGCAGCAAGCACGGCGCGGCATGTTGCCATCATCGGCGGCGGCCCGGCCGGCCTGATGGCGGCCGAGGTGCTGGCCGCCGGCGGCGTCCAGGTAGACCTCTACGACGCCATGCCGTCGGTCGGCCGCAAATTTCTGCTGGCCGGAAAAGGCGGCATGAACCTGACCCATTCCGAATCTTATGCCGCCTTTGTCTCGCGCTATGGCGCACGCCGCCCGCAGATCGCGCCCATGCTCGATCAGTTCGGCCCGGATGCGCTGCGCGCGTGGGTGCAAGAGCTGGGCATCGATACTTTCATCGGCTCCTCCGGCCGCGTCTTCCCGACCGACATGAAAGCGGCGCCGCTGCTGCGCGCCTGGCTGCAGCGCCTGCGCCAGGCTGGCGTACAGTTCCACATGCGCCATCGCTGGCTGGGCTGGGACCAGCACGACGCCCTCGCTTTCGAGACCCCACTTGGCCAGCAAAGCGTCAAGGCCGATGCGGTCGTGCTGGCGCTCGGCGGCGGCAGCTGGGCGCGGCTCGGTTCCGACGCCAGATGGGTGCCGCTGCTGCAGCAGCGCGCGGTGCAGGTAGCGCCGCTGCGGCCGTCCAATTGCGGCTTCGACGTTGGCTGGAGCGAATATTTCCGCAGCCGCTTCGCCGGCCAGCACCTGAAATCGGTCGCCATCCTGACCGGCGCCGACGACACTCAGCCAGCGACACGGAAACAAGGCGAATTTGTAGTCACCGCCGATGGCATCGAAGGCAGCCTGGTGTATGCCCTCTCGGCCGGCCTGCGCGACAGCATCGCCGCGGACAACGCAGGTACGACGATCCACATCGACCTGCTGCCCGACTGGCCGCTGCAGCGCGTGATCGACGAAGTTGCACGGCCGCGCGGCGCCCGCTCCTGGTCCAGCCACCTGCAAAGCCGGCTCGGGCTAAAGGGCGTCAAGACTGGCTTGCTGAGAGAACTGGTGGCGCCCGCCGATTTCATCGAACCGCTGCGCCTGGCGCATGCGATCAAGGCATTGCCGCTGACCTTGCTGGCGCCGCGTCCGATCGACGAAGCCATCAGCAGCGCCGGCGGCGTAGCGTTTGAGAGCATGGATCCGCAACTGATGCTGAGCGCCTTGCCGGGCGTGTTTTGCGCCGGTGAGATGCTCGACTGGGAAGCCCCCACCGGCGGCTACCTGCTGACCGCCTGCCTGGCATCCGGACGGGTGGCCGGCCATGGCGTTTTGAACTGGTTACCGTAAAATGAGCCATTTACCGTGCAACTTGTCGGGCACCTTATTGGCCCCCTTAAGTGCTGGCTTTTTATTCATGAACAATACGGCAGCGCCAGGCGCTGCCGGCGGACTTGCATGCAAGTCGACCAAACAAGGCTGAACCGATGAAGGAAGGGAGTGTAAAACGAGGCAAACTGTCGTGGCTGGACAAGCGGCGCGCCAATCAGCAACGCATCCCCAAGATCGTTGGCATACTGATTTCCATCCTGTTCCACGTGGCCGGCATCTGGTATCTGCTGACGCAGCTGCCGGTCGAACTGACATCCCCGACGCAAGGCAGCATGGGCGCCGTCAGCATCACCTTGGCGCCGGCGCCGCGCAGCACACCGAAACCCACGGTCAAGACCCCGCCGGCCAAGCCCAAGACAGCGCCGGCGCCGGCCAAGCCGCGCCGCACTCCGCCCAAGGTGGCCCAGGAACGCATGCCGGTCACGCCGGAGGCCCCGCGCACCATAGTCACGCCGCAACCGGACGCTCCCAAGTATGCACAATCGGTACAGGAAGATTTTTCCACGCAGCTGCAAGCCCGGCGCGAGCAGCGTGAAGCCGCGCAGGCGCAGGAACGCGCCATGGCCGGCGAAGATTCGCCCAGCGAGGAAGCGCCGCAGTCGCCCAACGACATCGCCAAGGCCAACATCCAGGCGCAACGCGGCTGGATGGGCATAGACAAGGCAAAGAACGGCGGCATCTTCGAGGTGCGCGACAAGACGCCGTTCCGCGCCAACCTGGTGTTCCACGGCTGGAGCACCGACAACAACCGCAGCGCTACCCAATACATCCCGGTCGAGCGCGGCGGCGAAATCAGCATCGAAGCCGCCATCGTCAACAAGATGATCGACATGATCCGCAAGAAGACCCAGACCGACATCCCTTGGCGCTCGCAACGGCTGGGACGCGTGATCACCCTGAGCGCGCGCCTCAAGGATACCGAGGAACTGCAGCAGTTCCTGATGCGGGAAATGTTCTACCAGGACAGCGCCCCGCCACGTTGACAGCCGCAGGCGGCCAGGCGCCGCCTCTGCCTGCCTCGTCATGATTGTCGAAACCGCAAAGAAATGGCGGCTGGGCCTGCTTCCGCTTACAATATCGGCTAGTGGACTGTCACAGCCCACCAGACCCGAATACCCTTGCAGTCGGGCGCCAGCGGCGCCTGAGAAAGAACCCATTTAATGCACTCAGTTTTTTATCAGCGAGCCGCCCAATGACGGTAGCGGCACAAAAAGTTTCACCCGGCATGCAGCAATATCTCGGCATCAAGGCCGACTATCCGGACACGCTCGTGTTCTACCGGATGGGAGATTTCTACGAACTGTTTTTCGAAGATGCGGAAAAGGCCACGCGCCTGCTCGGCATCACGCTGACCTCGCGCGGCACTTACAACAACGCGCCGATCAAGATGTGCGGCGTACCCTTCCATTCGGCCGACCAGTACCTGGCCAAGCTGATCAAGCTGGGCGAATCGGTCGCGCTATGCGAGCAGATCGGCGACCCGGCCACCAGCAAGGGCCCGGTCGACCGTAAAGTGCTGCGCGTGATCACGCCCGGCACCCTGACCGATTCCAACCTCTTGCCGGAAAAATCCGACCAGCCGCTGCTGTCCTTGTTCGTCACCCAGCAGCGCAAGACGCTCAAGGTCGGCATGGCCTGGCTGTCGCTCGCCAGCGGCGCCCTCAAGATGATGGAATTCGCCTGCGAAGCGGCGACCCTGGACACCCTGCTGAAGCAGGAGCTGGAGCGCATCGCGCCGGCCGAGGTGCTGGTAGCCGATATGGTTGACGCCATGCTGGCCAAGGGCGTGGTCGACAAGGCCACCACGGTGCCGGAATGGCACTTCGATATCGCCCACGGCCAGAAATCGCTGCTCGACCAGCTCGCCGTCAGCACCCTGAGCGGCTTCGGCGCCGAGGGCTTGAGCGCAGCCATCGGCGCGGCCGGCGCCTTGCTGCGCTACGCCCAGTCGACCCAGGGCAAGGGCTTGCAGCACGTGCGCACGCTGACTGTGGAAACCGAAAATGAATTCATCGGGCTGGACGCCGCCACCCGCCGCAACCTGGAGCTGACGGAAACCATCCGCGGCCAGGATGCCGCTTCCGGCGCGCCGACCCTGTTCTCCCTGCTGGACCACTGCCGCACCGCGATGGGTTCGCGCCTGCTGCGCCACTGGCTGCATCACGCCAAGCGCGAACAGAGCGTGGCGCGCGGCCGCCATGCGGCGATCGGCGCCTTGATCGCGGCGGATGCCGGCAGCGCCATTTCCAGCACGCTGAGCGCGGTGCCGGATATCGAACGCATCACCGCCCGCATCGCCCTGCTCTCGGCCCGGCCGCGCGACCTGGCCGGCTTGCGCGACGGCTTGCAGCAGCTCGATGCGCTGCGCGCCGACATCGCCCTGTGCGATAGCGACAGCCCGGCGCCCTTGCTGCGCGAGCTGCAAACTGCGCTGGCAACTCCGACCGACTGCCTGCAGCTGCTGCAAAGCGCGATTGCCGCGGAGCCCTCGACCATGGTGCGTGACGGCGGCGTCATCGCCACCGGCTTCGACGCCGAACTGGACGAACTGCGCGGGCTGTCTGAAAACGCCGGCCAGTTCCTCGTCGATCTGGAAACGCGCGAGCGGGCCCGCACCGGCATCGCCAACCTGCGGGTCGAATACAACAAGGTGCATGGCTTCTATATCGAAGTCACCCACGGCCAGACCACCAAGGTGCCGGACGATTACCGGCGCCGCCAGACGCTGAAGAACGCCGAACGCTACATCACGCCGGAACTGAAGGCGTTTGAAGACAAGGCGTTGTCGGCGCAAGAGCGCGCCCTGGTGCGCGAGAAAATGCTGTACGAACAGATCCTGCAAGACCTGGCGCCGCACATCGGCACCCTGCAGAATATCGCCCACGCGCTGGCCCAGCTCGACACCCTGGTAGCGCTGGCGGATCATGCCGCACGCCACGACTGGTGCCTGCCGCAGCTGGTGGCGGAACCGGCGATCCAGATCGTGCAAGGCCGCCATCCGGTGGTTGAAAAGCAGATCGAACGCTTCATCGCCAACGACTGCCAGCTCTCGGCCGAGCGCAAGCTGCTGCTGATCACCGGCCCCAACATGGGCGGTAAATCGACCTTCATGCGGCAAGTCGCGCTGATCACCCTGCTGGCCTATGTCGGCAGCTATGTGCCGGCCGACAGCGCAGTGCTGGGACCGATCGATCGCATTTTCACCCGTATCGGCGCCGCCGACGACCTGGCCGGCGGCCGCTCCACCTTCATGGTAGAGATGACTGAATCTGCCGCCATCCTCAACGGCACCAGCGAGAATTCGCTGGTGCTGATGGACGAAGTGGGGCGCGGCACCTCCACCTTCGACGGCCTCGCACTGGCCTGGGCGATTGCACGCCATCTGATCGACGTCAGCCGCAGCTTTACCTTGTTCGCCACCCACTATTTTGAACTGACCCAGCTGCCGGACTTGCATCCGTCGGCCGCCAATGTGCATCTGTCGGCGGTCGAGCACAAGGACAGCATCGTGTTCCTGCACGCGGTGCAGGCCGGTCCTGCTTCGCAAAGTTACGGCTTGCAGGTAGCGCAGCTGGCTGGCGTGCCGTCGCCTGTGATCCGCGCTGCCCGCAAGCACCTGGCTTTGCTGGAATCGCAATCGATGCAGGCGACGCCGCAGTTCGACCTGTTTGCGCAGGCCGCCAGCATCGGCACGCAGGAAGAAGCTGACGACGGCGACGGCAGCGCGGCCCTGGGCGGCGAGCTGATCGCAACCCTGGACAGCATCGACCCCGACGCCCTGACGCCGCGCGAAGCGCTGGAACAGCTGTACCGCCTGAAACATCTGACGACTGCGCAAAAAAACTGATGAAAGCCGCGCCGCAACGCAACTCACCGCCACTCCTGCCGTCCAGACTGATGCTGCTGCTCAGTCTGGCGGCGGCGCTGACGATGAATTGCGGTATGGCGCTGGCAGACACCACCAGCTTCAGCTTTGGCGTGATCGCCCATGCGTTTCGCAGCGATTCGGACGAGACCACGCTGCGCAACGCCATCACCGAAACCGACGCCGACAACCTGGCGTTTGTGGTGGCGAATGGCATCAAGGCTGGCAGCGAACCGTGCTCAGACCAGCTGTACAGCCAGCGCAAGACCTTGCTGAGCAGTGCAAAGAACGGCCTGATCGTGTCGCTCTCTGCCAGCGACTGGGTGGCATGCCGTACCGCGGCCGACCGCTCGGCTGCAATCGAACGCCTGAACCGGGTACGCGATCTGTTCTTTTCCGACGAATTTTCTTTTGGCGACAGCAAGATCCCGCTGATCAGGCAATCGACTTCGCCAAAATTCCACAGCTATGTGGAAAACGCCAGGTGGGAAATCGGCAATGTGGTGTTCGCCACCATCAATCTGCCGGCCAGCAACAACCACTACATGGCGGAAGGCGGCCGCAACAGCGAATTTGAAGACCGCCAGATCGCCAACCGCGAATGGCTGCAGCGGATTTTCCTGAATGCGACGCAAAAAAAGGCGGATGCAGTCGTCCTGTTTTGCGACGGCGATCCGCTGGCTACCCAGCGCCACCGGGTATTCGACTTTAACGTCAAGCGTGACGGCTTTGCCGAAATCCGTCAGCGCATCAGCGCCCACGCCAGCCAGTTTGGCGGCAAGGTGCTGATCATCCACGGCCCGCACGGCGCCGATGCACCGAACTCGACGACTATCGTCTGGCAGCGTAACCTGGGCGACCTGGAGGTCAGCGGCAGCTGGCTGAAAGTCAGTGTCGACCCTGCCAATCCCAAACTGTTCGATCTAGGCAAGAGCGCCGACCAGGCCAAGCTGTCGCGCCGCTAAACTTTTAATCCCCGCCTTGGAAACCGCATTCTAAGGACACGCCTAAATTCCGCATTGATTGACAAAAAAGCCATTTTTAAGCACGTTCTCCTGCGAAGATAAAGTCTGTTTGTTTACATGCCAAAACAGCAATAACATGGTTGTCACTTGACACCCTTGATTCTTCCATCTAGACTGGAGACATTCATGACTCGCCCGCCCATCCGCACAAGGAAGTTGAAGCGTCTCTGAAACACGCAGAAAGCCAGGGCTGGCGGATAAAAATCGGCGGCAGCCACGCCTGGGGCAAGATTTATTGCCCATATAACGATGCGGAATGCCGTTGCGGAGAATTCTGCATCACCTGCATCTGGAGCACGCCGAGGAATCCAGGCAATCATGCCCGCGCATTAAAACGCGTGGTGGACAACTGCACTACGCACGGGCAACAGATATCAAGCAAAGATCGGGAGTAAGGCCATGGAATACACTTTCACCCTGAAATACCAGCTTTCCCCCAGCGACTGCGACCACGACAAGCTGATGGAACGCCTGGGCGCAGCAGGCTGCGACGATGCATTGGTCGGCGTCGGCCAGGTGCGCCGCATCGCCCTCGCCTTCACCCGCGAATCGGCATCGGCCGAGACAGCGGCGCTGAGCGCGCTGGCAGACGTCAAGCGCGCCATTCCCGGCGCCAGCCTGATCGAGGCGACGCCCGATTTCGTCGGCCTGACCGATGTCGCGGAATTACTGGGAGTGAGTCGCCAGAACATGCGCAAGCTGATGGTTAACAACGCCAGTTTCCCAGCCCCGATCCATGATGGCAACGTCGCCATCTGGCATCTGGCTGACATCTTTGCGTGGCTAGCGTGGAAAGGCGGCTATCAATTGGAGCAAACGATGGTTGCCGTGGCAAGGGCTGCCAAGCAAGTCAACCTGGCCAAGGGGGCTGGCCAGCTGGCCCCGGAAATGCGGCGTGAAGCGCAAGCTTTGTTCACCTAGGCCTGAATCACAGGCTTAGGCATTTTCCGGAGCGGGGTCGCATGGGCGGCAATCACCGCCCGGCGATTTAGTGGATAGGATGGCTGCGGAAATGGTCGTCCGCGCCGTCTTCATCCTGGTCGTCGTGATGATGACCGTGGGCGCCGTGGACATGCTGATGCGCGATTTCTTCTTCTGTCGCGGCGCGGACTTCCGTCACGTTCAGATCGAAACGCAAGGCTATGCCGGCCAGCGGATGATTACCGTCGAGCACGACCTTGTCGTCGGCGATATCGGTCACCGTGAAAATCAGGGCTTGCTCTTCTTCATCTTCATTGTCTGGCGTGCCTTCGAACTGCATGCCGACTTCCAGCGGTGTCGGCAAACGATTGCGCGGCTCTATCTTGACCAGATTCGAATCGTATTCGCCAAAGGCGTCGTCCGGCTCGACCTGCAGTTCGGTGTGGTAGCCGGTTTCCTTGCCATCCAGTGCTTCTTCGATTTTCGGCAGCGTGTTTTCATAACCGCCGTGCAAATACACCATCGGCTCGCTGCTTTCCTCGATCAGATTGCCTTGGGCATCTGACAATTTGTAGCGTACAGTCACTACCGTATTTTTGGCAATCTTCATGATCATTCCTTTCATTTAACATGCGTTGGGATTATACCCGCCGGAATGGCTCAGCCTTGCCGGGAACGCAAAATTTACTCGTTCAACGTCAGCCCAGGCCGCTGGAAAATACCGGTAGTGCACGGAATCCACGATCCTGCCTAATTTTACGGCAAGCAACCCGATATAATACGCGCATGAAAAATTCCACACTCCTGGGCGCACTGACGCCCGCACAATTCCTGCGCGACTACTGGCACAAAAAGCCGCTGCTTATACGCCAAGCCTTACCCGGCTTTAAACCGCTGCTGTCGCCCGAGGCCCTGTTTGAACTGGCCCGCCGCGACGACGTCGAATCGCGGCTGGTCACTCACTTCAAGCAGAAATGGCAAGTCAGCAACGGTCCGTTGACCGATTTGCCGACCGCTGCGCAAAAAGACTGGACCCTGCTGGTGCAAGGCGTCAACCTGCATGACGACAACGCCGACGCTCTGCTGCGCCAGTTCCGCTTCATTCCCGACGCCCGCCTGGACGACCTGATGATCAGCTACGCCACCGACACCGGCGGCGTCGGTCCGCACTTCGACTCTTACGACGTGTTCCTGCTGCAGGCGCATGGCCAGCGCCGCTGGAAAATCGGCGCTACCCAGGACCTGACCCTGGTGGAAGGCAGCGCCCTGAAGATCCTCAAGAATTTCAAGCACGAGGACGAGTTCGTGCTCGAACCCGGCGACATGCTCTACCTGCCGCCGCAATATGCGCACGATGGCGTCGCCGTCGGCGAATGCATGACCTACTCCATCGGCTTCCGTGCGCCGCCGTTTCAAGAACTGGGCGAAGCCTTCCTGCAGTTCATGGCCGATTCGATCGATCTGCCCGGCCGCTATGCAGATCCGCAACTGGAGACCAGCAAGCATCCGGCGGAAATCAGCGCCAGCATGCTGACTCAGATTTCAGACGAATTGAATAAAGTGCGCTTTACCGATGACGACATCGCCATTTTCGTTGGCCAGTACCTGTCCGAACCGAAAGCCAGCGTATTTTTCGAATCGCCCGCCAAGCCGCTGACGCTGGCGCGCTTTACCGCGGCATTGAACAAGCGCGGCGTAGCGCTCTCGCGCAAGACCCAGATGCTGTACCGCGGCAAGCATGTGTTTATCAATGGCGAATCGTTTGCCATCGGCCGCGCCGACAAGGCATCCCTGACCTTGCTGGCAGACGAGCGCCGGCTGGACGGCGCAGCGGCTGCCAAAGTATCGACCGACGTGCTGGATGCGCTGTACACCTGGTATGAAGACGGCTGGGTTACGCTGGGCTGATTGTGACGAGATGTTTCCGGAAAAGTGACATGCTCCGAAAACATCCGTTTCCAACCCCGAAAAAAAAGATCGCGACCTCATTATCGCGATTAAGATATTTGAATGGCGGCTAAAGGCGAAGAAATCGGCACATAAAATAGCAGCATAGAATCAAATAGAAATTCGTTAAATGTAATTAATAATAAAACAAACATTAAATTAATATTTACTACCAGTTTGCTTAAATATTATTCACGGTTGACAGTATTTAACAAATACGAAGTCCCTACGGCAGAAAACGACGAATGTCATAATCACCGTTCGGACCGCAATCGCGTCGCGATTTTCAACTGTAATTCTGACAGTTGGCAGCACTCATGCATCACCCATGGAATTGAAGCGGCTCCCGTAAGATTGAAAAGCGCTGTTGCGTTGATACAAATTCTTACCAAATAGCAAACCGTCAATGTCATATTTAACAAATTCCGGCTATAATCCTGAGCTGGAAAGTTTTTGTTGCATCGCGATGCGCAGTCCCGGCAAAGCACTGCGAAAACATCCTGTAGAGCGATAATTACCGGTAATTATTCATCGCAAAAATTTTGATTACTACTGAAGGAACATTCATGAAAAAAACACTGTTGATCGCATCCCTGTTGGCTCTGACTCTGGCTGCTTGCGGCAAAAAAGACGAAGCTCCTGCTGCTGACGCTGCTGCTCCAGCTCCAATGGCTGCACCTGCTGCCGCTGACGCTGCTGCTTCCGCTGCATCCGACGCTGCTGCTGCTGCAACTGCTGCTGGTTCCGCTGCTGCCGATGCTGGCGCTGCTGCTGGTTCCGCTGCTGCTGCCGCTGGTTCCGCTGCTGCTGATGCTGCTCACACAGCTGTTGACGCTGCTGCTGACGCTGCTAAAGCTGCTGCCGCTCCTGCTGCTTCCAAGTAATCATTGGTTGCGTAGAAAAAGCCGACCTCTGGTCGGCTTTTTTTTGCCTGTATTTTCGCAGCAAACCTGCCTTGCGTGCTGCTCTAGCGTCATGTCATGCCACTAGCCGCAAGCACTCAAATCTCGATCCAGCTGAATCCCTCTTCCTGGCAAGCGATCGTAATCTCCACCTGTTCATTGTGACGCGCATCGCATAACGCCGCGTAAGCCAGCTCCGGCAAATTATTACGCACGCTCAGATGCGCCCCCACCACCTTGCGCAAGCGCGACTGGTCCAGCGCCTTCAGAATTTCGCACGCCGCCTGGTTCGACAAATGGCCGTATTCGCCGCCTATGCGCCGCTTGAGTGAAGGCGGATAGGCCGAATTGCGCAGCATCTCACGGTCATGATTACACTCCAGCACGAGCGCATCGCTGCCACCCAAGGCTTGCACCAGATGATCGGTCAGCTTGCCGGCGTCGGTCAGCACGCCCAGCTTGTGCTTGCCGTCGGTGGCGACGTATTGCACCGGCTCGCGCGCATCGTGCGGAACCGTATAGGGAGTCAATTGCAGATCGCCGATGGCGAGCGCTGCGCCGTCGCGGCAAAAGCCGACTGTCACGCCGGAGCAGTCCTGGCGCAGCGCCTGGAAGGTGCCGTAGGTAAGCCAGACCGGCAAGCGATAGCGGCGGGCGAATTTGAAAACGCCGCCGATGTGGTCTTGATGTTCGTGGGTGACGACGATGGCAGAGAGGGAGGCGCCATCCAGGCCCAGGCGGGCCAGGCGTCTTTCGGTTTCGCGTATGCCGAAACCGCAGTCGAGCATGACATTAGTCGTGCTGCCGGCAGAAGTTGCCGATATCAGCAGTGCGTTGCCTTCACTACCACTACCCAAGCTTGCGAATTTCAAGGATAGATCCTTAGGTCCCGTTAGGGAATAAGTTGGGCATTTGGGCGGCCGTAGCTGGATGCGATGCAAGGCGCCCGACGCGCCGCAGTGCGAGCACTGCAAGCGGCGGCGAACGTAACAGCGGCAGCAACGCGCCAGCTACGGCCGCCCAAATGTTCAAGTTATTTCCTGACGGAGCCTAAGCACAAGAAACGCACTGCAATCGTTCGGGACAAACAGATTATTTACTTCAGCTGCTCATTCAACAATGCCAGGATCTTGTCGGATGTCTTCGACAACTCAGGTTTGCCGTCCTTGTTGAGTACGGTGACCTGGCTGCCAGTGTCCGAACCCTTGACTGCGATGCGGTAGCTGGCTGCATTCTTCGCTTTGTCGCTGTCCGAGCTGCTGAATATCTTGGCGAAGAAACCCTTGTCCGATTTCTTGTCCTTGGCATCCGCATCCTGGTCAACGTAACGCACGAAGTACACGCCTTGTGTACGGTCGCGGTCTTCCACGGTAAAGCCGACACGGTCCAGCGCCAGGCCGACACGGCGCCATGCGCGGTCGAAGCCTTCATCGACCTGGACGAAATCGCCGGCGGCGTTCTTGACCAGCTTGGAACGCGCGTTCAGCGACGGCGTATTGGCGACAGCGGCCTTGGCCTTGACTTCATCGGCGCCAAGGCGACCCATCAGGCGCGACAGGAATTCTGCTTCCAGCTGCGGATCGGCGGGACGCGAGGTCCAGATGCTGGATTCCTTTTGCGCGCCGGACAAGACTTCTTCGGCGCCGCGGTGACTGATGTAGATTTCGGTAGTGCCGTTCGGGCCGCGTTCCAGACGGGTGCGGAACTTGTCGCGCTCACCTGTCGAGTACAGCGAATCAAAAACCTTGCCCAGGGTGTTGCGCACGAAATCCTGCGGAATCTTGGCGCGGTTTTCAGCCCAGTCGGTTTCCATCACGCCGGTTTCCGGATTTTCGATATTGATCAGGAAGCCCGAATCCTGCCAGAAATCCTTGACCTTAGGCCACAGGCTGTCTGGCGTTGCGTTGACTACCAGCCAGCGCTGCGAACCGTCGCGCTCGATATGCATGTCCGGCGCCGCATTCGGCGCGACAGCCGCGGATGCCGCGGCGGGACGTGCACCTTGCTCCAGGTTGTAGCCGGAAGCCGTGGCAGTGCCTGCATTCGTATCAGGAATGGCGTAGCGGTTTTCACGCTGCAGCTGGGTCAGGTCGGGCGGGATGTCCAGCTTCGGCGCCGTTACCTTGCCTGCGCTTTTGTAATCGATACGATCCGGTTCAAGCACCGAATTGATCGAAGAGCATCCTGCCAGACCGGCCAGCGCCAAAGCGATAACAATGCCACGTTGCGGGAAACTGAATTGAGTCGATGGAATGTTCTTGCGAATAGTCATGTGGATACAGGATCAAAAAGACGAAGGAAGTTCTAGGAAAAACGCCTGTCAGCGCAGCTTATTGTAATACACCCGCTTCACGCAACGCCGCGCGGACGGTTTCATGATATTCGGCTGCCAGCGGCACCAACGGCAAACGGATACCGTCCGCCATCATGCCCATTTCGGTAAGCGCCCATTTCACGGGCAAGGGATTCGGCTCCACAAATAACTTGTTATGCAAAGGCAAAAGCTTGTTATTCAATTTGACAGCTTCCGCGACGTTTCCGTTCATTGCCGCCACGCACAGCAGATGCATGTCGCGCGGAGCGACGTTGGCGGTAACGGAAATATTGCCCTTGCCGCCGCAGAACATCAGCGCCATGGCCGTGGCGTCGTCGCCGGAATAGACGGCAAACTCAGGCGGCGCCAGGCGGATCAGGTCGGAGCCGCGGCCAATATTGCCGGTGGCATCCTTGACGCCGATAATTCCCGGCACCTGCGCCAGGCGCAAGATGGTTTCGTTGCTCATGTCGGCAACGGTGCGGCCAGGGACGTTATACAGGATGATAGGCAAGTCGACCGATTCGGCGATCTTCTTGAAATGCTGGTACATGCCCTCTTGCGTCGGCCGGTTGTAGTAAGGCACGACCTGCAGCGAGGCATCGGCGCCGGCTTCCTTGGCAAAGCGGGTCAGCTGAATCGCTTCCGCTGTGGAGTTGCCGCCGCTTCCGGCAATGATAGGAATGCGCTTGGCAGCGTGGTCGACCGCCAGCTTGATCAGGGCGCAATGCTCTTCAACCGTGACAGTCGGCGATTCGCCTGAAGTGCCGACGATGACGATCGCATCGGTGCCTTCGGCGATATGCCAGTCAATCAGCTTGCGCAAACCCGGCAAGTCGAGACTGCCGTCGGTATGCATGGGAGTAACGATTGCAACAATGCTGCCCTTGATCATGATCGTGAATGCGAAAAAATAAAAGACTGATTGTAGCGGATCACAGTGGCTGTGGGGTATTTCCGCTTGTAAAACAAGGTACAAATACTATTACCTTGCGGCAACCAAGCAGAGGAGCCGCCAGGGTTTCAGGCAATGCGCCGCGTCGAAGCGACGCCGCTGGCCTGTTTGATGGCGCAAATGCGCTGCACCATGGCCGCCTTCGGCTGCTCGACGAAGCCGTCCTCATAGGCCAGCACATGCCAGCGGCTGTCGCTGTCGGCCGCCAGCAGGGCCAGCAGTTCGCCCGGCTGCAGCAGGAAATCGGGATTGGCAGGCTTGCCAAAGTGCTCATTGCCGGCGGCAAATGTTTCGTAGAGTAATACGCCCTGCGCCGCGATGCTGTCCAGAATCAGCGGAAACAAGGGGCGGTGCAGGTAATTGGTGACCACCACGCCGCTGAAACGATGGGGCCGGAACAGCTGCGCCAGCGCTTCGTTGTCGCCGCTTTCCAGGTCGGCCTGGAGGGTAGCGACGCCGACTGCATTGATCTCGGCCAGCGCGGCCGGATTGCGGTCGACCGCCAGCACGCTCAGGTTCTGGCTCAGGCTGGCCAGCCACAGGGCATGACGGCCGGTGCCGCAAGCCAGGTCCAGCACGGCGCCGGCCGGCAACAGGCGGCCGAAGCGGCTGATCCAGGGCGAGATGGGACTAGATGCGGTGCTGGCCGGGGCGCTCATTGACGATTCCAGATCAGCTATAACCCAGGCCCATGGCTTCGCGCACGTCGCGCATGGTGTCCTGCGCCAGCTTGCGCGCATGGTCGCAGCCGTCCGCCACGATGGCCCGCACCAGCGACGGATCGTCCAGGTATTGCTGGGCGCGCTCGTGCATCGGCTCCTGCTCGCGGATGATGGCGTCGATCACCGGCTGCTTGCATTCAAGACAGCCGATGCCGGCGCTGCGGCAGCCCTTGGCCGCCCACTCGCGGGTGGCGTCGTCGGAATAGACGACGTGGAACTGCCATACCGGACATTTGTCGGGGTCGCCCGGATCGGTGCGGCGCACGCGCGCCGGGTCGGTCGGCATGGTGCGCACCTTCTTGCTGACCACATCCTTTTCTTCACGCAAGGCGATGGCATTGCCATAACTCTTGGACATCTTCTGGCCATCCAGTCCCGGCAGGCGCGAGGACTCGGTCAGCAGCGCCTGCGGTTCCGACAGGATCAGCTTGCGGCTGCCTTCGAGGAAGCCGAACAGGCGTTCGCGGTCGATCATCGACAGGTTCTGGGCGTCGTCCAGCATGGCTTTGGCCTGCTCCAGCGCGTTCTCGCTGCCTTGCTGCTGGAACTGGGTGCGCAACTCGTTGTACAGCTTGGCGCGCTTGCTGCCCAGCTTCTTGACGGCTTCCTGAGCCTTTTCCTCGAAGCCCTTTTCCTTGCCGTACAGATGATTGAAGCGGCGCGCGATTTCGCGCATCATTTCGATATGCGGCACCTGGTCGTCGCCCACCGGCACCTGGCTGGCGCGATAGATCAGGACGTCGGCCGCCTGCAGCAGCGGATAGCCGAGGAAGCCGTAGGTGGCGAGGTCGCGGTCGGCCAGCTTTTCCTGCTGGTCCTTGTAGGTCGGCACCCGCTCCAGCCAGCCCAGCGGCGTCGCCATCGACAGCAGCAGATGCAGTTCGGCGTGTTCCGGCACCTTGGACTGGATGAACAGGGTCGCCTGCGAGGGATCGACGCCGGCCGCCAGCCAGTCGACCACCATGTCCCAGACGCTGGTTTCGATCACGCTCGGATCGTCGTAATGCGTGGTCAACGCATGCCAGTCGGCGACAAAAAACAGGCAAGGCAATTCAGCTTGCAGCCTTACCCAGTTCTTCAGCGCACCGTGGTAGTGGCCAAGATGCAGGGCGCCAGTCGGGCGCATGCCAGAGACAACGCGGTCAGGGTACATAGTTAGTATTAGCGGTCAGAAAAGGGGCGAACTCAGTTTAACAACAACAGCAGCGGCGAGACTATCCATTGCAGCGCGGTCTGGGCAATCGACATCACGGGCGTCATCCAGAAATACAATACTTTCAACAGCACCAGCGCCATGACGATAAAGAAGCCGTAGGGTTCGATCTGGGCAAATTTATAAGCGTACTTGTTCGGCAACAGGCTGGTCAGAATGCGGCCGCCATCCAGCGGCGGGATCGGAAACAGATTGAAAGCGAACATCACCAGATTGGTCAGGATGCCGGCGCGCGCCATCAAGGCAAAGAAATCTTCCTGCACCTTGAACGCCGCCAGTCCGATCAGCACCAGCAGCCAGAACAGCGCCATCACGAAGTTCGCCGCCGGTCCCGCCAGCGCTACCCAGGCCATGTCGCGCTTGGGCTTGCGCAGCTGGCCGAAATTGATCGGCACCGGCTTCGCATAGCCGAACAAGAAGGCGCCGCCGGTCGAAAAATACAGCAGGATCGGGATCAGGATAGTCCCGAACGGATCGATGTGCTTGATCGGATTGAGGCTCATGCGGCCCAGCATGTAGGCGGTGGAGTCGCCGAAATACTTGGCGGCGTAGGCATGCGCGGCTTCGTGCAGCGTGATGGCGAACAACACGGGCAGCGCATACACTGCGACGGTTTGGATAAGATCATTCATGGGCGGGATTCTATCAGAGCAGCGTTGGCATCCGGCGCGGGGACCGTAAAAGATCCGCTACAGGATGGTTTGATCAAGAAGGTTTTCAAAAAGACAATATGGGCGCTGCTAGCGGCGCCCTGGCGCCAGGAATCAGAAACCAAACAAACCGGCGTCGCCGCGTCCCTGGCGTATCAGCTCCGGCTCATCACCGCTGAGGTCGATCACGGTAGTCGGTTCCAGGCTGCAGGCGCCGCCGTCGATCACCAGTTCGATCTGTTTTTCCAGCTGGTCGCGCACCTCTTCCGGATCGGTCAAAGCCTGCTCCGCTCCCGGCAGGATCAGGGTGGTGCCGATCAGCGGCTGGCCCAGCTCCTCCAGCACCGCACTGACGATACTGTGCTGCGGCACGCGCAGGCCGATGGTCTTGCGCGCCGGATGGCTGAGGCGGCGCGGCACTTCCTTGGTGGCTTCCAGGATGAAGGTATAAGCGCCAGGCGTCGCGCTTTTCAGCAGCCGGAACTGGCGGTTGTCGACCTTGGCGTACAGCGAGATCTCGCTCAGGTCGCGGCACAGCATGGTCAGGTGATGCTTGTCGTCGACGCCGCGGATGCGCCGCACGCGGTCGACCGCATCCTTGTTGTCCAGCTGGCAGACCAGCGCATAGCAGCAGTCGGTCGGCAAGGCGACGATGCCGCCGGCCTGGATGATCTGGACTGCCTGCTTGATCAGGCGCAGTTGCGGATTGTCCGGGTGGATCTGGAAAAACTGGCTCATGGCGGTTCAGCTCAAAAAAATGAAAAACGGCGCTAACCCGAAGGCTAGCGCCGCCAATTCAAAAGAAATTACAGTGCAGTGACTTGCGGATTGCGCAAGGCTGCAATGCGTTGTTCGATCGGCGGATGACTGGAAAACAGCGCCATGAAGCCCGGCTTGTCGTTGATGCCCAGGGCCGCCATCGATTCCGGCAAGGTCGCCGGTTCAATGCCGCCCAGGCGCGCCAGCGCCTTTTGCATCGGCAAGGCGCTGCCCAGCAGCTTGGCGGAGCCGGCGTCGGCGCGGAATTCGCGATGGCGCGAGAACCAGGCCACGATCATCGATGCGCCTATGCCCAGCACAATCTGCGACACCAACACAGTCGCCATATAGCCGATGCCAGGACCATCATTATTTCCACGCGACAAGGCGCGGTCGACAGCATAACCGATGATGCGCGACAGGAACACCACAAAGGTGTTGACCACCCCCTGGATCAGGGTCATGGTGACCATGTCGCCATTGGCGATGTGGGCGATTTCATGGCCCAGCACCGCTTCCACTTCTTCCTTGGTCATGCTTTCCAGCAAACCGGTCGATACCGCAACCAGCGCCGAGTTCTTGAAAGCGCCGGTGGCGAACGCATTGGCCTCGCCCTGATACACTGCCACTTCCGGCATGCCGATGCCGGCGCGCTGCGCCAGCTTGCCGACCGTATCCACCAGCCACATTTCGGTCGAATTCGAAGGCGATGTGATCACCCGGGCGCCGGTCGACCATTTCGCCATCTGCTTGCTGATCAGCAGCGAGAAGATCGAGCCGGTGAAGCCGACCACCAGCGAAAACACCATCAGCATCGGCAGGTTGAGGCCGGCGCGAGTCAGGAAACGGTCCACGCCCAGCAATGACAGCACGACGCTCATGACAAGCATCACTGCGATATTGGTGGCCAGGAACAAGAAAATACGTTTCATGTGGAAAACTCCAAAATGGGAAGAAAGTGTCTTTAAAATAAGGCCGCCGACGCAAATTTCAATAGTGCGGCGGCCAATTATGCCAGACAGCCCGCTTCAAAAAACAAAGCAATTAAACAATATTCATGCCCAACGCCAGAGAAACCAGTCGTCCTACTTCATTCTTCCACAAAATCTGCCAGCCGTTCCTGCACGACCGCCTGATGCACCTGCTGCTGCTTGCGGCGATCCTGCTTTCGTTTTTATCGCCCAATCCGCCTGCCAGTTATCCGGGCTGGGTCGACTGGAACACGATCGCCACCCTGGCCGGCATGCTGCTGCTCACCAAGGGCATCGAAACCAGCGGCTACCTCGATCACATAGGCCGTGCGATCATCAACCGCCTCGGCCAGCAGCGCGCGCTGGCCTTGTTCCTGATGACAGCATCCGCCTTGCTATCGACCGTGCTGACCAACGACATCGCCCTGTTCATCGTGGTGCCGCTGACGGTCGGCCTGAGCGGCATCGGCGGCTTGCCGGTCGGCCGCCTGGTGATCTTCGAAGCGCTGGCGGTGAATGCCGGTTCGCTGCTGACGCCGATCGGCAATCCGCAAAACATCCTGCTGTGGCAGCGTTCCCAGCTGTCCTTCGCCAGCTTCAGCTGGCAGATGGCGCCGCTGGCGCTGGCGGTGTTCCTGCTGTTGCTGCTGGCGACCTGGCTGTGCTTTCCCGGCAAGACCATACATGCCGAACTGGAGGATGAGCCCGGCTCCTACCGCGTAGGGCTGTTGCGCACTTGCGCCCTGCTTTACATCGCCTTCCTGGCCAGCGTGGAACTGGGCCATCCTGGCTGGGGCTTGCTCGGCGTGGCGGCAGCAGCCCTGCTGTTTTGCCGCGAGCTGATCGCCAAGGTCGACTGGAGCCTGATCCTGGTCTTCATCCTGATGTTCATCGACATCCGTTTGCTGACGCAACTCGATTTCATCCAGGGCTGGGTGGCCGCCATCCCGCACTTCTCACAGCTGGAACTGTTCCTGTCCGCCCTGCTCGGTTCGCAACTGATCAGCAATGTCCCGGCGACCATCCTGCTGGTCAACTATACCGACGCCTATAAAGTGATTGCCTATGGCGTCAACGCCGGCGGCTTCGGCCTCGCGATCGGCTCGATGGCCAACATCATCGCCCTGCGCATGGCGCCCGAGCGGCATCTGTGGCTGCGCTTCCATCTCTATTCGTTTCCGTTCCTGCTGCTGTCGGCCTTGATCGCCTGGAGCTTGCTGGCTTAGGGACAGCGGATGCCGCGGAAATCACTTTTGCATCACGGATTGAAATAGCGGCGATGCAAGCAAGCCGTCCAGCCAGCCGGCCAGGTTCTTGTGGCGGCTGGCATAAAACCACTCCGTATCGACCGCCACGAATTGGCGTACGAATGGGAGAATCGCCATGTCGGCCAGGCTCCTCTTGTCCCCATTCAGGAAACCATGGGCGGCAACGCGCTCATCCAGCTGCGCCAGGATGGCTTCTCCCTGCGCACGATAATGGGCAGCCGGATGTTCCGGGAAGCGTTCCGGATATTTGTAGCGATCCAGGAAGCCCTTGAACGCAGCGTCATTCTGCGCGATCAGCTCCTGCGCCTGCCACGCGGCTTCAGGATCGCTACCTAGCCATTGCTCCGGGTCGTTCTGCGCCAATGCCCAGTGCATGATGTCGAGGCTTTGCTCAAGCACCGCACCGTCCGCCAATGCCAGCACCGGCACCGTACCCTTGGGCGACAGCTCCAGCATGGCTTGCGGCTTGCTCCTCAGGCTGACCTCATGCATCTCGACCTCGACGCCGCTGACCTTGACGGCAAGACGGGCGCGGATGGCATAGGGACAGCGGCGGAAAGTGAACAAAATCGGCTTCAAGTCTGGCTACCTGCAAAAATTCAGTGGCAATAAAATAACACAGATGCCTTCTCGCCGTGATAACGATCCGGCAGCACGGACAGGCCCGGAATTCTGCTATTCTTGCCACAAAGAAACTATTGGAGACCTTATGCATTGTTCATCGCCGCGCCTCGTCATGCAGCAAACTGTCCATCCATGACGCGCCGCCTGGCATCGGTCGACGCCTTGCGCGGCTGCACCGTGGCGGCGATGCTGCTGGTGAATGACCCGGGCGACTGGGGCCATGTCTACGCGCCGCTGGAACATTCGGCCTGGCACGGCTGCACGCCGACCGACCTGGTGTTTCCGTTTTTCCTGTTCCTGGTCGGCCTCTCTACTGCCCTCGGCATCGAACCCCGCGCGGCGCAAGACGGCCAGCGGGCGGCATTGACGCGGGCAGCGCTGCTGCGGGCCTTGCGCATCGTGGCGCTGGGCCTGGCGATCAACGTCCTGGCCTGGCTGATCATGCCGGGCGTGCACCTGCGCGCACCCGGCGTGCTGCAGCGGATCGGCTTGTGCTTTGCCGCCACCGCGCTGTTTGCAATCCATACCCGGCCGCGCACACAATGGGCCGCGATCGTCGCCATCCTGCTGGGCTACTGGGGCTTGCTGGCGCTGGGCGGCTCGCTAGCGCCGTGGGTCAACCTCGCCAGCCGCAGCGACAGCGCCATCTTCGGTCCGCTGGTATATCAGATCGACCCGCTCAGCGGCCGCGGCCATGACCCGGAAGGCTTGCTCGCCACCCTGCCGTCGCTGGCCACTTGCCTGCTCGGCCTGTGCGCCGGCCGCTGGCTGCGCGATGACAAGCTCAAAGCGCTGTTCATCGGCGCCGTCGTCGCCATCGCGCTGGGCGCGGTATGGTCGCTGGCGCTGCCGCTCAACAAGAATCTGTGGACCTCGTCATTCGTGCTGTGGTGCGCCGGCTGGGCTGCGCTGGCGACGCTGCTGTTCCACTGGCTGATCGATCGGCGCGGCTGGCCGGCTGTGGGGCGCCGTTTCGGCGTCAATGCCATTGCCGCTTACGCGGGTTCCGAACTGATGCAGATCCTGCTGCCCGGCCTGGGCTGGCAGGAAGCGCTCTACCAGCACGGGTTCGCCGGCTGGATCACTCCGCTGGCCGGACCGCACATTGCATCGCTGGCGTTTGCCGTGGCTTTCGTCGCCCTCTGGTGGCTGATTGTCTATGTCATGGACCAGCGGCGCTGCTATCTCAAGCTGTAGCGCTGGCGGTCAGCGGAAGAACAACAGCCGGGTGAGGAAAGTGTAGTCGGCCTCGGTCGCCATCAGCCCCACCAGCACCAGCAGGCAGAGCGGCGGCAGCAGGATGGCGAACACCAGCGCCAGCCGTTCCCAGGCCATGTGCATGAAGAAGGCGACGATCAGGCCGGCCTTCATCAGCATCAGGGCAATGATCAGGGTCCAGCGCAGGTAGCCGTGGAAATTGAAATAGTCGACCAGGTAAGACAGCGTGCTGAGCACGAACAGCAGCCCCCAGATCTTCAGGTAGAGGCTGATCGGATGTTGTTGTCCTGTGGCGGAAGTCATGAGCGCACCTACCAGAGATAGAACAAGGCAAAAATGAAAACCCAGACCAGGTCGACGAAGTGCCAGTACAAGCCGGCGATTTCAACGATCTGGTAGTTGCCACCCGTGCTGCCGGGGCCGCCGGGACCGTCATAACGGCCTTTCAGCAAACGCACCGCGACCGTGATCAGGTAGATCACGCCGGCGCTCACGTGCAGGCCGTGGAAGCCGGTGATCATGAAAAAGGTTGAGCCGAACTGCGGCGCGCCCATCGGATTGCCCCAGGGCCGCACGCCTTCCTGCAAAATCAGCTTGCTCCATTCGAACACTTGCATGCTGACGAAACAGACGCCAAAGGCGGCAGTGACAAACATCAGCAGCGCTGCCTTCACGCGCTCGCGGCGATAGGCGAAGTTGACCGCCATCGCCATGGTGCCGCTGCTGCTGATGAGGACGAAGGTCATGATGGCGATCAGCAGCAAAGGCACTTCGGCGCCGCCGATCTTCAGGCTGAACACCAGGCTCGGATTGGGCCAGGGAATAGTGCTCGCAATCCGCACCGTCATGTAGCCAGTCAGGAAACAACTGAAGATGAAGGTGTCGGACAGCAGGAAGATCCACATCATCGCCTTGCCCCAGGAGACCTGGAACGCGCGCTGGTCCGACGACCAGTCCGCCACCAGCTGGCGCCAGCGGCCGGATGGTTCAGCCGTGCTTGCCGGCGAAGTTGCGATGCTCATAAGTCCCCCTTCAACGGGTGCCGCACACCATGCGTACGAAGTCCGGCGTCAGCCAGCCCAGTGCAGCAAACAGCAGTAGCCAGACCGCCAGCAAGAAGTGCCAGTAACGCGCGCACAGGCGGATGCGCCATGCCAGGCGGCGCTGCTCCTGGCGCCAGGAGCCGGCGGCCGCCATGCCCCAGCCGACCAGGCCGCCGGCCACATGCAGGGCGTGCATGGCGGTCAGCAAATAGAAGAAACTGCCGGCCGGATTGCCGCTGGCCGTCACGTGGATCGCCTGCAGCGCCTGCCAGCCCCACAGCTGGGCAGCGAGGAAGGTGATGCTGCAGGCACCCGCCAGCAACAGCAGGCTGCGGGCGCGCTCTATCTGGTGGCTGCCGGCGGCCGAGACTGCCAGCTGCAGCAGCACGCTGGCAAACACCAGTATCGCGCTGCTCAGCCAGAGCTGCCACGGCATCGCCAGCGGCGACCAGTCGGCAGCGTCCATGCGCATGATGTAGGCGGCGATGAACAGCAGGAACAAGGCGCTGGCGACCGCCATGAACAGCCACAGGGCGACGCTGATGGCGGCGTAGCGGCGTTCCAGCGGATTGTCCGCGGCGGGCTTGCCGTAGCCGCCGCCGGCACTTTTCAAGATGGCGGCCTGATTCATGCGAGCGCCTCCTTATCGCGCGGCAGGCGCGACTCGGCGTCGCCAGGCACCGGCGGCGCGTTCTGGGCGATGAAGTCCTCTTTCGCTCCCGGCACGCTATAGGTGTAGGCACCGCGATACACCACCGGCAGATGCGGCCCCCAGTTGCCATGGCCCGGCGGCGTCTCCGGCGTCTGCCATTCCAGCGATGCAGCGCGCCATGGATTGGGGCCGGCGCGCTTGCCATGAAAAACGCTCCACACCATATTGAAAATGAAGGTCAGCTGCACCGTCGCCACGAACAGGGCGATCACGGTAATGAAAGCATTCATGGTCTGCGCCGAGTCCGGAATGAATTTATAGCCTTCGAAAGCGTAGTAGCGGCGCGGCATGCCGAGAATGCCGAGATAATGCATGGGGAAAAAGATCGCGTAGGTGCCGAGGAAGGTCACCCAGAAGTGCAGCTTGCCCAGCCCGTCGTGCAGCATGCGGCCGGTGATCTTGGGATACCAGTGATAGATGGCGCCGAAAATCACCAGCAGCGGCGACACCCCCATCACCATATGGAAATGCGCCACCACGAAATAGGTATTGGAGAGCGGAATATCGACGCTGACATTGCCGAGGAACAGGCCGGTCAGGCCGCCGATCAGGAAAGTGCTGACGAAGGCCAGCGCGAACAGCATCGGTATCGACAGATGGATGTCGCCGTTCCACAGCGTCAGCACCCAGTTGTAAACCTTGATGGCGGTAGGTACGGCGATGATCAGGGTGGTGGTGGCAAAGAAGAAGCCGAAGTACGGATTCATGCCGCTGACGAACATGTGGTGCGCCCACACCACCACGCTCAGCACGCCGATCGCCAGGATCGCCCACACCATGGTGCGGTAGCCGAAGATGCTCTTGCGCGCATGCACGCTGATCAGGTCGGAGACGATGCCGAACGCCGGCAAGGCCACGATGTACACCTCGGGATGGCCGAAAAACCAGAACAGGTGCTGGAACAGCAAGGGGCTGCCGCCCTTGTAATTGCTGACCTGCCCCATCGAAACCAGCGCCGGCATGAAGAAGCTGGTGCCCAGTGTGCGGTCCAGCAGCATCATGACGCCGCTTACGAACAGCGCCGGAAACGCCAGCAAGGCCAGGATGGTCGCGACAAAAATGCCCCATACCGTCAGCGGCATGCGCAGCAGGGTCATGCCCTCGGTGCGCGCCTGCAGCACCGTGGTGACATAATTCAGGCCGCCCATGGTGGCGGCGACGATGAAGATCAGCAGCGATACCAGCATCAGGATGATGCCCCACTCATAACCCGGCGTGCCCGGCAGGATGGCCTGCGGCGGGTACAGCGTCCAGCCGGCGCCGGTCGGTCCGCCCGGCACGAAGAAACTGGCCATCAGCACGATCACCGACACCAGGTAGACCCAGAAACTCAACATGTTCAGATAAGGGAACACCATGTCGCGCGCGCCTACCATCAGCGGAATCAGGTAATTGCCGAAGCCGCCCAGGAACAAGGCAGTCAGCAGGTAGATCACCATGATCATGCCGTGCATGGTCATGAACTGATAATAGTGCGGTGCATCGATGAAGGCGAACTTGCCGGGAAAACCCAGCTGCAGCCGCATCAGGTTCGACAGCCCGACCCCCACCAGCCCGGCCAGGATGGCGACGCTGGCGTACTGGATCGCAATCACCTTGTGATCCTGGCTCCAGACGTATTTGCGGAAGAAACCCTGTGGCAAATGGTCGTGGTGCGCGCTATCGTCGGTGTAGGCCATGGCTTTCCTTGATGTGCTGTTGACGTTTATTGTTGCGCCTGCTGTTTCGGTGCGGCTGCAGGCGCCGCCCCTATCGACTTGATGTAAGCCACCAGCGCCGCCAGCTCGGCGTCGCTCATTTCGATCTTCGGCATCATCGGCGCAAAGCCTTTCACCACGCGTGCCTGCGGATCGCGGATGAAGGCTTTCAGGTAAGCCTCGTCCACCAGCGCGGTGGCGCCGTTTTCCATGGTCTCTGTTTTTCCATACAAGCCTTTCCAGGTCGGGCCGACGCGCGGCGTGCCGTCCACTGTATGGCAGGCTACGCAAGCCTTGGATTCGGACAGCGCCTTGCCCTGCAGCGCCAGCACGTCGCCGGCGGCAGCCACGGCGGCACCGGCGGCAACATCCACGATTGCCGCTGGCGGCGGCGCCATGCTCTGGGCAAAGGTCGGCTGCGCCTTCAGCCACTTCTGGTAGCTGGCGGCGTCTTCCACCACTACATAGCCGCGCATGCCGGCGTGGCCGACGCCGCACAGCTGCGCGCACAAGACCTCATAGCGGCCGATCTTGTTCGGCGTGAACCAGAATGAAGTGATCATGCCGGGCACCATGTTCATGCGGGCGCGGAACGGCGGTGCGTAAAAATCGTGCAGCACATCGAGCGAGCGCAGCAGCATGCGCACCGGCTGGTCGACCTGCAGGTGCAGCTCGTTGTTGTTGATCAGGATATTGTCCTGGCCGGCCGGATCGGCCGGATCCAGTCCGAAGGGATTGGCGGCGCTGATCAGCGCCACGCTGGAGCGACCAAGCTTGCCGCTGGGACCGGGATAGCGAAAGCGCCATTGCCACTGCTGGCCGATCACTTCGACATCGCGCGCGTTCGCCGGTACGGTGACGTAGGCGGCATACACGAACAGCCCCGGCGCCAGCAGGCCCATGATGGCGACGCTGGTGGCGATGATCAGCCAGCGCTCCAGCTTGTGGTTCTCCGGCTTGTAGGCAGCCTGCCGCCCTTCGCGGTGGCGAAAGCGCAGCAGGATATACACGATGAACAGGTTGATGACGACGAAGAAGATGCCGGTGATGATCAGGGTGATGGTCAGCGTATCGTCCATTTGCCGCCAGTTGGAGGCCAGCGGGGTGGCCCACCAGGGGCTGAAGAAATGAAACAGCACCGAAGCGACAACGATCAGGATGAGTGCGACTGCCATGGCCATAGCTATCCTCTTTCCTGCGGAACGCGCCGCGGAAGTGATGCGAATGCAATGAAGTACTCTCTGAATGCTTACAACGATAGCCGCGAGCACGCTTCGTGCTCAGCCCCCCTGCCGTCTTGATGCGTATGAGTACGCGAACGGATCAGGGCTGTTCTCCTGATCCGTCGGCACTCACGGCAAATGATGGTTAAGCAGACAACCCAGCGCACACCGCTATTGTCCCAAAGGCCGCTCCAGCTTCCAGTAAATGATCGCGGCCGACATGCCGAATATCAGGTGGGCGGCGAGCGTTGCCCAGCCGCGCATATCGGCAAACCACGAGAAGAAGCGGACCATGCCGTAAAAATTGAACAGATAGACAACCAGGCCGAACACGGCGCCGGTCAGCAATATCATGCCGATGCTGGAGTCAAAGTGGAAAGGCGCGATGATGGCCGCCAGGATCAGGGCCAGCACAATTCCGAGCACATAATGGGTGGCCAGCGCCACGGCGACGATGCCGACGCTGAAGGTGGTTGATTGCAGCGTATCCTGCCCCATCACGATGGCGGCAATCATGTGCGAAGTCGCCCAGGGGCTGGTGTCGGTGAAGATGGAAGACCAGAGCAGTTCCAGCACCATCACGACCGCACCGGCGGCAAAACCGGAGACTGCCGCTGCCGGCCAGTCCGGCAAGCGATGCTCCATGTGATGCGAATGCATGTGAAGTTCCATGATGACCTCCTGAAAGCGATAGCAAGCGGCTACGCCGTGGCAACAGCCGCGACGGCGCCAGACCGGCGCAGAAACATCACACACACGCCGCGCAGGACTCTCTTTCAGGGTAGTACAGAATCATGGACATGCAAAGGCAGTAACTATGCTGCGACGCAGCAGCCATGCCGCCTGGCGGCCGCGGGGTTTACCAGTTATGCCAGACCGGGGTAACGCTATCAGGCAGGGGCGGCAAGGCGCCGAGGTCGATGCGCGATTCCGCCGGGCTGTGGAAATCGGAACCGCGCGAGGCCAGGAAACCATAGCGCGTGGCAAGCTTGGCGTAATAGTCATACTGATCCGGCGTGTGGCTGCCGGTCATGACTTCGATCGCGGCGCCTCCCAGTTGCTTGAATTCGCTGAAGAAGGCGTCGAACGCCAGGTCGCTCAGCTGGTAACGCCCCGGATGGGCCACCACGGCGACGCCGCCGGCGCCGCGTATCCACTGCACTGCTTGCGCCAGCGAGGCCCAGCGGTGCGGCACATAACCGGGATGGCCTTCAGTGAGGAAATTGCGGAATACTTCGCTGGTGTCGGCGCAACGGCCGATCTCCACCAGGTAGCGGGCGAAATGGGTGCGCGAAATCAGGTCGGGATTGCCGACATGCTTCAAGGCGCCTTCGAAGGCGTCGGGAATCCCCACCGTCGCCAGCTGCGCCGCCATTTCATGCGCGCGCCGCTCACGGCCGCCGCGGGTCGTCGCCAGGCCCTGCACCAGTTGCGGGTCGGTTTCGTCGATTTGCAAGCCGACGATGTGTATGGTGTGATTGGCCCAGGTAATCGAAATTTCGACGCCGGCGACATACGGCAGATCGAGTGCCGCCGCTGCCGCCCGCGCTTCGGCGATGCCGTTGATTTCATCGTGATCGGTCAGCGCCCACAGGTCGACGCCGTTTTCCTTGGCGCGCGCCGCCACCGCCATCGGCGTCAGCGTACCGTCGGAAACATTGGAGTGGCAATGAAGATCAGCATTCAACATCATTAGTCCTACAGGGGATTACCAGGGAAAGCCAGTCAGCCGCCGGGCTGCGGCCTGATGTAGAGATTGTACGCCTCTTGGCCGCTCTATGCTGCAAACGCACATTTCCCCGCGCCGCAGCCGTCCTCAGGCCGCGCCCTGCTCCAGCAGGAAATCCTCGATCAGCTGCGCCAGCGCCTGCGGCTGGTCATGATGCAGCATGTGGCCGGCCTCGGCGATGAACGCCATCCTGGCATGCGGCAGGCAGGCGATGCGGCGGTCGACCTCCGCGCGCATGGTTTCCTGGCCGCCCATCCATTGCCACATATTGGTTTCCGCAGCCTCGACGCACAGCACCGGCGCCGTCGTGCTGCGCCAGCAGGCCAGCATTTCCTCGACCCGCGGCAAGACCGGATTGATGATCTTGTGCGCTGGATCGGCCAGGATCTCCCAGCGTCCCATGTCATTCTGGCGCGCCCAGTGCTGCGCCAGGAAGGCGGCCCGGCTGTCGCTCAAGCGCGGATTGGTTTTCTGCAGGCGCGCCGCCACCGCCGCCGCATCCGGATAGCTTTGCAAGGCCGCCGCTTCAATCAGCTGATCCAGCCATTTGGCGTAGCGCACGGGCGCCTGGTCCGCTGCCAGGTGCGCGCCGCCGAACCCTTCCAGGTTGATCAGCGCCTTGATCCGCTGCGGCCGCGTGCCGGCATACAGGCCGACCGCATAGCCGCCCATGCTGTGGCCGAGCAGGTTGACCGCTGCATCGCCGGCATAGTGCTGCAGGATGGCGTCGAGGTCGGCCAGGTAATCGGGGAACCAGTAGCTGTCCACCGGCGGCCCTTCGGTCAGGCCGAAACCGCGCCAGTCGGGCGCGATCACATGCCAGTCGCGCTGCAGGCAATCGACCACGAACTGGAACGAGGCGGAGACATCCATCCAGCCATGCATCATGAAAATTTTCGGAGCGCCGGCGCGGCCCCAGTGGCGGATGTGATAGCGCAGGCCGCGCAAAGGAAGGAATTCGGAACGGGATAGTTTCATCGGCATGGAAATTGTATGGGTTGCGTGCCTGGATGGCTGTTATGCCAGGAACTGGCCAAGATCAAAATTGGATTTCAGTTCGCCGCCGGCAAACTCTTCCTGCAGCCAGTGCTCGGCGCGCGTACGTCCGGCATCGCGCAAGGCATGGATGAAGGAGGCTTTGGTGTTGAGCTTGCTGGCCACGCTCAGCTGGCTCATCAAGGCATCGGAATCGATCACGTGTATCTGCAGCTCCATCAGACGCTCGTGCATTTTGCCGCGCGCCTCGGGATCGGCCTGGGTTTCGCGTTTTGCCAGCGCCAGCCCGCCCAGCTCGGTAAAAAAGGTCGAGCTGAAACTGATCTCGCTCAGGCGCTGGCCGATCTCGTCGGTGCTGGTGGGCGTCAGCGGCCGCCGGAACGGATGCAGCAGCACCGCCAGCACGTCCGGCGAGTTACACAAATGCAGCAAAGGGAAAATCGGCGGGTTGGCAGTGAGGCCGCCATCCCAATAGGCTTCGCCGTCGATCTCGACCGCATGGTGCATCGACGGCAGGCAGGCCGACGCCAGCAAGGCGTCTTGCGTCAGGTCCTCGTTGCGGAAGATGCGCAGGCGGCCGGTGCTGACCTGGGTGGCGGCGATGAACAGCTTGATCTTGCCTTCCGTCCGCAGCCTGTCGAAATCGACCTGCTTGCCGAGGATGTCGCGCAACGGGTTCAGATCGAAGGGATTGAGCTGGTAAGGCGAGAACATGCGGGTCACGGAAAACATATGCTTGAGCAATGCCGACGAGGTCGCCTGCGAAGCAATGCCCGCTTCGCTCAAGGCATCCGGCCGCATGAAGCTGTACAGGTCGCGGGTGCTGACGCTGTCCCAGAAGTCCGCCAGCGCCTGGCGCGCACCGTCACGCCCGCCGGTCGCCAGGCCGTAGCTCATCACCACCGCATTCATGGCGCCGGCGCTGGCGCCGCTGATGCCTTCGATATCGATGCGCGGCTCTTCCAGCAAGCGGTCCAGCGCACCCCAGGTAAATGCGCCGTGTGAACCGCCGCCCTGCAGGGCCAGCGTGATTATCTTGTTTTGCATGAATAGTTCCTGAAGATGGTTATCGGTCGCTTGTCGTCCTGAGCTGCATTTCGGACGCCTGGAGCACAATCGTTTGCACTGCCTGCCTATACCCTCCCACATATTCCACTAATTTACCAATCTTTCGCATCGCGCGTTTTCTTACATTCAGTTTCGTGCAGGCTTGGGCAGTTTGCTGTCTTAGGTGGCGGCGAAGCATTGTGCACCACAAGGGCACGCAATTTGCTTTTCAGCATTCAGGATCGGTCTCGCGCAAGCGTTCCGTCCACCGCCGCACCGCTTTCTTTCACCGGCGAACCAAAGTGGCGCGGCAACGCGCCGCGATCGGGCAACAGAATTTTTTTGGATTTTCGTGCAGCTGAAATCATCTGGTGGAGAAAAATCATGAATGCAAAAACCGGCGCCCCAGCCCTGAAGCAGACCCTGGGCACCATACAGCTGTGGGGCATCGCGGTCGGCCTGGTGATATCGGGCGAATATTTCGGCTGGAGCTACGGCTGGGCCTCGGCCGGGACGTTGGGATTTACCGTGACGGCGCTGTTCATCGCCGCCATGTACACCGCCTTCATCTTCAGCTTCACCGAACTGACCACCTCGATCCCGCATGCCGGCGGTCCCTTCGCCTACAGCAAGAAAGCCTTCGGACCGCTGGGCGGCTATATTGCCGGCGCCGCCACCCTGATCGAGTTCGTGTTTGCGCCGCCGGCGATTGCGCTGGCGATCGGCGCCTATCTGAATGTCCAGTTTCCCGCGCTCGATCCGAAAACCGCTGCCGTCGGCGCCTACCTGGTGTTCATGACGCTGAATATCGTCGGCGTGCAGATCGCCGCCATGTTTGAACTGTGCGTGACCCTGCTGGCGATTTTCGAGCTGCTGGTGTTCATGGGCGTGGTCTCGCCCGGCTTTTCGATTGCGCATTTCGTCAAGGGCGGCTGGTCCGGCCAGGACCATTTCAGCCTGGCCGCGATTCCCGGCATGTTTGCCGCCATCCCCTTCGCCATCTGGTTTTTCCTGGCGATCGAAGGCGTGGCGATGGCCGCCGAGGAAGCCAAGGACCCGCAGCGCTCGATCCCGATCGCCTATATCACCGGCATCATCACGCTGGTGCTGCTGGCGATCGGCGTCATGGTGTTTGCCGGCGGCGCCGGCGACTGGACCAAGCTGTCCAACATCAACGATCCGCTGCCGCAAGCCATGAAGCTGATTGTCGGCGAGCACAGCAGCTGGCTGCACATGCTGGTGTGGCTGGGGCTGTTCGGCCTGATCGCATCCTTCCACGGCATCATCCTCGGCTATTCGCGGCAGATTTTCGCGCTGGCGCGGGACGGCTACCTGCCCGGCTACTTCGCCAAGATCCATCCACGCTTCCACACGCCGCACCGGGCCATCCTGGCCGGCGGCGCGATCGGCATCGCTGCCATCTACAGCGACCAGCTGATCACCCTCGGCGGCCAGACCCTGACCGCCAACATCGTCACCATGTCGGTCTTCGGCGCCATCACCATGTACATCATCAGCATGCTCAGCCTGTTCCGCCTGCGCCGCAGCGCGCCCGACATGCTGCGGCCGTTCCGCGCGCCGCTGTATCCGTGGTTTCCAGCGTTCGCGCTGGCCGGCGCCTGCGTCTGCATGGCCACCATGATCTACTACAACCTGCTGATCTTCGGCATCTTCGCGGCCTTCCTGGCTTGCGGCTATGTGGTTTTCCTGATGACCAAGAATAGTCGTACACTTGAGCCGAGTGCAGTGGCGTGAGCCAATCCGACAACTTGCATGGAGGACCGCATCAGTGAGCAGCAAGCATCCGTTCAGCCACATGGTCGGCGCCAGGAGCTACATCTTCCGCGACCTCAAGGATCTGATGGCCAAAGCCACGCCGCCACGCTCCGGCGACTACCTGGCGGGCCTGGCCGCCGCCAGCGCGGAAGAACGGGTGGCAGCGCAGATGACCCTGGCCGCCCTGCCCCTCAGCACCTTCCTCAGCAATTTGCTGATTCCCTATGAGCAGGACGAAATCAGCCGCCTGATCGTCGACGACCACGATGCCGCCGCCTTTGCCCGCATCTCGCATCTGACAGTGGGAGACTTCCGCAACTGGCTGCTGAGCGATGCCGTCGATGAACACGTGCTGACTGCCGTGGCGCCCGGCATCACGCCGGAAATGGCAGCCGCCGTGGCCAAGATCATGCGGGTGCAGGACTTGATCCTGGCGGCAAAAAAATGCCGGGTGGTGACCCGCTTCCGCAATACCATCGGCTTGGCTGGCAGCCTGTCGACCCGCCTGCAGCCGAACCATCCGACCGACGACGCCAGCGGCATCGCCGCCAGCATCCTCGACGGCCTGCTGTACGGCAGCGGCGATGCGGTGATCGGCATCAATCCGGCCAGCGACAACGTGCCGCAGGTGATCAAGATCGTCGGCATGCTCAACGACATCATCGAGCGCTACCAGATTCCGACCCAGTCCTGCGTGCTGACCCATGTCACCAACACCATAGAAGCGATCAACCGCGGCGCGCCGGTGGACCTGGTCTTCCAGTCGATTGCCGGCACCGAGGCCGCCAACCTCAGCTTCGGCCTCGACCTGGCGCTGCTGGCGGAGGCCCGCGCCGCGGCCTTGTCGCTGCAGCGCGGCACGGTCGGCGACAATGTCATGTATTTCGAAACCGGCCAGGGCAGCGCGCTATCGGCCAACGCCCACCACGGCATCGACCAACAGACCTGCGAAGCGCGCGCCTATGCCGTGGCGCGCAAGTTCCAGCCGTTGCTGGTCAATTCGGTGGTCGGCTTCATCGGCCCCGAATACCTCTACGACGGCAAGCAGATCATCCGCGCCGGCCTGGAGGATCATTTCTGCGCCAAGCTGCTGGGCCTGCCGATGGGCTGCGATGTCTGCTACACCAACCACGCCGAAGCCGACCAGAACGACATGGACGTGCTGCTGACCCTGCTGGGCACTGCCGGTTGCACCTTCGTCATGGGGATTCCCGGCTCGGACGACATCATGCTGAATTACCAGACCACGTCTTTCCACGACGCCCTGTATGTGCGGCGCCTGCTGGGATCGAAGCCGGCGCCGGAATTCGACGCCTGGCTGAAGCACATGCAGATTTTCGGCGAAGGCGAGCAGGTCAGGCTGGGTACAGCCTTGCCGTCGATATTCAAACAAGCGCTGCTGCGCTTATCCTGAGGACGCCAGCATGAGCAAACCGGATGCCACCGTAGTCAACAATCCCTGGCAGGCATTGCGCAAATTCACCGCGGCCCGCATTGCGCTCGGCCGCAGCGGCGTCAGCCTGCCGACCTCGGCCCAGCTGGAGTTCCAGCTGGCGCACGCGCAGGCGCGCGATGCGGTGCATCTGGCGCTGGACGCCAAGGCGCTGAGCAGCCGTTTGTGCGACTCCTTCGCCGGCGGCACGCACTGCGTCACGCTGTCGAGTGCGGCCGGAAACCGCGACACCTATCTGCAGCGCCCGGACCTCGGGCGGCGACTGGACGCCGCCTCGCGCACCATACTGCAGGAACTGCAGCAAAGCCATCAACCGGCGGCCGGCTACGATCTCGCCATCGTAATTGCCGACGGCCTGTCGGCGCTGGCCATCGAACAGAATGCCCAACCTTTCCTGGAAGCCTTGATGCGCAAGCTGGCGCCGGAAAACTGGACGCTGGCGCCGATCGCCATCGTGCGCCAGGGGCGAGTCGCGGTGGGCGATGAAGTCGGCGAACTATTCAACGCCAAAGTGGTGGTGATCCTGATCGGCGAGCGCCCGGGCCTGAGTTCGCCCGACAGCATGGGGCTATACCTGACCTGGGCGCCGCGTATCGGCCTGACCGACGAAAGCCGCAACTGCATTTCCAATGTGCGTCCCGCCGGCCTGTCGTATGACGAAGCGGCATTCAAGCTGCATTATCTGTTGACGCAAGCACGCCAGCGGCAATTCTCCGGCGTCAAGCTGAAGGATGAAACCGGAGCCGCCGGCGGACTGCCGGCGCCAGCCACGCGCAATTTTCTGCTGGAAGAACGCTAAGGGGGATCAATCCGGGTTCGGCGCCAGGCTGCCCGGATTCACCAGGCGCTCGTTGCGCTCCCGGCCAGCGATCAGCGCCGGCCCGATGCTGATCGTGCAAAACCCGGCCGCCGTAGCGTCGCTCACGTTGCGTTAATTAATCAAAAAACACATTTAGCCCGCATTCTTTGTTACGGGGATTGCTCCATCGATCAAACAATATTTAACAAAATAATAACATTCTGAGATCTAAAAGATTTGTAAAGGAAGGCAATGGGCGTTTTGACAAGATGTTGTTTTTTACGCGTTTTTACAATTCCTCGCTATAGCCGCAACAAAACTCCTCATCTATAATTGGCGCGCTAATTAACCTTAAATAAGAATCGATTACACAATCACTCTCATTTAGATGCAATGCCATCAGCCAGCCAAACGGGATCATTCGCCGTATTAGCCAGCCAAAAATTCCGCTCGCCGCACAAGCCGGCCAGCCAAATCTTTTGCTAACTATAAAAATGAACCGCCTCAACCCGATTGCCGCTGCCCTGGTCGCAGTGTTCGCCGCCCCCCTGTCCTCATACGCGCAACAAGCCGCAAGCCCCAAAACAGATGCCAGCCCTGCAGTACTGCAGGAAGTCGTGGTCGAAGGCAGCCGCGGCGATTTCAACGCCAACGGCACTTCCCTCACCAAACTGCCGGCCGACCTGCATGACGTGCCGCAATCGGTGGTGGTGGTGAACAAGGCGCTGATGCAGTCGCAAGGCGCGAGTTCGCTGGCCGATGCCCTGCGCAACGTTGCCGGCATCACGCTGGGCGGCGCGGAAGGCGGCCAGATCGGCAACAACATCAACCTGAACGGCTTTTCGGCCCGCACCGACATTTATCTGGACGGCTTCCGCGACCGCGGCCAGTATTACCGCGACACCTTCGCCATCGATGAAGTCGAGGTGCTGATGGGGCCGTCGTCGATGCTGTTCGGCCGCGGCTCCACCGGCGGCGTGATCAACCAGGTGACCAAGAAGGCCAACCTGCATGCATCGGCCGAAGTATCGGCCTCTGCCACCACCAACGGCCTGGTGCGCACCACCGCCGATTACAACCATCCCTTGTCTGACACTTCGGCTTTCCGCCTGTCGGCGATGGCGCAAAGCGGCAAGGCCACCACGCGCGACCAGACCGACGTCCAGGACTTCGGCCTGGCCGGCTCGTATGTGTTCGGCATCGGCACCCCGACCGAAATCACCTTGTCGGCCCTGATCCAGCACAATCATGACATGCCTGACTATGGCCTGCCGCCGCTCAACGGCCATCCAGCGCCGGTCGGCCGCGATACCGCCTACGGCCTCGATAGCGACCGCACCAACCAGGACGTGGTGTCGCTCAACAGCACGATCCGCCACAAGATCACCCCTGACATCGTGCTGCGCAACCAGACGCAGTTCAACTATGTGCACACCAATGCGGTAGAAACCGCACCGAACACCATCGGCACGGTGTCCGCCGCCGGCTTCACGCTGCTGCCGACTTCGGCCGTCAGCGCGCTGCCTTTGAGCAGCCTGTACGTGCGCGGCCAAAGCCATGACCGCGACATCCGCGACTATTCGATTTTCAACCAGACCGAACTGTCGGCCAAACTCAGCACCGGCAGCGTCAAGCATGAGCTGCTGGCGGGCTTTGAAGTCGGCCATGACGGCTATGACAACCAGGGTTACTACCGCAACGGCAGCTGCAACGGCGTGGCCTTGAATGCACCGTCCACGGTAGCCGGCTATAACGACTGCGTGCCGCTGGTCAATCCGAGCTACAGCACTGCCGGCAGCAATGTCGTCAGCCAGGCCGGCAACCGCGCCGGCGGCTCCGCCAATACGGTCGCGGCCTACCTCAACGACACCGCGACGCTCACCGATCAATTCAAGCTGGTCGGCGGCCTGCGCTTCGACCGCTACATCGCCAGCATCACCAACTCGCTCAACTCGCAGACAGCACCGGCAGCGGCCAAGAACACCACCCTGCCTTCGGCCCAGCAAACCGTCAACTTCACCAGCGTGCGCCTGGGCAGCATCTGGCAGCCAAGCGCGGCGCAGTCCTACTACCTGTCTTACGGCACTTCGTTCAATCCATCGCTGGAACAGCTGACCGGCACCACCGGCCAGCAGAACCTCGATCCGGAAAAGAACCGTTCCTACGAACTGGGCGGCAAGTGGGACATGCTTAACGACAAGCTGTCGCTCAACGCCGCCATCTTCCAGATCAAGAAGGAAAATGCGCGCAGCCAGGTCAGCACCGGCGTCTATGTACTGGACGGCACGGTCAGGGTCAACGGCGCGCGCGCCGGCGCCGTCGGCCACCTCAGCAAGGACTGGCAGGTCGCGCTCGGCTACACCTACCTGGACGCCAAGGTGATCCAGTCGTCCGGCCTCGACGGCACGCTGGGCAAGATCCCGGTCAACACGCCGAAGAATACGCTGACCAGCTGGACCACCTACAAGGTTGCGCCGCACTGGGAAGTCGGCGGCGGCGCCAGCTACATGTCGGCGCGCTTCGCCAACCCGACCAACACGGTGCAGGCCGGCGGCTATACGCGCTGGGATGCAACGGTGGCGTATACGCAACCGAAATACGATATCCGCCTGAATCTGTTCAACCTGACCAACAAGATGTATTACGATGCCTTGATCCAGTCAGATGGCGGCCGTTCCGTGCCAGGCACCGGCCGTACCGCCATGCTGTCGCTCAACTATCGTATGTAATCAGAGAAACGCCCATGCTGATCGCCATTCCCAAGGTACTCGATGCTCACCAGCTGGAAGCAGTACGCCAGCTGCTCGACCATGCCGGCGCGGCATGGGTGGATGGCCGCGTCACCGCCGGCTACCAGGGAGCGGCGGTCAAGTTCAACCAGCAGATCGATGAGCGCTCGGAAGTGGCGCAGCAATGCCAGCAGATCATCCTGGCGGCATTGGAGCGCCACCCGCGCTTCATCAGCGCGGCGCTCCCGAATACCGTCTATCCGCCGATGTTCAACCGCTACGGCGAGGGCATGACCTTCGGCGCCCATGTCGACGGCAGCGTGCGCATCGATCCGCATAGCGGCCGCAAGCTGCGCACCGATATTTCTGCCACGCTGTTCCTGTCCGATCCCGAGTCCTACGATGGCGGCGAGCTGCAGATCAACGACACTTACGGCAGCCACGCCGTCAAGCTGCAGGCCGGCGACATGGTGCTGTATCCCGCCACCAGCCTGCATCAGGTCACGCCGATCACGCGTGGCCTGCGCACTGCCTGCTTCTTCTGGGTGCAAAGCCTGGTGCGCGACGACGGCCAGCGCAGCATGCTGTTCGAGATGGACAACGCCATCCAGACACTCAACCAGACCAATGCCGACGAAAACGCGCGGCGCAGCCTGATCGGCTGCTATCACAACCTGATGCGGCAATGGAGCGAGACCTGAAGCAGGTTTCCGCCCGCCCGCTCCTCCCTCAAGCTGATGCTTGTCAGGCGCAAGTGTTACACTGATTTGCCAGCCATGCATTACGGGTCCGCGGACCTCTCCCCTGCATGGCGGCATCGTTGAAACAACGTTTCCGGGATATTGACGATTCGTAGCGAATGCACGTACCCAGGAAGAGTTGCAGCGATGTTGTCAGAATCCCCCGAGCGTCTCGACCAGGCGCTGCTGCGCCGCATGGCCGATAGCCTGACCGCGCATGGCTGGTCGCAGCAAAACATTTTCCTGCCGGCTGACCTGACCCTGGCTCTGGCCGCGGAATGCCGTGCGCTGGAGCTGGTCGGCGCCTTGAATCTTGCTGCCGTCGGCCGCGGCGCGGCGCAAGCCGTGCGCAGCGATATCCGCGGCGACCGGATTCTCTGGCTCAAGGCCGGACAATCGGCGGCATGCGACCGCTATCTGCTGATCATGGAAACCCTGCGCGTGATGCTGAACCGCACCCTGTTTCTGGGACTGGACGAGTACGAAAGCCACTTCGCCTTTTACGCCCCGGGCGCCTCCTACCATCCGCATCTGGACCGTTTCCGCGACGACGACAGCCGCACCGTCTCGGTGGTGATCTACCTGAACCACGACTGGCTGCCGGAACAAGGCGGCGCACTGCGCCTGCATCCGGCCGGACAAGACAGCGAAGACATTGCGCCGCTGGGCAGCCGGCTGGTGCTGTTCCTGTCCGCCGACATGTTGCACGAAGTGCTGCCTGCGACCCGCGATCGCATGTCCCTGGCCGGATGGTTCCGCCGGCGGCCGGCCTGACGACTATTCGCTCAGGCGCTTGAACGCTCGCTGAAACGAATCCGGTTACCGAAAGGATCGGCGATCTCCATGTCGCGACCCCAAGGCGTAACTTCGACGCCCGGCTTGGCATAAGTGTAGTTCTTGGCCAGCAGCTCGCGCTGCAAGGCATCGATATCCTGCACCGGCACAAACATGGCCGAGCCCGGCGTCGCATCGCCGTGATGTTCGCTCAGGTGTATCGTCAGGTCGCCGCGCTTGATCTCGGCGTACAGCGGGAAATTTTCCTCGAAACGGTGTTCCCACTCCAGGGTGAAGCCGAGAAAATCCAGATAAAACTCTTTGGCCTTGGATTCCGAAAATATGCGGAAGATGGGGATGGGATGCGCTAGATGCATGAATGGTTTCTCCTGATAGCAACGAGCGTCATGGATGGTAGGGTGGGCACCTGTGCCCACGCGGAACATCGGTCAATCGAGGAGTGCGCTCAGCGTGGGCAGAAAATCTGCCCACCCTCCGACTGAAAATACGCGGATGATGGGAATGGTGTGCGCTAGTTCCATGAATGGTTTTCTCCTGATCGCAACGAGCGTCAAAGTCTAAGAGTCGGCAGTGCTGGCGGCCAGGCTCCGTTACGGCCATATAAACCAGCTTGTTATGATTTAAGAAACAGCAATTTAGCACACCCCCGCCGCTCCCGCGGAGATGTCTATGTGTCGTACGGTCGCCTATACTGGTTAGACGACCTGCGCGATGCTTTCCCAACCCGGCTTGCGCCTACTTCGGCAAATCCCGCCAGGTCGTCCTCGACAAGGAAGGAGGCACAAAATGCCCTTGAATTTCGCCTGGTTCGGACTGGTGGCGCTGATCTTCGTCGCGCTCATCCTGCTGAATGCATCGATTTACATCTTCCGCGAATATGAGCGCGGCGTAGTCTTCACCCTGGGACGTTTTTCCGGCGTGCGCGGCCCGGGGCTGGTGCTGCTGATTCCTGCGATCCAGCAGCTGGTCAGGGTCGATCTGCGCACCGTGGTGCTGGAAGTGCCGACGCAGGATGTCATCTCGCGCGACAACGTTTCCGTCAGGGTCAACGCGGTGGTGTATTTCAAGGTGGTCGATCCGCGCAAGGCCATCGTCGAAGTCGCCAATTTTTTCAACGCCACCAGCCAGCTGTCGCAGACCATGCTGCGCTCGGTGCTGGGCAAACACCAGCTGGACGACATGCTGGCGGAACGGGAAAGGCTGAACCTCGATATCCAGCAAGCGCTCGACGCCCAGACCGACTCCTGGGGCATCAAGGTTTCCAACGTCGAAATCAAGCAGGTCGACCTGACCGAATCGATGATACGCGCCATCGCCCGCCAGGCCGAAGCGGAACGCGAGCGGCGCGCCAAGGTGATCCATGCCGAAGGCGAGCTGCAAGCCTCGGAAAAACTCTACCAGGCCGCCCACGTGCTGGCGCAGGAGCCGCAGGCCATCCTGCTGCGCTATCTGGAAACGCTGACCGTGATCGGCGCCGACAAGAACACCACGGTAGTGTTTCCGCTGCCGATGGACTTGCTGTCTTCGTTCCTGGGCGATAAGAAGAAAGCGTCCTGAAACACGGGTTGGCGCTGCGGCTGGCGGATGGCGGCAAGCAATCGGGGGGGCCGCGCAACGGATTGCGCGGCCTGCCATATAATTACCCGATTGCAACCAACGCATCCGGCCATCCATCCATGAATCCGATCACCCTGAGCACACTCGCCGCCTTTCCGCTGCAACTGGAGCAGCATTACGCCGCCATCCCGCACCTTTACGCAAACTGGAAACCGGCCTCCTGGGAAGGCGTGCCGAGCGAACCGTTCAGCGCCATCGAGCAGATCTGCCATGTGCGCGATATCGAGATCGACGGCTATCATCTGCGCTTCCAGCGTACCCTCGACGAGCACAACCCGCTGCTGCCATCCATCGACAGCGACATCCTTGCCAGCCAGCGCAATTACGCCAGCGCCAACCCGGCCGAAGTCTTCACCTCGTTCCGCGCCGCCCGCGCCAAAACGATCTCCCTCATCGCTGGCCTGGCGCCGGAACAATTCGATCGCAAAGCAGAATTCGAAGGCTACGGCGCCCTGACGCTGCGCAGCCTGGTGCACTATCTGTGCAGCCACGACCAGCAGCATCTGGCGGGCCTGCAGTGGCTGCTGGGGAAGATGGAAGCGGAACCGCGCTAGTCGTAGCGCAGCCTGCCGTTCAGACCAGCGCCAGGATCGCCGCCGCGAAATCGGCGGGCGCCTCCTGCGGCAAATTGTGTCCCATCAGCGGAATCACCCGGCGCTGGTAGGGCCCGCTAAAAAAGCGCGCGTGCTGCTCCGAACCGCCGCTCAAGCTGACGCCGTCGCCGCCGCCATCCAGCGCGATGGCTGGCACGCCGATGCTTGGCTGCGCGGCCAGCAGCCGTTCAGTACTCTCGACTGCCGGGTCGCCAGGCGCCAGTCCGTAGCGATGGCGGTAAGACTGAATCACCACGTCGACAAAATCGGGATTATCGAAAGCAACGGCGCTGCGCCGGTAAGTCTCCTCATCAAAGCGCCAGTTGGGCGACCACAGCCGCCACAGCAGCTTGCAGAATTCGTAGCGGTTCTGCGTCAGCCCTGCCCGTCCGCGCTCGCCATGGAAATAGTACTGGTACCAGTAGCGCAATTCGTTTTCCGGCGACTGCGGCCTGGCGGCGCCGGCAATATCCTGGATGTTGTAGCCGCCCACGGACACCAGGCCGCGTACGCGCTGCGGCCATAAAGCGGCAACGATGCAGGCGGCGCGGCCGCCCCAGTCGTAGCCCGCCAGCAGCGCCTGCGGAATCGCCAGCGCGTCCATCAGCGCCAGCAGGTCATGGGCAAGTACCGCTTGCTGGCCGGAGCGCGCCGTGTCGGCTGCCAAAAAACGGGTCGGCCCGTAACCGCGCAGATAAGGAACGATCACCCGGCAGCCTGCCGCCGTCAACGCAGGAACCACTTCGTCATACGCATGGATATCGTAGGGAAAACCGTGCAGCAGAAAAACCGCGGGGGCAGCGCTGTCGCCGTGCTCGTCGTAGGTAACATTGAGAACACCTGCATCGACCTGTTTTAACACGCTACCTCCTGTTAATTTTCGCCTTCCCACAGTGCACCGCGATAGTTAGGCACGGACTTCTAATCTTTTAATTGATGCTGCATCGCGATGCGTGGCTTAATAATTTCAGAATAAAAGAACGATCGTTCACTTATAAATCATTTCGTCAGATCTGCCGCCGCCCCACATGCACCAGCAGGCGTCCGGCCAGATATTGATCGATCACTACCATCCGCTGTGCCGCAATCCGCAGTTCGAACTATCGCAACAATCATCATCCCTGCAACATGGTTTCTCGCGCCAACAGCCTGCTCATCGCATGCCTACTTTGGCACAAAATAATCAATAATGTTTAGGAGAACGTCGCATGCGCATCCCGTCTTTCTTATCCCTGCCCGGCATTGCCCTGACGCTGGGCTTGAGCCTGGCTTCAGCCGCCGCCAACGCCGAGCTGTGCCGCAGCGCCAGCGCTGCTGAAGCGGCCAGCTATGCCAGCCCCATGCAATCGCCCGGCATCGTCTCGCCGATCGACGGCACCTGCTGGATTCCCGCCATGACCATCACCAGCTTCGACGGCACCAAGCTGGCGGCCAACCTGTTCCTGCCCAAACGCAGCAGCGCAGACCAGAAATTTCCGGCGATCGTGATGATTGCCAGCTGGGCCGCTCCCGGCCGCGTCGAATATATCGGCCAGCAGCAGAAACTGGCGCAGGACGGCTACGTGGTGGTGAGCTACACCGCGCGCGGCTTCTACCTGTCCGGCGGCCAGGTCGACGTCGCCGCGCCGGAAGACGTGCGCGATGTTTCCTCGCTGCTGGACTGGCTGCAGGCGAATGCGCCTATCGATATCAACAACGTCGCCGCCAGCGGCATCTCTTACGGCGCCGGCCTGTCGCTGATCGCGCTCGGCCAGGACGCGCGCTTCAAGACTGCCGTGGCGCTGTCCGGCTGGGCCACCCTGGCCGACCAGCTGTACACCGCCGGCTCGCCCAACCTGACCTGGGCCAGCGTACTCGGCCTGGCTGGCAGCGTCACTGGCCGCCCTGCGCCCGAGGTGAATCAGAACATCCTCGCGCTGCTTGATCCGAACAGCAGCGCCGCCACCATCGCCGGCATCACCACCTGGGCCAAGCCACGCTCGCCGTCCAGCTACATCGCTGCCATCAATCAGCGCAAGGCGCCGGTCTTCCTCAGCAAGAATTTCCAGGACGACATGTTCACGCCGAACTCGTCGCTGGCGATGTTCGCGGCGCTGACCGGGCCGAAGAAGATACTGCTCAACGCCGGCATCCATGCTTCCGCGGAACTGACCGGCGCCCTGCTGGGCGCGCCCAACTATCCTTATGACCAGGCGCACCGCTGGTTCAACCGCTGGCTGAAAGGCGAGCAGAACGGCGTCGATACCGAACCGAAGGTGACCATGCAAATCAAGTTCACCGATCGCCGCGAATCGTTCTCCAACTGGCCCGCGCCAGAATTGAATAATCAAACCTACTACCTCGGCCCACGCGGCCCGGTCCGCTTCGACCTCGGCTGCTTCTGCGGCAAGGGCGACAAGGGCACCATTTCCGCCACAGCCAACAAGAGCAGCGATGCCGACACCATCCAGAATTTCTTCGACACCACCGCCACCAGCGGCCTGATCCCTATCCTCTCGACCCTGGGCGAAACCGTCAATCTGCCGGTGGTCAATTCGCTGCTGACAGTCAGCCTGGCAGCCGGCGTACGCTACGAAGCGCCAGCCTTGTCGGCGACACAGAAAATCAGGGGCATTCCGAAACTGAACTTGCGAGTCACGCCATCGCAGGCGCGGGCGCAGGTGGTCGCCTATCTGTATGACGTCGACGCCATCGGCACCGGCATCCTGATCACCCATGGCGCCACCACCCTGCATTGGGCAACGCCGGGGCAGACCATCGATTTCCCGATCGAATTCTCGGCCACTGCCTATGACGTGCCGGCCGGCCATCACATCGGCGTGGTGCTAGACACCGCCGACAGCCTATACGCCTCGCCGGTCAATCCGGGCGAGCGTTTTGGCGTCCGCTTTGAGTTCAATCCTGCCCAGCAATCGACCCTGCAGCTGCCTACCCTCTAAGTCCCCACGACAGCTTGCGCGACCTTCCGCGCAAGCTGCTTCCTGAAATCCCCCCACTGCTAGCATTATTATTAACAAATTAATATTTCCATGTGGAAATCTTTGTGCTATAGATATACAACAACACGCGACAATCAATCAGCCGGACTTGAATAACAGAAGTGGCAATCGGGAGATTCGTCATGCAGAAGTCTATGCAACATGGCATTTTGATCATTACCGTCATCATCGGCATTGCGGCGGCAAGCAGCGCTTTTGCAGCGACCGCAACGGCCACCATGACCAACACGGTCACCATCGGCAACGATTGCACCATCGTCACTACCGGCTTCACCACGACCTATGATCCGATCGTGGTCAACGCCACCGCCAACCAGGACATCACCGCCAGCGTCAGCACCACCTGCACGCCGGGTGCGCTGCCTGTGATCACGCTGGGGCAAGGCGCCAACGCCAACACCGGCTCGACCGATACCGTGCCGCTGCGGCGCCTCTCCACTGGCGGCGCCACGCCGACCTATCTCAATTATTCACTGTTTTCGGATACCGGCCGCACCACCACCTGGGGCAATACCACGGCCACCGCGCCCGCCGCCACCAGCGCCACCGGCAGCGCCACGCCGCTCACCGTGTATGCGCGCGTGCCGTCCGGACAGTCCGGCATCGCCGCCACTTTTACCGATACCGTGGTCGCTACCGTGACCTTTTGAGGCCATGCCGGCCCTGCTCAGGCGGCACCGTTTGGTGTATCCTGCCATCTATGAACAGCGAAACCGATATCCAACTCAGCGGCCCCTTCAGCGTCACCGATGCTGCCGGCCGCAAGCATGACATTCAAGCAATCCGCATCTTCGACGAAGGCTATGGAATCATCGACGTCTACGTCGATTTCGCCGCGGCAATCGGCAAGGAGCGCCTGTTTGAGGACCAGAAACTGATAGCCCAGGTGCTGGCCAGGCTGCGCCAGATCGGCTATGCCGGTCCCGACTTCGGCCACGGCGACCTCGGCCTCCAGGACGACAAGCTGATCGTGCTGGAAGCGCCGGAAGAATTCAATGCGTTCGCGGCCAGCAAAGGCTGGAAAGACCTGGCGGAAGAATTCGCCGAGGATGAGCAGGAAGACTGGCATAGCGAGGCAAGCGACAGCCCGGCCGCATCCAGCTCAAAGCTGGACGCACTCAAGAACAAGTTCAAAACCTGAGCGCGGACGGCGCCAGCATCCTTTCCTGCAGCTGCGGCGACAAGGGCTTCTGCAGGATCCAGTCCACCAGCAGCTGGTCGTAGCCGGCCGCGTAGCCCAGATATTTACGGCTACCGTCAGGCATCAGAGCAAAGGAGCGGATGCCGTGATCCGACTGCTGGAAAACCGCAATCGCGATGTCCTTGCCGCTGCCGCGCAAGGCATCCAGCCGGGCAATCGTCGGCGCGCTGGGCGCAACCGAATCGTCTTGCGCAAACACCCACAGCTGCGGAATGGCAAGATGGCGCAACGGCGTCAACGAATCGTAATGCCAGATCACCTGTGGACTTTCACTGCGCGCCCGTTCCACCTCGCCGCGCAGCAGTTCGCCGCTGTACTGGCCATCGACTTTCGCCAGCCAAGGCTCGTTCGCGTATTTCTCCTTGGCCTGCAGCAGCTGCGGCATGCCGCGATAGAAATTCGAGGCTGCCACGTTGCCGGCCAGCTTGGTCAGCGTACGCGCTTTGCCGATCACGTCTTCACCATAGCCGAGCTGGCGCAGCTGGTAATCCACCTGCCATTGGTCTTGCTCGATCGGCGTGCCGATGACGCCATAGCCGACCACCAGGAAATCCACCTGCGCCTTGCTGGCGGCCAGCGGCGCGACCCAGCCGCCCTGGCTGAAACCGGCCACGCCGATGCGGCCGATGCGATCGCCGCCTAGCCTGCGCGCCTCGCCTACCGCGGCGGCGACATCATCCGCGAGCACTTCAAAATCCTGGGTATAGGCGCCGCCTGACGCGCCGGTGCCACGCTTGTCGAACACGAACGCGGCGATGCCCTGGCTGGCCATCAGAAACGCATGATTGCTGGAATCGACCGCGGCGGTCGATTCGGAGCCATGCACCAGCACGAACAGCGGCGGCTTGCCGCCGGCCGCCATCGGTTCTATCAGTTCGCCATTCAGTTGCACCGTGCCTGCCATGAAACGTGTGCGGCTGATGCGCAGCGGCAGACGCGTCCATTGCTGTTCTTCAGCGCCGGAAAACTGCAAGCCGATCGCGCCGGCCTGGCATCCCGCATAGCTCAAACGTCCGGCCAGCCTGGCTGGATTTCCGACATCGGGCGCCGCGTTCAGAGCGTTCTCCCCAGCCGCTTCAAAGACACCGCTGCGGCCCTTGAAATCGGTCGCCAACAGTGTCTGCGGAAAGCCCGGGCGCTGGGTCAAGGTGACAATCTCGCCGGCCGACGAGCGGTAGGCGCCGGTAAGGCAGGCTGGCGCCGCCGGCTGCAGCGGATCAGCAAAAACGGGGATTGAAAAACCGGCGAGCGCAAACATGGAAAAGCGCAAAATGGCAGGGGTTCGAACTTTAAAAGACGGCATCTGGATTCCTTGGCGTGTAGAAAGCAGATCCTACCCCACACAATTACCATAAAGCAACCCAGCGACACTAGTGAACTGTAACAGTCCACTAGTCCAGGCCGACTATCAAACTGCTCACCAGCTTGCTGACCTCCGCCTCCGCCGCCGCAATCGACTCACCCAGCCGAACATCGCCGAACTCGTCGTATTCGATTGCGATGCTGTGCAGGCACTCAATGCCGATGTAGCCGAGTGCACTGCGAATGCCTGGCTCGACATGGTTCATCGATGCCATTCTTTGCCCTGTGGCGTAGCCGTAGTCGCCCCGGGAGGACAGCAGCACCGCCCGCTTGCCGGCGTCTTTCAGCAGCGGCCAATAGGGTTCCCCTTGGCGCTGGCGGTCGAAGCCGAAGGTGCGCCCCACCCTGACGATATTGTCGATCCAGGCCTTGAATTGGGCCGGCGCGCTGAAGTTATACATGGGCACGCCCAACAGCAAGATATCGGCGGCCAGTATTTCATCGATCAAGCCGTCGCTTTCCGCCAGCGTCTCATCCATCCATGGTTCGCGTTGCGCGACAGCGGTAAATGCCGCATGTATCCAGGCCCCGGTGACCGGCGACGGCGGGTTCAGGCCGACATCGCGCACCAGCACCTGGTCGCCGGGACGTTGCTGCAGCCATTGTCCGACGAAACGGTGCGACAGGCGGCGCGTATGGGAGCCATGCAATTGCCGGTCAGAGCGTCCGCTACGGGCGCTGGCATCCAGATGCAATATCGTCGTCATTTTCAGTTACCCTTCATCAATGTGAATTAATCTTATCCATCAATCTTGGGATCCACTGTAAATGCCTATAATTATTGAGATAAACGACAATTTTCGTGGTGAATTAAAAAATAAAACTCATCTATATGGATAACTCGAAAGCGCGCCGCCTGCCACCGCTGGCAGCGCTGAAAGCGTTCGAAGCGGCAGCGCGGCATGTGAGCGTCAAGTCCGCTGCGGCGGAACTTTCGGTGACGCCGACGGCTGTCAGCCACCAGATCCGGCGCCTGGAAGAAACGCTCGGCATCGCATTGTTCCAGCGCCAGCCGCGGCAACTGCACCTGACCGCCGCCGGCGCCGAGCTGTACGCAGTACTGCGCGACGGCTTCGATGCATTCGCCGCCGTCGTCAGCCGTATCCAGGCCCGAGAAACGCCGCAAGCGCTCACCATCTCGACCACGCCAGCGCTTGCGGCACGCTGGCTGCTGCCGCGGCTGGGCGCATTCCGCGCCGCCTATCCGCACCAGGATCTGCGCTTGCACACATCGGTGGAAATTGCGGCGCTGGACGGCAATACCGCCGACATCGCCATCCGCTACGGCCTTGGAAAATGGCCCGGGCTGGTCGCCAAAAAACTTTTTGACGATCGCATCGCGCCGGTCTGCAGCCCACGGCTCAAGGTAAAGAAAGCGGCCGACCTGCTCAAGCAAACCCTGATTCATTGCGAATGGCAAAGCACGCTGCGCAAGCCGTCGACCTGGCGCGCCTGGGCCCGGGCGGCCGGCATCGATCAGCTGGAGAGCCGCGCCGGCATGATGTTTTCCGATGAAAGCCACGCCATCTCGGCCGCCATCGCCGGCCAGGGCGTGGCGCTGCTGAGCACCTCCCTGATCGAAGCGGAATTGCACAGCGGCGTCTTGCTGCAGCCCTTCGGTCCGGTGCTCAATACCTATGCCTTCTATCTGGTGTATCCGGAAGGCAGGGAGAGCGATCCACAGGTGCAAGCAGCCTGCGCCTGGATCAGTGCGCAAGCTGACACCCCGGCCGCGCAGCCCTAGCGCCGGCAGCCGTTTCAGCTCGACGCCGCCTGGAGAAATTTACTGTATCTGCCCGCGCAGGTAGCGCAGGAAAGCCGGGCTGCTGTTGAGGCGCTCCAGCACCGGCAGCACGATCTTATAGCCGTTATCGCTATTGGTCAGAATGACCGCGCCGTCGCGGCTGCTGCGGTTCAGATAGGCGAACGTGAAAACGCCTTCATCCTTCCCGGTATGCATCAGCAGCGTCTCATCCTTGAATGCCAGTATCTGCCAGCCCAGTCCAAAGCCGGCATTGGGCGGACAGCTTTCGGCCAGCTTGCCCTGGCACATTTCATCCATCATGCTGACCTGGATCTTGCCGCGCTCGCGCGCCACGGCCGGGCTCAGACCCTGGTCGGCCAGCACGCCGGCCATGAACAGGCCGTAGTCATAGGCGGTGGTGTACAGCAGATCGGCGGCATTGAAACGACTGGCAAGCTGCGGCTGCAAGGCCTCGCCGGCGGCATTCACCGGCACTGCGACGCGGCCCTTGAACCAGTCCTTGCCGCTATACGAGGTCTCGGTCATGGCCAGCGGCTTGAACAGATAGGTCTGCGCCAGGTCTTCGAAATCCTGGCCGCTCTTGTTTTCGGCAAAGTGCGCGACGTATTGATAACCTTCGCCGGAATAGCCCCATTTGACGCCAGGCTGGCGCAGGATCCTGAGGCCTTCCTTGCTGTCGCGCCAGTTCGGAAAGCCGGTGCGGTGGCTGAGCGCCAGGCGCGGCGTCAGCAAGGCATGGCGCGGATCGGCGGCGATGTCCGGATCCAGCCAGTAGCGGTCCATCGGTTCGTCCAGTTCGATTTCACCCTTCGACGCCAGCCGCAAGATGATTTCAGCTGTCAGCGGCTTGGTCAGCGAGGCCGCGTTGTACAGCGTGGCGGGCGTGGCCGGCACGCCGTCGCTCTGTTCGCCGTAGGCGGCGAACAGCACCACCTTGCCGTTCCTGATGTGAGCGATAGAGACGCTGGGAATCGCATCCTGTTCCAGCAGCTGCGGGATATCCTGGTCGAGCAGCGCCTGCTGCTCGGCCTCTCCCGCTGGCGGCGTCGGTGCTGCCAGCGTCAGGCTTGCAGCCAGGTTCGATAACAACATCACAGCCAAACGACGCATGGTGTCCCCTTGCCTTTAGATTTCCAGCCTACGCCGTTTTACCGTGGCCGGCGATTTTCCCTGCGTTGAATGCTGCCAGGCCGTGATTGCCCAAAACCAACACAGTGTACTTGCGAGTCCCATGCCGTGTCCATTGTCCAACCGCGAGCATCTGTCCACACCTGCCGGCCAACGGCGGGCAGCAGGATTTCCCGGTAAAATTGCCGCAAATCCACCATTGGAGAACACCAATGCTGACCAGCGTCGCCCAGCTCGAGGAAATATACGGCAAGCCCCATGAACGTTCATTGTGGAAGGAAATCGACCACCTGAACCAGGATTACCAGGCCTTCGTCAACGCCTCGCCCTTTGTGGTGCTGGCCTCTTGCGGTCCGGAAGGCATGGACTGCTCGCCCAAGGGAGACCGGCCTGGCTTCGTCCAGCTCCTCGACCAGCGCACATTGGCGATCCCCGACCGTCCGGGCAACAACCGCATCGACACCCTGCGCAACCTCATCAGGGATGCGCGCATCAGCCTGCTGTTTATCGTGCCGGGCATAGACGAAACCTTGCGCGTCAACGGCCGCGCCGAGATTTCCGCGGAGCCGGCCATGCTGGAAAAATTCGCCGTCGACGGCAAGCTGCCGCGCACGGTCATCGTCGTCAGGATAGAGGCCGCTTACTTCCATTGTTCCAAGGCGCTGGTGCGTTCGAAGCTGTGGGATCCTGCACAGCAAGCCGAACACGCCAGCTTCCCCAGCCCGGGCGCCATGCTCAAGCGCCTCAGCCAGGCTGGCTTTGACGCCGAAACCTATGACCGCGAGCTGCCGGCGCGGGTGCAGGCCAGCCTCTATTGAACTAATCGTTACGACAGTGCGTGCGCGGCAGCGCGGCCGGGCCAGCGAAAAGCCGCAAGCACTGCTCAAAACGACAACTCCGCCATCCATCCCCCCTCCCCGGGGCTTCATCGATGCAGCCGCTGCAAGATTTTCTTTGCGAACTCGGGCTCTGGAATGCTGTCGATCTTTACTGGCAATCTGATCTCTTCGCGAAGAACGCAGCCCTGCGCTTGATCAACCAACCGGAGCCGCCTGGATGAACCTGTCTATCTTTCCTGACCTGGAATACCTGCGCCTGGGGCTGTATGTCCTCGGCGCCGCGCTACTGGCGGCGTTGCTGGCCGTTGTCGTGCACCATGCGGGCATCGCCCTGCTGCGCCGCCTGAGCGGGAGCCGGCCATTCCTCAACAATCTCAGCTTCATGGCTTACCGCGCCAGCAGGATGTGCCTGGTCCTGTTCGCCGTGCGCCTGGTGCTGACCGGCGCGCCGGACGACACGCCCTGGCTGGCGCCGCTCTCCTACCTGAGTTCAGTGGCGCTGATCATCGCCCTGACCTGGCTGGCCATGCAAGCCATTACCGCCTTCGGCGCCACGGTGACCCAGCTCAACCCCGCCACCGTCGCCTACAATCTGAAAGCACGGCGCGTCCTGACCCAGACCAGGGTGCTGACGCGCAGCGCCTATTTCATTGCCGCCCTGCTCGGCCTCGCTTTCGTCCTCCTGACGCTGCCCGGGGCGCGCCAGTTCGGCGCCAGCCTGCTGGCCTCGGCCGGCGTGGCGGGCCTGGTGGCCGGCATCGCCGCCCGTCCGGTGCTGGGCAATTTCATCGCCGGCATGCAGATCGCTTTTTCCCAGCCGATCCGCATCGACGACGTCCTGATCGTCCAGGGCGAATGGGGCCGCGTCGAAGAGATCACCGGCGCCTTCGTGGTGATCCGCATCTGGGATGAAAGACGTTTGATCGTGCCGCTGCAGTGGTTCATCGAAAATCCTTTCGAAAACTGGACCCACACCTCCTCCACCATCCTCGGCACCGTCTTCCTATGGCTGGATTTCGGCGTGCCGGTGCCGGCCATGCGCGCCGAGTTCGAACGCATCTGCAAGGCATCGCCGCAGTGGGATGGCCGCGTCTGCGTACTGCATGTGACAGACGCCAGCGATCGCGCCATGCAATTGCGCCTGCTGGTCAGCGCCAGGGATTCCGGCAGCGCCTTCGACCTGCGTTGCGCCATCCGCGAAGCCATGATTGGCTTCATCGCCCGCGACTATCCGGAAAGTCTGCCGCGCGTACGCGCGGCGCTTGACAAGGAGCAGACCCAGGTCGTGGAATAACGCTAGAATGGGCGATATCTCCAGGGGGTGTAAAGCAGATGACGGTAGAACCAGGCGAATTTTCTTTAGCAGCGACGGCCCGTCAGATTAAGCCGGCCGCCATCGCCCCACCCAGCCGCCTTGCAAGCGCGTTTGCCGGCCTGCTCGCCACCCTGGCATTTTCCACCCCGGCGCCAGCCGCCGAGCCCACGCCATGCCCGCCGGACTGGGAACCCCAGATCTGCCAGCTGAAGTCGGTGGTGGAAATACTCAAGAAAGATCACCTGACGGAAATCGACGTCCCCGCCTTTCTCGACGAAACCATACGCCTGGGCGTCAAGACCCTGCCTTACGCCAAGTTCATGAATGCCGCGGAACAGCAAGAACAGATCAAGAAGGACGAGCGCACGCGCAACGGCACGCCTGGCATCGGCATCATTTTCGAGACGCTGGCGGACGGCTTGCATATCATCGACGTCACGCCGGACGCGCCGGCAGCCCAGGCTGGTGTGCGCAGCGGCGACGTGGTGGTGGCGATGGATGGCAACAGCATGGCCGGCATCAACAATACCGACATCGCCAAATACGCCGGCGGCGACGTCGGTACGCCGCTCAAGCTGACCTTGCTGCGCGGCCCGAAACAGCAACGACTCGAATTCACGCTGCTGCGCGCCATTATCAAGCAACGGCCGGCAAGCGCCAAACGTCTCCCCGGCGACATCCTGTACACGCGCATGAGCAGCTTTCCAGAACCTGCCATCGGCGACTACATCGACACGGTGCAGGCAGCACGGAAAGACGGTGCGCCGGTCAAGGCCGTGATTCTCGATCTGCGCCTCAATGGCGGCGGCGCCTTGAACGCCTCCATCGGCATCATCGGTCTCTTCACCGGCCGCAATAAAACCGCGATGGTCACGCTGCAGCGCGACGACAAGATCCAGCACCGCATCAGCACCAACTGGCCGGACTACGACCTGCCGGTGCTGAAAGGCCAGGATCCGCTCGCACCGTTGGAAACCGATAGCTGGTGGCGCAGCGTGCCGCTGATCGTGCTGGTCGATGGTCAGAGCGCTTCGGCTGCAGAAGCTACCGCGGCCGCCCTGAAAGACCTCGGCCGCGCCCGGCTGCTGGGCACCCCGACCTACGGCAAAGGCATGGCGCAAACCGGCATCGGCACGCGCGACGGCACCTATCTCAACTGGACCAACGCCCGCAACCTGCGGCCGAATGGCTGTCCGATGGAGGGTTACGGCGTGGTGCCGGACTGGATCGTCGGGCCGCGCAGGGATGCCGACATGGAGGGCGTCCTGCTCCTCTACCGCGAAGTCGACATCCCGCGCGCGCCTTACGCCAACAAGCCCAACCCCGATCCCTTCGCCGATGTGCGCAAGGAGCGCCAGCGCCGGCGCGACCAGCGCGCCAAAGCCAAGCCGGATCCGCTCAGGAGCGCGTTGCCGCAAAAGGAATTCGGCAGCAGCAAGGATTGGCAGTTGCAGCAAGCGCTCAACGCACTGGCCGGCAGGCCGGTGCAGACGGCAAGCGTCAATCCGCGCTTCATGCCGGCGCAGCCTGCATGCATCAAACTGGATCAGTAACGCTCCGGTTTCAGCGGCATCAGAAATAATGACAACCTGGTTAACACTTGAAGGAAACAGAAAATGTCTGGCAGCGATTCAACGGCAGCCACAGGCCGCTATAGTGCGTTCCTGTTCGATATGGACGGCACCATCCTTAACTCTATCGCAGCTGCAGAACGCATCTGGGGCGCATGGGCGCTGCGCCATGGCCTCGATGTGGCGTCCTTTCTGCCGACCATACACGGCGCGCGGGCGGTTGATACCGTCGCGCGGCTGGGATTGCCCGGGGTAGATCCGGAACTGGAAGCGATAGGCATCACGCAGGCGGAAATTGCCGATGTCGAAGGGATAGTAGAAGTCAGCGGCGCGGCCGACTTCCTGCGCTCGCTGCCGGCGGACAAGTGGGCCGTCGTGACTTCCGCGCCTAGAGACCTGGCGGCACGGCGCATGCTGGCAGCAGGCATTCCCGTTCCGGCGATCCTGGTGACGGCCGAAGATGTCGCTGCCGGAAAACCGCATCCCGATGGCTATTTCCTGGCAGCCAGCAAGCTGGGCGTGGACGCCGGCGACTGCCTGATATTCGAAGATGCGGCTGTGGGCATTGCTGCCGGCGAAGCTGCGGGCGCCACGGTGATGGTAGTTACCGCGACACATTTCCATCCGCTGGCGACCTCTCATCCATCGATCAACAGCTACCAAACGGTGCGCATCAAAGTTGACAGCGATGGCTTGATGCTGCTTCAAGAACAGGGCGCGTAATCCAAAGCGCCGGCCTGGCTTTCAAGACCCAGGGGTCAGGCCGGATTGTGGTCGATCCAGTCGCCGGCGAAATCGAGGATGTACGAGATGGCTTCATCTTCGGTGTCGAATTCGTTGCTCGGCATCGCGCGCGCGTAGCGGATTTCGCCGGCGCCATCTTTTCCTGAGCGGATCGTAAAGCATGCGGCATACTTTCCGCTGTCCTGTTTTTCCGGCGACGGGAACACGGCGTTCCCCTTATAGGGAAAACCCTTTGTTTGAACCATGGCAATGTCTTCTGTAAGGATACGTTGCGCGCAGCATATCCTATTTTCTGTCCGGCACGGTCAGCTCGCGGCTGATGCCGCCTTCAAGCGCACTGCCGCTGGTCGTGCCTTCGCCGTTCATGCGGCGCTGGCAGGCATCGCGGTCGTCCGCCGGCAGCGCATTACAACGCAACAACGCATTCGCTCTGTCCCTGTCCGGATCGTCGGACAGCCGTCCCCTTCTCGACTCCGCCAATGCGGCTCCGGCCTCTCTCAGGCATGTTGCGCGATCCTGGTTCGAGCGGCCGTTGTTGCAAGCGGCCCGGTCGGCTTGATAGCGTGCGGTTGCGCTGGCAGAATCGCCTGCGGCCATTGCCGAGAACGACATGCACAAGGCCAGCAACGCCGTCAGGCAAACGGCCTGACGCTTGAATAAAGCGGGAATTGATGGAAATGGAAGCTGATGGTTTGACATGATGACCTCCGGTTAGAGACTTCAATCTACCGGGGCACTGCTTTTCTGTATGTACGCTAGCGCACATCGTTCAAATCAAAATCCCCGCCGGAGCAGACAAAGTGATTTCGATACGTTCCTTGCCCTTGCCGAGCCGCTTGCGTTTCAGCGTGAGCGGGCCGATTTCAGCGGTCGACCTGGGATGGGTGCCGCCACAACCCATGCGGGCAAAGCCCTGGACTTCCCAGTAGCGGCGCTGGGACGGTTCATCGGAAAATGCCGTTTCTATGGGCTTGCCGGCGGTGACCAGAGCGCCGGCTTCCTGTTCAAGCGCCGGAAACAGCACGGCGATGCTGTCGTCGCGCGCAAAGTCGATGCGCGCCCGCTCGGCTGAGATATGGGCGCCGATGCGTTCGATGCCTGGGCAATGCCGGTACACCAGCTGCAAGATCATCTCGGCAGCGAAATGCAAGCGCATCAGGCGATAGCGCCGCTCCCAGTCGATCCTCAGCTCGACCGCGTCGCCCGCCTGCAGGCTGTGCCCGGGCGGCAACGTGTAGGCGATGTCCAGCCCATCCCTGGCCGCCGCCAGCACCGGATAGCCGCCCAGAGTGCCGGCATCGCTTTCCTGCCCGCCCGAGAAAGCGAAGAAAATCGTCGACTGCAGATACACCTGGTCGCCACGGACGGCAGCGACAGCGGTATTCAGTTCGGTCTGATAGGGATCTTGCCAAAAGATTTTCTGTGTCATGGTTCGCGTCCGTCGAATCGGCTGTCCTGGTCAGATATTGCTCCGGCAACCTCGGTGGCAATATACCTCGATTACATCCTCGCGGTAAATCCATGGCGCCGCGCGAACCGGCAACAGCGGGCTTCGACTATGCTTTGAAAAGACGCATAAACCTGCGCTTACAAGTCATCGCCAGGCCGCCCGCAGTGTAAAATCCCAACGCATTCGACATCTGCATTGCATGCCTCTTTTTCGTTTCAACCGCTTCAGCATGCCTCCGACACGGGGCGGCGGCGAATGCATCATCGGGATTCAAAATGGCGATCTGGCCGGTTCAACTCTGTATCATCATTCTCGCCACGCTGCTGTGCGGCGCCCTCGCCAAACGGCTGGGACAAAGCCGCGTGGTCGGCGAGATCGCTGCCGGCCTGCTGCTCGGACCGGCGGTCCTCGGTGCAGTCAATACGGATTTCTACAATCTCCTGTTCTCCCATGCGGCAATGCCGATGATGTCGCAGCTTGGGGAACTCGGCCTGGTCTTCCTGATGTTCCAGCTCGGACTCCACCTGGACCTGAAAAGCCTCCAGGGGCGCGTGCCGATACGCATGCCCGTCGCTGTCGCGTTGGCAGGAATTGTCGTTCCGTTCACAATCGGCTGCGCCATTGCGCTCGCATCCAGGACGGCGATCGCACCGCAGGTGCCCGCTCTCGGCTATGTGCTGTTTTGCGGGGTGGCATTGTCCATTTCCGCCATGCCGGTGATGACGCGCATCGTGATGGATCTGCGGATGGAAGGCACATACACCGCAACAGTGGCATTGGCGGCGGCATCCCTGACGGATCTGCTTGGGTGGTTGCTGCTGGCAGCGATCACAGCGATCTCGACAGGCGGCTTCACATGGGAGCATATCGCTCGCAATGTAGCGCTCCTGCTGGTGTTTGTTGCGGCCTCCATGCTGATCGCGCGGCCGCTTTGGAGCAGGATCATTGCCCGCGGGCCGAGCGCCAGCGTGACGCCGCGCATGCTGCCCGCCGTGATCTGCTATGTATTGATGTCATCCTGGATCACGGCTGAAATCGGCTTTCACAGCGCATTCGGCGCCCTGATGGCCGGCTTGGTGCTGCGCGACCTGCCGGGGCTGAAAATTGAATGGCGCGCCAAGCTCGAGGGATTTGTGGCGTTGCTGCTGATGCCGGTGTTTTTTGCGCTGGCAGGCATCCAGGCCGCTACGGGAAGCATTTCCTTGCCGAATTTCTGGCTGTGGCTTGGTTTATTCCTTGCCGGCGCAGTCGCCGGCAAGTTCGGCGGCAGCTACCTGGGGGCGCGCATAGCGGGCGCCCGCCATCGCGATGCCAGCGTAATTGCAGCGTTAATGAATACACGCGGGCTGATGGAGCTTATCGTCCTGACAATCGGCCTGAAGGCCGGCATCCTGCCGCCTGCCGCCTACACGATGCTGTTTATCATGGCGCTGGCAACCACGGCAATGACGGTTCCGCTGCTGCGGCTTTTCGGCTATGGCAGGGAGCCTGGCGTAGCGGGTGCAACGGCAAAACAGGGCACGGCGTACGAACTGTAGTTGTTTGTAACAGCCGGCGAACGGCGGCGGTTGAGGGCGTATCATTCGCGCTGCGTCCCTCCCAAGCCAATCACTGCCCTAGTCTGTCACCGTATGTCTTCGCTTTCCGTTTCATTAGCTCCGTTGCGCCACGTAATCCGCCCCTCATCGCGGCATGTCAAAAAGATCACTCTCGGCCTGATCGTGGTTGTCCTGACAATAAGTGCCGCGGGATGTGCCATTGAACCGGTTCCCATGTCGCCGCAAACTGCCGAGCGCTTGAAATCCCAGGCGCCGATCCGCTTTCTGCTGACTTTCGACGATGGCCCGGCTAGGCCAAGGACGGACAATCCGACGCTGTCCATACTGGACACGCTGGCCCACAACCCGCTGCAACCCGGCATCAAGGTCCTCTTTTTTGTGCAAACCCGTTCATCCGGCGCCGGCGAGACGGAATTCGGGCGCAGCATACTGCGGCGTGAAGCCGATGAAGGACATCTGCTCGGCTTTCACACCGCCACGCCACACCATGCCAACCATCGCTTCCTCAAACCCGAAGCATTCGAGCAATCGCTGAACGATGGCATTGCCGACATTGTTACCATCCAGGGCAGCGCGCCGACACTGGTCCGGCCGCCATTCTGGAACTACGACAAGCGCACTTTTGCCGCTTACCAGCAGCACGGCATGCACGTGCTGCTGACGGATCTGAGCGCGAACGACGGCAAGATATATGGCATCAAGGCCAGCCTGAGAAGACGTTCCAACATGCTGCATCTGTTGACCGATGTACGCGAGCGGATAGCCGCGGGCGAGTTGCCGACGGTCGACGGCAGTATTCCGGTGGTGGTGAGTTTTCACGATGTCAACAGCTACACTGCCGATCACATGGCGGAATATCTGCAGATACTGATGGATTGCGCACATGCGGTCCAATTACCGACCGCCGCCAAGCCGTTTTACGACGACAAGGCGGTGCTGGAACGTGCGGCCCTGGCAAGAAGCATACGTGACAGCGCACAAGCCGTGCGCCTGCCCGGATTCTGGAACTGGTTGTGGGAGTAAGGTTAGAAAAGGGCCATTGACCGCTATTGACCAACGCATCCATCGGTAGAAGGGACCTATTCAGGATTCCCCCTGAAATACCGAACCACCCCCGAAAATATTGCTAAAAATCACTCCAAGACGCGGTTTGCAGATTCGTCTTGATCTTGGAAATTTTGGTCTGCCGCTTGTGGCAGCAGACCAAATTTCTCTATTCATCGCTCATGTTAATCGATGCGATGACTGCTCCCTCTAGTTGCCAAACACCACGCCGACACCGGCGCGGACGATGGTGCTGTTGTTGCCGGCGCTGGAGAAGCCGGCGTTCAGGTTGACGTTGCCGCGCTGATTCCAGCGCGATACGGTAACCCCCAGTGCGGTGCTGCCGCGATAGCTAGCGATGCCTGCATTCAGGGACGTCTTGCCTGGTACATAAGGCGTCACGTTGTTCAACGCCGCTGCCGCCGCAATGCCGCGACTTGCGGCCTTGTCAACCTCATTGATCGCATTGTTCACCTGGCTAAAGCGCTGATCGGTGTAGTCATTGGCGCTTTGTAAGGTCTGCGCCGCGCTGTTGTTGATCATGTTGTTCATCTGGCCGACATTGACCGCATCGGTACTGGCTACGCCTTCCGCCACGTTGACGATCGCGCGTTCATTCCCGACCGAGCCGACCGACACCGTGTTGGCCTGGTTAGCCACCGAATTGGCCCCGATAGCCACTGCGTTGCTGGCGGTCGCCTGGGCATTTTCGCCGACGCCGACGCTGGCTGAACCTGGCGTCGCCACCGCCGCCTGGCTCTTGTCGCCGGCAGAGACGAAGTGCGGGTCGGGGGCGGAACCACCGCCATTGCTTTCAATGTTGGTGACACGATTGTCGACATTGGTGATCTGATTCTGCAGACTGTCGCGCAGCGCCGCAATCTGGCCGCCGTTCACAGCCTGGCGGCTGCCGGCAGCGATATTGCCGTCGGCAACGTTATTCAGCACCGTGCCGTTGACGCCGGCAAAAGTCACCGAAGCCTTGCTGGAGCCGGCATCATAAACAACCGCGTCGAGCGCATTGCCGCCGGCATCGACCAGGCCGGCATCCTTCAGCTGCTTGACGTTCACCGCATCAGTATCTTCAGTACCCGCCGCGACGCCGCTGATCTGGCGACCACCAATTTCCACCACGTTGCTGCGGATGGCGACAGAACCGGCGCCGATGGCCACCGAGTTGCTGCCTGCAGCAACGCTGGCGTCATCACTGCCGTCGTTCTTGCCGTCAGCCTTGAAGTAACGCGTAGCGCTGGCCAGGTTATTGGTGACGTTGCCGATCTGGGTGTCCAGCTGGCCTTTGTTGACCGCATCGGTCGCTGCCACGCCATCACCCACATTGTGAATCACGGTGGTGCCGCCGGCGCCGTTGCCGAGATTGATGTCGGTTTTTCCAGCATCGGTATAAGTCACCGCCAGAGCGTTCAGATCGCCGATCTGATCCTGCACGCCTTTCAGCTGCGACACATTGACCGCATCGTTAGCTTCAACGCCATCCGCCAAGCTGGTAATCTGACGGCCGCCGACATCCACCGTGCTGTTGCGGGTAGCGATGGAACCGGCGCCCAATGCCACTGCATTGCTGATGGTCGGCGCTACCATCGCACCAACACCGAGCGCCACGCCATTTGCTCCCAGCACTTGTGCCCCCTGGCCAAGCGCTGTACCTGCCGAGATGGCTGTCGCACCGGCGCCAACTGCTGTGGATTGCAGGTTTGCCGTCGCGCCAGAGCCAATCGCAGTATCGTTGGAATTTCGTGCCTTGGCATTGTGACCCAGAGCCACGGATTCCTGTGCCGCAGCTGCGCCGGAGCCGATGGCAATCGCGCTAGTCCAATTGGCTGCTGCGCCGTTGCCGATTGCGATGGTGTCATCGAATTTTGCCTGCGCGTTCGAGCCCGCAGCTACCGCGTTATTACCGGTAGCGATCGCATCGTCGCTGCCGTCATTTTTTCCGGTCGCCTTGAAATAGCGGGTAGCATTGGTAAGGTTATTGGAGACGTCGCCGATCTGGTTGCTGAGGTCGGTCTTGGCTGCATTCAACTGCCCGACATTGACGGCGTCGCCAGTATCTACACCGTCAGCGATGTTCTTCAATTGCGTACCTGCCGCGCCGCCGAAGGTCACGGAACCTTTGCTCGAACCGGCATCGTAGACCACGGCTTCTAGCGGACTACCGCCGGAATCGACCAGGCCTGCGTCCTTCAGCTGCTTGACGTTGACTGCATCGGTATCCTGCTCACCCGCCACCACACCAGTGATCTGGCGATTGCCAACCTCGACCACGTTGTTGCGGGTCGCGATCGAACCGGCACCGATGGCAACCGAGTTGCTGCCCGCGCCGACGCTGGCGTCATCGCTGCCGTCGTTCTTGCCGTCAGCCTTGAAGTAACGCGTGGCGTTGGTCAGGTTGTTGCTGATCGTGCTCATGCCGGTCGAAGTTGAGGTCGACAACGAAGCCACATTGCTGTTGGTTGAACTCAAGCCCGACGATAACGATGCGACGTTGCTGGCGACTGTGCTCAGGCCGGTTGAAGCCGAAGTTGACAATGACGTGACGCTGCTGCTGACCGAACTCAGGCCTGTCGAGGTCGAGGTCGACAGCGAGGTCAGCTGATCCACGTTCACCGCATCCTTGCCATCCACGCCGGCCGCAACATTTTTCAACTGCGTACCTGCTGCGCCGCCGAAAGTCACGCTCGATTTGCTGGAACCGGCGTCATAGACCACAGCTTCCAATGGATTGCCGCCGCTATCCACCAGGCCGGCATCCTTCAATTGCTGTACGTTGACTGCATCGGTATTTTCCGTGCCCGCCAACACGCCGCTGATCTGGCGACTGCCTATTTCAACCACATTGTCACGAGTAGCAACCGATCCAGCACCGATGGCGACCGAATTGCTGCCGGCGGCGACGCTTGCGTCATCGCTGCCATCGTTCTTGCCGTCGGCCTTGAAATAGCGGGTAGCCTTGACCAGATCGCTGCTGACAGTGCTCAAGCCTGTCGAAACCGAGGTCGACAAGGAATTCACGCTACTGTTGGTCGAACTCAAGCCCGTCGACAAGGACGCAACGCCGGTGGAAGCCGAAGTTGACAGCGAACTAACCGCGCTATTGGTCGTGCTCAAACCTGTCGAAGCCGACGTCGACAAGGAATTCACGTTGCTGTTGGTCGAGCTCAGGCCGGTCGACAAGGATGCAACACCGGTGGAGGCCGAAGTCGACAGCGAATTGACCGCGCTATTGGTCGTGCTCAGGCCTGTCGAAGCCGAGGTCGACAAGGAATTCACACTGCTGTTGGTCGAGCTCAGTCCAGTAGACAGCGACGCAACGCTGCTGGTAACCGTACTCAGGCCGGTCGATGCAGAGGTCGACAATGATGTCACGCTGCTGTTGGTTGTACTCAAACCGGTTGATACGGACGCAATGCCGGTCGACAAACTGTTAACGCCGGTACTCAATTGCGCAACAGTGACGGCATCTTGCGGGGCCGAGCCGTCCGCCAGATTTGTGATACGGCGTCGCGCCGTGGCTGAGCCTACCGATACTTCAGAAGCCGGTGCCGCAGTATTCGTCAAGTAGCCGACGCCGGCAGGCGCTGTTGCGCTGGTGACCGAACCGGCGCCTAACGCCACAGAGTTGGCCGTCGTCGCGGTGGCTCCGCTGCCAAGAGCCAGCGTATTGGCTGCGTTGGCTCCCGCACCAGCACCCATGGCGGTTGCATTCTGCGCACTTGCTTGGGCACCGCGGCCTATGGCACTGGCCCTGTCGGCGAGTGCCTTTGCCGAGTCGCCAACGGCTACAGAGCCGTCACCCAGCGTCCCGGAATTAGTACCAACCGCAGTTCCGCTCCAAGCTCCTGTAGTCATTCCGGAATCCGCACTTGCTTTCCAGCCAATGGCGGTAGCTCCCTGCGTGCCAACAGCTGTTGCATTCGTTCCGATTGCAGTTGAATTATCTACCGCTGCGTTCGAACTTCCGCCAAAGGCAACCGATCCATTGCCGGCTGACGTGCTGCTGGTGCCAAAGGCGATCGAATTGGTGCCCGATACCGTCACGCCCTTACCAACTGCCATAGAACCGACACCACTTGCCGTTGTGCCCCAGCCAATGGCAAACGCATCATCAGCGATTGCTTTCGCTCCGCTACCGATCGATACTGCACGCAGGCCAGTGGCCTGGGCATTGGTGCCGATGGCCGAAGCATCGGTCTTGGTCGCCAGCGCGCTTTGACCGATGGCGGTGGCATGGTCGCCGCTGGCCTGTGCATTGGTTCCAATTGCCTGCGAGTATGATCCAGCCGTTGCCCAGGCACCAAGCGCGACCGAAAAGCCACCCGTCGTACTAGCATGGTCGCCAACGATTGTGCTGTTCTGAAAAGTGGTGTTTGCGCCATTGCCGATAACCGTCGAACAGGCAACTGGTATCCCGCTGCCGCTGACGCAAGCAGCGGTCGGACCTGAAGCGCCGTCGCCGATCACGGTATTGGCAGCGTTGCCTTGCACGGCTCCTGCACCTGCCACGTAGGCTTCGGCACGACGCGGCACCGCAACGCCGGCAACAGCCGCAACAGCAAGCACGACCGCCAGCGATTTAGCAATACCAGACGTCTTGCTCTTGGTACGGCCTTTAGCAGTTTCAGCGACAGCTACCCAGGTACCGCTGACATGATTGAATACCACCCGATAAATTCTGTTCATTTCGATTCCCGATCCAAAACAATTTGTATGGATCGAACTTTATCGAGAACGCGCAAGCGTCAATATAGGATTTGTCCCAAATAATCCTACAGAATAATCGGAAAGATCCTACAACAACACTTTGATTCAGAACACGGCAGATGCACTCCGGATCCGCACTTCCCCAGGTGAAATCTATGTTTTCGGCAACAAAACTGGCGGGTGCCAGCCCTCCCCTTGTCGCATTAAATCCGCATGCCGCCAGAGGGAAAGAAATGTTGCCCACGAGAGGCAGAGGATTTCGTGCAGGACTATTCAGAAGCGACCAATCCGACCCAATGCAGGGTAGATTCATCCGCAGACGGCAGGCAACGCAGCGAAGCAGCATCGGCCGCCACACCCAAGGTCGATTTATAAGCAGTTTTCTTGACCTGTCTTGTCAATCGCTGCGTCAGGCGGCGGGTATATTGATCGCCATAGATAACGATCCGTTCAAGCATCAGCAATAACTCTTTGTCTTTAACTCCGCTTTGCAAAAGCTGGCGCCAAAAATCACACTCGTTCCAGCGTCGGAAGCGCATGTAGATCGCTGGCGATTTTCCGAAATGCTGCGGCAGGCGATTCCATGCGCAGTCATGTCGCGCGATCCACAGAATCGCTTCGACAAACAGGCGATTGTTCTTGCCGCTGACGCCAGGATCACCCGGCCTTCCTGTCAGCAGCGGTTCTAATTCTCGCCATTGTTCATTGCGTAGCAGCATCGTGCATTCCTTGATTTCATACATCGTGTTCACCTGTAAAAAGTGTCTGCTGCCCCGTCCTTCCTCTCGTCGCCTTGCCCAGAGAATCCAGGAGAAGGCAGAAATGGACTGGCAGTACAGGTTCAGCACTGTATCGACGTTGGATGCACGACAATATAGGAAATGTCTGAAAGCAATGGAAAACCATCGCGTTTTCCGGCGCCACGAATGCGGATAGCAAACAAACGCTAAAGCTGTGCAATCTGCGCGCCAAGCATGGCGCATGCGGCGTTCAGCTTGTCTTTGTCGGCCGGCAAGCCGGTGCGCAGCAGGCTTTCTATCCGCTCGCTCGCCTCGGCGATCGCCGGGATGTCCGCAATCAGCGCCGCGCCTTTCATCCTGTGAACGTAGTGCGTCAGCAGGTCGAGGTCGCCACTGGCCAGCGCCCGCTGGATCTGGTCCAGATCCAGCTGCGCGCCGTCGCGGAACAGTTCCGTTGAACTGTGCACAGGCAAGCTCGGTGGATGCCGCCGCAATGTCAGTTCGATATCGCACCAGGCTTCGATCATGGATTGCAGTTCATTCAGGCGCAAAGGCTTTTTCAGGACGCCGTCCATCCCGCTTTCCATGCAGCGTTGCATGTGGCCGCTATCGACGGCCGCCGAGATGGCGATGATGGGCTGGTGACGCTGGCTGCCTTGCTCCCGCTGGCGTATCGTGCGCGCTACCTGATAGCCGTCCATGCCAGGGAGATAGCAATCCAGCAGTATCATGGAAAACTGTCGATGATCCAGCAGGGTCAGCGCCGTGGGGCCGTCTTCAGCCAGCACGGCATCGCAGTTCAGCTCTTCCAGCTGGCGCTGGATGACCAGCCGGTTATTCTGATGATCATCTACCACCAGAATCGTAGGCCCGCTGGCGGCCGCGATACCTGTCGGGGCCGCCGTCCCGGCCGCAACCGCAGATGGGCCGCCGGCTTCGCGCGGCCGCGTAGTCACCGGGATGGCAAATGTAATCGCTGTACCAATCCCGACCTCGCTATGCAGATCCAGGGTGCCTTTCATGGTTTCGATCAGTTCGCGGCAAATCACCAGGCCCAGCCCGGTACCGCCATAGCGCCGCGTCGTCGAACTGTCTGCCTGGACGAAAGGTTGGAACAAGCGCGCCTGTTGCTCGACCGATACGCCAATGCCGGTATCCGCTACCGTCGCCTGCAGAGTTGCCGTCGAATGCGATGCCGGCGCAATGTTCGACAGACGGACAGAAACCGTAACGCCACCCTGATCGGTGAACTTGATGGCATTCGACAGCAGATTGAGCAGTACCTGCCGGATCCGGGTCGGATCGATGATGACGTCTGTATCCTCAGGCACGGAAAGGTCCAGCTGAATCGCCAGTTTCTTTTCCAGCGCCTTGATTTGCACCATGTCGATGGCGTTCTGCGTCAGCGCCGAAACATTGGTTGGCACTTCTTCCAGCTGCATGCGGTGGGCATCCAGCTTTGACAGGTCGAGCACGTCGTCAAGCAGGTTCAGCAGCGTCTCCGCCGCCGACCCCGCGAGGTCGGCCAGCTGGTGCTGGCGCCGATCCAGCGACGAGCGTTGCAGCAGCTCCACTGACGAAAGAATGGCATTCATCGGCGTGCGTATCTCGTGGCTCATGACGGCCAGGAATTTTGTTTTCGCCTGTTCGCTTTGCTCCGCCGCGCGGCGCGCGGAGCGGGCGCGCTGGGCAAATATCAGAATCAGCAGCACGGCCGCCGCCAGCATGGCTAGCTGAGGGCCATAGTATTTCAGCAGCGTGTTGATGGATGGAGCGCCATAGTCGGTTCCCTGCAGCCATTTCTCCATCATGTCGTCGGTTTGCCTGGCGGTGAGCGACTCCAGTGATTTTTCGACAATCGACGCCAGTTCCGGCAGCTCCTTGCGCACCCCCATCGACACCGTCGCCGGCATTTCGCCTATGGTGCCGGAGATATGCAAAGTGCCGAGAAACTTGCGGCGCAATAGCGGCAGCATGGCAGTATCGACGCCTACCGCGGCATCTGCACGGCCATCGGCAACCGCCTGCAGCGCGGCTTCCGGACTCTGCAAAGGCATCAGGCGGATCTTGGGATAGCGCTCGCGCAGCAGCCGCTCATAGGCGCCGCCGCCTTTGATCGCCACCACCTTTCCGTTCAGCTTGCGGGCATCGAAGATGATGGGTTCAGCTTGCGTGGTCAGGATGATGGTGGAGCCGACGAAATAAGGTTCGCTGAAGAGCACAATGTCTCTCAAGGCAGGCGGCGCAAACTGCCGCGACACTGCCGGCAGCATATCGACCCGTCCCTCTATCAGCGCCTGCCGCGCATCGGCCCAATGCTGGCCAGGCACCAGCAGGAACTGGATGCCGGTAACGGCCGAGATCGCCGCCACATATTCCGAGGTCAGGCCTTTGTGCACGCCGTCTTCGACGTATTCAAGCGGGCGCCAGTCCGGATCCACGGCGATGTGCACCACCGGATGCGCTGCGATCCAGGCGCGTTCTTCGGCGGAGAACAGGTTCAGATTCTTCGCTGCATGTGCAGACTGGGCCGCCGCCATCAACGACGACGCGAATGTGATCCAGAACAGCAGGCGCAGAAGCCGTCGACTCATAACATTCCTAGCTGACGATGCATTTTGAACAGCTCATTATCGGTGCGAATTCCCAGCTTGCGAAACGCTGCATGCTTCTGGGTACTGATGGTCTTGGTGCTGCGGTCGAATTTCTCGGCAATCTGGGTCACCGAAAGCCCGTTCAGGCAGCATCGCAATACTTCCCGCTCGCGAGGAGACAATTCAGCAAACGAGTCTTGTACAAGCACTGGAGAAACCGCATCCGTGTGGTCGTCTTGTATCGCTGCGTCCGACAACAGGTAGGCAAATTCGACTTCCAGCGCCGGATTCAAATAAGTGTGTCCGCGGGCGACGGTGCGGATGGCGCCGACAATATCCGCCAACGGCTGGTTCTTGCCGACGAAACCGCGCGCGCCGGCACGCAGGGCCAATGCTACCGTGGCCGGGTTGTAGTGGGCGGATATCACCAGGATTTTACTTTCCGGGAAGCGTATCGACAACGCCCGTATCAGGTTCAGGCCATCGACATCGTCTGGCGCCAGTGCAAAATCGATCAACAGCAATTCCGCCGGCGTGGTCCGCAATTCTGCGATCAGCTCGCGACTGCTAGCGAACGCTCCGACGACAAGAAAATCCGATTCTTCGCCCAACAGCTCAAGCAAACCATGACGTACAACCGTGTGATCATCCAGCAATGCGATATGCAGCGGTGTCGCTCCTGTCCAGTTCATCTTGAAAATCTCTCAATAAATTCATTGCCACAGCACGGCCTTGACGCCAACCGGCTTGCGCCCACCCTGCGTAGGGAACCAGCGCCTTGGCGTCGATCAGCAGCCACTAGGAATACGGTTTTTCAGCAAATTAACTACAGGAATGATTTTGCCTGAGCTCAATAATGCTGGATATCGGATATGTCTGAATTCCGCCAGCCGGCATCCATTAAAAATCTCTGGCAACAATAAATCGTCCGCTATCTGCAGCAATAACTAAATGAAGTCATTGCCCTGCTCCCGCAATTCGAACAGCTCGCTGTCGGTGCGCAGGCCCAGCTTGCTCATCGCCGATTGCTTCTGGTTGCTGATGGTCTTGCGGCTCTTGGAAAATTTCTGCGCAATCTCGATGACTGACATGCCATCCAGGCAGCATCGGATCACCTCGCGCTCGCGTGGCGACAAGGAGCGATTTTTTTCCTTCGCTTCCAGCACCGCAGTGGCATCGATGGCGCGTTCGTCCGGAGCCACGGGCAATCCAGGCTCTTCAGGAAGATCTTCCTCGACACCTCGCGCGTAAGTGCCGCCGGCGGCAATGACGCGGATGGCCTCAATCATGGCTGAAAGCGGTTCCGTCTTGGCGACAAATCCCTTGGCACCGGCGCGCATCATGAGCTCTACCGTGGCTGGATTATTGTGCGAAGAAGCGACCAGTATCTTGCTCAAAGGGTATTTGATCTTCAGCACCTGCAGCAGATTGATGCCGTCGATTTCGGTCGGCCCGAGCGAGTAATCGACCACCAGCACCTCCGCCGGCGTGACGCGCAAACCGCCGATCATTTCGCGGCCGGTGGCGTATATGCCAACCACCTGGAGATCCGGCTCCTTGGAAAATCTGTTGCTGAGCCCGTGCCGGACGATGGCGTGATCGTCCAGCAAGGCGAGGCGAATCGGATTTTCGGCGGTTCTGAGCATGATGTTTTCTATCTAGCTTATTGAATAGCCATGACCCGCGCCGCCCCCATGCACATGGATGGATAACATTCATCGGCCGGCGCCGCGCAGGGGCTAATATAAACAACATCTCCCTATATAAAACTATACTTCAATTGACTGTTGAGAAATGATTTTTAATGTTAATTAAAACAAGAGAAAATAAATTAACAATAAAATCACTAAAAATAAATGATCTGCACCACGACTACCGCCTCAAACGGGCCTATTTTCGGATCGCCCAGGGGCACCATGGTGGCGCTGAAAGGCACATCTATATGGCTGACGTCGGCGGCAAAATTAGCCAGCGGGAATGGTTCGTTTACCGGTAACAGATTGCCGCTGCCGTCTTTGATCTGGATGCCAAACTGGCTGTCGCTGGCCGGCAGGATCGTATTCTGACCGCTCTGGTTGGCGGTGTTGAAATAGGCGCCGACGCTGATCGGGCTATTGCACTGCTTATCCAGCGCAAGGCTGAACGGTTTAGTCGGCGCCGCTGGGGAAAAACCGGCGTTGGTCTTTTGCACCGAGCCAAAGTCAATGATCCCCGGCTCCGGCGTGACGGTCACATCCACCGTACAAGGCGTACCGACAATGTTCTGCAAACCGCTGAGCTGATAACGGAAATTGCCGAACGGATTACTCGGTCCGCCATTCAAGCCATAGGCGCCGTCGAACTGAAAGACGTCGTAGGTATCTTGCGGTGGACGCTGGAACGGCAGCAAGCCGCGCTTGCGGATCACCACCTGGAACGTGATGACCGGCTGCACCAGCGAACAAGCCAGCATGTCCTGATTGTTGGCCGCATCCGGGCATCCAGGGGAAGTAAATCCGCTAAATACGCCCGCGCGCGGCACCGAGCTCCAATCGCCATCCCAGGCGTAGCTGCCTTTGTATAGCAGACCGAATTCTATGCCCCATCCCTGGGTATTCAGATTTGCCGGATTGCCATAAAAATAAATGGGATCGTCCTCGGCAAAATGCTGGTCACGTACTTTCCAGCATTTGGCAGGAATTGAATGCGTCTTTGAATACCAAATGATGGTGCCGTCTGGAACAGAATCCGGTACAGATACCGGACCTATCGATTCCGTCAGGTAGCTGCCGTCCGTCAAGGAACTGCATTGCAAGGCCAAGGCCGACTGTGCAAAAAGACAGGTGCAGCACAACAGCCCCAGCTGCAACAAGCGATGCAAGGTGCTCATGGCTGCACGCCGCTGCAGGCATTCGCAGCGCAGTTGAATTCGGAATCGGTCTGGCCGCCGAAATCATTCATGTGCGAGACATACAGCTTGCCGGCAGCAAGCGCATTCAGCGGCACCTCAACCTTGCTCATCGGGCTGATCATCACGGTTTCCATCGGCACCTTGCTCTTTTCCACTCCCGCCATGAAGCCGACTACGGTGATGTGGAACGGCGTAGGATTATCAATCGTCATTTTTTTTGCCAGCGGATCGTATTGCAGATTCAGACGCAAGCCGACGTCTTCGCCGCGTTTCGGCTGTATTCCCTTGGGTCGGTAAAAAAATTTGAGTTTGGATTGCAAGGCGATCTGCATCGCATTCACCGCTTCACTCTTCGGCGGAATTTCACGGATGTTAAGGTAGAACACCGATTCGCGGTCTTGCGCCAACGCGTCTCCTGGCAATTTGACAATCCGCAGGACGTTGCTGTCGTTCGCCTCGATCCGCAGCAAAGGCGGCAGCACCATGAAGGGAGAAGAAATCTTGACGCTCTTCTCATCTTCAATCCAGGACTGCACCACGAACGGCAGTTTCGGATTCTTGTTGCTGACCGTCACGCTCACCGACGGCTCGCCCTCGTGATAGATGACGCGGGTGCGATCCGGTACGATCGCCGCATTCGCCAGAATCGGCACGCCCAGGACCAGGAGCGTCAGAAGACGAGCGCCGATACGGATGAAAGGACGGGTATTTCGCAAGATTTCTGCATTGGTACTCATATTGGTTTTCCTGGATTTCATTTCAACGATTTGTAGTTTCATTTTCATCGGACCGGCAAGCGAGCGGAGATGCCGTTCCAGTCAAAGCCTGGTCCTCCGGCAAGGCGGCCAGCGCGCAGCTTTGATCGTCTCCCCAGCGCGCTACCAGCTTTGCATCTGCCTTGACGCCAGTCAGATAGGTGATGCCGTGTTCGCCGACAATGCCGACTTCCTTGTTGCTGTTACTATCCTGAACCGAGGCGCCGAAGGGCACGTCCTTGCCGCCGGCTTGCGTCAGGATGAGGTAGGCGTTGCGCCCCCGCTCCACCGAAAAATTGACATAGCCGATGGCGCCGTCGGTCAAGGCCAGGTGGCGCACTGGATTGCCCACATCCGTGTTAAGCGGCAGCTTGTTCATGTTGATGCGCGCATCGTAAGCCTGGAACGCAGGCAAGCTATCAATCACGGCGTAGCCGGCGTTGTTCGAATGCACTTGGCCTGAGAATGCTACGTCGGGTACGCCGTCAGTCGACACCAGCAGGCGCGTGTCGCCGTTGGAGCCGTTACCGTGCGGCGTCACGCCGAATTTGGTGACGACCACTGAACCGTCGATTTCAGCCGATGCAGCGCTGTAGTTATTGGCATCCGCGGAAACGGAGAGATTCGCGCGATAGAAGGCAGTCTTCTGACCGACATAGGCGCTCAGCGAAGGATTGCTGCCAGCTACGCCGCCGTATAGTTGATAGTTAGCGCCGTCGCCGTTATCCCCGCTGTAGCCGACCGTAGTCGAGCTGCCGCCGTAACTGGTGCTTTGTACGCTGGTCGACAGCATCGACATCGTCCCCAGCGGGATGGTCAGGCCAGCGTAGATCTGCGAGTTCCTGCCGGTGTAGTCTTTACTCTGATACGCAGAAAAATTCAGGCTGACGTTCCTGAGTGAACCGATCGACACCGTGCGTGCCAGCGACACGCCGAAGCGGTCTGTCGGCGCCACATCCCAATAGGTCGAATGATCGTAGGACAAATTGGTCGACACGCCGGCGAACCGTTTTGCCAAAGTCACCGAATAGCGCTGCTTGCCGGCGTTCAGCGAATAGGACGACTGGTCGCCGGAAAACTGCGAAAAATTGGTAAAGCTGCGGTCGGAAAAACGATAGCCGAAAAAACGCAGATCGGTATCGATCCTGTCGAAATGCTTGGAATAGTTCAGCCGGTAGGAATTGCCTGAAGTCGCCTGCCCGTTCCACCATAGCCTGGCGCGTGAAGTGGTCACGTCAGCGGACAATGCGCCGAAGGCGCCGAAGTCTTTCCCGGTGCCGCCTGCCAACGCGGTATAGCCAGATGCTGCAATCATGCCGCCATAGATGGTCCAGTCAAACGGCAAGCCATAGGCAATTTCAGCAGCGGTGAAAACCGGTGTAATGCCGCGGGCACCGAACAGGCGCGGCTGGCCGGCAGTGATCTTGTAGCGCAATTCGCCCTGGCGCGACAGGAACGGCACTGCCGCGGTGGCGACGGTGAATTTCTGCTCGCTGCCGTCTTCTTCCTGCACCGTCACATCCAGCGTGCCTTGCACGCTGCTGTTGAGATCCTGGATGCTGAAGGCGCCCGGGTTGACCTTGGTGGAATACAGCACACGGCCCTGCTGAGCCACGGTGACCGTGGCATTGGTGCGCGCCACGCCATTGATCAGCGGTGCATAGCCGCGCAGATTGGGCGGCAGCATGCGGTCGTCGCTGCTCAGCGTCGCGCCGCGCAAGGCGAAGGTATCGAATACGTCGGAATTCAGATAGTTGTCGCCGATCGCAAGGTCGGAACGGAGTGCCGGCAGCGCGCGATAGGCGTACAGCCGATTCAACTGGAACGGCTTGTTGTCCGAGCCAAAATCTTTGTCGCCGGAACTGTTTTGCGCCTGGTAATCGGCGCGCAAGCGCCACGAGCCCCAATTGCCGCCTGCAGTGCCATAGCTGCTCAGCGTGTTGACCTGATTGCTGCTGCCATACAGGTTTGAGCGGCGTGTATTGGCAATCACCCGATAATCCAGCAGCAGGCCGTCGACGCCGTCGCTCCAGCCAGCCGGCGGTATGTAATTCGGATCGTCATATTCAAACGACGCCTGCGGAATACTGATCGCCAGGCGACCGGTTTTCTTGATGTACTTGATGCTGACGCTGTCGATGGCGTCCAGGCGCACACAGGCGCCGTCGCCGGTACGCGGCAGTTCGGAGAAAACCTTGGGCTTCAAGCCGAACATGGCGACCAGCTGCGGTGGCAGGCAGGGGTAGCTGTCTTGTCCGTTGTCATCCGGCTTGAACTCTATCGACTGCTGCGCATAAAATTGGCGGTTGACAGCGACATCCAGCAGATATTTTCCTGGCGTCGTGTAATTCGCGCGGGCGAACTGCTCCAGATTGACGTCAGAGTTGCCGTCGATGTTCAGGAACGTCGCATTGAACTCGATCGCCCTGGCTTGATCGCTTGCAAGCAGCGCTGCTACAAATAGGAACTTGCGATATGACACAACTAATACCCTTCGGAAATGATTGCAGCGCTCGATAAAAAAGGGGGCTTACGCCCCCTTTTTGGGTCAAGATCCGACTGATCGGCGATTAGTTGTAGGCAACGGTGAAGTTGGCGACGGAATCCGCTTCGCCAGTGGTCACGGATGCGGCCGTCGCTTCATACATCGCGGCGAAAGTCACGGTGTTGTTGCCGTTTTGCAGGGAGACCGGAGCAACTTGCTCGGTGCCGTTATCGAGAAACTCGCCGGCGCTAGCCTGCAGGCGGATGCCGACATTCTGTGCCAGGCCGGTGGTGGCGAATAAGCCCGGAACAACCGGATCTTGCGTGCCGGTGAAGGTGAAGCGCGCATTCTTTTGCGTCGAGGTGTCGCAGTCTGTCAGGATGATGTCGAACTTGGTAGGGTCGGAACGGTCGCCCACGGCCTTGAAGCGGTTCGACGGCACCTGGCCGAGAGAAACAGTCTGGTCCAGCGAGCTAGGATCGATGCCGCAAGCGCCAGAAACGATTTCGCCGACAAAACGGATGGTGCCTGGATTGCCGGTCGCTGGCGCTGCGTGAGCGATGGAAGAAAACAGAGCGATGACAGCGGTAGCAGCAACTAATTTTTTCATGATAATAAGATTCCACTCGATTAAAAATAACTTCAGAAAGCAGTCCGGACAAATGGACCACGACACCGAATGACTTCTGTTCATGCTCATCTTTGAGCAATAACGTCAGAAAAGTCTGACATTCGGCGAAGACGAAGTATCTTTCTTGAGCGGATCTATCAAAATAGGATTTGTCTCAAAAATTTTTGGTCATTTGTTAAATTATGTGTAATCCGAGACGAATGTCTGATCCTTACCCGGAACCCCACATGTCGATGGGCGCATTTGTCTGCCGGACAAGCCTTTGCCGGATTCAGAACAGGAGGTGTGTATGAAAACGAAAGCGCAAGAACTTCAACAAATTATCGAATCTGCGGACAGTGCGATCAATCAGGAGGATTTCAACGTCGTAGAGGAGTGACTTATTCTATCGACGCGGATACAGGAGAAATAGAAGACGCTTCCCGGGAAGCGTTGAACGGGATGGCGCCGGCCGGTTTCGGTGCGGCGCGGTCTATGGATGGCGATTTCAACGCCCAGGCTACGCTTGAAAGGCACAGGATCATTCCGGTCCACTCGATCAGCCCTGGGTGGTAATGCTCGAGTTGAATCGATAGCAGCACCGAAATGACTGGCGTGACGACACCGATATACACCGCTTTTTGCGCGCCAATGCGGTCGATCAGCGTGAAGTAGGCAGCAAACGCAATCACGGATCCGAAAATGGCGAGATAAAACAAGCCCATCCAATAACGCGGCTTGGACGGCAGACGCCAAGGCTGGCCGCTCACCAAGACCCAGACCGCTACCAGCACGCAACCCCATAGCATGGCCCACGCCATCGTCAGCATCACGTTCGACGATTGCTGCCGTACTTTGATTACCAATGCATTACCGACCGAACTGGCAAGCGTGGCGGCCAGCGCCAGCGCGAAACCGATCAGGAAATGGCCGCTGCCCCCGCCCATGATTTCCTGCCACGCAGCAGCAATCGACTGAGAGAACAGCAAGGCCACGCCAAATATCGCCACAGCTGCCGCACACCAGACGCGCCAGGTCAGCCTGGTGCCGAAGGCAATGCGGCTGCAAATCGGCGTCCAGAACACCATCAGTGCGAACAACACGCTCACGAGTGCAGACACCAGATACTGTTCTGAGCTATATGTACACATATAACTTAGACCGAAGCTGGCAAAGCCTTGCAGCATCACCCACCGCTGGGCTTTCCAGGGCAGGCGCAAACGCCCCCCGCGCAGGTAGCACAACGCGAACAAGATGGCCGAAGCCAGGCCGAAGCGATACAAGACCGAGATAGCGGGCGCGACTTCGCCCAGCTGCAAAGTAATGGCCCAGAATGTGGAGCCCCAGATCAGGGAGGCGATGATGAAAAGAGCTGGGGAGGACATGGCAGGAGTTTATCGCGCCCCAACTGTGCTGACAACGTCGTTCATGCTGCAAAGGAAAATTTTGTGGCAGCTCACCCCATCATCGCGTCATCAGGATTAAGGGCGCCTGTGCATCCGCTCAGCGGCAACAATCAGGCGGATCGCGCCAGTTCGGCTCAATGGATGGGGGAAGCTTTCGAGCTTGACCTCGCGTCGCAACAAGCGAGCGCTCCAGAAATGGAAGCATCAAAAGACTTGGAGATGTTTTACAAGGAAGATGACAGAAATGAGCGAAATCGCCGCTCATGCTGATGAAATATCCCTGAACTGTTCCAGAGATTTTCAATACTGGCTTAACTTATTGATTTAAAACAGGAATTCTGGTGGGAAGTACAAGTTTCGAACTTGTGACCTATCGCGTGTGAGGCGATCGCTCTACCCCTGAGCTAACCTCCCGGAGAGGCCGCCATTATGACATAAACTTTCCGGAAAATAAAGCAGGCGCGGAGATAAAGCTGAGCGCCCTCTCCGCGCCTGTTGCGCCGGATTTACTGGCGCTTGGCTTCCAATACCCCTTTCACCTCGCGGATCACCGTCAGCGCCTTCTGCAGCTGGGCGGTAGAGGCGATTTCGGCGGTGAATGCCATGCGCGCATGGGCCTTGGCGCTTTGCGTGCTGACGCCGATGACGTTGATTTTTTCGCGCAGGAACACTTCCGAGATATCGCGCAGCAAGCCCTGGCGGTCGCTGGCCAGCACGAAGATGTCTACCGGATAAACGGTTTCCGCTTCCTGCGCCCCCCAGGTGGTCTGGATCACCCGCTCCGGCGCCTTGATGCGCATCTCGGCGAAGTTCTTGCAGTTTTCGCGATGGATCGATACGCCCTTCCCGCGCGTAATGAAGCCGACCACCGGATCGGGCGGCGCCGGTTTGCAGCACTTGGCCAACTGGGTCATCAAACCATCGGTGCCGACCACCAGCACGCCGGATTTACCACCATGCACCACACTGGAGGCACGACTCTTGCGGGTGATCGCCGCTTCTTCGAACTCGCTGCTGTTTTCCGGCGGCTTGATGCTGGGGTCGTCGTGCAGCGCCTGTTCGACGTGGCGCAGGCTGAACTCATCCTTGCCAAGCGCCAGCAGCAGATCTTCCAGCTTGGCGAACTCCAGCTTGCGCGCCAGCTCTTCCAGGTTGACCGCGGTCTTGCCTTCGCGCTGCAAGGTCTTGTCCAGCAGGCTGCGGCCGGTGGCCAGGGTTTCCTGCTGTTCGATGGCATTGAACCAGGCGCGCACCTTGGAACGGGTACGGGCGCTGGCGGCATAGCCCGGCGTCAGCCAGTCGCGCGAGGGGCCGGAGCCGCCGGGGGCATTCTTGGCGGTGATGATTTCCACCGTCTGGCCGTTTTTCAGCGGCGTGTTCAGCGGCACCATGCTACCGTCCACCCGCGCACCGCGGCAGCGATGGCCGACGTCGGTGTGCAGGTAGTAGGCGAAATCGATGGGCGTGGCGCCGCTCGGCAATTCAATCACGCGCGCTTGCGGCGTCAGGACGTAGATATGATCATTGAGGGTGGCTTGCTTGAGCTTTTCCAGCCATTCGCGACGGCTATCCTCGTGCTCCACCACGGCATCCACCACTTCGCTTTTCCAGGCCAGCAACTGGCGCAGCCAGGCGATTTTCTCGTCGTATTTCTGCGCCGAGAAATTGGAGCTGCCGGACTCCTTGTAGCGCCAGTGCGCCGCCACCCCGTATTCGGCGAAATGATGCATTTCGTTGGTGCGGATCTGCACTTCAAGGGCACGGTCGTCGTCGGCTAGCACCACCGTATGCAGCGACTGATAGCCGTTCTGCTTCGGCCGCGAGATGTAGTCGTCGAATTCTTTCGGGATCGGCACCCAGATGTTGTGGACGATGCCCAGCACCGTATAGCAAGTCTTGACGTCATCGACGATCACGCGGAAAGCGCGCACGTCGTACAGCTCGGAAAAATCCAGGTCCTTGCCTTGCATCTTGTTCCAGATGCTGAAGATGTGCTTGGGCCGCCCCGACACTTCGGCCTTGATATCGGCCGCCGCCAGCTCGCTGCGCAAGCGCGTGATAGCGGCATCGACAAAACCTTCGCGCTCGATGCGGCGCTCTTCCAGCATCTTGGCGATGCGCTTGTAGGTGACCGGATCGATGAAACGAAACGACAGGTCTTCCAGCTCCCACTTGAGCTGCCAGATGCCGAGCCGGTTGGCCAGCGGCGCATACAGGTCGAGCGTCTCGCGCGCGTACTGGCTGGTGCGCTCGTTTTCCATTTTTTGTTCGGAAAAATAGCGCAGCGCGGTAACGCGCGAAGCCAGGCGCACCAGCACCACCCGCATATCGGTGGCCATCGCCAGCAGCATCTTGCGCAGGGTTTCAACCTGGCTGGCGGCCTGTTGCGCGGCGTTCTTGCCGCGCATGACTTCCTGCGGCAAGCTGAAGGTAAAGCCGTGCAGCCGCATCAGCTGGCGGATGCCGCCGACCAGATCTGATATTTCCTTGCCGAAGCGTTGTTCGATGGTGTCGGCATAGCTGGCGTCCAGCAAGGGCAACTCGAACAGCAGGGCCGCGATGCGGGTTTCGACATCGGTATCGAGCAAGGCCAGGATGCTGGCCACGCCTTGCGAAAAGTCGAGCGTACTCTGGCCGGTAGTGATGACGTTGTCGGCGTACAGCGGCTCGACGAACGCCAGCGCGTCCAGCACGCGCGCGCTGTCCGCCTCACTCAGGCCGGCGGTGCACAG
>NZ_DATMRB010000196.1:0-13386 GCF_035566555.1 Collimonas sp.
CACAGCGGCGAGCCTTTATGCACGGACGCCGACCGGCGGCAAAGCCGCAAGGGGATTGGCGTTCGTGCAGATCGGCCGATTTAACAGGAAACATAAAAATCCAGGAAAGACGGACACCTTTGGCACCAGTCCATATAGCACTAAGTGTAGGTGAAGATTGCATTGTCGGCAATCAATGGACAACCTGAGAAACACGAATGACAGCTAACGGCGATATTGTCGACAGGCAGCTCTTGGCCGAGTGCAGCCATCCGCCAAATTGACAACTTCTCCCGACTGGATATTTACTAGCAAAATCGCTGAGCCATCAATGACGTGACCGTTATATCTCCACTCGACGATAACTGCCCAATTGGTGTACGTTTTTCTTTTCTCTATGGCCTAGGGATGAGTCGAGCAAAGCCACTTCCGACGACAATGTGCCCATCATGCAAATTTATGCTCGGTGTGAAGCTGCAGTTTTGAATAAATGCCACTGCAGAATCTATCGTGACTTGATCAACCGCGCTATCCTCAATCTTAATTCCAAAAGGCCGGCCATCAACACCTGTTAGAAAGCGGGCCAACAATCCGTCTCCTTCCTTCGAATTTCTAAAGTCGATAAATCGCTCGGATTTGGCGCAGCTGCCAGTAATGATATATGAAGGAGACGAAGCTTGAACGTTATTCAATTTCCAAGAAGTTTTGATCTTATGTGTCTTTGCCGGAGCGTCATTTCCTGAACCAACGGGAAAGTGCAAATTTCTTGTTGATGCTACGGTCGCGTCGTCTAATATTTTCCACCCGCTACTTTTCGTAACCCGAACATTTTCTGCACGCCCTTCGTTGTTAAGATAGTACTCGACAACTACATCACCTTCTAACCCATAGCGTAACGCCTCCTCAGGATACGGAGGAGCTTGAGAGGTTAGTACTTGAGAAGATGTGCATGACGCGAGAACAGTGCAGAGCAATACCAATTTTGAAAGTAGTATTCCGATATTTTTTTTCATGTATTTTCCTGAGTCTGCCCACTCCCAACAATGAGCTTTTTTATACCTGGGAGTTTTGAAGTAAGAAATAGTCTATAGCAGCTGCTTTCAAGCTCGCGTATCGCTCGATTGATGGGTCGCTAGCATACGACGATGGCGTCCAGATGTCCGCTTTGGGCTGAATTCGTCAGCGACCGTTCCTGGCCGATTGTACGCATTCGGCGTTAATCCAGAAAGCGGCCATCAAGTGATTCGCTCCCCGAGGTGGCATGCTGACGTAGCCAAAGTAACACAATCAGACTTCGACCAACCACGAAGGAGTTTGACATGGAATCAACTCACACTGGGGAACCCTGGAACAAAGGCAAGCTGATCGGGCAAAAGCCGCCACTCAAGCCAAAGGATATCTGGGCAATCCGAATCCACCTCCAAAACAGCCAGCAGATTCGAGACCTGGCGATGTTCAACCTTGCAATCGACAGCAAGTTGCGCGGTTGCGATCTCGTCAATCTGAGTGTTCGCGATGTCACGCACGGCAATCAGATTTTAAACCGGACAATGGTCGTGCAGCGAAAGACTCAACGGACAGTGCAATTTGAGCTGACAGAACCAACCAGAACCGCAATTGCGGCCTGGATCGATAAGGCGAACCTAAAGCCGGCGCAGTACCTATTTCCGAGCCGTCTCAAGAAGTCCCCCCATGTTTCAACACGGCAGTATGCTCGGATCGTGCATCGGTGGATTTCAGCTATCGGTCTCGACTCAACAATCTATGGCACGCACACCATGCGACGAACCAAAGCGACATTGATCTACAGGCGGACAAAAAATCTACGTGCCGTCCAGCTTTTGCTTGGCCACACGAAACTGGAAAGCACAGTTCGTTACCTGGGTATTGAAGTAGACGACGCTCTGGAAATTTCAGAACAGACAGAGATCTAGCAAGCACTGTTTATGCCGGTCATGCGGCAGTCGTTTCGCACGAAGCCGCATGGCCGCTTTCTGCCATAATGCTGAACGCGTACAATCGGCCACAAGAAGACGGCCAATGTCACGATTCGAAAGCAGACATACTTTTACGCATCCAGCTGCGCAAATCTATTTCCCTTTATCCGAGTAGTCGAGAATTTAATAAAATTAATGTTGTTCTAATGATTTCTATATGGCAACATATCTCGATCCTCACCACTTAATTAAGTCCCCCTCATCAGCTCGTCAACAAGGCAAAAATAAAACCCCATTTAACCCTTGTTTACAACAACCATTTGGTAATCATATGACGACTATGGCCGCGATATTAAGTCCAGTTTTATTGGCATTGCTCCTGGGAGGCTGTGCAAGCCCCTACGTGGAGCCTCAAAAAGATGCTGCACAGACCACACTTCATATCGTCACGAATCACCCACACCTCACAATGTCTTCATGGCTGTATTATTCAGATGCGCAATGCTCGAAACCTCCAGGGGAGTCTCTCGGAAATTTTACAGCGATGTACGCTGGCGAAAAGAAAATTCAGTTGAAAGCGGACGAAAAAAAATATCTCGTTGTCAGGACATTGAGCAAACTATCGGGCCCGACGTATAGCTGCGGAGCCCCTCTTTGCGACAGTAAATGTTCTGTAGAATTTGAGATTGTTCCAAGTGCCGGTCGAACTTATCGCGCGACACAATCAGGAAACGGGATGCACTGCGCCGTACAAATTATTGATGAAGTAACGGGGGCGCCCGCAGAAGGGGTCCGGCAGATTCCAACAGATCAAAAATGTAAGGGATAAGCCACTGTGTATGCATTTACGATTGCTAGAGAAATGACTTTTCAAAAGCCGATACAGTCACGCGTCATTGTCTGAGTTCGGCCAATACCTGCCATTGGCGTCCGATACTCAATTTGCGTAAAACTGCCAGAAGTGTCCGGTCAATTGATGAGTGAACCTGCCGCAAAGGCTTTTTAAAATGAGATACACCACCTTTAAAAACGTTGCAAGTGGAGTAATCGTCTTATGTCTCGCGGCCTACTTCTCGGAAGCCAATCCTGAGGTCTTGGCACTACAGGCATCAGCAGTAACAACAATTGCGAATTTTCATGACTGCCCAGTTCGGAAACCTACGTACGGTTCTGCGTTTCCGGGCGAAAGGGCAATGCTATCAGATGATGGTTCATCAGTTGTATTGGAGTGCGCGGACGAATCTATATTGGCATGGCATGACAGCGACGCACGCGTTACTAGATTAGGAGCAACTGGTTTTTTTGACGCTGCGATGCGCCAAGAAATCATTCCAAACAATTTAATCTGCACAAATATCATTAGTATTCGCAGCCCGCTTTGCAACGTGGGAGTAGCAAACGGCGCTTCACCGTTTGAGAAATGCGATGCCGATAATATTAACAGCGTGCCTGCACGTGGCGATGATTGCGAAGTGGTCGACTCTACCAATGACCGAAAAGCTTTCATCCTTAGACCATATGGCGGAGCTAACACTACAGTATTTAATACAACAACACAGTCTAGCCTTGCATTAGCTCCGCTAAAGCACGCGGGGGTCCTTTTGCCTAGAAATGGGCCGCCAAGAAAACTAGTGTATATCGGTGACAACGGCGCACGGTTGCAATCCCTCTCGTTTGAAAATGGTCAGATAGAGAACTTAGTCAACTTTCCTAGCCGGAATTCCGTGTGGCAGAACACAGAGTCCACAGGAAGTTCGGTTGCATTTTCCGACGCCTATCAGCTACTCATCACCGCTTTCGGCGGCGCGTTCATGGGCTCACAACAAATAACCTTTGTTCGTGCCTATACGACCCAAGGCGAAGAAAAATGGAACATTCGAGGAAACGTGGATGCCGACAAAACTGGATTTTCTGCAGATAATGCGAATATAAAGTTATTTGCTGATGGAAAATATGCCGCCTTGAGCTACGTACGACGCCAAACGTTTTTCGAAATTGTCGACATCGGGACTGGTCACATAATTGGAAGGGTCGATGGTTGGCCAATAGGTACGTCATCGAAGTCGAACAGGATAATGATTAAAACGATTGACGGAGGATTTTCACTTATTGCATTAAATTTGAAATAATGCTTTTGACAAACCTGAGTGACCGCTTACCGGTAGTGACGAAGGACAGCAATGGGTCGGGTCCGGTCTCTCAAAGTTTAGAAACCGGCCATTCAAAAAAATGTGACGCCAAAGTGTTTGCTATTTGAATCGGCGAACGGCAGCTATGTGAATTGAACCCGCCGTTCAGCATTACATCTGAGGCAGGCCAATCCCGTCAACATCAATTTCCGCAGCCGCATTGCAGCCGCTCAAGGAACCTGCTTGACCATGTGATGGCGGCGCTTGCTGCTTGTCGCAACACGCATTAGGTGCCCATTCATGAGCCGAGGTTAACGCCACCAGGAAAGGTTAGCGCGAACCAGCTGGTACACCCTACAGCAGAAGTGTTTCCAGCCTTGTTCCCAGTTTGTATCCAAAACTAATAGCCTAGTCGCATCCCCAACTAATGGGCGTTTTCCAGTAGTTAGCATCTTTGTTCTGAAGGGCCACCAATGTTTTCGACTTTAATGACCTGTTTTCGACTTTAATTGTAAGGAACAACATGGTCGAAGCTGTTGGCGTACCCTATTCGACAGTAACCGACTTAGCCAAATTCCGAGGCTTGTCAACATCCGTCCCCCGCGCCAACGCCGTGTGATACGACAGCAGCTGCAACGGCACCACATGCAAAATCGGCGACAGCAAACCATAGTTTTCCGGCAAGCGGATCACGTGCACGCCTTCGCTTGACTTGATGTGCGAATCGGCATCGGCAAACACATAGAGCTGGCCGCCGCGTGCGCGCACTTCCTGCATGTTCGATTTCAGCTTTTCGATCAATGCATCGTTGGGCGCCACAGTGACCACCGGCATTTCTTCCGTCACCAGCGCCAGCGGACCGTGCTTGAGTTCGCCGGCGGCGTAGGCTTCGGCGTGGATGTAGGTGATTTCCTTGAGCTTCAAGGCGCCTTCCAGGGCGATTGGGTAGTGGATGCCGCGACCCAGAAACAGGGCGTTTTCCTTGCGCGCGAAGGCTTCGGCCCAGGCCACGATGTGCGGCTCCAGCGCCAGCACGCTTTGCAGTGCCGCGGGCAGGTGGCGCATGGCCTTCAGGTGGGCGGCTTCCTCTTCGTCGCTGAGTCGGCCTTTGCTTTGCGCCAGCGCCAGGGTCAGCAGGAACAGTGCGGCCAGCTGGGTGGTGAAGGCTTTGGTCGAGGCGACGCCGACTTCGACGCCGGCGCGGGTGATGTAGGCCAGCGCGCATTCGCGCACCATGGCGCTGGTGGCGACGTTGCAGATGGTCAGCGTGTGCAGCATGCCGAGTGAGCGGGCGTGTTTGAGCGCGGCCAGGGTGTCGGCGGTTTCGCCGCTTTGTGAAATGGTGACTACCAGCGAGTTCGGATTCGGCACGCTGTCGCGATAGCGGTATTCGCTGGCGATCTCGACGTTGACTGGGATCTTGGCGACAGATTCGATCCAGTATTTTGCTGTCAGGCCGGCGTAGTAGCTGGTGCCGCAGGCCAGGATCAGGACCGAGTCGATCTGCTCGAAGACCTTGAAGGCGCCGTCGCCGAACAGTTCCGGCATGATGCCGGTGACGCCTTCCAGGGTGTCGGCGATGGCGCGCGGCTGTTCGAAGATTTCCTTTTGCATGTAGTGCTGGTAAGGGCCGAGTTCGACTGCGCTGCTGTAGGCGTGCACGGTTTTCACTTCGCGCTCGACGGACTTGCCGGCGGCGTCGACGATCCAGACGCGTTGCAATTGCAGGTCGACCACGTCGCCTTCTTCCAGGTAGATGATCTGGTCGGTGGTGCCGGCCAGCGCCATGGCGTCGGAGGCGACGAAATTCTGGCCCTGGCCGACGCCGACGATCAGCGGCGAGCCCTGGCGCGCGGCGACCACGCGATGCGGTTCGTCGACGCAGAACACGGCGATTGCATAGGCGCCGGTCAGGCGTTTGACGGCCTGCTGCACGGTGGCGAACAGGTCGCCGCTATACATGTGATCAACCAGGTGGGCGATCACTTCGGTGTCGGTCTGGCTTTCGAAGTGGTAGCCGGCTGCTTGCAGTTCGGCGCGCAGTTCGTCGTGGTTTTCGATGATGCCGTTGTGGACCAGGGCGATGCGGTCGCGCGAGAAATGCGGGTGGGCGTTGTGGGTGGCCGGCGCGCCGTGGGTGGCCCAGCGGGTGTGGGCGATGCCGGTAAAGCCGGACAACTGCGCCTTTTCCATCTGGCTTTCGAGGTCGGCCACGCGCGAGGTGCTGCGCGAGCGCTGCAGCTTGCCGTCGATATGCAAGGCGACGCCGCAGGAATCGTAGCCGCGGTACTCGAGCCGTTTCAGCCCTTCCAGCAGGATAGGAGTGACATTAATCTGAGCAACTGCTGCGACGATACCGCACATGGTCTTTTCCTCATCAATAAGGTGAAATTCAAGAATAGGCGTATCTTAGGCGAGCGGCTGTGAAATAAATGATCTATATGAGCAATAACATCGTCAAATATTTCATAATATAAATATGGTGAAATAATATTTCATATATAGTCACACATATTCAACAAATTGCACGTTCCCATATGGAAATCATCCTCGACGAGCTGGACAAGCGAATTCTGAATGCCTTGCAGGCCGATGCCGCGCAAACCAACCACCAGCTGGCGCAGCAGGTGCATGCCTCGGCGCCGACCTGCCTGCGGCGCGTCAAGCGCTTGACCGATGCCGGCATCATCCTGCGGCAGGTGGCGATCGTGGCGCCGGACAAGGTTGGCGCCGGATTGACCGCAATCGTCGAAGTTACGTTGGACAACCAGGCCGACGAGCGGCTGGTGGAGTTTGAGGCGCTGGCGGCGGCCGAGCCGCTGCTGCTGCAATGCTACCGGGTCTCGCCGGGACCGGATTTCGTGCTGGTGGTGCAGGTGGCGGACATGGCGGCTTACCACGCGCTGGCGCACCAGCTGTTTGCCGCGCAAAAGAATGTGCGCAACGTGCGTACTTATTTCTCTATCCACCGCAGCAAGTTCGAGACCCGGCTGGCGGTGTAAAAAAAATGGATAGCGCCGGCTGTCGCCGGGACTATCCATGGCCTGCTGATTTACCGCAGTCGTTGCTTTACTTCTTGGTCTTCACCGGCCGCTGCCAGTTGTCGATGGTGACCTGGCGCGCACGCGAGACGGTCAGCTTGCCTTCCGGCGCATCCTTGGTCAGCGTGGTGCCGGCGCCGAGCGTGGCGCCTTTGCCGACGCGCACCGGCGCCACCAGCTGGCTGTCGCTGCCGATAAAGGCGTCGTCTTCGATGATGGTGCGGAATTTGTTGGCGCCGTCATAGTTGCAGGTGATGGTGCCGGCGCCGATGTTGACGCGCGAACCGACCGTGGCGTCGCCGACGTAGGCCAGGTGGTTGGCCTTGCTGTGCGCGGCGATCTGGCTGTTCTTGACTTCAACGAAATTGCCGATGTGGACGTCCTCGCCCAGTTCGGTGCCAGGGCGCAGGCGCGCATACGGGCCGATCTGCGACGCAGCGCCGACCACCGCATCTTCGATATGGCAGAAGGGTTTGATGTTGGCGCCGCGGCCGATGCTGGCATTCTTGATGACGCAATGGGCGCCGATCACGGCGCCGTCTTCGATGCGGACATCGCCTTCGAAGATGCAGCCGACATCAATGCTGACGTCGCGGCCGCAGCTGAGCGCGCCGCGCACGTCCAGCCTGGACGGATCAAGCAAGGTGACGCCTTGTTCCAGTAAACGTTCGGCAATGCTGCGTTGATGTGTCCGTTCCAGTTCCGCCAGCTGCACCTTGCTGTTGACGCCCAGGGTTTCCCAGACGGCATCGGGCTGGGCCGATACCACCGGCGTGCCGGCGGCGACGGCGCTGGCGACGATGTCGGTTAAATAGTATTCGCCCTGAGCGTTGTTGTTGGAGAGGTTGGCCAGCCACTCTTTGAGCTGGCGGGTCGGCGCCACCATGATGCCGGTGTTGCATTCGGTGATGGCGCGCTCGGCGGCGCTGGCGTCTTTCTGCTCGACGATGCGGACGATCTTGTCATGCTCGCGGACGATGCGGCCGTAGCCGCTCGGGTCCGGCAGCTGCACTGTCAGGATCGCCAGCTTGTCGGCGCCGGCGGCGTCGACCAGGCGTTGCAGCGTGGCGCCGGAGGTGAGCGGCACGTCGCCGTACAGCACCAGCGTCGATACAGTGTCATCCAGTTGCGGCACGGCCTGAGCCACTGCGTGGCCGGTGCCGAGCTGCGGTTCCTGCTTGGCGAACTTCAGGTCGGCGCCGTTGATCTGCTTCAGGACGGCATCGCCGCCATGGCCGTAGATGATGCACAGCCGGGTTGGCGACAAGCTGCGCGCGGTATCGACCACATGCTCCAGCAATGATTTCCCAGCTAATGGATGCAGCACTTTCGGCAGCGCCGACTGCATGCGTTTGCCCATGCCAGCGGCGAGGATGACGATGTTCATAGAGACACTTTGCGAATAAGGAAAAGAGGATTCATCAGACTTTTCTATAGGTGTAAAAAATTTTATGTGTAGGGTGGGCACGCTTTTGTGCCCACGCTGTATTGGTATCCGCGTGGGCACAAAAGCGTGCCCACCCTAGCTCTTGGCAAGCCATGCGCGATAGCCGCATCCTCTTTCTCCGCTGAGAAGTCTGAACAACCGAAAAGAGAAGGTTTGGATAAAACCGCAAGGGAAAATTTTAGCATGAGGGCGTATTTTGACGACGAAGAGTTAATTATTTGATATTCTATTGTTGATTTTTTAATAATAATAATTCAATCGTCAACAATAGGAGACTTGTATGTCCATCGTTTTCCCCTTGCTATTTCCTGGTGCGCGCCCCGCCCGTCGCGCCGTATCTGTTTGTGCCGTGGCGCTGCTACTGGCGGCAGCTTTGCCGCCGCCTGCCAACGCGCAATATGATCCGGCCAAGGTGCTGGTCGAGATTGACGCCGTCGCCAGTCAGTATCCGGATCCGGACGTCGTCATAGAGTCGCCGGCATTTGCTGCCGGCAAAACCGATTTCACATCGCAGCAGGAAATGCTGGCCTTTGTTCAAAAGCTGGCCGCGCAAACGCCGGCGATGCGCGTGCGCCAGCTCGGCTTATCACAGCAGGGGCGGGCGATTCCGCTGCTGGCGTTTGCCGAACCGCCCTCGGCCAGCGGCGCCGAACTGATGAAAAACGGCAAGCCGACGGTGCTGCTGATCGGTTCGCAGCATGGCAATGAGCCGGCTGGTGGCGAAGCGGCGCTGGCATTTGCCAGCATGCTTGCCCGCGGCGCACTGGGAGATATCCTCGCGCACGTGAATATCCTGATCGTGCCGCGGGCCAATCCTGACGGCAGTGCCGCCTTCCTGCGCGGCCTGGCGGACGGACGAGACGTCAACCGCGACCATCTGATGCTGGCGACGCCGGAAGGACAGGCGCTGGCGCAGGTGTTCAATGCCTATCAGCCGGAAGTGGTGCTCGACAGCCATGAGTTCAGCGTCGGCGGCCGCTGGGTGGAAAAATTCGGCGCGCTGCAAAAATATGATGGCCTGATTCAGTTCGCTACTGTGGCGAATCTGCCGCCGGCGCAGGCAGCGGCAGCGGAATCGCTGTTTCGCCAACCAATGCTGCAGGAGTTCGATCGCCGTGCGCTGAGCCATTCCTGGTATTACACCACCAGCGTGAGCACGGATGACAAGACGGTGGCGATGGGCGGCGTCGGTCCGGATACCGGCCGCAACATCGCCGGCTTGCGCAACGCCTTTTCCTTTTTACTGGAAACGCGCGGTGTCGGCATCGGCAAGGCGCATTTCAAACGGCGCGTGTATACCCACCTGACCGCGATTGAATCGATAGTGCGGACCACGGCCAGCCAGGCGCCGCAGGTGCTGGCACTGAACCGGCAGCTACGCCAGGAGGTGGCCGTCGGCGCGGGGCAGGGCGTACTGAATGTGATTGGCGTGGCGACGCCCGGCCGCCACACGCTGGCCATGCTGGATGCGCAAAGTGGCCAGCCAAAAGCCATCGAAGTCGATTGGAAGTCTGCCCTGGAGATCCAGCCGAGGCTGCAGCGTCCGCGTCCCTATGCCTATCTCATGCCGGCTTCGGAACAGCGCGCGGCCGAACGTCTGCAAACGCTCGGCGTGAGTGTATATCTGGTGGCCGAGAGATTGCAGATGGCGCCGGAACAAGGCGTGCAAGCCTATCGTCTGACCTCGCAGTCCGCCGGACGCAAACAGGATGTGACGGGATCGACTGGCGCCGCCGGCGACGTGATCCGGGTGACTACCCAGCTCGAGCCTGTGCCATTGACGATCGCAGCCGGCTGGTATTACGTGCCGCTTGACCAGCCTCTGGCCAATCTGGCTGCCGCCGCGCTGGAGCCGGAATCGCAGAGCAGCTATGTATCGAACCGCTTGCTGCAGGCGCCTGTAGCCGAGAACGGCAATCCGGCTTACCTGCCCCTGTACCGCTTGACGACGCGGCCGCAGCTGGCAGTCGAAGCACTGCAAGCGCGGCACGGTTTGCAGCCAGGCACAGCGACGCAGAGGCAGCTCGGTGCGGAGAGCAATCCGGGAGCAAGGCAATGAAAAGAATACTGATGAATGGGCTGCTGGCAGCTGCAGCCACCGTTCCGGCGGGCGCTGCTTTTGCCGAAATCGACGAGCGGGTGCAGGTCTACGGCCGCGTCGACCTGAGCATGGACAGCGTCAACGGCAATGGCGGCAACGCGATGAAGATCGTCGACAACGCATCACGTTTGGGTATCAGCGGCCGCGAATCCGTGGGCGCTGGCATGACCGCCTTGTTCGGCCTGGAAGCCGGCTTCAGCGCCGATACCGGTCAGGCGGTCGATCCGCTTTTTCGCAACGCCTATGTCGGCTTGCGCGGCGGCTTCGGCGTGCTGGCGCTAGGGCGCCTGGATTCGGCGCAGGAAAGCGGCTCCCCGCTGTATTCGCAAGTCACCAGGAACGTGACCTTTGTGGTGCACGACGCCGGCGCCACGGCGATCGGCACGCGCTGGCTGAATGTGCGCAACCGCACCAGCAATGCGGTCGGCTACATGAGCCCGGTGTTCAATGGTTTCAGCTTGCGGGTGCGTTACCATCAGCCCGATCCGAGCGATGGCGCGGCCAAGGTGTCGCAGGAAGGCGATGTGAAGGCGACAGATGTGGGCTTCAACTATGAATCGAAGGCGCTCTCTGGCGGCATCGGCTATGGCCGCAACCATCGCAGCGGGGCGCCGCAAGAGAACGAGTTCGGACAGAAATGGCAACTGGTTGGGTCTTACGATTTTGGCGTGGCCAAGGTATCGGCCTTGTATGGCAGGGATCGCTACCGCGCCACTTTGGGCGCGCGCGGAGCGGTGGATTATTGGCTGCTGGGGTTTGCATTGCCGTTCAGGGCAGGACGGCAGCAAGTGGTGGTGAATTACATGAAGCGAGATACGCAAAGCGATGTGCGCGGCAAGGGGTCGAACTTCCAGGCCGGCTACATCTATCACGCGAGCAAGCGCACCAAACTGTACGCCTCGTATGCCCGGGAGCAGCTGAATGCCAACAAAGCGGGGAATTTGTCCAATACAATCAGCAGCGGCATCCAGCACCGGTTTTGATCGCGCAAGAAAGCCGTTGGCCCCAGAGAGCCAACGGCTGCGTCAGGACGCTATTGGCAACGTTAATAATGTTGCCAGAAGCCGCCCGAAAAGGTCCAGCCGTTGCCGTTGCGGACCCAATGGCCGGGCGCCCAGAAGTAACCGTCGCGACGGGCTTCCCAATGACCGTTGACCCAGTCGTGGCGGCCGTTGTTCCAGCGCCAGTAGCCGCCGATCCAGACGTGGTCCGGGCTAGGCGCCGGCGTCATGATTTCCACCCGTGGCGGCGGCGGCGCGACGTTGATCACGATCGGCGTGGTGTTGTAGGTGTTGTTGATCTGCACCCAGCGGCCCGGATGGAAATTCCATTGGCCACCGTCGTTGCTCCAGTAAGCATGCTGGAAAACCATGTTCGGGCGCGATTGCTCCCAATGGCCGTTGTTCCAGACGTAGCGGTTGTTTTCCCACTTCCAGTGGCCGCCGATCCAGTAGGAATCGGGGTAAGGAGCTGGCGGCACCACTTCCACCAGCGGCGCCGGCGGCGCCTGTACTACTTTTACTTCACGGTATTCGACGCGGGTGCGCGGCGGTTCGACCACGCAGCCTGCCAGCGACACCGTGGCGGCTGCGACGGCGGACAATACCAGATAACGTTGAAAACGACGGCGGTTCATTTTTGTCTCCGAAAATAAAGATCCCGCGTATTAGAACGTTTTGCCGTACGGAATGAATACAGGCATTACAAATACTTGCAATTTATCCGTGCGCAGGCCGGCCAGGCAGGCCCGGCAAGGATTCCGCGGATTTCCGGCGGCGGATTGCCGCCGGATCAGGCTTCGTCTTTAATATTGGTATTGGGGCCGTTTTTCTTGACAGCGTGGATGCCGGCGTCGCGCGCGCTGGTGGTGCTGTACATCTGGCTGCTGCCGATGACCTGGTGGTTGGCGGCTTTCAGGTTGAAATAGAAGCGGCCGTTGGAAGCCTGGTTGCGGCTGTAGCGGTCGTCCTGGGTGCTGTTGCTCTGCACCGAGGCGATGCCGTTTTCGGCGGATGCCTTGGCGACATACATCTCGCTGTTGAGCACCACTTCGCCGTTGTCAGAGTAGAGCAGGAAGTAAAACTGTCCATCCACAGACTTCTTGAGTACATAGGACCCTGCCATTGAGCTTCTCCTGATTGGTTGCAGACGAAGCGGCGACGAATTAGCTGTCTGCGCCGCTCGTCCGCTTTGATTATATAGCTCTGGCGGAGAATGCAATACTGTTGCTTAATCGTCTAACTGCGCGTCCAACCGCGCGTCCAACTGCGCGCTCAACTGTGCACCGGACTGCACCACTGCCTGCAGCGGAATGATGCTGGAGACCGTGGCGCCGGTGGGCGTGGAGCAGGGATCGTCGTCGAATGCGATATCGCCGTTGGGATCGGCGATGCCGCTGGCCTTGAGGCCGGTGAAGCCGAACAGATTGCGGTCCATCAGGTGCGATGGCGCCACCGTCGACAGGGAAGCGAAAACGTTGTCGACCCGGCCAGGGAATTTCTTTTCCCATTCGCGCAGCATGCCCTTGATCTGCTTGCGCTGCAGGTTTTCCTGGCTGCCGCACAGGTCGCAGGGAATGATCGGGAACTGCTTGACCTCGGCGTAGCGGATCAGGTCGGCTTCCTTGACGTAGGCCAGCGGCCGGATCACGATCTGCTTGCCGTCGTCCGACTGCAGCTTGGCCGGCATGCTCTTCAGCTTGCCGCCGAAGAACATGTTGAGGAAGAAGGTTTCCATGATGTCGTCGCGGTGG
>NZ_DATMRB010000197.1:0-11180 GCF_035566555.1 Collimonas sp.
AGGTTCTTTGCTACCAAGGAGCAGCCTAACAAGCCGGTGCGCTCAGCCTTCCAGATTGCCGGCCTGGCGCTGCCCGGCGCGCTGATAGAAATCGAAGCGACTGCGGCGAAAGTGCGCTGAAGCGCGCACCGCATTCATTCAACCTGCCTTGTCCTGCCCCATGCTCCAGGCTGCGTAATATAAGCATGGCCTGGGGCCTTTGTTCGTCTTGGTCGTCTTGTCCGCCACCGAATTTGGACTCGCGGGAAGAAAGCCAGGCGCCTGCTTTTCATCGGCGCCGCAACCCATCTTCATTCTCGTTGCGCATATTTAGATAGAACAATAATTACGTTATATTATTATCATTTGCTGTATACCATCGCTCAATCGACTAATCACCAGGGAGAGCGAAATGGGCAATACAGCGCAAGAAAAAAGCGGCCGCCAGATAAAACTCGGCGCCACCATCCAGGGCGCCGGCACCACCCAGTCCGGCTGGAAACATCCGGAGGTGGCACTGAACGCCAGCGTCGATTTCGCCCACTACAAGCAAGTGGCGCAAAAAGCCGAAGCCGGAAAATTCGACTTTCTGTTCATCGTCGACAGCACGTTCATCACACCGAAATCCGCACCTCACTACCTGAACCGGCTGGAGCCGCTGACCGCCCTTTCGGCCCTATCCACGGTGACCACCCGCCTGGGCCTGGTCGGCACGCTCTCGGTCTCCTTCACCGAGCCGTTTACGGCCGCCAGGCAGTTTGCTTCGCTCGACCTGCTAAGCCAGGGCCGGGCCGGCTGGAACGTGGTGACTACCGAACTGGAAGGCGCAGCGCTCAACTACAGCAAGACCGAGCACCTGGCGCATGACGTACGCTACAAGCTGGCCGCCGAGCATTTGCAAGTGGTCCAGGGCTTGTGGGACTCATGGGAAGACGATGCCTTTGTCGGCGACCGCAAGGCTGGAGTCTTCTTCGATCCGGAAAAACTGCATGCGCTGGACCACAAGGGTGAATTTTTCTCGGTCAAGGGACCGTTGAACATTGCCCGTTCGAAGCAAGGCCAGCCGGTGATCTTCCAGGCCGGCAGTTCGGAAGACGGACGTAACCTGGCAGCCCGCAGCGCCGACGCCATCTTCACCATCCACGATACGTTTGAACAGGCGCAAGAGTTCTATCAGGACATCAAACGCCGCACCGCCGCCTTCGGCCGCGCGCCGGAGGAAATTCTGGTGTTGCCTGGAATCGATCCCATCATCGGCCATACCGTGGAAGAAGCTGAGCGCAAGTATCAGGATCGGGTCGACCTGATCACCATCGAGGAAGCGCTGGACCAGCTGGGACGGCCATTCACTTATTTCGATTTTTCCACCTATCCGCTGGACGCGCCGTTTCCCGACCTGGGTGACATCGGCAGCAACAGCTATCGCAGCTACACCGACAAGATCAAGAAAGTGGCGAAAGAAGAACGGCTGACCTTGCGCCAGACCGCACTGCGCTTTGCCGTCCCGCGCAGCAGTTTCATCGGCACGCCAGAACAGGTCGCCGATATCGCGCAAAAATGGTTCGAGCAAGGCGCCGCCGACGGCTTCATCATCGGCACCACGGCAGCCGCCGGCCTCAACGACTTCATCGACCTGGTGGTGCCCATCCTGCAGGCGCGCGGCCTGTTCCGCAGTGAATATGAGCACGATACTTTGCGCGGCAACCTCGGCCTGCGTTTTGCCGAAAACAGACATTCGCAAGCAGAGCAAGCGATCAAGAAAATCGCGGCATAACAACAACTACCAATCAAGCAAGGGGAAAGCATGTCGTCAGCGTCACCTAATCAACAAGCAAGATTCGGCAAATTCAGACTTAGCAGCGCCGCCATTGCCGTCGGCAGCCTGTTTGCCGCAGGCCAGGCCATAGCCGCGGATAGCGCCGGCAACAGTACGAATATCGGCAACATCCAGGATGTGATAGTCACTACCGGTACCCGCGATACGCAAAAGGCTGCCCGCGAAAGCCTCAGCCCGATCGACGTCATCAGCGCCGCAGAACTGCAAAAGACCGGCCAGACCGATCTGCGCGATGCGCTGGTCAAACTGTCGCCCTCGATTACGCGCCAGGCGGTCGGCGCCGACGCCGCCAACCTGACCAGCGCTCTCACCATGCGCGGCCTGAGCCCGAACCATGTGCTGGTGCTGGTCAACGGCAAACGCCGCCATACCTCGGCCAATATCACCGCCGACTCTGGACCGCAGCAGGGGTCGACCCCGGTCGACATCGACCTGATTCCAGTCAGCGCGGTCGATCACATCGAGATCCTGCGCGACGGCGCTGCCGCACAATACGGTTCGGATGCGATCGCCGGCGTCATCAATATCATCCTTAAGTCGTCCAGCCGTGGCGGCGGCGCCAGCACCAGCGTCGGCCAGTACAATGCCGGCGACGGCCTGAACTACGGCGCCGCGGCCGATATCGGCACCGAACTGGGCCGCGACGGTTTCCTGCACCTGAGTGCCGAGTACCGCAACCAGGACCACACCAATCGCGGCGGCATCGACAGCCGCACCGGCACCAAGGTCAACAAGATCCTGGGTGATCCGCAAATCGAGCGCGAATCGGTGGCCTTCAATGCCGGCTATGCGCTCAGCAACGATATCGATCTGTACGGTTTTGGCACCTACGCGCACCGCACCAGCGCCAGCTACCAGAACTACCGGCTGCCGTCGGTGCTGCCGGCGCTGTATCCCACCGGTTTCACGCCGCAGGAAACCAGCAGCGAGAACGATTATTCGCTGACCGGCGGCGCTCGCGGCGACCATCTCGGCGCCTGGCATTGGGATCTCAGTTCCACCTACGGCGGCGACGACATCAATATCGGCATGAGCGATTCCGCCAACACCAGCCTGTTCGCCGCCACCGGCAGCACGCCCACCGGCTTCCACCTGGCGCAGTACAAGAATTTCCAGTGGACCAATAACCTGGAGCTGGGGCGGCCGCTCGATCTCGGCTTTCTGCCCGCGCCCCTGAATGTCTCGCTTGGCGCCGAACACCGGCAGGAGACGTATGAAGTCGGCGCCGGCGACGCTGCTTCGTCGTTCGGCAGCGGTGCCCAGGCCTTGCCGGGCTTGGGCGCGCTCAGCGTCGGCAAGTTCTCGCGCAACGTCCTGGCCAGCTACCTGGATGTATCGACCAAACTGACGCCGCAATGGGAAATCGACCTGGCCGGCCGCTTTGAGCACTACAGCGATGCCGGCAACACCACCAACGGCAAGTTTTCGACGCGCTATGAACTCGATCCGCGCCTGGCGGTTCGCGCCACCGTCAGCACCGGTTTTCGGGCACCGTCGCTGGCCCAGGAGTACTACACCAGCCTGGCGGTATCGCCCACCAGCGCCACCGGCTTGCTGGGCGTGAATTCGGCCGCTGCCAAAAGCCTGGGAGCGCAGCCGCTGAAACCGGAAAAATCGACCAGCTTCAACCTCGGCATCGTCGCCGAACCGATCGACAAGCTGAGCGTTACTGTCGATGCCTACCAGATCGGCATCAAGGACCGCATCGTGCAAGGCGGCAGCTATTCCGGCCAGACCGCGATCGACGCCCTGACCTCCTCCGGCCTCAACCTGCCGTCCGGCCTGACTTCGGTGCAGGCCAGCTATTTCGCCAATGGCGTCGATACCCGCACGCGCGGCGTCGATATCGTCGCCACCTACAAGACCAGCCTCAAAGAATGGGGGCGGATAGACTGGGATCTCGGCGCCAACTTCAACCAGACCAGCGTCACCAAAGTAGCCAGGGACGCCAACGGCAATATCCTGCTCAACGCGCAGCAGATCGGTTACCTGACCAGCGCCACGCCGCGCAACAAGCTGATCCTGGGTGGCGTCTGGAGCAAGGATAAATGGGGCACCAGCCTGCACCTGACACGTTTCGGCAAGACTTCCACCGAAGCCACCTACTACACCGGCCCCAATGCATTCTCGACCACTACTTTCAACCACATCGAGAACACGCCCAAGTTCATCACCGACTTAGAGGTCCGCTATGCATTCACCGGTAATTTTCAGGTGGCCTTGGGCGCCAACAATCTGTTTAATATCTATCCAACCAAGCTGCCTGCGGAAAACCGCTACCTGGGCGTATCGCAATACAACATCTATTCGTCCCAGATCGGCGTCAACGGCGGCTTCTATTATCTGAGAGCCAACTACAAATTCTGATTCCTGCGCACATTTCAAGGGAGATTTAAAAATGCCAAACACTATCAGCAGGCGTCAGTTGCTCTCCCTGGTCGGCAAGGCGGCGGGCGGCGCCGCCATGTACCAAGCCATGAGCAGCCTTGGTTTCGCTGCCCAATCCACCTATACCGGACCGCTGCAGCTGCAAGGCGCGCCAAAAAACACCACGATCCTGATCCTCGGCGCCGGCATCGCCGGACTGGTGGCGGCCTACGAGTTGCGCCAGGCCGGCTACCAGGTCAAGGTGCTGGAATACAACAAGCGCGCCGGCGGCCGCGCCTGGACTCTGCGCGGCGGCGACGAATATGCCGAATTGGGCGGCGCCAGGCAGCGCTGTGAATTCGATCAGGGCCACTATCTCAACCCCGGTCCCTGGCGCATCCCCTACAACCATCACGCCGTGCTGGACTACGCCAAGCGCCTCGGCGTGCCGCTGGAGCCCTTCATCCAGATCAACTACAACGCTTACCTGCACGCCAGAAGAGCTTACGGCGGCAAGCCGCAGCGCTATCGCCAGGTGCAGGCCGACTATCATGGCTACGTTGCCGAGTTGCTGGGCAAGGCTGTCAACAAAAACCAGCTCGATGCGCCCTTGACCCGCGAAGACCAGGAGAAATTGCTGGAGTCTTTGAAAAGCTGGGGCGCGCTTGACAAGGATTACCGTTATCAGTCCGGTCCGCTCAGCAGCGACCGCCGCGGCTACGATATCAATCACGGCGGCGGCCTGATGCCAGCCGCGGCGCCATCCGAACCGCTGGAACTGAAGGAATTGCTGCAATCCGGCCTATGGCAGAAGCTAGCGGCCGGCAGCGCGCAGGAATTCCAGAGCTCGATCTTCCAGCCGGTAGGCGGCATGGACCAGATCGTGCAGGCGCTGTACCGCCAGGTGCGCGACCTGGTGCAGCTCAACGCCAAGGTGAGCAAGATCGAGCAAGGCGCCGCCGGCGTCACCGTTACTTACAGCGACACCGATGGCGACGGCTCGCCGCGGCAAATCAAGGGCGACTGGCTGCTGTGCACCATTCCGCTGTCGATCCTGAGTCAGATCGAGATCGATGCCGGCCAGCCGCTGTTGGATGCTATACGTGCCGTGCCATATGAAAATTCCGTGAAAATCGGCTTGCAGTTCAAGCGCCGTTTCTGGGAACAGGATGAACACATCTATGGCGGCATCAGCTATACCGACCAGGCGATCTCCACCATCGGCTATCCCTCGACCGGCTTCGGCCATCCCGGCAAAGGCGTCCTGCTGGGCGCTTATATCTGGGGACCGAATGCTTACGAGTTCGGCGCCCTGCCGCCGCAACAGCGGGTGCAGCTGGCACTGCAGCAAGGAGCGCAGCTGCATCCGCAGTATCCGGCGGAATTCGAGAACGGCATCGCGGTCAGCTGGAACCGGGTGCCCTTCATCAACGGCTGCTTCGGCGCCTGGACCGACGAATTGCGGGCGCAGCACTACAACAACCTGTGCCAGATCGACGGCCGCATCGCATTGGCCGGCGAACATGCGTCCTACATCCCGGCCTGGCAGGAAGGCGCGGTCCTGTCTTCGCTAGACGCCATCAGCCGCCTGCATGCGCGCATCACATCCAAGGTCTGAACCGGAACATCATGAAAAAAAGCAAATCACAAACCGCGTGGCGTCTGACGCTGGCCGCATTTCTTTGCCTTGCGGGCAGCACAGCGCTGCAGGCCCTTGCTGCCAGCGATGCCAGCAACGTCCCCTTGTCAGACGGCTGGCGCTTCGCCGAACAGGATGGCGAGAGCCTGTATCGCGCCAGTTGCCAGGGCTGCCACATGGCCAACGGCGAAGGTGCGGCAGGCGCCGGCCGCTTCCCGCCGCTGGCCGACAATCCGCGCCTGGCCAGCGCCGCCTATCCGGTCTACAACGTACTGCACGGCTTGCATGGCATGCCCAGCTTCGGCAAGTACATGAGCGACGAACAGGTGGCCGCGGTGGTGAACTACACCCGCACCCACCTGGGCAACCGCTATCTCGACGCGGTAACAACGGAGGATGTAAAGAAACTACGTTGAATTGAGCCACCTCCCATTTTGTTTATCAGCCTGAAAGTAGATATGAAAATTTCATTTATCCGCCGTCCGGCGTCGACGTTGATGCGCTGGATATTGGCTGCAGCCGTTGCGCTGGGAAGCCACTCCGCACTGCACGCAGCCGACACCCCGGTATTGCGGGTAGGCGACCAGCGCCAGGGAACGCGCGGCATCCTGGAAGCTTCCGGCTTACTAAAAGATCTGCCTTACCGCATCGAATGGGCCGATTTCCCGGCGGCGCAACCGCTGGGCGAAGCTCTCAACGCCGGCGTCATCGATACCGGCGCCCTCGGCGATGCGCCGTTGATCTTTGCCCTGGCCGCCGGCGCCAGGGCGCGTGCGGTGAGCGTCTCGAAGCTGCAGTCGGATGGCCTGGCGATCGTCGCCGCCGCCAATTCGACAGTGACTGACGTCGCCAGCCTGAAAGGCCGTCGCATCGCCACCACGCGCGGCTCGATCGGCCATTTCCTGGTGATCGTCGCCTTGCAGCAGGCTGGACTCAAGACCAGCGACGTCAACCTGCTGTTCCTCAATCCTTCCGACGCCAAGGCGGCACTGGCGGCCGGCGCGATCGATGCGTGGTCGACCTGGGATCCCTATGTCGCCATCGAAGAACTGCACGATCACGCCAAGGTCGTCGTCAACGCCGTCGGCTTGCGCGATTCATACACCTACCAGGCTGCCACCGATGACGCCATCCGCAACAAGCGCGCCATCCTGGCGGATTTCCTGCAACGCGTGGCCGACGGCCAGCGCTGGGCGCTGGCCCATCCGCAGCAGGTAGCCGAAGCACAGGCGCGCATCACCGGCTTGCCGAAAGAAGTGCTGACCTACGTCTATGCCCGCGCCAAGCTGCACCCGGTGCCGATAGACGCCGCCGTGATGCGGGCCCAGCAGCATACCGCCGATGTCTACGAAAGCGCTGGCGTGATCCCGCGCCATCTGGACGTCGCTCCCAGTTTCGATACCAGTTTCAAATTGAAGTAACCCATTCGAGCAGTGTTTTTATTATGTTCAATTTTCATATTTTATTATTATAAATAATTCGTTTTGTAATAATCAAACTCCCCCTATCATCACTTCACGATAGCAGCCGGCATCGCGCCGGCGCTGCCTTCAAGCACAAGCCCGGACACAGGGCGCACTCCAGAAGACATCGCGCGGCCATATCAATATCAACCACACAGGGGAGTTTCATGCGGTCATTGCATCAACACAAGCGCCGGCGGGTACGCAGTTTGTCCTTCGCCACATTGCTGTCGGCCGGCCTCGCCGGCAGCTACGGCCTGGCGCATGCGCAACAGGAATCCGCCAGCGACGGCGGCAAAAAGGCCGCTACCAGCATCGGCCAGGTGCAAGACGTGGTGGTCACTACCGGCGTACGCGGCGAACAGCGCACGGTGGCCGATAGTCCGGCTCCCATCGATGTCATCAACGGCGAGCAATTGCAGCATACCGGCCGCGCCGAACTGAGCGAAGCGCTGGCGCGCCTGCTGCCGTCGTTCAATTTCGGCACCAACATCGCCGGCGTCAATTCGGTGATCCGCCCGGTCAGCAACCGCGGCCTGGGCCCAGCCTATACGCTGGTGCTGGTGAACGGCAAACGGCGCCACAATGCGGCGCTGCTGACCAACGGCGGCGGCGACAGCAGCGGGGTCAACGCCGTCGATCTCGATACCATTCCCCTGTCTGCGGTTGACCATATCGAAGTGCTGAAAGACAGCGCGGCGGCGCAGTATGGTTCCGATGCGGTAGCCGGCGTGGTCAACGTGGTCTTGAAGAACGGCAGCCACGGCGGCAGCATCAGCGTCGACTACGGCAGCCTGTACGGCGGCAACGGCGACCTCAGCAACCGCAAGGTAGCGGGTGATGTCGGTTTTGAATTGCCCAACGACGGCTTCATCCATGTCAGCGCCGATGCCCGCAAGCGCGGCCAGTCCTGGTGGAACCTGCCGGCCACCAACACCACCGTGTATTCGCCCGCCAGCAACCCCAAGAACGCCAGCTGGAACCGCGACGGCGCGCACAACGGCGACCCGGGCGTCGAAGCCTACAACATCGCCTACAACGCCGAATTGCCGCTCAAGAACGACGTCACCCTGTATTCGTTTGCCACCGCGGGCACCAGCAATGTCGTTTCCGGCAATAATTTCCGTCGCCCCAACGGCCTCGCCACCATTTCACAGATCTATCCGGATGGCTATTTTGCGCTGAACAACGCCAGCTCCTACGACTTCCAGGTAACCGCCGGCGCCAAAGGCAAGTTCGACGGCTGGAACTGGGACCTGAGCAGCGGCTACGGCAAGAATCACGTACGCCAGTACAGCAACCTGACCATCAATCCCTCGCTGGGACCGGCCTCGCCGACCAGCTTCGATGAACTGGCCACTTTTCAGTTCGAGCAATGGACCACCAATGCCGATTTCACCAAGGCTTTCAATCTTGGCCTGGCCAAACCGGTACAGCTGTCCTGGGGCCTGGAACAGCGCAGCGAACGTTTTTCGACCTACGCCGGCGATCCTTTAGGCTATATTAATGGCGGCTATATCTTCCAGCCCGGCGACCAGGCCGGCAATCCGAATGTCGGCAACCCGGCCTCGGTCGGCGCCCAGGGCGCGATCGCACTGGCGCCGCAGGATGCCGCCAATATCCGCCGCAACGTGCAGGCGGCCTATGCTGACGCCGGCTTTTATCCGACCGACAAATGGTTTGTCGACCTCGCGGTGCGTGGCGAGCATTACGACGACAGCGCCGGCAACACCGTCAGCGGCAAGCTCAATTCGCGCTACGACCTGACGCCGCAGATCGCCGTGCGCGGTACCGTCGGTTCCGGTTTCCGCGCCCCTTCGCTGACCCAGACCGGCTACGCTCAGACCGACAACCGCACCAACATCAATCCGGTCACCGGCGCGGTCGGCCCCAGCCTGTCGAAGCTGCTGCTCAACGATTCACCGCTAGCCCGAGCGCTCGGTGCGCAAGACCTGAAGCCGGAGAAATCGCTCAACTTCGGCCTCGGCGTGGTCCTGAAACCGACCGACAACCTCAACATCACATTGGACGCCTACCAGGTCACGATCAAGGACCGGATCATCCGCACCGGCTATCTGTTCGGCCCAGCCTTGTCGCCGCTGCTGCAATCGTATGGATTGACGGGCAGCGAATGGGTGCAGTATTTCGCCAACGGTGTCGACACCCGCACTCGCGGCCTAGACCTGGTGGCCGACACCACTACCGATTTCGGCCGCCTCGGCGTAGTGCGCTGGAACGCCGCGCTCAACTGGAACCGCACCGACATCACCAGCATCAAGGCGACACCGGCCCAACTAGGCGGACTCGGCGCCAATCCTGGCGGCAGCCTGACCTGGTTCGGCTACTCGGCCGGCGGCGGCATCGGCGAGCTGACCTCGGCCCAGCCGCGCACCAAACTGATCCTGGGCGGACGCTGGCTGCTGCGCGATTTCGATATCAACCTGCAGACCACCCGCTACGACTCCTATCTGTGGCAAACCACGCCGACCCTGTCCTACAAGTTCGGCGCCAAGTGGATCACCGATCTCGACATCACCTACGCCCTGACCAAATCCATCAAGCTGACCGTCGGCGCCGCCAACCTGTTCGATGTCAGGCCGGACAAGAACGGCCCGGGCGACGCCAGCACCGGCGCTTCCAGCTTCTATTACGGTCCGTCGCCGTTTGCGCCGACCGGCGGTTTCTATTATGTCAAGGCTTCTTATGATTTCTAAATCCGCAGCGCTTGCCGGCTTGCTTTTGCTGATTGCCATGACCTCGGCCGGCTGCGGCAAACAGCAAACGCCGGCAGCCCAGGCCGGCCCGCTCGATCTCAGCAAGGTCACGCTGGTGCTGGGCGACCAGGTCAACTTCACGCGCACCAAGGCTGAGGCCGCCGGTGTGCTGGAAGGGGTGCCTTACAAGATCGAATGGGCCAGCTTCCAGGGCGCGGCGCCGCTGTTCGAGGCGGTGCGTTCAGGCGATGTCGATACCGCACCGGCTGCCGATACGCCGGTGCTGGCGGCGGCGGCCGGCGGTGCGCCGATCAAGCTGGTGGCGGCAGCGGTGTCGCCGACTGCTCCCACCGGCGTCGCCATACTGGTGCCGCCCGGTTCGCCGATCAAGAACGTAGCAGACCTCAAAGGCCGTTCGGTCATCGTCTCTTCGGCGCGCGGCAGCGTGGCGCAATACGTCTTGTTCGGCGCCTTGCGCGAAGCCGGCCTGACCGAGCAGGACCTGACTATCGGCTTCATGCTACCGGGCGATGCCTCTGTGGCTTTTTCGTCCGGCAAGATCGAGGCCTGGGCCACCTTCGGCACATACCAGGCGTCGGCTGAACTGCACGGCGCCCGCGTGCTGCGCAACGGCGTCGGCATCTATAGCGGCACCGGCCTCATCGCCGCCTCCGACAAGGCGCTGGCCGATCCTGGCAAACGCGCCGCCCTGGCCGACGTGCTGCAACGGCTGGCGCGCGCCAACGAATGGGTGATAGACCATCCTGCCGAATACGCCAAGGTGTTCGCCAAGCTGACCGGCCTGCCGGACGACGTGGTGGCGCTGGTGCTGAAACGCGAGCATCCGACGCTGGTGCCGGTCGATGCGCAGATCACTTCACAGCTGCAAAAGATCGCCGACACCTTTTATGAAGCCAAGCTGTTCCCGATCCGGGTCGACGCCGCCAAGCTGGCCGATACCGGGGTCTTCCCGCCGCCTTGATCCGCAGCGGCATTTCTTGTTTGTCCACCCAACTTTGCGAGACATCATGACCACACCACGACAACTCAAACTCGGTTTCATGCTGCATGGCGTCGGCCCCGGCTGGGGCGACTGGCGCCATGCCGAGGCGCATCCGGGCGCCAGCATCGACATCGATTTCTATATCCGCCAGGCACGCCTGGCCGAAACCGGGAAATTC
>NZ_DATMRB010000198.1:0-2976 GCF_035566555.1 Collimonas sp.
CGTCACGGCGATTGCGCGAATCAGTAGCTACGATGTTGTAAAAAGGACGCTTCTTTGCGCCACCACGGGATAAACGAATAACGACCATAATGTTTCCAAAAAGTGTTCGAACACGGAAAAAGCCGCAAATTATAACGCAAATTATGCCTACCCCGCAACCAAAGCTGGTCATCGGTGTGGCGTCACTACGTCAAAAGGTGATTGCAGGCTGTAAAAATCGCCGTACTGCTCTGTGAGCAAGTAGCAGGCGCTCTGGGTGGGTGCTATCAGCGACAGTCAATTGATACAGGCTGGTCACTGAGCCCTCAATTCGCTGTCCGATGCTTACGATGCGTGTTAACAACATCAGTAGCGATAACGGCGCTAGTATATTAGCAATTTCCGTATTTGAGGCAAATTGTGCACTTTTGCCTTGTTTTTTTGCCGCATGCACCAAATAAACCACTCACCGCCCCCGCCAATGACATCAAGCCACAAGAACAAGACACTCACCACTTTCCTCGCCACCGTATTCGGCAGCATCGGCCTGCACCGGTTTTACCTGAAGGGATCCAGCGATATCTGGGGCTGGCTGCATCTTGCCTCCTTGCCAATTTCCTTGCTGGCCTACTGGCTGTGGGGCAAGGACCAGCAGCTTGCCTTTCTGTTCGGACCATTGATTGTTTCCGGATTGATTGCCTTTCTGGAATCGCTGATCATCGGGCTGACCCCTGATGAAAAATGGGACGCCAAATACAATGCCAATTCCGGCCGCCAGTCCGATTCCAGCTGGTTTGTGATCCTGCTGGTGGTGCTGACCCTGGGCATAGGCGCGATTGGCCTGATCGGCGCGATTGCGCGCACCTTCGACCTGCTGTACACCGGCGGCGCCTACGGCTGAGCCGCCCATGAGTCGTAAAAAAAGCAGCCGAGGCTGCTTTTTTTTACGCCCGCGGCGATCCTCAGAACTGATCTTCCGTCAACGCCATCACGCCGCTGCTGCCTTCGACCACCGAGATACGATAAGCCTCAGCCTGGGACAGGATATGCTCGGCAAAGAAACGCGCCGTGCCGATCTTGGCCTTATAGAAGCCGCTGTCGCTTGCGCCTTCCGCCACCTTGCGCTGCGCCACCAGCGCCGCGCGGCCGAGCTGCCAGCCGCCCAGCACGATCCCGGCCAGCTTCAGATACGGCACGCTGCCGGCGAACACGCCCTTGATATCGCTTTTCAGGTTGTCGACCACATAGCTGACCACCTGCTCCAGCGCCTCGGCGCCGCTGGCCAGTTGCTTGCCGATCGCCACCAGGTCGGCTGCGCCGCTGCCTGCCAGCTCGGCCTGGGTGGCGCGCACCTGGGCGATGATGGCCTTGGCCACAGCGCCGCCGTCGCGCGCGGTCTTGCGGCCGATCAGGTCGTTGGCCTGGATCGCCGTGGTGCCTTCGTAAATCGTCAGGATGCGGGCGTCGCGATAGAACTGCGCGGCGCCGGTCTCTTCGATAAAGCCCATGCCGCCATGGATCTGCACGCCGGTGGAAGCCACATCGATGGAAATCTCGGTCGACCAGCCTTTGACCACCGGCACCATGTATTCATAGAATGCCTGGTTGGCTTTGCGCACCGCTTCGTCGCCGTGGTGATGGGCAGCATCGTGCGCCGCCGCGGTGACGTAAGCCAGCGCGCGCGCTGCTTCGATCTGCGAGCGCATGCTCATCAGCATCCGCCGCACGTCCGGCTGATGGATGATGGTGACGGCGCCTGCCGAACCGGCCAGGTCGCGCGACTGCACCCGGTCCTTGGCGTAAGCCACGGCCTTTTGATAAGCCCGCTCCGCCACGCTGATACCTTGCAGGCCTACCGCAAAACGCGCCGCGTTCATCATGATGAACATGTATTCGAGGCCGCGGTTTTCCTGGCCGACCAGGGTGCCGACCGCACCGCCGTGGTCGCCGAACTGCAGCACCGCGGTCGGACTGGCCTTGATGCCCAGCTTGTGTTCCAGCGAGACGCAATGAACGTCGTTGCGGGCGCCCGGCGTACCGTCGGCGTTGACCATGAATTTAGGCACGATGAACAGCGAAATGCCCTTCACGCCTTCCGGCGCATTCGGCGTGCGCGCCAGCACCAGGTGCACGATGTTTTCAGCCATGTCGTGCTCACCGTAGGTGATGAAAATCTTGGTGCCGGAAATCTTGAACGTGCCGTCGTCCTGCGGCACGGCGCGGGTGCGCACCAGCGCCAGGTCGGAACCGGCTTGCGGTTCGGTCAGGTTCATGGTGCCGGTCCATTTGCCGGACACCAGGTTTTCCAGGTAGATGCGTTTTTGCTCGTCGCTGCCGGCCGTCAGCAGCGCTTCGATCGCACCGTCGCTCAGCAGCGGACACAGGGCGAAGGAAAGGTTGGCGGCATTCAGCATCTCGATGCATGGCGTCGCCACCAGCTTCGGCAAACCCTGGCCGCCGAATTCGACCGGATGCTGCACACCCTGCCAGCCGGCTTCGGCAAACGCCTTGAAGGCTTCCTTGAAACCCTTGCTGGTAGTAACTTCGCCATCATGCCAATAGCTTGGCTCCTGGTCGCCGCTACGGTTCAGCGGCGCCACCACTTCACTGCAAAACTTGGCGTTCTCCTGCAACACTGCTTCCACGGTTTCCGGGGTCGCGTCTTCGCAACCGGGCAGCGTGCTGACCTGCTCCAGGCCAGCCAGTTCGTTCAGTACGAACAGCATGTCCTTCAACGGGGCGACATAACTCATGTGCTACTCCTAAAAATCGGGGTGGCAAGAGAAGCCGGCGCTGCCGGCATTCGCATACCACCCCTTTATTCGATTTTCAACTGGACCCCGGCCAGCGGCATCCGTCAAACGCCCGTCGGCTGATGTCGACCGAAGTTGCGTCGAAGTTGCGTTAGCCCAGCTCAGCCACCAGCTGCGGCACGATCTCGAACAGGTCGCCGACAATGCCGTAATCCGCCACCGAGAAAATCGGCGCTTCTTCATC
>NZ_DATMRB010000199.1:0-7652 GCF_035566555.1 Collimonas sp.
AAGAAGGTTTCCATGATGTCGTCGCGGTGGTGGCCGAGGGCGACCTTGGTCGCGCCCAGTTCTGTGGCGACGCGGTACAGGATGCCGCGCCGCAGGCGCGAACAGAGCGAGCAGGTGGTCTTGCCTTCCGGGATCAGGCGCTTGACGATGCTGTAGGTATCCTGGTTTTCGATGTGATAGGCGACGCCCAGCTTGTCCAGGTAGGCCGGCAGGATGTGGTCGGGGAAGTTCGGCTGCTTCTGGTCGAGGTTGACGGCGACGATCTCGAAATTGATCGGCGCCCGTTCGCGCAAGGTCATCAGGATGTCCAGCAGGGCGTAACTGTCCTTGCCGCCGGACAGGCAGACCATCACCTTGTCGCCGTCTTCAATCATGTTGAAATCGCCGATGGCCTGGCCGACCTGGCGGCACAAGCGCTTGTGCAGCTTGTTGTTTTCGTGGGCGATCTTTTCAGCGCTCTTGTGGCTGACCGCGCCGGCGGCGTCGTGCGCCGGCAAGGGCTGGCTTACTGCGGATAACTGGTCTTGCATATGGACTTCCTGCTTCTATGGATGAATAGATGATTCATGGCGCTGCTGCGTTGAGTTGTGCAGCTCAAGTTTTCGGCTTGATGCGGAATACTTCGACGCCGACTGAACGGCAATCGGGATAGGCGTCCGGCTTTTCCGTGGAAACCCGTACCGCACGTACGCGCGGATGCAGCAGCAGTGCGCTGACGAGGTCGTCGCACAGGGTTTCCTGCAGATGGATATGGCCCTGCGCCATGCGCTTGGCCACGGTATTGCGCATGAAATTGTAATCCAGCACGTCATCCATATGGTCTTTGGTCGGGGTCGACAAAGCCAGCGGCACGAACAGGTCGACATTGATCAGCGCGCGCTGCGTGCCTAGCTTTTCAGATTCATAGACGCCGATATTGATCTGCACTTCGTAGTCGCGCAGGAACAGGCGACGGCAATCGCTAAGGTCGGGATGGATGAGTGCGGAGAGCATGGCTTTTTCAGTGAGGGTGGAACAGCGGGCCGGAAGCGGTGCTTTGGTCCCGTGGATGAGGATGCAAATGTTGGCCGCCATCGACCAGCAGCGTGCTGCCGGTAATGGCGGACGATGCGGCGGCAAAACAGACTGCCGCCGCAATGTCGTCCAGCGCGGCCGGATCGGTGGCCGGCCGCGACGGCGCAATGCCGACTACCCGCAACTGCGGCGCCAGGGCTTGCGCAAGCAAGGTGGTGGCGCTGTGCAGCGCGGCTTTGGACAAAGTATAGGATAAATAATCCGGCTGCGGATTGAACAGTTTCTGGTCCAGCAGATTGATCACCACTGCCTGCGTACCCGGCGTCTTGCAGATGGAAACATACAGCTCCTGCGTCAGCTGCAGCGGCGCCGCCAGGTTGCTTTGCATGTGGCGCGCCAGCCCGGCCGGAGAAAATGCCGCCGCCGTATCGTGCTCGACATGGCTGGCGTTGTTGATCAGGCAACGGACTTCGCCCAGCGTTGCGGCGACCGCCGGCAACAAGCTGCCGATGTCTGTTTCGTCACTCAGGCGGCAGCGTATTGCGCTTGCCTTGACGCCCAGCGCCTGGCATTCCTGCAGCAGCACCGTCAGTGCCGCCGGCGCAAGGTCTTCCTGATAGTGCAGCGCCAGTTGCCACCCTTGCCGCGCCAGCGCCAGCGCGATGGCGCGGCCGAGCGTGCTGGCGGCATCGGTGACAAGGGCTACGGCATGATCGGCGGTTATTATGGTTGGCATAATGACAAACTGGATTAAGGGACTACTTTTGCTGGAACCGGCCGGATTTGCGCAGAGGGCGGGCGTTATCTCCTACAATAGCGCCATGCAACTGCAATTACCTGAAGCTTCGGTCGAAGCACAGCGCGCATCGCGCCTGTTACACAATCTGATCGCCACTGAAATCCGCCTGCAGCAGGGCTGGATTTCGTTCGCACGCTATATGGAACTGCTGCTGTACGCGCCGGACCTCGGTTATTACAGCGGCGGCGCGGCAAAATTGGGCAAAGACGGTGATTTTACAACCGCGCCCGAGATTACGCCGCTTTTTGGCGCAACTTTGGCGCAATTGACAACAGAGTTGCTGGCTTCATCGCCTGCGCTCAAGCCGCAGATCCTCGAATTCGGCGCCGGCAGCGGCCAGCTGGCCTTCGATATCCTGAGCGAACTGGCCGCCGGCGGCGCTGCGGCGCAGCCTTTGCAGGCCTATTACATCGTCGAACTGTCCGCTGAACTGCGCGCGCGCCAGCAGCTGAAGCTGCGCGATTTTCCGCAGGTGCAGTGGCTGGACCGCCTGCCCGCGGCATTTTCCGGCGTGGTGCTGGGCAACGAAGTCCTGGATGCCATGCCGGTGGAACTGGTGCTGCTGGGCGAACAAGGCCAGGGCTGGCTGCAGCGCGGGGTTGGTCTCGTTGGCGAGAATGATCAATTTGTCTACATCGACCGGCCGGCCGATCCGGCCCTGATCACGCAGATTCCCGATGCCGATACGCTGGTTCCCGGTCACCTGACCGAGGTGCATCCGGTTGCCATCGGCTTCATGCATTCGCTGGCGGCAATGCTGAAAGCAGGCCAGTGCGGCGTCGGCATTTTCCTCGACTACGGTTTCCCGGCGGCGGAATATTATCTGCAGCAGCGCGACCAGGGCACGCTGATGTGCCATTACCGCCATCATGCCCATCCCGATCCCTTCTATCTGCCGGGTTTGCAGGATGTGACCGCGCACGTCGATTTCACCGCCATGGCCAGGGCGGCGCTGGATTCCGGCCTGGATCTGCTGGGCTACACCAGCCAGGCTGCCTTTTTGCTGGAAGCCGGGATCGGCCAGCTGTTGCTGCGCACGCCGCCGGAGAATGCATTACAGTATCTGCCGCAGGCCAACGCCATGCAAAAGCTGGTGTCGCCGGCCGAAATGGGCGAGCTGTTCAAGGTGCTGGCGGTTGGCGTCGGGCTTGAATTGCCCGGGCGTTTTAGCCGCCATGACCGCAGCCACCGCCTGTAGCCCCATGATTTTATTTCTTGAAAGCGCCGCATGATCCGCTGGATGCTGGTGATTTTCGTTGCCGTGATTGTCTTTTCCAGCGCCTTGCCCTGGCTGGAAAAACTCGGCCTCGGGCGCCTGCCCGGCGATGTGCGCTTTACCCTGTTCGGCAAGAATTTCTCGCTGCCGTTCGCCTCGACCATCCTGCTGTCGACCGTGATCTTCCTGCTGGTGCGGATATTGTAGGGTGGGCACGATGTGTCCACCCTACGTTCAATTCCCGAATAGCTGGTCGAGCAATTGCGGCGGCCGTGCAATCACCGCGCGCTTGCGGTAAACCACGATAGGCCGCTGCAGCAGTTTCGGATGCGCCGCCAGGGCTGCCAGCAAGGCAGCGTCGTCGGCCTGCGCCAGGCTGAGTTCGGCATACTCCGGCTCGTTGTCGCGCAGCATGGCGCTTACCGGAGCGCCAAGGGTTCGATGCAGATCCTGCAGCTGCGCCAGCGTCAGCGGCGTCTTCTGATAGTCGATGACTTCCAGCGCCAGCTTCTTTTCATGGCTGAATTGTTCCGCCATGGCCAGGGCTTCGCGCGATTTCGAGCAGCGCGGGTTGTGATAGATCGTGATCATTTATTTAGATTCCTGTGTAGTCTCATCCAGCGGTACGACTTCATCGTCCCAGCCGCTGGCGGGCATGTCCTCGCGCAGGATGCGGTCGTGCGCAAACATTTCTTCCAGTTCTTCGCGCGCCTGCTTGGCGATCGAGACAATCTGCTGCTGGTCTTTCTGATGTGGATACATGTCGTACAGGGTTTGCAGGTTGTGGGCGCGGAATTTCATTGCCGCCTGGCGCGCCCGGTAGGCGCCGAAACCGAGCTTGCGCAGGGCTTCGCGTCCGAGCAGCAAGGCCGATTCGAAGGTTTCGCGTTCGATCACGGTGACGCCCAGGTCCATCAAATCGAAGTAATGGGTGACGTTGCGGGCGCGGGCGATGATCTGCAGGTCGGGAAACTCGTGCCGCACCGCCGCCACCAGCTTCAGGCTGCCTTCGATATCGTCCAGCGCCACCACCAGCAGGCGTGCCTTGGCGATGCCGGCGGCGTGCATCAGGTCGATGCGGGTGGCGTCGCCGTAGAACACCTTGAAGCCGAATTTGCGCAACAGCTCGATCTGGTCCGGATCGTGATCGAGCACGGTCAGGCCGATCTTGTTGGCGTGCAGCAGGCGGCCGATGATCTGGCCGAAGCGGCCGAAGCCGGCGATGATGACCGGGTTTTCATTGTCGTCGATGGCGTCGTCCGGACGTTTTTGCAGTTTCAGGAAATACGGTGCAATGACTTTGTCGTACAGCACCAGCAACAGCGGCGTGGTCACCATCGACAAGGCCACCACCACCACCAGGATGGAAGAGGTTTCTTCGGAAAAGACGCGGGCGGTGGCGGCCGCGCCGAATACCACGAAGGCGAATTCGCCGCCTTGCGACAGCAGCGCGGCGAACAGGAATTGCTGGGCGCGGGCGATGCGGAACACTTTGCTGAGCAGGTACAGGACGGTCAGCTTGATCGCCAGGAAACCCGCCACCAGTCCCAGGATCAGCCAAGGATGGCTGAGCAGCAGGCCGAAGTCCACCGACATGCCGACCGCAATGAAGAATAGCCCCAGCAGCAAGCCCTTGAAAGGCTCCAGGTCGGTTTCCAGCGCATGGCGGTACTCTGAATCGGCCAGCAGGACGCCGGCCAGGAAGCTGCCCAAGGCCATCGACATGCCGACCGATTCCATCAGCAAGCCGATGGCGATCACCAGCAACAAGGCGAAGGCGGTAAAGATTTCCCGCAGTCCGGTGCGGGCGATCATGCGCATCAGCGGCCGCACCAGGTAGCGGCCGCCGACGATCAGGGTGGCGATCACCGCCACCACTTTGAGGCCGCCGATCCAGCCCTCGCCGCTGCCATGGGCGGCAGCGACGCCGAGCAGCGGCACGATGGCGATCATGGGAATCGCGGCGATATCCTGGAACAGCAGGATGGCAAAGCCGGCGCGGCCGGCGGGGGTGCCGTTGAGCTTGCGTTCGTTGATGGTGGCGAGCGCGATTGCGGTAGAGGAGAGCGACATGCCGAGGGCGGCGATCAGCGCGGTTTTCCAGTCGACGCCGACCACCACCGCGGCGCCGAACAGCGCCAGCGATACTGCCGCCACTTGCGCGGTGCCCCAGCCGAAAATCGACCGCCGCAGCGACCACAGGCGCTTCGGTTCGAGTTCCAGGCCGATCATGAACAGCAGCAGCACCACGCCGAATTCGGAGAAGTGCAGGATGTCTTCGACATTGTCGATCAGGCGCAAGCCCCAGGGGCCGATGGCCATCCCGGCCAGCAGGTAGCCCAGCACGGCGCCCAGGCCGAAGCGCTTGGCGATCGGCACCGCGGCGACTGCCGCCGCCAGGTAGATCAATGCATTGAATAAGAGACTTTGTTCCATGAGGTTCAGGTACCGCTTAGATACTGGTTAATGGCGCAGTTGTGCCGGCTGCCGGCAGTTCCGGCCAGGTGGGATAGCGCGCCAGGCGCTTCTTGTAGGTGTCGATGTAGGCCGCCAGGGCTTGCTGGTTGACCTGATGCGCGCCGAACAGCAGGTGCGGCGGCAGCCAGCGCATGCCGCATAGCTCGGCGGTCTGCTGGTAGGGCGGCAGGAAGGCGGAGAACGGCCGCTGGTTGTGGCCTTCTGGCTGGTAGGAGCGCTCCGAGCCGCCGAGGGTGGCGACCAGCCAGAAATCCTTGCCGCGCAGGGCATCGCCGCCGGGGCCATAGGCCCAGCCCGGGGTGAACACCGAATCGACCCATTGCTTCAACAGCGCCGGCATGCTGTACCACTGCACCGGATGCTGGAACACGATCAGGTCGGCCTCCTGCAGCAGCGCCTGCTCGCGCCGCACCGGGATATGGAAATCAGGGTACAGCTCATAGAGGTCGTGTACCTTGACGTTTTGCAGCTTGGCGGCGGCCTGCGCCAGGCGGCGGTTGACGCGCGAATGGTGCGGCGTCGGATGCGCGTACAGGATCAGTATTTGCGGTGGTTTGGTCATGTCGGCAAGGCTGTGTAGGTAATCAAAAGCGAAAGGAAAATATTGGGCAAATGCCTGATTCTGGATGAACTGATCGCGAAAAGCATGCTCACAGGCTAATCGAGCCTATACTTTGGCAAGCAGTTTTTTGATCGGCGTGACAGAGTGCTGCGGTATTTCATGCGCAGCCACATGCTAGCAGTACTTTCTCAAACATTTTTACTTCTGACAATTCCTAACAAATATGTCCGACACCAAACCGAGCGATCCGGCCAGCGAGCCTGTCAATTCCGTTCCGGAGGGTACGTTCGAACCCCTGCCGGCAGCAACACCTCAGTCGGGGCCGGCCGAATCTGGCCGAGTCGAGCCGGCAGCGGAAACCGCCAAAGAGGCGCCCCAACCGCAAGCTGCCGCGGCCCAGCCGCCGCCGGCAGCTGCTTTCAGGGCTGCCGGTCCCGGCGACGACGGCTCCCCGCCCTGGCCGCAAACCTGGAAGCTGATCGCGGCGCGTTTCCGCGCGCTGTCGGACAAGGCCGGTCGGCGCATGATGCAGCGCACCCTGAAAATCGGCATCTCGGCGCGCATCTTCCATCCGGAAGAGGGTGCCAAGGGCTTGCGCGGGCGTACCCTGCAATACCTGGAAGAGTCGATTGCGCAGTGGGTGATGTCGCGCAATGTGCTGGTGTTCATGATTCCTACCGTCAACACCAACGGCCTGGTGCATCCGAGCTCTATCCGTTTGCGCGACTATGCCAAGCACCTCGACGGCCTGGTGCTGCAAGGCGGCGCCGACGTTTCGCCGCAGAGTTATGCGCAGGCAGCGACACGGCCGGAGTGGGGCGGCGACCGCGTGCGCGATATGTACGAACTGGAGCTGCTGCACGAATTCATCGAGGCCGGCAAGCCGGTGCTGGGGATCTGCCGCGGTTGCCAATTGATCAACGTGGCTTTCGGCGGCACCTTGTACCAGGATATCGCCACCGATGTGCCGACCTCGATCAAGCATGTCAACGACGAGTATGACCGCTTGCACCATGCGATCCAGTTTCCGCCGGGTTCCTCTTTGGCAACTTTGTTCAACGCGCATGGCGGCGAGCAGAACGAATGGGTGGTCAACTCCATCCATCACCAGGCGGTGCGCGACCTCGGACGCGACCTGTCGATAGAAGCGATCTCCGGCAGCGATAATATTGTCGAAGCAATTCGTTACCGCAAGGCAGCTTTTGTCATGGGTTTGCAGTGGCATCCGGAATTCCATCGGGCCGGCGGTCCGCAGTTGCTGGATTGCACCCCGATTCTCGACGGATTTTTAAGAGCTGCACGCGAGACGCGTTTCTGATATTATCTCGCGCCTTGGCCGGTGAAGTGTTTATACGCTTTTTCCCGATTCCGGCCAGGCCCGATGGTATTGCGGCGGGGAAATTGAAAAAACTAAGAAATATTTAGAAGAAATCGATTTCCACAGTTGACACTCAAAGGGTGCTTTACTATAATCTGGGGTTCCCTGCGGAGAGGTGGCCGAGTGGTTAATGGCAGCAGACTGTAAATCTGCCCTCTTACGAGTACGCTGGTTCGAATCCAGCCCTCTCCACCATTTTGGGAAG
>NZ_DATMRB010000200.1:0-7044 GCF_035566555.1 Collimonas sp.
CACCGAGAACGCGGTAAACAACAGGCGCACCGGTTCGATCCCCACCAGTCCCAGCACATAGTTGACTGCCTGCGTCAGGCCGGATTGCGGACCGAGGATGATCATCCAGGCGTACACACGAATCAGGAAGTTGCTCCAGAACGGCAGGATCACCAGCAGGATCAGCAGGTCGCGGTATTTCTTCGGGCTGCGCGCGATCAGCAGCGCCAGCGGATAAGCCATCAGCAGACAGCAGCAGGTGGTGATCACCGCGTACATCAGCGATTTCAGGAAGATCGCGGTATAGATGAAATCGGAGGTGAATCGCTGGAAGTTTTCCAGCGTCAGGTTAAGCTTGCCGGCCTCGTCGAACACTGGCGCCAGGCCACCGTAGTCGCCGGCATAGCGCACCGAGGCAAACACCATGATCAGGCTGGGGATGGCGAAGAACAGCAGCAGGTAGAACAGCGGCGGCCCGCTGATCAGCCAGCGCGCCAAGCGGCCGCGTTTGTCGGCGTCGTTTATTGCGGCCTTACTCATACAAGAAATGCCCTGCGTCGAATTGCCAGGCGATGTCGACCATGTCGCCGACCTCGAAGAATTTGGCGCGGCCGGCGGCCGAGTTCGCCAGCAAGGCCTCTATCGTGGTGCCGCCTTCGGTCTGCACGATGTACACGGTGACATCGCCCAGGTACAGCAGCTCCTTGACGAAGCCCTTGAAATGGTTTTCCGCGGTATCGGTGCCGATCTCGGCGCTGATATGGATCTTTTCCGGGCGCAGCGCCAGCGTGCCTTTCAAGCCGACCGCCGCATTCGGCGGCACGGCGCTCTTTACCAGCCCGAGGCCGGGCACGTCCAGCTGCATGGCAGCGCCGTCGACGCTGGCGATGGCGCCATCCAGCAAGTTGCAGGTGCCGATAAAATCGGCGACGAAACGGGTGCGCGGGTAACTGTAGATACGCGAAGGCTCGTCCAGCTGTTCGACATTGCCGCGGTTCATGACCGCAATGCGGTGCGACAGCGCCAGCGCTTCGCCCTGGTCGTGGGTGACGTAGACGAAGGTGATGTCGACTTCCTTTTGCAGATTGATCAGTTCAATCTGCATCTGCTCGCGCAGCTTGGCGTCCAGCGCCGACAAAGGCTCGTCCAGCAGCAGCAGCTTGGGACGCGAGACCAGCGCCCGCGCTACCGCCACCCGCTGCCGTTGACCGCCAGACAACTCATGCGGAAAGCGCGCGGCGAAGCCGGTCAGGCGCACGTCTTCCAGCGCCTCTTCGACCCGGAGGCGGATCTGGTCGGCCGGCACCTTGGCCATCTTCAGGGGGAAAGCGATGTTGGCCGAGACCGTCATGTGCGGAAACAGCGCGTAGTTCTGGAATACGGTGCATACCGGCCGGTGTTCCGGCGGACTGCCCACCAGGTCGACGCCATCCAGCAGGATCTGGCCGGAATCCGGCAGATCGAAACCGGCGATCATGCGTAGCAAGGTGGTCTTGCCGCAGCCCGAAGGGCCCAGCAGGGTAAAGAATTCGCCGGCTTCAATTGACAGACTGATATTGTCAACTGCGGCAAAGTCGCCAAAACGACGACTGACGTTACGGATTTCTAGCAGCGCCATATTTAGTCATTTCCAGAAGGGCGAAAAACCGCCAATTGTAGCAAGCTGACTGCAAATTATGTGAAAAAAGCCAGTGTATGTACCTTCGGACATACACTGGCTTTTTTCGGCAAGCAGTCATGTAGGGTGGGCACATCGTGCCCACGCGTGAATTTCCTTCATGTACATGCCATTTCGCTGCCGGGTCGGTTAATACTCCGGTTATCGCGGGTCACGCGTGGGCACAAAGGCGTGCCCACGCTACGGGCGGCGGCGCCACTCCATCCAGCGCTCCTTGCCGGCAAATACGGCAATCGAATCCGTCACATCCTGTTCGTCGGCCAGCTCGAAATCGGCATGCAATAAGCGTTCCAGTTCGGCCCGGGCCATGCCGAACGGCGGCCCTTTAGGCGAGTCGCCGAAAAAGAAGAATCCGGCCAGGGTGGCGCCGGGCGGCAACAGTGCGGCCCAGCGGCTGACGATGTCGCTGCGGCGCTCAGGCGGTAAAGCGCACAGAAAGGCGCGTTCGTAGATGAAGCCCAGCGGTTGCTGCGCCTCATAGGTAAAGAAATCGGCCTGCAGCACGCGGCCGGACCATTTTCCCAGCGCGGCCTGCGCTGCGCTGACGGCGGCGGCGGAAAAGTCGATGGCGGTGACGTCCCAGCCGGCCTCGGCCAGATACGCTACCTCATAGCCGGTACCGCAGCCGGGAATCAGTGTCGACACCGGCTTGCTGCGGTTCACAAATTGCTGCAAAGCCAGCGGCACGCCGCCGGTATCCCAGGGCATGAAGTCCTTCTCGAAACGCTCGCTCCAGAAATCCGGATGCGAAGGATCGCGGCTGGCGAATTTGGGAGTGGACTCAGGCGTCGACATGATTACCACCAGATGGCATGACCAAAGCGCAGGTAGAGCAGCGTCAGCAGCACGCCGACAGCGATGCCGCCGCCGAGATAGACGACGATGCCAAGAAAGTGGTTGGTCTTGCGCTGTTCGGCCAGCAGCTGCCACATCAGCTCGTTGCTGTGTTCTGCGCGCGGCTCGATCATGTGGGTCATCGCCTGGTGCGCCAATCGCGGCAGCTGCGGCAGCAGCTTGCTGTAACGCGGCACTTCGATTTTCAGATGCTGCAGCAGGCCGCGCCAGCCCATCTGCTCGCTCATCCAGCGCTCCAGGTGCGGCTTGGCGGTTTTCCACAGGTCCAGGTCCGGATCCAGCTGACGGCCCAGGCCCTCGACATTCAGCAAAGTCTTTTGCAGCAGCACCAGTTGCGGCTGCACTTCGACGTTGAAGCGGCGCGAAGTCTGGAACAGGCGCAGCAGCACCTGGCCGAAGGAAATGTCTTTCAGCGGCCGGTCGAAGATCGGTTCGCAGCAGGCGCGCACTGCCGACTCCAGTTCGTCGACCCGGGTTTCCTTGGGCGCCCAGCCCGATTCGATGTGCGCTTCCGCCACGCGCTTGTAGTCGCGCTGGAAAAACGCCAGGAAATTCTGCGACAGGTAATCCTTGTCGAAATCGTTGAGAGTGCCGACGATGCCGAAATCGAGCGCGATATAGCGGCCGAAAGTGGCCGGCGCCACCGACACCAGGATATTCCCCGGGTGCATGTCGGCATGGAAAAAGCCGTCGCGGAATACCTGGGTGAAGAAAATCTCGACGCCATCGCGCGACAGCTTGCCGAGATCGACGCCGGCATCGCGCAAGCGGTCCAGCTGCGAAATCGGGATGCCGTGCATGCGTTCCATCACGATCACCGAAGGCGAGCAGTAATCCCAGTACATCTCTGGCACCACCAGCAGATCCGAATCGGCGAAATTGCGGCGCAGCTGGCTGCCGTTGGCGGCTTCGCGCATCAGGTCCAGCTCATCGTGCAGGTACTTGTCGAATTCACCCACCACTTCGCGCGCCTTCAGGCGGCGGCCGTCGGCCCACAGCCGTTCCACCAGGCCGGCGGCGATATGCATCAGCGCCACGTCTTCATCGATGGATTTCTTCATGCCCGGACGCAGCACCTTGACCGCCACTTCCTTACCATCCTTGAGGGTGGCAAAGTGGACCTGGGCGATCGAGGCCGACGCTACCGGCTCGCGCTCGAAACTGGCGAACAGGTCGTCCGGATGGGCTTTCAGAGATTTTTCGATCTGCGCAATCGCCAGCTCGGAACTGAAGGGCGGCACCCGGTCCTGCAGGCGCGCCAGTTCGTCGACCATATCGCCCGGCAGCAGGTCGCGGCGGGTCGACAGCACCTGGCCGAACTTGACGAAAATCGGTCCCAGCTCTTCCAGCGCCATGCGCAGGCGTTCGCCGCGCGGGGCGGAAATGTCGCGCCAGAATATCAGGGTGTCGATCAGCTTGGAAATGCGCGGCGTGTCAAAACCCGACATGGCGATGTCGTCCAGGCCATAACGCACCGCAACGCGGACGATCTTCAGCACTCGCAAAAATTTCAGGATCATGGGGTTTTCAATTTGTTGATGCGTTTCGCCAGGCGCTCCAGGTCGTCGCGCAGCCTGCTGACATCATTCGTAAAATCGGATACAGCCTGCGGCCGCACCAGCATCGGCTGCTCTTCCAGAAAATATTCGGCCAGGTTTTCCGTCAGCTTCTTATGGGTTGAGCGTACCCCGGCGATCAACGAGCTGCCGCCGGCAACGATGCGCACGGCGGCGATATCGCCCACCAGCTTGCTCAGGTCGTGCTCGGCATCCCAGCGCAAACCCTGGCTGACCTGGGAAATCGCATTGGCAAAATCGGCGTCGCCCTCGATCTTCACATAGGAGAAGGCGCGCTCGCGATTTTGCGCAATCAGCGGCAGGTCGGCCAGATTGACACGGATGGTGACGTTAGGCAGATTCACCACCTGGTCATCCGTATCCGCCGGCGGCGCCTGCAGCAAACCGTCGGCGCTGACCTGCCAGCTCAGCTTGACGGCGCCGCCGTCGAAACAGGCGACCTTGCCGGCATGCGAAGCCAGGATACGCTGCGCCCAAGGTTCTTGCGCCAGCAGGTGATTGACCGAAGCAGTGATCGGCTTGAAATTGAGTGGAAGATTCATCGTCATAAAATAAAACCGCCCATGATTATTCATGGGCGGTCCAAGTTTATCAGTTTGTCAGCTCCAGAGCCGGTTTATGCTCCGAGGCGCGGTAAAACAGCTTCTTATGCTGCCACTTGCTGAATTCCCGCCAAAACCCAGCCGCCCTGCCCCGACAAAGGCTTGGACAGGTTCCAGACTTCGGTGAACGGTTCGGCCGAGGCTTCCGGCACTTCCTTGATCAGGCCGGTGAACTTGACGCTGGCCAGGTAATCGTTGCCGATGGTTTCGATGCCCATCAACTCGCCATCCAGCTGCACGACGTCGGTGTTGTTCGGCGAAGCGCCGCGTTCCTGCAACTGCAGGCGCAGCTCACCGAACATTTCCGGCGTAGTGAATTCACGGATATCGTTGATGTCTGCCTTGTCCCAGGCGGCTTGCAGTCGGATGAAATAAGTCTTGGCGCTGCGGACAAAGCCGGGAACGTCGAAATCCGCCGGAATGCCCCATGGACCGCCGTGCGAGGCCGCCGACGGATCGCTTGCCTGCAATGCCGACGGCTGGAACGACGGGCCGGAATTGATGCGAGAACCGATTTCAGGCGTGAAACCGGACGAGTTATTGTCAAAACCGGCCGCCGGCTGATTGCCGCCAAAGTTAGGCGCCGAGCTGGCCCCGGAATAGGCCGCAGGCGCAGAGCTGTTCTTGCGCATGACCAGGCGCACCACAAAGATCACGGCAACTGCCAGCAAGGCCATCATCAGGAACGAGCCGAAAGCGCCGCCCATGCCGAAGTGCGACATCAGAGCACCGAGGCCGAGGCCGAGCAAGGCGCCGCCGAGGATACCCTTCCATGGGCTGGCAGGCTTAGGCGGAATCGCACCCGGCGTAGCGGCAGGCGCTGCCGGCTTGGCTTGATTGGCGCTGCCGAAATTCTGCGACGGCGCGCTTGGCGCCTGGCGCGAAATGCCTGACGACTGCTTGCCGAACGAGCCGCCGCCGCCGAGACGACGGGCGTCGGCGTTCGAGATGGTCATCGACAGGGTGGTTGCCACCATCAGCAACATCAGCAAAACTTTCTTCATGCGAGCTCCTACAGTTTTATGCCGGTATGCAAGGCCGCCACACCGGCAGTTAAATTGAAATACTCAACCCGCTCCAGGCCGGCATCCGTCATCATCTGTTTCAGGGTGTCCTGATCGGGATGCATGCGGATCGATTCCGCCAGGTAGCGGTAGCTTTCAGAATCATTGGCGATTTGCTTGCCCAGCCACGGCAAGACAGAAAACGAATAGACGTCATAGGGCTTTTTCAAAGGCTCCCATACTTTCGAAAACTCCAGCACCAGCAACTTGCCGCCCGGCTTCAGCACACGGCGCATTTCCGCCAGTGCGGCATCCTTGTGCGTCATGTTGCGCAAACCGAAGGCGACCGAGACGCGGTCGAAATAATTGTCCGGGAACGGCAATTTCTCGGCGTCGCATAGCAAGGTGGGGGTGGACAGGCCATTATTCAAGAGACGATCGCGGCCGACCCGCAGCATCGACTCGTTGATGTCGGTCAGCCAGACTTCGCCGGTAGGTCCGGCGCGCTTGGCGAACGCCTTGGCCAGGTCGCCGGTGCCGCCGGCGATATCCAGCACCTTGAAACCGGGGCGTATTGCCGCCTGGGCGATGGTGAAAATCTTCCAGACACGGTGCAGGCCGGCCGACATCAGGTCGTTCATGACGTCGTACTTGGGTGCAACCGAGTGGAAAACTTCGGCGACTTTGTGGACTTTATCGTCCTCGGAGACGGTTTTGTAACCGAAATGCGTGGTGTTGGTCATGGTGGCAAGCTTGTTTTGGCAGACTACCATTATACAAGTCCGGCCGAGGCGTGCCTGGCTTGCCAAATAAACTAGACCGTGTTTTTCATTTAGCCGAAACGGCGATGCATGACACTCAGGCAACTAAGCCTTGTCCGCCTTGCCCGCCGCATTGGCCAGCTTGCTCAGCATCTGGTCCAGCAACCAAGGCTTGCGGTCCTGGTCTTCCGCCAGCTCCTTGCGGCGGATGGCGTTGCGCACCACCAGCGAACCGAGATAGCGCACCGGCTCGGGCGGGAACTGTCCGCGCGGGCCTGCCGCCAGCGGGCTGCGGCTCCAGTCGTTGTCGAGGCCCAGCACCAGCGAGGACAGCAGCTGGCCGCCCATATAACTGGGGCCGACGCCGTTGCCGGAGTAGCCGAAGCCATAAAACACGTTCGGCATGTCGTTGAGACGCCCGAAAAACGGGAAGCCGGTGACCGAGCGGTCCGACGGACCGTTCCAGCTGGCGGTGATCGGCACGCCGGCCAGCGCCGGGAAAAACTCGTGCAGGCTCTGCTTGAGCTGTTGCTCGTAAGGCGAACGCTGGTCGAATACCGGCAGGATGCGGCCGCGCCAGGCGAAGGT
>NZ_DATMRB010000201.1:0-24733 GCF_035566555.1 Collimonas sp.
ACGGGTGCCGACCATCGTCTGCTCGCCTTGGAGCCGCGGCGGCTGGGTCGCCAGCGAGGTGTTCGATCACACCTCCACCATCCAGTTCCTGGAAAAATGGACCGGCGTCACCTGCCCCAACATCAGCCAGTGGCGGCGCGACATCTGCGGCGACCTCACGTCGTGTTTCGATTTCACCACCAGCAACGCCGCCTTCCCGGTGCTGCCGAATACCGCCGCGCTGGCGACCCTGGCTACCAGCCAGCAAAGCCTGCCGAAGCCGGTGCCGCCGGCCGCCAATACGGTCATGCCGCCGTATGAGGCCGGGCAAAAAGCCCTGCGCGTGCAACCCTACCAGCTGAACGGCTGGCTGACGCAAGACCTGGCCAACAAGCAGATCTGGACCAACTGGAGCAATGGCGGCAGCAAGCCGGCGCCGTTGCAGATCAACCTGGATAACTATCGCACCGACAACCCGTGGATCTACACCATGGCGGCCAACGCCACTTCGAGCGATTACTGGCATGTGATCGCCTATGGCAACGGCTACTACGATCTGGAGATGCTGGCGCCGAACCAGTTCTACCGCCGCTTCAAGGGCTACCTCAGCGCTACTGCATGGCAGGGCCAGCCGGAACCGCAGGTGAAGCTGACCAACAACGGCGTCGGCCAGACGATCAGCATCCTGTTCGACAACAGCGGCACCAGCAACACGGCGGTGTTCACCTTGCTGGACCGGATCACCTCGGCCAGCACCAGCAGCCAGACTGTCACGGTGGCGCCGAAGCAGACCGCCACCATCCAGTTCAGCACCACCAACGGCTGGTATGATCTGAAAATCACGCTGGGCGGCGACAGCAACTTCATGCAGTCGATGGTGGGCTACACTGAAGGACAGCAAGGCCTGACGCGGCCACCAGTATTGCGTTGGTAAAGCAGAATGCCGGAGCAGCGCCGTCAACGGCGGCGTTGCATCCGGCGACAAGTAGTTGCGGACATCGGAATGGATGAAAAGAAATTTGCGTTAGGGCTGGGCCTGGCCGGTGCTGCGTTCGTCGCACTGCTGGTGTGGCTGACCATGCCCGCTTCATCTTCGCAAGCGCCCATTGCCTTGCTGCCGGCCGGCGGCACTGGTGCCGCTGTTGAAGCTGCGGCGCCGCCTGCAAAGCCGGCGGCCATCCCTGCTGCAATACGGGCAGATAGCGATTGCTCGATGCAGCGTCTGGACTCCTGGCGCCTGATCAGCGTCGAGATGGGCGGCTACCGGCAAGCCGGCATCGCTGTCTTCAACAACGCCAGGCGCGGTTCGCTGACCGTCAGCGAAGCGCAAAGCTTCGATGGCGACTTATTGCTGGAAAAGGTGAGCAGCAATTCGGTGACCCTGCGCTGCGGCCAATTGCGGCAGACGCAAGCGCTGGGTGAAAGCCGGGTCTCGGTGGAAGCGCCGGCCAACCCGGAAATGCGTACTGCGTTGCCGGCGCCGGCTGACGCCAATTGAGATAGGGTAGGGTGGGCGCCTGTGCCTACGCAGTGCCGCTCATCCGCGTGGGCACGGGTGCCCACCCTACGAGACTTGCACGTGGCCTGCCGTGTTTACTGCTATCCTTGATTTTTCAGGTCCAACGGACGCCCTCATGAAATGCCATTTTCTTATCACAGTTGCAGCATTGCTTCTGATGCCGGCAGTCGCGGGCGCGGCGTCGGCCAGCCCTGATTTCTCCAGCCGTTTCAAAGCCTGTTATGCCGCCGCCGGCAACGATGAATCGAAATCGGCCTGCCTGGCTGAAGAACTGGGCGCGCAGGACAAGGCCGTCGCCGCTGCGCATCAGGCAGCCGCACAGGCATTGGCCGGCGCCGACAGGCAAAAGCTGGCGGATGATTTCGTGGAATGGAAAAAATCGATACTGCTGGATTGTTCGCTGCAGGCCGACAGCCAGAAAGTGGCGATCGTCAGAGAAAACGCCAGGAAGTACTGCCTGATCGAACGCAGCCTGGCGCACAGGAATGCCGATGACGCTATCCGGCAAGACAAGACACTGAACCGCTAAGACAAGCAGGAAGCCGGACCGGCTCCAGCTGCTTGCCGGGTGTCTGCCGGATCAGCCTTTGACGCCGACGATCACGTGCGATGCCTTGAAAATCGCGACCACTTCCTTGCCCGCCGCCAAGCCGAGGTTTTGCGCGCTTTCCTGGGTGATGATGGCCGCCAGTGTCTGGCCGCCCTTGAGGCTGACTTCCACTTCGGTATTCACTGCGCCCGGCTTGATCGCCTTGACGGTGCCTTCCAGGCGGTTGCGGGTGGAAAACTTGATGCCGGCGTCCAGCGTCGACAAGATGATCCACGGCGCCTTGACCAGCGCCAGCGCTTCCGAGCCAATCTTCAGGTCCAGGTATTTGGTGCTTTCGCGGGTGATCACCGCCACGATGCGCTCGCCGCCGGCGAGCGTGATTTCGACTTCGTCATTGACGGCGCCAGCGTGGATGGCGCTAACCTTGCCGGCGAATTCATTGCGTGCGCTTGTCAGCATGTCCAACTCCTTGTTTGTCTTGATCGGATTCCAGTACAGATGCCTGGAAAAAGGGAGTTTTATCATACCCCAATGTACCCGAGCGGCGTTCATGCGCTGCTGCTAATCGCTATGTGATTGCAGTGATAGTTGACCACCGTCATCGGTTTCTGAGCGAGGCTGTGCGAATATCACTATATTCATAAGAATATAACGACAGCCTCAGGCCAAATCCATGTTCATCCGCCAATTAACTTACCTGGTCACGCTGGAGCGCGAAAAGCATTTCGGCCGCGCCGCGCTGGCCTGCAATGTTTCGCAGCCGGCCCTGTCCGGCGCCATCCGCAGCATCGAGCAGGAACTGGGAATGACCATCGTGCAGCGCAGCCGCCGCTTCGAAGGCTTTACGCCGGATGGCGAGCGAGTGCTGGCGTGGGCGCGGCGGGTGCTGGCGGACTGCGAAGGCTTGCGCCAGGAAGCCGGCGCCAACGAGCGCGACCCGGCCGGCACGCTGCGTTTCGGCGCCATTCCGACCACCTTGCCGCTGGTGCCGCTGCTGACCGAGGGCTGCCTGCAGCAGTTCCCGCGCATGCGTCATACCGTGTACACCATGGCGGCGGCCGACATCCTGCGCCAGATCAGCAATTTCGAGCTGGATATCGGCCTCAGTTACCTGCAGGACGAGCGCCTCAAGGACTTCGCCACCGTGCCGATGTTCATCGAGCGCTATGTGTTGATCGCCCGCGACGACAGCCTGTTCGCCGGCCGCAGCGCCATGTCCTGGGAGGAGGTGGCGCGCTTGCCCTTATGTCTGCTGACCAACAACATGCAATGCCGGCACGGCATCGACGCCGCCTTCGCTGCCGCCGGCATGATGGTGCAGCCGCGGGTCGAGACCGATTCCATGATGGCGCTGTATTCCTACGTGCGCTGCGCCGGCCTGTACAGCATCGTGCCGCACAGCGTGCTGACCTTGCTGGAGATGCGCCAGGAACTGAGTGCGATCCCGCTGACGCCTGAGCTGCAGCGCGAGATCGGCCTGGTCATGCTCGACCGCACACCTCTGACGCCCTTGCTCAATGCCGCGCTCGCCAATTTCCGTGGCCTCGACCTGCAGGCGCGGGTGGATGCGCTGCTCGATTGCTGAGCAGTGCTGATAACCGGCGTTGATAACCCGGACTGATCATTCCATCAGATCAAACGATTAGCCGTCTCTCTCTGAATTTTCCATACTGCGTTCCAAGGCAGCAAGCGGCTGCCGGGATCGGCGCACCGTGCGCTGCGAACTCACAGAGAAACGGAAAAAATCATGGCCAAGATTGTTTGTGTACTGTACGACGACCCGGTAAGCGGCTATCCCACCAAATATGCGCGGGACGACCTGCCGCAGCTGGATGGCTACCCGGACGGCCAGACGCTGCCGACGCCGAAAGCGATCGATTTCCAGCCCGGCACCTTGCTGGGCAGCGTCTCCGGCGAACTGGGCTTGCGCAAATACCTGGAAGCGCAAGGCCACCAGCTGGTGGTCACTTCCAGCAAGGACGGTGCCGGCAGCGTCCTCGACCGCGAACTGCATGATGCCGAAATCGTCATCTCGCAGCCGTTCTGGCCGGCCTACATGACCGCCGAGCGGATCGCCAAGGCGCGCAAGCTGAAGATGATCGTCACCGCCGGCATCGGCTCCGACCATACCGACCTGCAAGCCGCCATGGAGCGCGGCGTCACCGTGGCCGAGGTCACCTATTGCAACAGCAACAGCGTCGCCGAACACGTGGTGATGATGACCTTGTCGCTGGTGCGCAACTACATTGAATCGTATAACTGGGTCATCAAGGGCGGATGGAACATCGCCGATTGCGTCGCCCGCTCTTACGACCTGGAGGGCATGAATGTTGGCACGGTCGCCGCCGGCCGCATCGGCCTGCGCGTGCTGCGCCTGCTCAAGCCGTTCGGCGTCAAGCTGCACTACATGGACCGCCACCGCCTGCCGGAGTCGGTTGAAAAGGAATTGAACGTGACCCATCACAGCAGCCTGGAAAGCCTGACCAAGGTATGCGATGTGGTGACCTTGAACTGTCCTTTGCACCCGGAAACCGAAAACATGATCAACGCCAAGACGCTGGCCGGATTCAAGCGCGGCGCCTACCTGATCAACACCGCGCGGGGCAAGCTGTGCGACCGCGACGCCATCGCCGCCGCGCTGGAAAGCGGCCAGCTGGCGGGCTATGCCGGCGATGTCTGGTTCCCGCAGCCGGCGCCGGCCGACCACCCTTGGCGCAAGATGCCGCATCACGGCATGACGCCGCACATCTCCGGCACCAGCCTGTCGGCGCAGGCCCGCTATGCCGCCGGCACCCGGGAAATCCTCGAATGCTATTTCGAAGGGCGGCCGATCCGCAACGAGTACCTGATCGTGCAGGATGGCAAACTGGCGGGAGTAGGGGCGCACTCCTATAGCGCCGGCAACGCTACCAAGGGTTCGGAAGAAGCTGCGCGCTTCAAGAAGTAAGCGCAGATGACTTTCTCATCGGAGAAATCCGCCGGCAGCGCCGGCGGTGTGGGTCCGGCTGCCGATGGCAGCCGTATCAGCGCTCATGCCGCACAAGTTCTGCGCGCCGGACTGGGCGCATTCCTGGCGCTCGCCGCCGTCGGCTGGCTAGCCCACGCTAGCCGCCAGCCTTGGATACTCGGGTCCTTCGGCGCCACTTGCGTGCTGCTGTTCGGTTTTCCGGACGGACCGTTTTCGCAACCGCGCAATATCATCGGCGGTCATCTGCTGACGACGTTTGCCGGACTGCTGGTACTGCAGCTATGCGGCCCCGGCTGGCTGCCGATGGCGGCGGCCTGCGCCTGCGCCCTGATGCTGATGATGTTGACGCGCACCGTGCATCCGCCGGCCGGCAGCAATCCGGTGATCGTTTTCATGGCGCAGCCGGGCTGGTCTTTCCTGCTGCTGCCGACGCTGGCCGGCGCCGCCCTGATCCTGCTGATCGGCTGGCTCTACTGGCGCGTACTTCAACGTAAGCGCTGGCCTTCGCGCTGGTATTGAAAGCGGACCTTACTCGAAAGGAAAGCGCAAACCGGCATCCGCACGCGCCATGTCCAGCGTGGAGATCATGGCGCGGGATAGCTCGAAGCTCATGATTTCGCTGCGTATCTTCTTATCGCGCAGCAGATCGGTGAAATGCTGGGTTTCGTGGCATAAGCCATCCCCTTGGTAGTCCGCCGCCAGGCTCTCGCTGGCGCCGGATTCGCGCACCAGCAACGCTCTGGACGGATTCCACCATTTTCCTTCGATCAGCAGATGGCCGTGGCTGCCGCCGATCAGGGCGCGGCCATCGCTGGCGCTGCGCATGCTGGAAAACAGGCTGGACATGCCGTGCGCATGGCGGCAGCTGAGCGCCGCCGTTTCGTCGACGCCGCTGGCGCCGATATCCAGCAGCGCCTTCACTTGAGATGCCGGGCCCAGCAAGTCGCAAGCCAGGAAAGCGGGATAGATCGCCACGTCCAGCAGGCTGCCGCCGGCCTGGGCCGGATCGAACACCTTGTGTGTGCGGTCGTTGAACAGATAGGAGAAGCCAGCGTCGACGAAATTGACGTCGCCGATTGCGCCATCGGCGAGCAGGGCCTTGATCTGCCGGTAGAGCGGATAGAAGGCCGGCTTCATCGCTTCCATGAACAGTACTTGATGCTGCTCGGCGGCCGCCAGCACCGATTCCAGCTGCTGCAGGTTGGGCGCGGCCGGCTTTTCCGAGAGCACCGCCAGTCCGTTTTGCAGGCAGGCGATGGCGAAGGAGGCGTGCTCCATGTGCGGCGTGGCGATGTACACGGCATCGAGGCCGGCCGCCAGCAATTCCTCCAGGCTGGCATAGCTGTGCGGCAGCTGGAAGCGCGCCGCAAATTTCTGCGCCGATTCCAGCCGGCGCGAAAAAGCGCCGGCCAGCTGTGCGCCCTGCACGTATTGAAAATCAGAGGCGAAGCGCTCGGCGATGCCGCCGCTGCCAATTATTGCCCATCGAATCATCTGCTTCCCGGAGTAAGTTATCGTTGCAATCAGTGTCAGAGGCAAAAGATAACGTAAATCCGAGGCAGCAGCCAGTGCGGCACAGCCGGCGCCAGCAGCGCCGGCTGTGCCAGGTCCGGCTTCGGATCAGGTTCAAGTTTCATTCAGCAGCCCGGCCTCGAGCGCCCGTTCCTGGTTCCTGAATATCGCCATGGCAGTGCTCATGCGCTTGAATCCCAGTTTCTTGTAAAAGCCTTCTTTGCCCGGGACCGCGTACAGGATGATCTTCTTGTGGCCGGCCGAGAGATCGCGCAACTTGGTGATGATGGTCCTGCCCAGACCGCTTCCCTGGAAATCCGGATGCACCGCGACGTCGCAAATATAGGAACAATCGATGCCGTCGGCCAGCGCGCGGCCGACGCCGACCAGCACACCCTGTTCAAACACAAAGCACTTGTAGCGGCTGTTGGAAAACGCCAGCTGCAGATCGGCCGGATCCTTGTCGCCCAGCGGCGCGATCCGGTAAAGCTGCGACAAGGCGCTCCAGTCGATCGCCGATTGCTCGTAAACCCATTCCATCTTCAGCCTCTTTCCGGATATGCCAATACGCCACTGTAGCGCCGATTGCCATCGGCGTGAAGCAAGGCCGGATGATTCAGAGCTGGTCGCGCAGGGTGATCTGGAGTTCGCGTTTTTCCGCGGCCGACAGGACCGAAACCTTGACCTTGCTGCCGGCCGCTTCGGTGCGCAGGCGCTTGCGGAAATCGGGCAGGCCGGCAGACGTCACCGGTACGCCGTCGACGGCGACGATGCGGTCGCCGACTTGCAGGCCAGCCGCCGCCGCCGGGCCGCCCGGAGTGACGTCGACCACCTCGAAGGCCTGCTCGCCGGCGTTGATCCACATGCCGGAACGGTCGTATACGCCGCTGTCGGCCACTGGCGCTGCGCGCGGTTTCAGATACATGATCTGGTTGCCGTAGTCGAAGGTGACCACGAAGCGTTTCATGAAGCCGCTGCCGATATTGCCCTCGAAATTGGCATCTGAGAATGCGCCCTTGTCCTGCAGCGCCAGGCTGTTGATCACGTTTTCCTGGCGCACATCGCCCAGCGTCAGTTCCTTGCCGCGCACCACATACGAGCGCGACGGTCCGCCGACGCCCCAGCCGTCAATCGCCAGCGCGCCGTGCGGATGGCTGTCGCGCCATTTGTGTTTATCGACAAAGGGTTTGGTCAGGGTGATTTCGGAACGCGAGCCGGTATCGATATTGAAGCGGCCGGGGATGCCGTCGACCGTGCCTACAACCTGCACGCTGTGATCGTAAAACTTGAACGGCACTGGCCTGCCAGCCTCGGCCGGCGAGAATTTGGCCGGATCGGTCAAGGTCAGGGTCTGCGCGCCGTAGTCGAAGGTGGTGACGAAGCGGCGGAACACTTCAAAGCCGATCATGCCTTCTTCTTCGAAGCCCTCGGTTTTCGCCGAGCTGAAATTGAGCACGAATGCCGGCGTATCGCGCATGGTCATGGCGCCGACCTGTATCTGGTCGACCTTGAGATAGCCGGTGCTGACGGTGTTCTCGCCGGCGCCGCCGGACTGGGCATCGCCTTTCGGCTTGAGGCCCAGTGCCGCGGCGGTCGCCGGCGTCAGGATATTGTGGCCGCCGGTGTCGAAGATGAAGCGGAACGGTCCTTTGCCGTTGATGAAGACCTTGGCGTAGACATGATTGTTGAGCAGCTCGAACGGAATCGTGGTGCTGCCGCCGGGCAGGCTCAGGTTGCTGCGCGACCAGGATGGCGGCGAGTAGGCGCTGGCCGGCCGCGCCGGCAGGAAGCTGGCTTGCGTCAGCGTCTGCAGCTCAGGCGGGCCGCCGGTGCCGCTGTCGGTCTTGATGCTGCCGGCCAGCATGACGCCGTCGACGGCGCGATAGTCGCCATAGCTGATGGTGATGGTCAGGAACAGCTGCACTTCGACCACCCGCGCCAGCAGATGCGACTGCTGGTCGAACCATGCTTGGAACGGCTTGCCGCCCTGCGGGCTTATCTGCAGCACCGCGTAGTTGCGTTCGCCATCCTGTTTGTTGCCAAGACTGCTGATGGCGGCGCCGCCGTGATCGGGCAGCCACCATTTGTTGGCGTTTCGATAAGCTTCGTTGACGGCCAGCTGGATGCGGTCGCCGCCTTGTTCCGGCGTTACCGCGCCCGACTGGTCGCGCATCCATGGCAGCTGGCCGTCGTAGCCATTGGCGCCGCTGGTCGGATCGGTGTCGAAGGCATCGATGAAGAAACCATGGCGGGCGTCGCTGATGGAGCTGACCGTGCCGCTCAGGTCGTTGCCGCTGTAGGCGTAGAGCGTCTGTAAGGTCGCCTTGCCGCGCCAGGCGTCGCCGCCGGCTGCGCGGCGATAGGCGGCCAGCACCTTGGCGGCGTCGGCTGTCTGCTGCGCGCTGGCGGCCGCAGGCTGGGTGGCTAAATTCTCTGCTGCATGCAGAGGGCTCGTGCAGGCGACTGAAGCCATGGCGCAGGCCAGCATCAAGGCGTTGATGCTGGCGTGGCGGCGGCGGGCCTGTTCCATCGGAGAGGTTTTTGGTTTCATGGCCAGATGATGTCGCAGCGGCGCAGAAACTGTCTTGTATCTATTTGACCTCGTTGCGCCAGGCGCCTGGCGAGCGGCCGGTGACGGCGGCTACCGTGCGCGTCATGTGCGACTGGTCGGCAAAGCCGCAGTCGATGGCGATCTCGGGCAGGCACTGCTCGCCGGCGACGATGCGGCGCCAGGCCAGCCGTCCGCGCAGCTGAGCGCGATAGGCTGAAGGACTGATGCCGAACACTTTGCGGAAGCCGCGCGAAACGGTGGCGTCGGCCAGGCCGCGTTCTTGCGCCCAGCTCTGCAGGCGCAGGTGCGGATCCTGGGCCAGGGCGGCGGCCAGCTGGTCCGGCCAGTCGGCCATGGTCAGGGGAGCGGCGCACATATTGGCGAGCACGAATGCGGCTGCTGCGCGCGGATCGCGCTCGGCCAGCCGCGCCGCGCTGTCCGGATCGGCAATCCGCATCCGCGGCGCCGCCGGTTCCTGCCAGGTGTGCAAGGGAATGTTCAGTATCAGGGAGCTGGCGGAAATATAGCGGTTGAGATGGGCCTCGAAGGCGCCGTGCACCACGATGTCGCCGGCGCCGACCTGGAAGCGGCCGCGGTCGCCGGCTTCCTCGTAGCGGCCGGAGAGGACCAGCGCCAGGTAGCTGGCGTCGTGCCGATGGCGCGGCATGAGCTGGTCGCCGTGCTGGTATTGCAGTTGACAGGGAACCGGACTAAAACAGGATGCACTCACATTCAGCCTCGCTGCAAGATGGGATCTGGGTGTATCTTTATATACTAGGAATAGATTCGGCGGCAATCATGGAATTATCAAACCGGCTATTTTTCACCTGATAGTCTTGCCGACGGCCGGCGCCGATCAAGGCACGGCACCTTCCGCTAGCAGCTGTGCGCCTTTGGCGGTTAGGGATACCAGGCCGTCCCGGCCCGGCCGCGAGTCGATCAGGCCGTCGGCGCAGGCGTCTTCCCAGATCATGAAGCGCGGGCAGGAAGTCTTCCAGACATCGATGGTTTCAGAGTAGCGATGAGATCCTTGTGCGACCCATTCCAGCAATTGCAAGGTCAATGAATGATGGGCATCGGTCATGACCATTCTCCTTTCGGACAGCGACACTACTGCTAGCCTACGCCGGTTCGGGAATTTCTGCCGCGCGCGCAGACGCTAGGCGTAATATTGGTCGTCCAGCAGCATGTCCTCGAAAAAGGCGCCGAACTTTCCCCGCGGGTCGCGCAGGTGGATTTCCAGTATCCAGCGCAGCGGCAGCGGGCTGCGCTCGAAATCGGCCAGCGAGCCGGTGTGGATCGCCGCATGCGGAAAATCGGAGACGCGGTGGCCGGGCAGGTCGGGATTCAGCTGCCAGCCCATGCTCCTGGCCTGTTGATCGGCATATTTGTACAATTCCCGGCCGCTGAGCTGGTCGTTGCTCCAGACCGCCCGCACCTGGTGGAACAGGGCTTCCGCATCCGCTGCGCACTTCGCATATTCCTCGCTGTGCCCCACCACGAAGGAAGCGCCGCCGTCGCCTTCCCAGGCATCGACCCTGGGCGCGATATCGAGAAAGAAGATGTCGTTCTCTTGCAGCACGACACCTGGTTCTGACGGCTGCTTCATCGGCTTCGTGGTATTTTTGCCGAAGCGTACCCGGGTCGGATGCCAGCTCAAGGCATGGCCCTGGGCTAGCAGGATCTGCTTGGCCTGCTCGACCGCATGTTCCTCCGCCATGCCCGGCTCGACCATGGCGGCGATGGCGCGGATCGCCTGCCGCGTCTGGTTCCTGGCATGCAGCATGCCGTCCACGGAAAATGCCGGACCTACCCGCTCTGCGTTGTCATTCATGATGTTCTCCTGTTGAAAATGGATGGCTGTCGGCCTGGAGAAAGTATGGACAACAAGCGGCCATGGCGAAACCGCTGACAGGACTGCTATCCTGCCAGCCTGGGCGGGATTCCTGCCATTTGCCGCCGATCGCGCGCAAGCGCCGGCCTGAGGCGGGTTATGCTGGCATCTCCGCCAGCAAAGGAACAAGCGATGCGCACGATTGCAATCCTGGTATTTCCCGGCGTCCAGTCGCTGGACGTCTCCGGTCCGATGGACGTGTTCGCAGAGGCCAACCGCTTCCTCAGTCCGGCCGACCACTATCGGCTGCTGGTGATCGGTACGGAGCGTGGCACGATCCGTTGTTCCAACGGCTTGCAGATTACCGCCGACAAGCACTACAGCGAGGCAGAGGATAGCTACGACCTGGTGCTGGTGGCGGGCGGTCCGGAACTGGCGCGGCAAGCGGCCGATGGTGCAGTGTCCGCGTGGCTGCGGCAAAGCGCAGCCAGCTCGGTGCGCATCGCTTCAGTCTGCAACGGCGCTTTCCTGCTGGCCCACGCCGGCCTGCTGGCCGGCAAGAGCGTCACCACCCACTGGAATGACGGCGCGGCGCTGGCGGCCATGTGTCCGGATACGTCGGTGCAGGCCGACCGCATCTTCCTGCGCGACGGCAAGCTGTATTCATCGGCCGGCGTGACCGCGGGCATCGATCTGTCCCTGTACCTGCTGTTTGAAGATTTCGGCCCGGAACTGTCGCTGAATGTCGCCAAGCGCCTGGTGGTGCATATGCAGCGCAGGGGCGGGCAATCCCAGTTCAGCCCCTATCTGACGCCGTATGCGGAGGAATTGTCGATCGTCGGCCAGGTCCAGCAATATGTGCTGGCGCATCTGCAGGCCGACCTGACGGTGGAAGCGCTGGCCCGGCAGCTTGCCATGAGTGCGCGCAATTTCGCCAGGGTGTTTGTACGGGAAGCCGGGGTGACGCCGGCTGAATTCATCGAAAGCGCCAGGATAGATGCCGCGCGCGCCTTGCTGGAGTCAGGTAGTGCACCCTTGAAAACCATCGCCTTTGATTGCGGCTTCCGCAACCGCGCCCATATGCGCGCGGTATTCATGAAACGGCTGGGCATCACGGCGCTGCAGTACCGCGCCAATTTCGCCAGCTTTGCCTCGATGTGAGCCTAAAGCCATCAACCCTTCCAGGTGCGCTGCAGGCCGGTATCGGCATGGATCCAGCCGCCGCGCGCACCCGGTCGATAGTAGAAGCCGACGCCGCCCTGGCGGAAACTGCGGATCAGGCCGCCTAGCACGTCCGGCTGCAGCTGCGCCAGGCGGATGTCGGCGGCGCGGCCTTCCAGGTGCAAGGATTTGCGCGCCGCCGGCACGCCGCTTTCGATCAGGCCCCGGTTGGTCGCCGGCGTGCGGTATCCCGACAGGATTTCCAGCGGCTGGTTCATGCCGTAGCGAGCGATAAAGGCTTGCGTGCCCCATAGCGTTTCCAGCAGCTTGGGGTCGATCGCCTCGGTTTTCTTGGCTTGCACGTCGCGCAGCAGATGGCACAGCTCCTGGTAGGCGGAATCCTGCACTTCGCCGTCTTTCCAGTACAGCAGCTTGGCATGCTCGCCGCTGGCCGGGCGCGTTACTTCCAGCACGCGCGGCTTGAGCCAGAAATCCATGTCTATCAGCTGGGCGTCGAAAATGTCCGGCGGCGGATCCATGGTGGCCTGCATGTCGGCTGCTGGATTGACAGCATTGCCGTTCGATGCGGATTTTGCGATGGCCAGTTCAGCGGAAAACAGCCCGGCGGCGCCCAGGAATAAACTCTTTTGCAGGAATTCTCGACGGGATGACATGGCGGTCCAAATAGAAGGCGATGGGGAATTTTAGCTTACCGTTTCCGATTTGAGTAGCACTCCCTGCCGGCTGGCGGATGCTGATTGCCAACGGCCGACGTGCAAACGCTGCACCTGCCGCATTCAGAAATGGCGCGGGACCAACGCTGTTGCCGCTTTCAAGGCGCCGGCGCATTCCCTGCCAGCTTTCTTTGGAGGCCGCGGCAGCGGAAATCTCGGGTTGCTGGCATTATTCATGGACATTCCGGCTGGCCCGGCGATCGTCAAGCGCGGGCAACCGGGCGCCTTTAACGTTTTATTTCAAGGACGTGTTTTATGCCAATTTTTTCTTCCACATGCAAGACTGCCGCCATCGCAGCGCTGCTGAGCTTTTCCATGGCAGGCAGCGCCTTTGCGCACGCCCATCTGAAAACCGAAGTGCCGGCGCATGATACCGTCGTCGCCAGCGCGCCAAGCGCATTGCGGCTGGAATTTTCCGAGGCGCTGGAGCTTGCATTCAGCGGCGTGGCGCTGAGCGATGCTAGCGGCAACAGCATCGCCACCGGCGCCGCCGCGCTGGCGCCGGACAGCAACATGGTGTTGCTGGTTCCGCTCAGCGGCCGCCTGGCAGCCGGCGTGTATACCGTGGCATGGCATGCGCTCTCGCGCGACGGTCACAAGACCAAGGGCAGCTATAGTTTCACGGTACGCCCTGGATGACACTGGATGCCGTGCTGGATACAGTAATTGCAGGCAACCGGCTGTTGCACTACCTGGCGTCGATGCTGATTTTCGGCAGCAGCGCCTTCCTGTGGAAAATTGCAGCGCCGGGGCTGCGTATGCAGCTCGACCGTCGCTTGGCTTTCAGCTTGCGCGCGGCGCTGCTGCTGGCGCTGCTGACGGTGCTGGCCGGACTGCCCCTGCAGGCCGCCGAGATCGTCGGCAGCTGGCAAGCCGCGCTGGATCCGGCGCTGCTGCAGAAACTGCTGGGCACCGCCATCGGCCAGGCCTGGCTGCTGCGGCTGCTGCTGGCTTTGCTGCTGCTGGCGGTCAGCATGCTGCGGCAGCCGGGCCGGTTGGGGGCCCTGGTTGTTAGCGCCGGCCTCTTGCTCGCCAGTCTGGCGCTGAACGGACATGCCGCCATGGACCAGGGACTGCGCGGCTTCCTGCACGGCGCCAATCACATCGTGCATTTGCTGTGCGGCGGCGCCTGGCTTGGTTCGCTGCTGCCTTTTTTGCTGTGCCTGCGCTTGCTGGACTATCCTGTCGCGCGCAACGATGCGGGCCTGACCCTGCGGCGCTTTTCCAGCGCCGGCCATGTCGCCGTCGCCGGCGTCCTGCTCAGCGGCGTTGTCAACACCATGCTGGTGCTGGGACGCTGGCCGACCGACTGGTCGTCGCCTTACCAGCTGCTGCTGTCGCTGAAAATCCTGCTGACGGCGGCGATGGTGACGCTGGCGATCGTCAACCGCTATGTGCAGGTGCCGCGCATGCAGAGCGACGCAAGGCTCGCGGTGGCTGCGATCAGGCGTTGCACGCTGATCGAAATCGGCCTCGGCATGGCGGTGCTGGCTCTGGTGTCGGTATTCGGCATGCTGGAACCGGTTTGAGCGGCGGCGTCGCCGCTTGATGCGGAACTGCTTTGTAGAAGGCGCGCAGATAGCCGGTTGCCCCTGTGCGATGTTGAATGTCTCCACTGTTTAACGATAGGAAAACCATCATGCACATCGATCTGAGCAATAAACTCGCCGTGGTCAGCGGCTCCACCGCCGGCATCGGACTGGCGATCGCACGCGGCCTGGCGCAAGCCGGCGCCGAAGTCGTGGTCAACGGCCGCACCCAGGAGCGCGTCGATCAGGCGCTGGCGACGCTGCGCGCCGAACTGCCGCAGGCGCGCCTGCAGGGCGTCGCCGCCGATCTCGGCAACGCCGCCGGCGCTGCCCAGCTGTTCGCCCAAATCCCCAAGGCCGACATCCTGGTCAACAACCTGGGCATCTTCGAGCCCAAGGCATTTTTCGAGATCGGCGACGACGACTGGCAACGCTTCTTCGACGTCAATGTCATGAGCGCGGTGCGGCTGTCGCGCCACTACGCGCCGCAGATGGTCGCCGCCGGCTGGGGCCGGGTCCTGTTCCTGTCGAGCGAATCAGGCTTGCAGATCCCGAGCGAGATGGTGCACTACGGGGTCACCAAGACCGCCTTGCTGGCAGTATCGCGCGGCCTGGCGGAAACGCTGGCCGGCACCGGCGTGACGGTCAACGCCGTGTTGCCGGGACCGACCCGCTCCGAAGGCGTTGGCAATTTCTTTGAAGCGATGGCGCAGGAGCAGGGCGTCGAACTGGAAAAACTGGAACGCGATTTCGTCGCCGAGCACCGTCCAAGTTCGCTGATCCGCCGCCTGGCGACGGTAGAGGAGGTGGCGAACATGGTGGTCTACCTGGCATCCGCCCAGGCCTCGGCCACCACCGGTTCGGCGGCGCGCGTAGATGGCGGGGTAGTGCGCTCCATCGCTTGATGCTGTAGGGTTTGCCCGGCTCGCGGGGCGCGTGACGTTTGATGACCAATTTGTCATACGAGTGTCACGCGATCGCCCCGCATGAAGTCCTAGACTTGCGTTCAGCGAAGTCGGACTGCGACTTTGCCTAACGTCACATTTCCAGGACATCGTCCGGTGTGCGGTAAAGACCAATCTTGCAAAGGCAAACCAATGAAGACCCATCTCAAGCTCACCCTGATCGCCTTCGGCATGGCTGCCGGTATCATCGCTTCGGCGCCGGCGCAGGCGCAAACGGCGGCGCCGGTCCAGGCGGTCAACGTCGTGCTGGTGCACGGCGCCTGGGCCGACGGCTCCAGCTGGGCCAAAGTGATTCCGCGCCTGCAGGCTGCCGGCCTCAATGTCACTTCGGTACAGAATCCTTTGACATCGCTGGCCGATGACGTAGCGGCGACGCGGCGCGCACTGGCGCTGCAGCATGGTCCCACCGTGCTGGTCGGACATTCCTGGGCCGGCACTGTCATCAGCGAAGCCGGCGACGATCCCAAGGTCAGCGCCCTGGTGTACGTGGCGGCGCGCGCGCCCGATGCCGGCGAAGATTTCGGCGCGCTCGCCGCCAAGTATCCGACCATGCCGGTGCGCGCCGGCGCCAAGGATCATGACGGCTACGTCAGCCTGACTGAAGATGCCTATCTCAAGTATTTCGGCGGCGACCTGCCGCATGATGAGGCGCTGGCGCTGTATGCCACCCAGCAGCCGATCGCCAATACTTTGTTCAACGGCCGTACCACGGTCGCTGCCTGGCGCACCAAGCCAAGCTGGTACGCCGTCTCCACGCAGGATATGACTACCTCTCCTGACCTGGAGCGCTTCCTGGCAAAGCGCATGCATGCAACCACGGTCGAGCTGAACTCCAGCCACCTGTCGCTGCTGTCGCATTCCAAGGAGATCGCTGACCTGATCCTGGCCGCGGCTGGCAAAGCACAGTAAGGAATTCTCCCTGCGCATGGCTTAACTGCCTTTTCAATGTGCACTGGCGTACAGACCTGGGGATGGCCCGCAGGCATTCTGATACGGCCGATAACAGTTATCCGGAAGAATTGTTCCGGCTGCTTCGGCTATGAAGATGCCTCTTTTTTCCTGGAGAAAAGCATGAGCCTGAACTACGAAGAACGCGATACTTACGGCATGTATAAGCGCAACGGTCCCGGCCCCCATCTGATGGGCGCCGATACGCTGGTTGGCAACGACGTCTATAACCGCCATGATGAAAGCCTGGGCGATATCAAGGAAATCATGTTGGATATGCGTAGCGGCAAGATTTCTTATGCCGTACTGTCTTTTGGCGGCTTCCTCGGCATGGGAGAAAAACTGTTTGCTGTGCCCTGGAATGCGCTGGTGCTGGATCCGGCCAATAAGCGCTTTGTCCTCAATGTGGAAAAAGACCGCCTGAAAAATGCGCCTGGCTTCGACAAGGACCATTGGCCGGACATGGCAGACCAGAGTTGGATGCGGGAAATTCATTCCTACTATGGCATTACGCCAGAACAGGATGAAACCCGTTTGTAATATTGCGTGATTCAGCCGCTGATGCGTCCTGGCCGATGCCCCGGCTTATTTCACTTCATCGTGGATCTCGGCCAGATAGCCGCCCGGGAACTGCACCACCGCGCTGTGCCCGCCGGCAGTCCGGTAAGGCGGCGACAGCAATGTGGCGCCGCTGGCGCGCGCCTTGGCCAGGGTGGCGCCGAGGTCGCTGACTTCATAGCCGGTGGTTTCACGGCCGAACGGGTAGGGCAGTTTGCCGTCGCTGACAAAGACGAGCATTTTGCCGAAGCCGGAACTGATCCTGATACGGCGGATCTTGTCGCCGGGACGACCGATCTCGCCGCCATCGACGCTGCGCTCATCCGAGACTACCGCACCGCGCGAAAAACTGAGGAATTGCTGCACGAACCTGTCCGCCGCCAGCGGCGAGACATACACGCGGTTGTCCGGCACCGTCTGCAGCGGCGCGTAGGATGGCGCCTTGGTATGCCAGTACAGCTGCATCTTGATGCCGCCCGCCCATTGGATCACGGCATCCTTGCCGATCGGATCGTCGAAGGTATCGACCGCGACGTCGGCGCCGGCAGCGATCGCCGCCTGCACGGCGGCGCCGATATCGGTCACCAGGTAGCCAGTGCGCTCATCGCCGAAGCCATAGGGAATCGGCGTCTGGAAGGCGAATACGGAAAGCATGCCGACCGGGGTCTGGATGTATTGGGAGGCGGTCTTGCTGGGCGTCGGCGTGACCGTGAAGACGGCGCGCGGCGAAGCCTTGCCGTCGAAGGTGGCGACGAAGCTGCTGACGAAAGCATCGATATCGGCATTCGCCACATACACGTGGGTGGTGTCGTATTGCGGCCCGACCGAGAAATCCTGGCCGGGACCGCCGACCCGCACGGCGCTCTTGGCTATGGCGGGCGGGTTGAAACCGCAGGCGATGGCACCAATCATGATGACGGCCGCGGCGCGCCGAAGCGGGGAAGAAATCTGCATGGGCGAGCTCCTTGACAGGAAAACCGATGCCGATGGCCGGCATCATGTATCAAGGATTCTAGCGAGAAACCGGCAACTCCGTCGGGATCACCGGTACGGTGCCTGCTGTAGCGGCAGGCTGCCGGATTATTTCAGGAAAACCGGCATGGCCAGCTGCTTGCCCTTGGCGTCGACCACATTGCCCATTTCATGCACCACTCGGGCCTGCACATTGTCCGGCAGGCGCACGTAATCGAGGCTGTTGGCGATGGTGTCGCCTTCCATGAAGGCCCAGGTAAAGAACTGGATCACGGCCTTGGTCTGTTCCGGCTTGCTGGTGACGCGCGGCACGTAGACATAGGTGGCGCCGGTGATCGGCCAGCTGCCGGAGCCTGGCTTGTCGGTCAGCATTTCTTCAAAATTGCCGGTGGTTTTCCAGCTGCTGTTGGCCAGCGCGCTGTTGAAGGAATTGGCGTCCGGCCGCACGTACTGGCCGTCGCGGTTTTTCATCTGCGCATAGTTGAGATTGTTTTCGATGACATAGGCGTACTCTGCGTAAGCGATCGCGCCCGGCGTCTTTTTCAAGGCGGCCACCAGGTCGCCCGTGCCTTTCATTGTCTTGATATCGGCTGGCCAGGCGATGCTGAAGTTGCGGCCGTACTGCTGCTTCCATTCCGGACTGACGGCGCTGAAATAGTCGGTCAGGGTATACGTGGTGCCGGAGCCGTCGGCGCGCGCCAGCGGCACGATGCGCAGGTTAGGCAGCGTCAGCTTGGGATTGTCCCTGGCGATGACGGCATCGTTCCATTTATCGATCTTGCCCAGGTAGATGCCGGTGATCGCCTCAGCCGTCAGGCGCAGCTCGCCATCCTTGATGCCTGGCAGGTTAATGATAGGCACCACGCCAGAAATCACGGTCGGAAAATCCAGTAAGTTGGATTTTTTCAGATCGGCAAGCGACATCGGCGCATCGCTGGCGCCGAAATCGGTCGTGCCTTCCTTGATTTTCTTGATGCCGGCGGATGAGCCGATCAGCTCGTAGGCCAGCTTGTTGCCGGTTTTCTTGTTATACGCCGCGTCCCATTTGAGGTAGAGCGGAGCGGCGGCGGTGGAGCCGGCGCCGTTGATGTCGGTGGCGTGGGCGGTGACATGAGATACGCCCAGGGCGACCGTGCAGGAGAGTACAAACAAATATTTCAACATTTACAACCTTACGCGTGAGTGTCTTCAAGAGCTGCAGCAAATTCGGTATTTCGTACAGCGTGTCTAGATAAGCAGAGCGGCATTTTCGCAGAAATGCGCGGCAAACTGTATAAACGAATTCAGCGTTGTTGCGCCGGCAACAGGCAGGCGCCGGGAAGAAAAAAAGCCCGCACCTTGACGGTAGCGGGCTTGACAGACGGGAGGAGCTGCCTGGTGTTGTTGCTGCAGCACTTTCTGTTGCCCTGCAAGCAGTGGCTTGCAGGGACTTGCGCGTTATCAGCGGTGTATCAGAATCGCCACAGGATGTTGGCCTTGATGGCGTTGTCCCGCACTTTGTTGCCGAACTGGCCAGAATAGCCCAGGCCCAGCGTCACGCTCTTGCTGACATCGACGTCGATGCCGGTTTCCAGCAGCGCGCTGTCGCGCGCCACCGGCACGCCGCTGACATTGAACGCCGCCGCGCCGTTGCTGCTGAACGCCAGACGGGTGGTAGGCGTAACGTCGCCGAAAGCATGGCGCCAGCCGACCGTGCCATACACCGCCACGGTTGAGGTGGCGGCGCCAAGGCGGCTGCCGACTCTCAGTCCGAGCGTGGAAAACGTCACGTTCTGGCTTTGGCTGCTGCTCGTCAGCGCTGCCGGGCCGCCGCTTTCGCTGAAGCTGTCGCCGTGCACGTTGACATAAGCCAGGCCGGCGAACGGTTCCAGCGCCACCTGGCCGGCGGCGATGCCGTAGCCGACCTCGCCGAACACCTGGGTGGTGTCGGCGTGGTAGCTGGCCTTGGTGCTGTCGGCAAAGCTCGGGAACACGATGCTGCGGTCGGCGTCGACCTTGTTGCGGGTATAGGCGCCGCCCAGGCGCACCCCGACTGCGCCGAACTGCGCGCCGGCATACAGCGCCAGGTGGTAGCTGTCGACCGAGGCCGAGCCGTTGGAGCGGCTGGTGTCGAACGATGAGTGGCCGATGCCGCCGGCGACGCCGACGCGCCATTGATCGTTCAGCGGCGTATCGGCGCCGATGATGAAGCCGCTGCCGCTGCGATCGACATCGGCGCTGCCGTTTTCGCCGTCAAGCTTGCTCTTGGCGCCGTACAGCTGGCCCCACACCACCTGGGCATTGCGGCGATCGTCCTTGCAGGCGTCCTGAGTGTTGAGCTGGCTGTTCGGCTGGGTGGCGCTATCCGCCATGCAGCTGGCCGTGCCGCCGCCAGACAGGGCCGACAGCACGCCGGAACGCGGCGCCGTTCCCTGGCGCGCGCGCGCCGTCACCGCATCGCGCACATAGCGGCTGTCTTCGATCAGGACGCTGTTGGCGCTGGCGTAGATCTCCCCTGACAAGCTATCGAAGGCTGCCCGTGCGGAGGCTGGATCGAGCGAGGTGATGGTGTCATAGATGGTGTTGCCGCCACCCAGGGTAGTCACCGCGCCCGCCACGTTGTACTGGTTCGGAGTATTGGCAACCTGCTGGAACTGGACCTGGTTGCGCGCCAGCTGCAGGAACACATTGTTGGCGTCGTAGCGCAGGCTTGGCGTCAGGAACACCAGGTTGGTGGTGGTGCCGGCAAACGTGCCGCTGACGCCGCCCTTGGCGTTCAGGATGGTGTAGTTGTTGGTCGGCTTGTAGTCGCCGGTCGCTGCCAGCACCTGTACCGTGCCGCCGTTCAGGCTGGCGCTGCCGGCAACGTTGATCAGGTCGGCGGTCTGCGCTGTCGCCTGCACCCGGTAAGTCGATCCCGGATTGAAGGTAGCGTTGCCGGCAACCGTCATGCTGCCGATCGGCTGGCCGACGCCGGCGACGGCTGCGGTGCCGCCGCTGTTGACCACCAGGCCGCCGATCGTACCGGGCCCCTGGACGGTGGCGCCGCTGTTGACGGTGACGGTCGAGTTGGCGATCGAGCCGGTGACCGCCAGCGTGCCGCCGTTGACCGCGGTCGGTCCGCTGTAGGTGCTGACGCCGCTCAGCCCCAGCACCCCCGCGCCCAGCTTGTCGACGCCGCCGCTGCCGCTGATGACGCCGGCAAAGGTGGTGTCGTCGGAACGGTTGAAGCTCAAGGTGCCGTTGTCGACCACATTGCCGGCCAGGCTGCCGGTGGTGCCGCCATTGCCGATCTGCAGGGTGCCGCCGCTGATGGTGGTGCCGCCGCCATAGTTGTTGGCGCCGGTCAGGGTCAAGGTATCGCTGCCGCCTTTGGTCAGCGAGCCGCTGCCCGACATCACGCCGCCATAAGCGCCGCCGCCGTTGACCGTCAGCCCGCCGCTGCCGAGATCCAGATTGCCGTTGCCGTTGAGGCCGCCCGTGGTGACCTGGTAGCCGTTCAGGTTGAGCGTGCCGCCGTTCAGCGCCAGGCTGCCGCTGCCGAGCGCCGCATTGTTGCCGACGATGATGCTGCCGCTGTTGAGGATGGTGCCGCCGCTGTAGGTATTGGCGTTGGCCAGGGTCAGGCTGGCGGGGCCGTCCTTGGTCAGGCTGCCGCTGCCGGAGACGACATTGCTCAAGGTAAGGTCGTTGCTGCCGGCAATGGTGAGGCCTGCGTTCAGCACGACGCCATTATTCAATGTCAGCGGCACGCTGTTATCCAGCGTTGCCGCGCCGCCGACAGTGAGGACGCCGCTGCCGATGGCGCTGCTGTTGCCCAGTATCAGGCCGCCGGCATTCAGCGTCGTGCCGCCGGTATAAGTGTTGGCGCCGTTCAGGGTTTCAGTGCCGCTGCCTTGCTTGACTATCCCGCCGCTGCCGCCGATGACGCCGCCGAAGGTCTGGTTAGTGCCGTCGCCGAAGGTCAGCGTGTTGCCGCCCAGCGTCACCGTGCTGCCGGTCACGCCGGCGAGGGAACCGATGGTCTGGTTGCCTGCGCCCGAGATATCAAATCCGGCGCCGGCACCGGCGACATTCACCGCACCGGTAGCCGCCAGGCTGCCGCCTGCACCCAGTATCAGGTTGCCGGCATTGATGGTGGCGCCGCCAGTAAAGGTGTTGGCGCCGGTCAGGGTTTCAGTGCCTGTGCCTTGCTTGACCAGCCCGCCTGTGCCGCCAACCACGCCGCCGAAGGTCTGGTTAGTGGCATCGCCAAAGGTCAGGTTGTTCGCTCCCAGCGCTACCGTGCTGCCTGCCACGCCGGCCAGCGAGCCGATGGTCTGGTTGCCCGCTGCAGAGATGTCGAAGCCTGCGCCGGCGCCGGCCAGATTCACCGCGCCGGTAGCAGCGAGGCTACCGCCTGCGCCCAATACCAGCTTGCCGGCATCGATGGTAGCGCCGCCGGTAAAGGTGTTGGCGCCGGTCAGGGTTTCAGTGCCTGCGCCTTGCTTGACCAGCCCGCCGGTGCCGCCAACCACGCCGCCAAAGGTCTGGTTCGTGCCGTCGCCGAAAGTCAGCGTGTTGCCGCCCAAGGCCACCGTGCTGCCGGCCACGCCGGCCAGCGAACCGATGGTCTGGTTCCCTGCGGCCGAGATGTCGAAGCCGGCGCCTGCGCCGGCAACATTCACCGCGCCGGTGGCCGCCAGGCTGCCGCCCGCACCCAGCACCAGCTTGCCGGCGTCGATGGTGGCGCCGCCGGTAAAGGTGTTGGCGCCGGTGAGCGTCTCAGTGCCGGCGCCTTGCTTGACCAGCCCGCCTGTGCCGCCAACCACACCGGCAAAGGTCTGATTGGCGGCGTCGCCAAAGGTCAGCGTGTTGCCGCCCAGGGCGACCGTGCTGCCGGCCACGCCGCTCAGCGCGCCGATGGTTTGATTGCCTGCGGCGGAGATGTCAAAGCCGGCGCCGGCGCCGGCGATATTCACCGCGCCGGTGGCTGCCAGGCTGCCGCCTGCACCCAGCACCAGCTTGCCGGCGTCGATGGTGGCGCCGCCGGTGAAGGTGTTGGCGCCGGTAAGAGTTTCAGTGCCTGCACCTTGCTTGACCAGGCCGCCGGTACCGCCGACAGCGCCGCCAAAGGTTTGATTGCTGGCATCGCCGAAAGTCAGGGTGTTGGCGCCCAATGCAACATTGCTGCCGGCCACGCCGGCCAGCGAGCCGATGGTCTGGTTGCCGGCTGCCGAGATGTCAAAGCCGGCACCGGCGCCGGCGACGTTCACCGCCACCGTCGGCACCAGGCTGCCGCCTGCGCCAATGGCCAGCGTGCCGGCATTGATGGTGGCGCCGCCGGTAAAGGTATTGGCGCCGCTCAGGGTTTCCGTTCCCGTGCCTTGCTTGACCAGCCCGCCCGTGCCGCCGATGACGCCGCTAAAGGTTTGATTGGTGGCGTCGCCAAAGGTCAGCGTATTGGCGCCCAGCGCCACTGTGCTGCCGGCCACGCCAGCCAGCGATCCGATGGTTTGATTGCCCGCAGCAGAGATGTCAAAGCCGGCGCCAGCGCCGGCAACGTTGACTGCTACGCTTGGCGCCAGGCTGCCGCCCGCACCCAGCACCAGCTTGCCGGCATCGATGGTGGCGCCGCCGCTGAAGGTGTTGGCGCCGGTCAGGGTTTCAGTGCCGGCGCCTTGCTTGACCAGGCCGCCGGTGCCGCCGATGACGCCGCCGAAGGTCTGGCTGGTGGCGTCGCCGAAGGTCAGGTTGTTGGCTCCCAACGCGACCGTGCTGCCGGCCACGCCTGCCAGCGAGCCGATGGTCTGGTTGCCGCCGGCCGAAATATCAAACCCGGCGCCTGCGCCAGCCAGATTCACCACGCCGGTCGCTGCCAGGCTGCCGCCGGCGCCGATGGCCAGCTTGCCGGCATTGATGGTGGCGCCGCCGGTGAAGGTGTTGGCGCCGGTCAGAGTTTCGGTCCCTGTGCCTTGCTTGACCAGGCCGCCAGTGCCGCCGATGGCGCCGCCGAAGGTCTGGTTGCTGGCGTCACCGAAAGTCAGGGTGTTGGCGCCGAGGGCGACCGTGCTGCCAGCTGCGCCAGCTAGCGAGCCGATGGTCTGGTTACCCGCTGCGGAGATGTCAAAGCCTGCGCCTGAGCCGGCCACGTTCACCGCCACCGTCGGCGCCAGGCTGCCGCCGGCGCCCAAAGCCAGGGTGCCGGCATTGATGGTGGCGCCGCCGCTAAAGGTGTTGGCGGCAGTCAGGGTTTCAGTGCCTGTGCCTTGCTTGACCAGTCCGCCAGTGCCGCCGATGACGCCGCCGAAGGTCTGGCTGGTGGCATCGCCGAAAGTCAGGTTGTTCGCTCCCAGCGCCACCGTGCTGCCGGCCACGCCGCTCAACGCCCCGATGGTCTGGTTGCCGCCTGCCGAAATATCAAACCCGGCACCTGCGCCAGCCAGATTCACTGCGCCAGTCGCCGCCAGGCTGCCGCCTGCGCCAATGGCCAACTTGCCGGCATTGATGGTGGCGCCGCCGCTAAAGGTGTTGGCGCCGGTCAGGGTTTCGGTCCCTGTTCCTTGCTTGACCAGGCCGCCGGTACCGCCGACTACGCCGCCAAAAGTTTGATTGGTGCCGTCGCCGAAGGTCAGGTTGTTCGCTCCCAGCGCTACCGTGCTGCCGGCCGCGCCGGCCAGTGAGCCGATGGTCTGGTTGCCGGCTGCCGAGATGTCAAAGCCTGCGCCTGCGCCTGCCACGTTCACCGCTACTGTCGGCAGCAGGCTGCCGCCCGCGCCCAGGGCCAGCGTGCCGGCATTGATGGTGGCGCCGCCGGTGAATGTGTTGGCGCCGGTCAGGGTTTCGGTCCCTGTTCCTTGCTTGACTAGGCCACCGGTACCGCCGATGACGCCGCCGAAGGTCTGGTTGGTAGCGTCGCCGAAGGTCAGGTTGTTCGCTCCCAACGCTACCGTGCTGCCTGCCACTCCGGCCAGTGAGCCGATGGTCTGGTTGCC
>NZ_DATMRB010000202.1:0-27560 GCF_035566555.1 Collimonas sp.
CGCCGCCGGCGACGACTGGCTGCTGCTGGACGTGATCCCTTTGTCGCTGGGCATAGAAACCATGGGCGGCCTGGTGGAAAAAGTCATTCCACGCAACTCGACCATTCCTTGCGCCCGCGCGCAGGAATTCACCACCTTCAAGGATGGCCAGACCGCAATGGCGATCCAGGTCCTGCAAGGTGAACGCGAACTGGTCAGCGATTGCCGTTCATTGGCCAAGTTCGAGCTGCGCGGGATTCCGCCGATGGCAGCCGGCGCCGCGCGTATCCGCGTCACTTACCAGGTCGACGCCGATGGCTTGCTGTCGGTCTCGGCACGCGAACTGCGTTCGGGCGTGGAAGCATCGATCAGCGTCAAGCCATCTTACGGCCTGGCGGATGACGACATCGCCCGCATGCTGCAGGAGTCGTTTGCCTCGGCGGATGTCGACATGCAGGCGCGCGCCTTGAAAGAAGAGCAGGTGGAAGCCGAGCGCATCGTGCTGGCTACCGAATCCGCCTTGCAGAACGATGCCGCATTGTTGTCGGCAGAAGAGCAGGGCGAGATTGCGGCCTTGATCGCGGCCGTCCGTACGCAAGCGCAGGGCATAGATCATGTAGCCATCAAGGCGGCTGTCGATGCGCTGGCGCACGGCACCGAAGATTTCGCCGCGCGCCGCATGGACCGCAGCGTACACGATGCCTTGACCGGCAAGACGCTGGACCAGGTGTCATAAATAATTTCAATAAATTTACACACAGACTCAACCTATTCCCGAGGTAAACCAAGTGCCCCAAATCGTCGTTTTGCCCCATCCTACTTATTGCCCAGAGGGCGTCGTGATTGAAGCCCCGCGCGGACAATCGGTGTGCGATGCCTTGCTCGACCATGACATCGAGATCGAGCACGCCTGCGAAAAATCCTGCGCCTGCACCACCTGTCACGTGGTGGTGCGCGAAGGCTTCGCTTCGCTCGGCGAACTGGATGACAAGGAAGAAGACTTGCTGGACATGGCATGGGGGCTGGAAGCGACTTCGCGCCTGTCGTGCCAGGCCATCGTCGGCGAGGAAGACCTGGTCGTCGAGATTCCCAAGTACACCATCAACCACGCCAGCGAAAACCACTAAGCGGGAGCCGCACCATGAAATGGATAGACACACTGCAGATTGCAGAAGCCCTGTACGATAAATTTCCGGATGTCGATCCGGAAAAAATCCGTTTTACCGACCTGCACAACTGGGTGCTGGAACTGGACGATTTCGACGACGACCACGGCCGCGGCGGCGAAAAAGTGCTGGAAGCCATCCAGGCTGCATGGATAGAAGAAGCTCGCTGAGCGCAGCCGTTTGGGCGTCGAGGCAATAAAAAACCCGCTTTCGCTACACTTGTAGCGAAAGCGGGTTTTTGTTTGGCGCTGCATTTTTTAGCCGCGGCCTTCCAGGTGGCCGTTGACGACGCGGACCGGATCACCGACACGCCAGCCCTGGCCGGATTGCGGGAAGCTGCGCAGCTTGCCGTCTTCCATGCGCACCATGACTTGGTAGGTGGTGTTGGTATGGGTACGTTTTTCCACTTCATTGCCGGCAAAGCCGCCGCCTACCGCACCGGCGACAGTCGCCAAGGTATTGCCGTTGCCGTGGCCGACCTGATGGCCGAGCACACCGCCTAATACAGCACCGGCTGCAATGCCCAGGCCGCTAGGCGGCGCTGCATGCTGAATCGCCTGGATCGATTCGACCTGGCCGCAGCTGCGGCAGATAGCGGGCTGCAGTGGCGCCGACTGGCGCGGCGCCTGAGCATAGTCAGGACGCGGGGCAGCTTGTGGTTGTTGTTGCTGCTGCGGTTGCATCGGCGCTTGCGCATAATTGCTGTTCTGGCCACCTTGCTGCGCGCCGTTGTTCATCAGCGGCTGCTGTTGAGGCTGTTGTTGTACTTGCTGCTGGTTGTAGTCGGCAGAGCCTGGCGCCATCGCGGCCACTGAGGCCGGCGTCGACTGCGAGCTAGGGAACAAGCCGGTCATCGCGGCCACGCCTACCAGGCTGGCCAGCGTGACTGCCACCGCGGCGGTAGCGACCAGCGGGTGAATGCGGTTGTTTGGTTTCGGGTTGTCCATTATTACCTCCAGAAAATCTTTTGTTTGTTGAGTATTGTCATTATCAAAGGTTCGCCGACTGAACACTAGGTTGATAGTGTGTCAGATGTATCCTTATGTAACGAGTTCATTTTTTGATGAAATATTTTACTTGGAGGAAATAAATTTGCTAGGGGAAATTCAAAAAAATGCCTGCGGGGCGTGCATAGACGGTAGGGTGGGCATGTAATGCCCACGCGGTGCGGAGATAGCGTCCGGCGTGGGCACTTCGTGCCCACCCTACCGGAGCTACGGAGGTGAGCTCGAATAGCGGGCAGGGTCAGAAGGTATGACTCATGCCGACCGCATAGCCGGTGATATTGGCCTTGATTGTTTCGCGGTACAAATCGCTGTACAGGGCAGTGCGCTTCGACAGCGGGTGGCTGTAGCCCAAGCTGACCTTGTGGTTGCCGCTGTCCTGGTTGCGCCCGTAGCCGGCCTTGATGGTGTCCGTACCGACGGCGTAGGTGGCGGCCAGCACCATCAGCCGTTCGCTGCTCCTGCCGGCCGCCGCCGCGTTGACGCCGACCAGTTTGGTGTGGGCATAGGAGCCCATGAGCACCAGTCCGCCGAAACCGTAGGAGCCGCCCAGGAAGTAGATATTGTCGTTATTGTCATTGCGCTCATACGATGCCATGGCGCCTGCCGCGCCCTTGCCGTAGTTGAGCGAAATGCCGAGATTGCGGGTTTTAGCCAGCGGATTTCTTTCTACCTCGCCGGCCACTGCAAAACGGAAGCCGGAAAAATCCGGCGAATCGTAGAACACGCCGTTGCTGATGCGGGCGAAATTGGCATAGCCGAGCACCACGTCGCTGATGCCGTCGCTGCTGTAGCTGCCGGTCTGGTAACTGGCCAGCGAACCGTTGAAGCCGCTGTTGTACCAGGGCTCGAACAGCCAGATGTTGTTCCACAAGGGCGTCACCGCGCGGCCGATGCGCAGGCTGCCGGCGCTGTTGCTTTTCAGGCCGACCGTGCTTTCGCCCTGGAAGAAAGTGGTAGGACGCTCTTGGGCGCCGGTGCCCGGGATGAAGCGGGTTTGCAGATTGAAAATGGCGGCTAGGCCGTCGCCCAGGTCTTCCTGGCCTTTGAAGCCCAGCCAGTTGTTGTAGCCGCGTCCCATGATGACGGCGCCGCCGCTTTCCTTGCCGATCGATACATCCAGGTTGCCATACATGGTCACGCTGGTTTGCGCCTGCGCCGGCGATGCCGCCGCTGCGAGCAGGACAAGTCCCAATTTGCAGCTCTCGCCGCACCATTGCCGGCCGCCGCCGCGATTCAGATTTATCATTCCTGGTCTCCGTGTCGTTATAGATTTTTTTTGAGCGCGCATACTGCGAGCCGGCCTATCTTCTGTGATTACGCCGATGTTTCCCAACGCAATTATTAGATGGGCCTATCGCATATTCAGATAAGTCCTACAGGCGCATTGGGGGATGGCTGGAGGGCAGCGGCGCGCCGTCCACGGCGTGTGCGGGGAACGGAATTTCAGGTGGTTTTGCCAGTAGAATGTCAGACACAGCAGCGCATGAAACACTGACAACGCACTGCCAAGATAACTAAATCACAGGAGATACCGATGGACCGTCGCTGCCTGCCATTAAATGCATTGCGCGCTTTCGAGGCGGCCGGCAAGCACCTGAGCGTGACTGCCGCGGCGAACAGCCTGTTCGTCTCGCAGAGCGCCGTCAGCCGTCATATTCTGACGCTGGAAGCCTTGCTGGGCGTGAAACTGTTTGACCGCAAGCACCAGCATCTGGAACTGACCGAAGCAGGGCGGGCACTGTTGCCGGTGGTGAACAAGTCCTTCGACCGCATCGAGCATGTGCTGAAAGATATCCTCAAGGATGGCGCCGAGTCGCGCCGCGTGCTGCACATCCAGATGCCGTCGACCTTCGCGCATAACCTGGCGGTGCCGATCCTGCGCGAATTCAGGAATATCTTTCCGGACGTGATGCTGGACCTGGTGATTCCCAACAAGGTCGGTATGCCGGATATCAACAGCGATATCGCGGTGGTGTATTCCAAGCCCGAAGTCAACGACCTGATCGCCGACCTGCTGTGGCATGTGCGGCTGACGCCGCTCTGCCATCCCTGCTTGCTGCAGGCGGCCAACGCCGCCAGCCTGGCCGATTTTGTGGCCGGCAACGAGATCGTGCACGTGATCCTGGAAGGCCAGCCGCGCCACCGCCTGTGGGATCGCTTCGTGCGGCAGGCGGAGCTGTCCAAGGTGTCGGTGGACCGCGGCCTGGTGTTCGAGACCGCCAACCTGGCGGCGCAATATGCGATGAGCGGCACCGGTGTCGCCTTGCTCGATCCCTTGCTGTTCCAGGACGAGCTGCGCAGCGGCGCGCTGGTGCAGCCGTTCGACGCCTGGGTCGACGACGGTTACGGCTACTACCTGTTGACCCATTCCGACGACTTGCTGGACGAAACGATTGCCTCGTTCCGCTCATGGATGATTCAGCGCTTCGCCAACTCGTCGCTAGAGTTGCAGCACCTGGTGCGCCGCACCGGCTTACCTGCCGTGGCTGCGCAGGCTTGATGCCGCCGGCTAGGCCGGCTGGCTGCCGCCGCTGGAACGCCGTTCGACGAAGCGTCTGACGTAGTCGTCGGCCGGGCGGTTGAGTATGTCGTCGGCGCTGCCGACCTGCACCAGTACGCCGTCGCGCAAGATGGCGATCTGGGCGCCGATGTGGATCGCTTCATCCAGGTCGTGGGTGATGAACACGATGGTCTTGTTGAAACGTTCCTGCAGCACCAGTAGCTGGTCCTGCATTTCCGCGCGTATCAGCGGATCGAGCGCGCTGAAGGCTTCGTCCATCAGGATGATGTCGGTATCGGCTGCTAGCGCTCGCGCCAGGCCGACGCGCTGGCGCATGCCGCCCGACAGCTGGTCCGGATAAGCCTTGGAATAGCCTTTCAGGCCGACCCGTTCCAACCATTCCTGGGCCCGTTCATGCGCCTCCTTCTTTTTCACGCCGCGCGTCAGCAGGGCGAAGGCGGTATTGTCCAGCACCGACCAGTGCGGCAGCAGGCCGAAGCTCTGGAACACCATGCTGATCTTGTTGCGGCGCAGCTGGCGCAAGCCATGGGCATCCAGTGTCAGGATGTTTTCGCCGTCGATCAGGATTTCACCCTGGGTCGGATCGATCAGGCGGTTGAAATGCCGCACCAGGGTCGACTTGCCGGAACCGGAAAGGCCCATGATGACGGAGATCTTGGCTTCCGGGATCTCCAGTGAAATATCGCGCAGGCCGACATTGCAGCCGGTCTGCTGCAAGACTTCTGCCTTGCTCTTGTCCTGCCGCAGCAGCTCCAGCGCGGTTGCGCAATCTGCGCCAAACACCTTGTAGATATTGCGTACCGAAATCTTGCTGGGAGTAGTGTGTGCTTGATTCATGATTTATTCCGGCTTGGTCAGTTGCGAGCGCTGGCGGCGGTTCATGCCGTAGGCCTGGGTGATGCGGTCGATCACGATCGCCAGGATGACGACGGCGACGCCGGCGTGCGCGCCCTTGCCGAAATCGAGATTGGTCAGCCCTTGCAGGATATCCTCGCCCAGGCCGCGCGCACCGATCATCGACGCTACCACTACCATCGCCAGCGCCAGCATGGTGGTCTGGTTGATGCCGGCCATGATGCTGGGGCGCGCCAGCGGCAGCTGTACCCACATCAGCAGCTGGAACTTGGTGGTACCGAAGGACCAGGCGGCGTCGCGGGTTTCCTGGTCGACCTGGCGGATGCCGAGCTCGGTCAGGCGTATCAGCGGCGGCAGCGCGTAGATCACGGTGGCCAGCACTGCCGGCACCTTGCCGATGCTGAACAGCATCACCGCCGGCAGCATATAGACGAACATGGGGAAGGTCTGCATCACGTCCAGCATCGGCAGCAGCAGGCGCGAGAGCAGCTTGCTGCGCGCCATCATGATGCCGATAGGGATGCCGATGACCAGTGAAATGATGATCGACACCAGCATGATGCTGAGCGTCTGTATGGTCTTTTCCCACAAGCCCAGGCAGCCGATGAAATACAGCGCCAGCACGAAAGCCAGGCTCATGCGCACCCGGCGCAAGGCGTGGTAGCTGATCAGGCCGACCACCGCCAGCACCAGCCACGGCGGTATCGATTGCAGGAAGCCTTCCAGCGGCACCATCAGGTAGCGCAGCATGAAGGTGGAAATGTCATGCAAGCCGTCGCCATACTTCTGGACGATGCTGCTGATGCCGGAATTTAAGACTTCGGAAAATGAAATCGGGATAAAGAATTCGAAAGACATGCTGATTCCTTCTGAAAGCGCGGTGTTGCAAGCCGTTGGCGAGCGGATGAGGTGCTGCGTGCGGCTGTTACGGTTAGCGGACAGTAACAGCCGAATCAAGAGTGCCTGCCACGTATCCGAAGCGCATGGCGGCGTTGCCCATGCTCGCAATAGTCCCGCTATTGCTCCGCTGTGCGCCTTGCCCTGCACCTCGGATACGCGTCCTTCACTCTCGATTCGGCTGTTACAGTCCACTAGACGATGAAAGGCAGGATCAAGCCCGCTGCCAGCATAGCGCGGCAGCAGGCTTGAGGGAAACTGCTTACAGCTTGGCTTCGACTTTTTGCGCGACGTCGGCCGGCACCCACTGCGTCCACAGCGCTTTGTTTTTTTGCAGGAACTCCTTGGCCAGCACCGAGCCGCCGACCTTGCGTTCACCCATTTCGGTGATCGCGTGGTTGACGATATCGGCCGGCACCGAGAGTTTGTTGAAGAAGGCGATGATGTCCGGCGCGCCCTTGATGAACGGGGTCGAGACGCCGATGGTCAGCTTGAAGGAAGGCGTGCCGGTGCCGCAGACATCGTCGGTGGTGGTGTTTTGCACGGTCTTCCAGCATTTCTCCGTGAATTCCGGTTCTTGCAGCTGGACGAACTTGTACTTGCCCATCAGGCCGGCCGGCGACCAGTAGTAGAACAGGATAGGCTTGCCGCGTTCGTAAGCCGAGGAAATGGTGGCGTCCAGCGCGCCGCCGGTGCCGGGACGGAAATTGGTGTAGCTGGCGGCCAGTTTGTAAGCCTTGAATTTCTGGTTGTTGATGCGTTCGCAATCCCAGCCGGCAGGGCAGTTGAGGAAGCGGCCTTTGGCCGGATCTTCATCGTCGCTGAACAGGTCTTTGTATTTCGGTAGATCAGCCACCGATTTCAAGCCGGGAGCGATCGCCTTGATGCCGCGCTTGGGGTCGCCGTTGACCACATAGTCCGGTACGAACCAGCCTTCGCGGGTGCCGCCGGCCAGGATGTTGCCGACCAAATCGATCTTGCCGTCGCTGCGCCCCTTCTTGATGACGTTGGTGCGATCCCATTGCTCGACCCAGACCTGCAGGTCGTTCGACACCAGCGCGGTCTCGGTCACCGCAGTGCTGCCGGTGACACTCTCGGTCTTGCAGCCATAGCCGTTGGCGACGATGAAATTGGCGATCTCGGTAAAGAACTGCGCGCTTTCCCAGGTGACGCCGGCGAACTTGACTGGCTTGCCGTCGGCGCACCATTGCGGAATTGCGGTGGCTTGCGCCGCGCTGGCTGCCAGTGTCAGCAGCAGGGCGCCGGCGCATTTGTTGATGATGTTTTGCAAAGTGTTCTCCTTTGGTTTTTTGTCATATCCACTGTATCTGTCGCCAGCCGTGGACTTGGTTGCTGCAGCTAGCCTACTGCGCCTGCCGGCGCCGTAGACTTCGCATGGCTTACAGGCCTCCCATGCACAGGTACTTCAATTCCAGGTATTCGTCGATGCCGTACTTGCCGCCTTCGCGACCCAGCCCGGATTGCTTGACGCCGCCGAACGGCGCTTCCGCATGCGAGATGACGCCGGTGTTAATGCCGACCATGCCGACTTCCAGCGCTTCGGCCACGCGCCATACGCGCGCCATGTCGCGGCTGTAGAAGTAGGCGGACAGGCCGAACTCGGTGGCATTGGCCAACTCGATGGCTTCTGCCTCGCTGTCGAAGCGGAACAGGCCGGCCACCGGGCCGAAGGTTTCTTCCTGCGCCAGCTGCATCTCGGGCGTGGCGTCCAGCAGCACGGTCGGCTGGTAAAAGGTGCCGCCAAGCGCATGGCGGGCGCCACCGGTGGCCAGCCGGGCGCCCTTGGCCAGGGCATCCGCCACGTGCTCCTCTACTTTGCGCAGTGCATCATTGTCGATCAAGGGTCCCTGGGTGGCGCCGTCCGTATTGCCGGGAGCAACTTTCAAGGCCGCCACCCGTGCCGTCAGCTTAGCGGCGAAGGCGTCATACACGCCGGCTTGCACCAGGATGCGGTTGGCGCATACGCAAGTCTGTCCGGTATTGCGGAATTTCGACGCCATCGCGCCATCGGCGGCGGCATCCAGGTCGGCGTCGTCGAACACGACAAACGGCGCATTGCCGCCCAGCTCCAGCGATAATTTTTTCAAGGTATCGGCCGATTGCCGCGCCAGCAGGCGGCCGACGGCGGTCGAGCCGGTGAACGACAGCTTGCGCACCACCTCGCTGGAGGTCAGCACGCCGCCGATCTGCACGGCGTCGCCGGTGATCACGTTCAGCACGCCGGCAGGCACGCCCGCCTGTTGCGCCAGGTAGGCCAGCGCCAGCGCCGACAAAGGAGTTTGTTCGGCCGGCTTGAGAATCATGGTGCAACCCGCCGCCAGCGCCGGGGCGGCCTTGCGGGTGATCATCGCCAGCGGGAAATTCCATGGCGTGATCGCCGCAGTCACGCCGACCGGCTGCTTGATTACCACGATGCGGCGGTCGTTGGCCGGCGACGGCACCACATCGCCATAGCTGCGCCGTGCTTCTTCTGCAAACCATTCGATGAAGGAGGCGGCATAGGCGACCTCGCCACGGGCTTCCGCCAGCGGCTTGCCTTGTTCGGCTGTCATCAGCTGCGCCAGGTCTTCCTGGTTGGCCATCACCAGTTCGTACCATTTGCGCAAGATATTGCTGCGTTCCTTGGCAGTGCGCTGGCGCCAGGCCGGCCAGGCAGCGTCGGCGGCAGCGATGGCGCGCCGGGTTTCGGCAGCGCCCATGTCCGGCACGCTGGAGATGACTGCACCGTTGGCAGGGTTGGCAACATCGAAGCGGGCCTGGCTGTCTGCATCCTGCCATTCGTTGCCGATCAGTGCCTGTTGCCGGAGAAGCTGGGGATTTTGCAATTGCATAAGATTCCTGGAAAGCGTTTGGTCTGTGCATATATTCGACGCAAAGGACAATCCCGCCCAGCACAATAATTAGATGGTGCTATCGAAATTTGTGATGCATGGCCGGCTGTGCAAGATATGTCTTGCGCCCAGGTAGCGGACAGTGCACGTAGCTGTAGGTTTTGTCTGATTCTGGCCTGCCGACTGTTATGCGTTTTTTAGATGGCGTAATCTGTATTTGATGTTTGTCGGCAGCCGCCGCCTGCTCCTACGATGGCTGCTTATCCACCCATTTCAAAACATTTCTCATGCAAACTGTCCGCTTCGGCCGCACCGGCCTCAAAGTCTCGCGTTTCTGCCTTGGCACCATGTCGATGGGTTCATCGAAGTGGAAGGGCTGGGTGCTGGATGAAGACAAGACTGCGCCGATCCTGAAGAGCGCGCTCGATCTCGGCATCAATTTTTTCGACATGGCGGACTGGTATTCGAATGGCGCCAACGAAGAAGTGGTCGGCCGCACACTGCTCAAGCTGAAGCAGCGCGACAGCCTGGTGCTGGCCACCAAGGCCTTCTACGCCATGAGCGAGGACGCCAACGACCAGGGTTCCTCGCGCAAGCACCTGATGGCTTCGATCGACCGTTCGCTGCGTCGCATCGGCACCGACTATATCGATCTCTACCTGCTGCACGCCTTCGATCCGCACACGCCGCTGGCCGAAACCATGGAAGCCTTGCACGACATCGTCAAGTCCGGCAAGGCGCGCTATATCGGCGCTTGCACCATGTATGCCTGGCAATTCGCTGAGATGAATGCGATTGCGCGTGAAAACAACTGGACCGAATTCGTCAACATGCAATGCCAGTACAGCCTGCTGTACCGCGAAGAAGAGCGCGAGATGATGCCTTACTGCCAAGACAAGGGCATCGCGGTATCGACCTTCAGCCCGCTGGCGCGCGGTTACCTGACCGGCGTGCAGAAGAGCGCGCGCACCGAGCACGATCCCTTCCTGTCGCAATTTTTCGGTGACGAGATCGATGTCGAAATCGCCAACCGCGTGGTCAAGATTGCCGCCGACAGGGGCGTACAGCCGGGGCAGGTCGCCATGGCCTGGGTGGCGCAGAACGGCAATTCGACCGTACCCATCATCGGCGCCGACAGTCCGGAGCAATTGCGCCTGGCGGTGGACGCCGGCGAGATTGTCCTCAGCGCCGAGGAATGCCAGTACCTGGAGCAAAGCTACCGGCCGCGCGACATGATCAACGATTACAACGAAGTACGTCGTCCACGCAGTTACAAATCCTGAATACATAACAACTTAACGAGACAAGGAATCCAGATGATCAAGATTGGCGAAGGTTTTTGCGGCAGCGGCCCGAATGCGGCGCACATCAATTTGTTCCTCGGCCCGAAAAACGGTCCCATGGGAACCGCCACGGTGACCGCCGCCAGCAGCCCGGGGCCGGGGCATATCCCGTTCCAGACGGTGCTCAAGCCCAATATGCCGGTCAAGCCCACCACCGTATTCATCGGCAAGGCCGTGCTGACCACGCCGAATCATGAAAACATGACCTGGGGGCCGGCCCAGGCCGGGGTCGCCCATGGCGTCACTAAGGCCTTGCTGGACGGCGTGCTGCCGCCGGAAGCGGAAGACGAGTGGATCGCGGTGGCTGCGGTATGGGTCAATCCGCTGGCCGACGACGCTGACCAGGTGTATGCCAACAACTGTGAAGCGACCTACCTGGCGGCGCAGCGGGCGCTGGCCAAAGGCTGGCCTAGCCGCAAGGAACTGGCGGAGGCGCTGGGCAGCATTTCCAATCCCTTCTATACGCCGAAAAGATAGCGTTCCAGGGACCTGCCCGAGAAGCTGCTATCTTGGGTCGGTCCCTTCATTTTCAGAGAGTTTGTCATGCGTACCTATAAGAATTTCATCGGCAATCAGTTTGTGGACGTAATCAAAGACGAGCACATCGCCGTGTACGATCCCGCCACCGAACAGCTGGTGGCCCAGGTTTCTGCTGCAACGCCGGAGCAGGCGCGGGCAGCAGTCGATGTTGCCGCCGTCGCGCAAAAATCGTGGCGCAAATTGCCGGCCATAGAACGCGCCAAGCATCTACACAAGCTGGCCGATGCCCTGGTAGCATGTGCCGGCGAGATCGGCAAGGCGCTGGCCGCCGAATCCGGCAAGAGCCTGGAGGACGCCAGCAATGAAGCCATCTATGCTGCCGAAATTACCCGCTATCACGCAGAGTGGGCGCGCCGCATCGAGGGCGAAATCATTCCTAGCGACTCGCCCTCGGAAAACCTGTTGCTGATGCGCGAGCCGATTGGCGTGGTGGCTTGCCTGATCCCGTTCAACTATCCGGTCTACACCTTGCTGCGCAAGATCGCGCCGGCCCTGATTGCGGGGAATACGGTGGTGGTCCGTCCCAGCAACAACACGCCTTGCTCGGCTTTCGAAATTGCGCAGGCGGTGCTGGATGCCGGCTTGCCGCCGGGGGTAGTCAACATCCTCAGCATGCAGCACGAGGTGGCGGCCAGCGTCTGTACTCATCCCAAGGTCGGCATGATCACGCTGACCGGCAGCGTCGGCGCCGGCCGCCAGGTGCTGGAATACTCCAAGGCGAATATCGCCAAGTCTTCGCTGGAACTGGGTGGCAAGACGCCGGTGATCGTCGAAGCGGATGCCGACCTGGAACTGGCAGCCAATGAAATTACCGCTTCCAAGACCACCAACTGTGGGCAGCTCTGTACTGCAGTCGAGCGCGTGTATGTCAATCGCAAGGTGGCGGCCAAGCTGATCGCGTTGCTCAGGGAAAAATTCGGCAGCCGCCGATACGGCAACCGTGCTGACAATCCTGCGCACATGGGGCCGTTGATCAATGCGGCGGCACGCAACAATACACATGGAATGGTGGAGCGCGCCATTGCCGCCGGCGCCACGCTGGAAACCGGCGGCGCAATCCCGGCCGGCAAGGGCTTTTTCTATCCGCCGACCCTGCTCAGCAACTGCCGCCAGGAGATGGAAATCGTACAGGAGGAAGTGTTCGGTCCGGCCTTGTGCGTAGTCGAATACGACAGCATCGAGCAGGCGCTTGAGTTGGCCAATGATCACCAGTTCGGCCTGTCCTCGATCATCTACACCGCTAACTACCGTACGGCGATGCAGGTCGCCAATAACATCGAAGCCGGCGAACTCTACATCAACCGGATTCCGGCCGATCCCTATCAGGGTTATCACGCCGGCTGGAAGCGTTCCGGCCTGGGCGGCGACGACGGCAAGCACGGCATGCTGGAGTTCACCCAGACCCGCCTGGTAGTCATGAAGTACTAAGTTTTTCCGGCAGAGCGCACATAGAAGGCGCGGCAGGTTCACAGGATAGAGACATGATAGATAACATTGCAATTGCAGCAGGCAGCTCCGTACTACAGAAAAAGCAAGACCTGAAGCGTTATTTTCAATTCGCATTATTGTTGCTGGCCGCGGGCACCATCTACCCGATGCTGTATCTGCGGCAAAACTACGAATTGACCATTCTCGATGCTTTCCGCATCAGCAAGGATGAACTGGAAAACAGCTATGCCTTGATGGGAGTGATCTACTTGATCGCTTACGGCCCCAGCGGCTGGCTGGCCGACAAGGTATCGGCACGCATCCTGATTCCGTTTTCGTTAGCGCTGGTCGGTGTTCTCGGCTTGTGGTTCGCCAGCTTTCCAGACAAGCAGTTCCTGCCGCTGATCTTCGCCGGCTGGGGCATAGGCGCCGGACTGACCTTCTGGGCGGCATTGATCAAGAGCGTCAAGCTGCTGGCCAAGCGCGATGAACAGGGGCGTTTTTTCGGAATCCTAGATGGCGGCCGCGGTTTGATCGAAGCAGTGCTGGCAACCGCCGCGCTCAGCATCTTTGCCTACATGATGCACAACTCTGCCTCCAGCCGGCAAGCCATGCAACCCATCGTGTACATGTACGCGATCAGCTGCCTGCTCATCGCGGTGCTGATCTTTGTGTTCCTGGACAAGCGCGATGTGGATGCGGATTCAGGTGCCGCCGGCCAGGACAAGGTGGGCCTGCTCGCCGGTTTGCGCATCTTGCTCGGCATTCCTCAGCTGTGGCTGATGGCCTTCATCATTCTTACCGGCTATCAGCTGTTCTGGGTAACGTATTCCTTTTCCTCCTTCCTGCGCCAGGGACACGGCATGGATGCAGTCGCCGCCGGCGCCATCACAGTCATCAAGCTGTGGATGCGGCCGATTGGCGGTATCGGCGGCGGTTTCCTCGGCAACCGTTTTTCCAATGAAAGCGTGCTGGCCGGCGCCATGCTGCTGGCGGCGGTCGGGCTGCTTGGCCTGATGATCTTGCCAGAGTACGCCAATACCTATGTGCTGCTGGCATTGGTGCTGCTGGTCGGCACCATGAGTTACACCGTGCGCGGGCTCTATTGGGCGTTGCTGGACAAGTGCCAGGTGCCGGCGTCGGTCATCGGCCTGGCGATCGGCGTGGTGTCCATGGTGGGTTATCTGCCAGACGTTTTTCTGCCGGAAATCAACGCAGCGGTGCTGACTAGATTCCCCGGATTGACCGGCTTCAAAGTCTACTTCGGCTATATCGCCCTGTGCGGCGTGCTGGGCGCCGCCGGCGTGTTCTATTTTAAAAAATCTACCAAGAAGGAAAGGGCGCAGCCATGAAAATCGTATCAATGCAATCCCATATCGTCGCCGTGCCGCCACCGTATTTCGGCGGCATGTACTGGATTTTCGTGACGCTGAAGACGGATTGCGGCATCGAAGGCGTTGGTGAAATATATGCCTCGACCTTTCATCCCAAGGTGATGGTGCCGGCCATCGCCGATGCTTTCGAACGCCATCTGCTGGATCACGATCCGCACCATATCGAGCGCTTTTTCCGCTCAGCCTATTCGAGCGGCTTCACCCAGCGTCCCGACCTGACCATGATGGGCATCGTCAGCGGCCTGGAGATGGCTTGCTGGGATATTATCGGCAAGGCCGCCAACAAGCCAGTCTATGAATTGATCGGCGGCCGCGTGCACGAACGGCTGCGTTCCTATACATATTTGTATCCGAAGAACAGCAAGGGCGAGTACGACTACGACGACGTCGACCTGGCGGCGGAGTGTGCGGTGGACATGATGAAGCAGGGCTTTACCGCGGTGAAGTTCGATCCCGCCGGCCCGTATAGCGCATACTCCGGCCATCATTTGTCGCTGGAGGTGATGGACAAGTCGGAAGAATTTTGCCGCAAGATCCGCGATGCCGTCGGCAGCAAATGCGATTTGCTGTTCGGCACGCATGGCCAGATGTCGACCGCTTCCGCCGTGCGGCTGGCCAAGCGTCTGGAAAAATACGATCCGCTCTGGTTTGAAGAACCGGTGCCGCCGGGGCAGTCTGACGCCATGGCAGTGGTGGCGGGCAAGACCAGCATTCCGATCGCTACCGGTGAACGGCTGACCACCAAGTACGAGTTCTTCGATCTGCTGAATCGCGGCGGCGCCTCCATCCTGCAGATGAACCTGGGTCGCGTCGGCGGCATCCTGGAAGCCAAGAAAATTGCTGCCATCGCCGAAGTGTATTACGCGCAGATCGCGCCGCATCTGTACAACGGCCCGATCGGCGCCGCCGCCAGCATCCAGCTGGCGACCGCCACGCCGAATTTCCTGATCCAGGAAAGCATCCGCAACTGGGACGGTTTCCATTCCGAGATCTTGAAGAAGCCGATTGTCTGGGAAGACGGTTTCATCATTCCCTCAACCGAACCCGGCCTCGGGGTAGAGTTGAACATGGAAGTGGTGGCAGCCAATTCGCCCTATACCGGCGACAAGCTGCACATTTCCATGGATCCCAAACCGTTCGACGTCAAGCATCAGTCTTCGGACAGCTGGAAAAACCGCTGGCGCGCAGAGAGTAAATAATGGCATTTGATTTCATCATCGTTGGCGCCGGTTCGGCTGGCTGCATCCTGGCCAACCGCCTGAGCGAATGCGGCAAATACAGCGTGCTGCTGCTCGAAGCCGGCGGCAGGGATAATTCCTACTGGCTTAAGATACCGGTCGGTTTCGCCCGCACTTACTATAATCCCGACTATAACTGGATGTACTACAGCGAACCGGAAACGCAGATGGCCGGGCGCCGGCTGTACGCGCCGCGCGGCAAGGTGGTGGGCGGCTCGGGCAATATCAACGCCATGATCTATGTGCGCGGTCAGGCCTGCGATTTCGACGACTGGGAAGCCGCCGGCAACCCCGGCTGGTCCTATCGCGATGTGCTGCCTTACTTCAAGAAACTGGAGGCACATCCGCTCGGCGACACCAGCTATCACAGCAGCAAGGGCCTGATCGGCATCACCCAGATGAAGAATGGCGCCCATCCGATCTGCCAGGATTACTTGCAGGCATGCAAGGAGCTCGGCTACCCGCTGAACGACGACTTCAACGGCGCCAGCTTCGAAGGCGCCGGCATCTACGAAGCCAACATCCGCAAGGGCAAGCGCGATTCCAGCGGCTATGCCTATCTGCATCCGGCGCTGAAGCGGCCTAACCTGACGCTGGAGCGCAATGCCTTGGCCGAGCAGATCCTGTTCGATCCGGACAAGCGCGCGGCCGGCGTCGCGGTCATGCAAAACGGCATGCGCCGCGTGTTCAACGCCAACAAGGAAGTGATCCTGGCGGCCGGCGCGGTCGACTCGCCCAAGCTGCTGCAATTGTCCGGCGTGGCGGACGCCGAACTGCTGGCCGCGCATAGCATCCCGCTGGTGCAGCATCTGCCAGGGGTGGGCAAGAACCTGCAAGATCACTTGTGCGTGTCGTTCTACTTCAAGGCTAACAAGAAGACGCTGAACGATCAGCTGGGATCGCTGCTGGGCCAGGCCAAGGCTGGCGTCCAGTATCTGTTCAAGCGTAGCGGTCCGCTGGCGATGAGCGTCAACCAGGCCGGCGGCTTCTTCAAGGGCAGCGCCGAAGAACAGCATCCCAACCTACAGCTCTATTTCAATCCCTTGTCTTACCAGATTCCCAAGAATCCGCTGGCAAAACTGAAGCCTGATCCGTATTCCGGCTTCCTGCTGTTCTTCAATCCTTGCCGTCCTAGCAGCCGCGGCGCCATCGAGATCGCCGGCAAGGATGCCTGCGTGCCGGCGAAGATCATGCCGAATTACCTCAGCACGCAAAAGGACCAGGAGGAAGCGATCCAGGGCGGCGCCCTGATACGCAAGCTGATCCAGGCGCCAGCCTTCAAGAAGATCATCGTGGAAGAGGTCTCTCCCGCTGCCGCCGTCAGCGACGACGCCAGCATGCTGCAATTTTTCCGCGAACAGGCCGGCTCGATCTACCACCTGTGCGGCTCTTGCGCGATGGGCCCGGACCAGCAAAAGTCGGTGGTTTCCAGCAAGCTGAAAGTGCATGGCGTCAAAGGTCTGCGCGTGATCGATGCATCGATTTTTCCCAACATCACTTCGGGGAATATCAATGCGGCGGTGATGATGGTGGCGGAGAAGGGGGCGGAGCAGATATTGACCGATTATCGCCAGCGCGCGGTATGAAAATTCGACTCTGACCCTAATTTTTATTGATCTATGTCTGGAACAGATTCATGAAGAACATTTTTATTACCGGCGGCACAAGTGGTATCGGTGCGGCCACGGCGCGCCATGCGATTACTGCCGGCCACAATGTATTTGTCACCGGCCGTAGCGAGCAACGATTGCAGGCTTTCCTGGGATCTTTCCATGGTGAGCAGCGCTCTCGCATTTTCGGAGAGGTGGGCGATGCCGGCTCCTGGGAGCAGACCGAGTCTGCCGTGCAGGCATGCCTGCAGCGCTGGGGCCGGCTGGACGTGGCTTTCGCCAATGCCGGATTTTCCGCGCGCGGCGACCTGGCCAGCGGCGATCCGGAGCAGTGGCGCGAGATGATCATGACGAATGTGCTAGGCGCGGCGTTGCTGATAAAAGCCACTTTGCCGGCGCTCACCACGGCACGCGGCTATTTCCTGTTCACCGGCAGCACCGCTGGCCGCAAGGTCTATCCGGGCAATCTCTATACCGCAACCAAATGGGCCGTCACCGGCCTGGCGGAAAGCCTGCGTCAGCAAGTGGTGGGAAGCGGAGTGCGCGTCTCTGTAATCTCCCCCGGCCATGTAGACACCCCGCTGTGGGCCGAACGTCCAGACGCCATGATGGAAGCGGACGACGTCGCGCGCGCAGTGATGTGGATACTGGACCAGCCCGACCATATTGACGTCAGCGAAATGATTATCCGCGCGCTCGGGCAAGAGTTTTAGCCAGTATCCAGGGGTCGCTTGCCTCACTTAATTGGGGTCAGAGTCGAATTATTTTGGCGATTGCCTGGATTCTTGCGGCTTGGGACGTTAAATTAGGTCAGAGTAATTTACGGCGATGAAGCTGCCGTAAAAAAAACTCTGACCCCATTTGACTGCGTCTGCGCTAGTTTTTGGAAAAACCAGCACCTCCGTATATATCAGTCTTCGCGGCGCAGGTGCGGGAACAGGATGACGTCGCGGATGTTCGGCGAGTCGGTGATCAGCATCATCAGGCGGTCGATGCCGATGCCGCAGCCGCCGGTCGGAGGCATGCCGTATTCCAGCGCGCGGATGTAGTCGGCGTCGTAGTACATGGCTTCTTCGTCGCCGGCGTCCTTGGCGGCTACCTGGGCCTGGAAGCGGGCGGCCTGGTCTTCGGAGTCGTTCAGCTCGGAGAAGCCGTTGGCGATTTCGCGGCCGGTGATGAACAGCTCGAAGCGTTCGGTGATGCCGGGCACCGTGTCGGAGGCGCGCGCCAGCGGCGATACTTCCACCGGATAGTCGACGATGTAGGTAGGATCCCACAGTTGCGCTTCGGCGGTTTCTTCAAACAGCGCCAGCTGCAGCGCGCCCAGGCCGGAATGCGCATGCGGCTTGACGCCGAATTTCTTCAGCTCGGCCTTGATGAATTCCGCGTCCTGCAATTGCGCATCCTGGTATTGCGGTGCGTATTTGTTGATGGCGCCGACGATGGTCAGGCGCTGGAACGGCTTGCTCAGGTCCAGTTCGCGGCCCTGATAGATCAGGGTAGCGGTGCCGTGGGCATCGACCGCAGCCTGGCGGATCACTTGTTCGGTGAAGGTCATCAGCCACTGATAGTCAACGTAAGCGGCATAGAATTCCATCATCGTGAATTCCGGATTGTGGCGCGGCGACACGCCTTCGTTACGGAAATTGCGATTGACTTCAAATACGCGCTCAAAGCCGCCGACCACCAGACGCTTCAGATACAGTTCAGGCGCGATGCGCATGAACATCTGCATGTCCAGCGCATTGTGGTGGGTGATGAACGGTTTGGCCGCGGCGCCGCCGGGGATGGCGTGCAGCATCGGCGTTTCGACTTCCATGAAGTCGTTCTTTTCCATGAAACGGCGGATCGACGACATGGCGGCAGTGCGCGCCTTGAAGGTGCGGCGCGTTTCTTCGTTCATGATCAGGTCGACGTAGCGCTGGCGGTACTTGGTTTCCTGGTCGGCCAGGCCGTGGAACTTGTCCGGCAGCGGACGCAGCGATTTGGTCAGCAGGCGCAGCGTGGTGACCTTGATCGACAGCTCGCCGGTCTTGGTCTTGAACAGCGTGCCTTCGGCGCCGAGGATGTCGCCGAGGTCGTAGTGCTTGAAGCTGTCGTAGTTGTCTTCACCGATGTTTTCCTTGGTGATGAACAGCTGGATGCGGCCGTCGGCCTTGCTGCCCGAGGCGTCCTGCAAGGTCGCGAAGGAAGCCTTGCCCATCACGCGCTTGAGCATCATGCGGCCGGCGACCACTACCTTGACGGCAGCGGCATCGAGCGCTTCGCCGTCCTGGCCGGCGTACTCCGCCTGCACCGCGTCTGCCTTGTGGGTCGGGCGGAAGTCATTGGGGAAGGCTACGCCCTGGCTGCGCAAGGCGCCGAGCTTGTTGCGGCGTTCCGCGATGATCTTGTTTTCGTCTTGCGGGACAGGTTGCTGCTGATTGTCTGTCGTCATGTCAGTGTCTTTTCAAATGATGCGGTGAAACGTCTGTGGTGCGGCGGGGAAGACCGTGCCGCGGAGATTGCCCGCGGCACCTTGTGCAACCGAGTTTGCTGCTTACACGCCTTGCTTGAGCGAGGCCGCGATGAAGTCGTCCAGGTCGCCGTCGAGGATGGCCTTGGTGTTGCCGCTCTCGAAGTTGGTGCGCAAATCCTTGATGCGCGACTGGTCCAGCACATAGGAACGGATCTGGTGGCCCCAGCCGACGTCGGTCTTGGAGTCTTCCAGTTTCTGCTGCTCGCTCATGCGCTTGCGCAGTTCCAGTTCATACAGCTTGGCTTTCAGCATGTCCCACGCTTCGGCGCGGTTGCGGTGCTGGCTGCGGTCGTTCTGGCATTGCACCACAATCCCGGACGGCATGTGCGTCAGGCGCACCGCCGAGTCGGTCTTGTTGATGTGCTGGCCGCCGGCGCCGGATGCGCGGTAAGTATCGACGCGGACGTCGGCAGGATTGACGTCGATATCGATCGAATCATCTACTTCCGGATACACGAACAAGCTGGAGAACGAGGTGTGGCGGCCGTTGGCGGAATCGAAAGGCGATTTGCGCACCAGGCGGTGAACGCCGGTTTCGGTGCGCAGGAAGCCATAGGCGTAGTCGCCTTCGACTTTCAGGGTCGCGGTCTTGATGCCGGCGATTTCGCCGTCGGACTGTTCCAGGATCTCGACCTTGAAGCCCTTGCGTTCGCAATAGCGCAGGTACTGGCGCAGCAGCATCGACGCCCAGTCCTGGGCCTCGGTGCCGCCGGCGCCGGCCTGGATGTCGATGAAGCAGTTGTTCGGGTCCATCGGATTGCTGAACATGCGGCGGAATTCCATGCCTTCCACCAGCTTGCGCAATTCCTCGGTATCGGCTTCGACCGCTTCTACCGTTGCTTCATCCTGCTCTTCGCGGGCCATCAGGAACAGATCGGTGGTGTCGCCCAGATCGGCTTCGATCTTGGTCAGCGTCAGCACGATGGCTTCCAGCGATTTCTTTTCTTTACCCAGGTCCTGGGCGCGCTTCTGGTCGTTCCAGACTTCCGGATCTTCCAGTTCGCCATTGACCTGGTCGAGTTTCTCTAACTTCGTATCGAAGTCAAAGATACCTCCGAAGTTCGGCTTCGCGACTGGTCAGGTCGGCGAGCAGGTTTTGCAGGGAATTTAAGCGTTCGGCTTCCATTTTTGGCTCTTTTGCAATCAAACCCTAAATTATACGCCAGCAGCATGGCAGATGGCGCGGGTGTTTCCCGATTGACACGGATTCGGCGCTGTTTTGTCTCAAATCGGAAGCAATGTGAACCATTGCAAGATGGCAGCTATCGAAGCGGCAAGCTCATTACAATGGATTACGCTTGATAACTCTTCAGCCTGGCTCGGCCGCCTATGTTGCTTAAGCTACGATGTGATGCTGTTTTGTCATCGCCGATGCTGATGATTCCGCTATGCCTGGCGCTGGGCGCCTGCGGCATGCTGGCGCCGACGCCGGCGCCGCACGGCGAAGTGCAGAGCGCTTCCACCAGCGGCGCCGAACTGGGGCAGTCCGACGTCAACCGCATCGCCACGCTGGGGATGCGCGACAATCTGGACAGCTTGTACCGCTTGCTGGACAAGCTGTACCGGCGCAATCCGGCCGAATGGAAAAAGACCGCCGGCAGCCGCGAACTGGCGATCAAGCGGGTGCGCGATGCGATCGAGGCGCGCCAGCCATGGCCCGAGCTGCAGGGCAAGCATGACATCCAGGCGCTGTCGCTGGCGCTGACGCCGGATTTCAGCGGCGACCGCGCGGCGGCCTTCATCTATGGCGCGGCCGACATGATCATCGTCGCCCACGGCGGCAAGACCAAGTTCTACCTGATCGACGGCTTCGACGCCCAGTACCTGTACAACGCTGCGCGCAACATGGAAATTGCCGCATGGATACTCAACAGCCGCAAGAATACTGCCGGCCAGCCTTTGCTGCTGTCCAACGACATGAGCGAGAGCGAGCGCAACATCAGTTTTGAAAGGGAGTTCGGCAAGATCATCGCCCGCATCGACTTGCTGGCTGAGATGACCACCGAGAAATACCGGCGCGCCGGCATCAGCTACCTGCAGAATCTGGTGGGCGGGACTTTCCTGCAGTTCCTGCCGGTGCGTTGACGCTGTAGCACCCTGGCGGCTTCAGGCCGGCGCCAGTTCTACATGTACGCGCAGGCTGAGCGCCGTGGCGATGCTGACCAGGGCATCCAGCGAAAAGTGCGACACGCGGCCGCACAGCAGATCGTCCATGCGCATCTGGCTGATCCTGCAATGGCTGGCAGCGTCGGCGTCAGTCCATCCGCTCTGCTGCACGATGTCAGCGATTTTTTCCAGCAGTTCAGAACGCGTGTGCAGATTGGCGGCATGCTCAGCCGCATTGGCAATCGGGTCCCACACGCTGGCGTAGCTGTCGGCTTTGCGCATTTTTCACCTCTCGTCTGTATTTCCGGTCGTTATGTCCGGTTTTGTCCGCATTATGTCTACGCAGCGTATTTTTTGATATTGGCTGCAGGCTTAACATGATCTTCAACGATGGCAGTCCGGTCCACGGGCGCCGCGTATAGCGGATGAGGTTAAAAGATGTTGAGCGTGGGAATACTGGTGTTTGACGATGTCGAGATCCTTGATTTTTCCGGACCCTACGAAGTGTTTTCGACGGCCGCCCGGGTCCACGGCAGGAGCAACGGTAACGGCGCCGCGGCGCATCTGTTCAAGTGCTTCCTGGTCGCGCCCGCCATGCAGCCGGTGCGGGCGAGAGGGGGCATGAAAGTACTGCCGGACTGCGTGCTGACGCCGTCTGCCGACCTCGATGTGCTGCTGGTGCCGGGCGGGGATGTGGCGGCGATACTCAAGAACGACGCGGTAATCCAATGGCTTGCCGCGCAGTCGCAGGGGACGGCAATCATGGCTTCGGTCTGCACCGGCGCCTTCCTGCTGGCCAAGGCTGGCCTGCTGCAGGGGCTGGATGTCACCACCCACTGGGAAGACCAGGAGGAGTTGCAAGCCGGTTTTCCGGGCTTGAACGTGAAGCCGGACGTAGCCTGGATAGATTGCGGTAAAGTGGTGACTTCCGGCGGCATTTCGGCGGGCATCGACATGAGTCTGCATCTGGTCGAGCGCCTGGCTGGACGTCCGCTGGCTGACGCCACCGCCAGACAGATGGAGTACCGATGGCTGCAATAACTGACAACACGCGCCAGGCCGAGACCACGATTCCGGTCTATTTCCTGCTGCGCGACGCTACCATGACGCTTGACCTGATGGGTCCGGCGGAGGTGCTGCGTTATGCCAACCGGATTGCCGAGCGCGAGGGCCGCGCCGATTTTTTCGCGTTGCGCTATGTCAGCGCCGCTGACCACATCAACACCTCGCTCGGACTCGGCCTGACCGGATTCGGACCTTTGCCGGACAGCCTGCCACCCAACGCCATGGTGGTGCTGCACGGCTGCGTCGGCAGCGACGACGATTTCAGCAGCGCCAACGACCAGCGCGCGGTAGGCTGGCTGCGCGCGCAGTGGCAGGATAGCCATCGCCTGCTGTGCAGCTGCACCGGTGCCCTGCTGGCCGGCTATGCCGGTTTGCTGGATGGTCGCCAGTGCACGACCCATCACAGCCATTGCGACGCCTTGCGCAGCATCGCGCCGCGCGCCCACGTACTGGAAAACCGCATCTTCGTCGAAGACCGCAATATCTACACCAGCGCCGGCGTCACCACCGGCATCGACCTGGCGCTGCATGTGGTGGCGCAGATTGCCGGCCACGCCCGCAGCGCCTCGATTGCCCGTTCCCTGGTGATCTACATGCGTCGCGCCGGCAGCGATCCGCAGCTGTCGCCATGGCAGGCTTGCCGCAATCACTTGCACCCCGCGGTGCACCGGGTGCAGGACGCTATCATTGGCGATCCCGCACACGACTGGGACCTGCCGCAGTTGGCCGCCATCGCCTGCACCAGCGAACGCCATCTGACGCGGCTGTTCCGCGAGCACACCGGCTGCAGCCTGGTCGACTACATCCAGCGCATCCGCGTCGCCCTGGTGCGCGAGCTGCTGACGCAATCCAAGCTGGACATGGAGCAGGTCGCCCAGCAAGCCGGTTTCAACTCGACCAGGCAATTGCGCCGCGTCTGGAGCAAATTCGAAAACTTCCCACCCAGCCAGCAACGCCAACCCAGTAGTTAAATAGGGTCAGAGTCGAATTTTTGTTTTCTAAAAAATTCGACTCTGACCCTATTTAACGGACTACGGAGTAATGCATTCCGCGTTCTAGGAATTACATCGGTTCCGCGTGCTCAACCATCAGCTGTACCTTGGTAACCCCGTTATATTCATTGGCATCCAGCCGGAACGCCACCTTGGCCTTGCTCCCTAGTTCATCGGTGTGCCCGAACCAGATTGCATCGTAGCGCGTGCCATTCCGTTCCAGCAGCAGCTTCAGATGCTTTTCCTTCAGGATGCGCTGGCTGACTACCCGGAATTCGTCGCAAAACAGCGGCGGGGCAAAGCCCTGGCCCCATACCTGGCCATCCATCAGTTCGATGAACTGGGTGGTGTAGTAAGCATCTTCCAGAGGCCCGTCGGTTTCCACCACGCGTTCCAGCTGGCTCTTGCCCAGCCATTCGCGCCCGACTTTTTCAAAGGCTTCGGCGAACGCTTCAAACGCATCGGCGCGGATAGTCAGCCCGGCCGCCATCGCGTGGCCGCCGAATTTCTGGATCAGGCTGGGCGCATGCTTGGACACCAGGTCCAGCGCATCGCGCAGATGAAAGCCGGGAATCGAGCGCCCCGAGCCCTTGATCAAACCTTCGCCGCCTGGCGCAAAGGTAATCGTCGGCCGGTAGAACTTATCCTTCAGGCGTGAGGCCACGATCCCGATCACACCCTGGTGCCAGGAGGCATCGAAGACACTGATGGTGGTGCTGTCCTGCGGCTTGAAATCATCCAGCAAGGCCAGCGCGGTATCCTGCATGCCGGCTTCGATATCGCGCCGTTCGCGGTTGATAGCGTCGAGCTGCTGGGCGATGGCCCAGGCGCGGCCCTCGTCGTCGGTGGTCAGGCATTCGATGCCGAGCGCCATGTCGGCCAGGCGGCCGGCGGCGTTCAGGCGCGGCCCCAGCGCGAAGCCGAGATCGAAAGGCGTGGCGCGGCGCGCCTCGCGGCCGGCAGCGCGGAACAGGGCGGCAATGCCGGCATGCATGCGGCCGGCGCGCATGCGCTTCAAGCCTTGCGCGACCAGGATGCGGTTGTTGGCGTCCAGCTTGACGACGTCGGCCACGGTGCCGAGCGCCACCAGGTCCAGCAGCACATCCAGCTTCGGCTGGCTCTTGGCGTCGAACACGCCGCGCTTGCGCATTTCGGCGCGCAGCGCCAGCAAGACATAGAACATGACGCCGACGCCTGCCAGGTTCTTGCTGGGAAAGCCGCATTCCGGCTGGTTGGGATTGACGATGACGCGCGCCGCCGGCAGCGTATCGGCGGGCAAGTGATGATCGGTGACCACCACCTCGATGCCGCGCCGGTTGGCCTCTTCCACGCCGTCGATGCTGGCGATGCCGTTGTCGACCGTGACGATGATGTCGGGCGATTTCTCGCGGGCGGTCAGTTCGACGATCTCCGGCGTCAGGCCGTAGCCGTACTCGAAGCGGTTGGGCACGATGAAATCGATGTTGGCGCCCAGCAGCCGCAGGCCGCGCAGGCCGACCGCGCAGGCGGTGGCGCCGTCGCAGTCGTAGTCGGCGACGATCACCATTTTCTTTTTCGCGGCGATGGCGTCGGCCAGGAAGCTGGCGGCGGCGTCGATATGCAGCAGGCCGGCGGGCGGGATCAGCGCCGTCAGTTCGCTCTCCAGCTCCTTGACGTCGAGCAGGCCGCGCGCGCTGTAAACGCGCGCCAGCACGGGATGGATGCCGCTCTGGTGCAGCCGTTCAGAGTCGCGGAAGGAATAGGGGCGGGTGGTGATGCGGGTCATGGCAGCAATCTAGCTAGGGTTGGCGTGAGCCAGAATTTTTTCAGCGAGAACCTGGTGGTGCTCAGTTCAAGCACGTGGCTGCTGTCGGTGACGATCAGGGACAGGCTATCCAGCTGCCCTTGTCGCATGGCTTGCAGCAAGGGGGCGAACCAGGTGCTTTCCAGTGTGTGCAGCTGCTCCAGCCAGCTCGACCATTCGCCGGTGAGCGCAGGCTGGATCAGCGCATCCAGCGTCAGCAGGCCTTGTCCCGGCTTGGCGGCGACGATGTCGGCTGCGCCGGCCTTGGCGACGGCCATCTTGGCATATTGGCCGAGACCGCCGAAGCCGTCCGGCAGATTGAATACTTCGCGCTTGCCGATGCTTGGCGCTGTAGCGGGCGAGCCGCCCCACAGCCACAGGGAGTTGACCGCCTGCTTGCCCTGCATCTGGCGGCGCTCGTTCAAAGGATGGGCAAACCACAGCATCTGCACTTCATTCTGCAGCTTGCGCCAGTCGCGGGCGCCGTCGCCTTGCGGCATCCAGATATCGATGTTGTGCCCGCAGGTCGCGTCCGGCGTCGAGGTCAGCAAGCCCTGCCAGTCGTCGGCGCGCATGAACCAGGTGTTGGCGTCGCCATATACCAGCTCCCGCTCAACTTCGGCAAACAGCGGCGCCGCGGCATCGAACAATTCACGCGAATCCGCCTCGGACAAGGCGATCTGACGGATATCGGTCAGCACCAGATGGTCGCGGGCGATATGGATGTGCGCCGGATGCAGCATGAACCAGGCGCCTTGTTCTGCCGGCAGGCCCAGCGCGCGCATGGCGGCGCAAGCCAGGGCAGGGCTGTTATGCACGTCTTGCCCTGGCGCGGGGTGCGCCGGCACGAACGAAGGCAGGGGAAACTGCGCGCTCAGCCACATCTCATGCGGCAAGGCGCGGGCGAAATCGTCGAATTCGCGGCGGGAATGCTCTTTTCTGGCGCGCGCCATCAGGGTGGCAAGGGCAGGCAGCTTCAATTCGCGCAACAAATCGCGCGCCAGTTCCGGCGGCGGCAGGCCGAATGGCAAAAGGATAGTTAAATGACTCATGGCGAGATTGTAGGGCATCCGGGGAAGCGCGGCGAGTTTGGCAAGATTTATCCCGTCAGCTAGCGTTCAGGGGAAAAATGTCAGGATGGCGGAAACCCGATAGAATTTCCTTCACCTTTCATAGCCAGTCAACGCCAGCCACCATGAACGCACAAAACCTGTTTACCACGCTGTTTGAATACAAAACCTGGGCCAACGAGACCTTGTTTGCCGCCATCGGCGCCTTGCCGGCGGATGCCCACGAGCGCGAAAAGCATGACGCCATACGCATTCTGAATCACGTCTACGTGGTGGATTGCATATTTCAAGCCAACCTGCAGCGCCTGCCACATGCCTACAAGGGTTTGAATACGCCGGCCACGCCTGCGCTTGCGGATCTGCGAGCAGCGGTGCGTGAGACCGATGGCTGGCTGCTTGGGTATGCCGGTGGCCTGTCAGCGGCAGAGCTTGATGAAGCCGTCGATTTCACTTTCGTCGACGGCTCGCCGGGGCGGATGTCGCGTGCCGAGATGCTGATGCATGTACTCACGCACGGCAATTATCATCGCGGCGCGGTCGGCCGCATCCTGGCGCAGATCGGCGTGCCGCCGCAGCGCGATACGCTGACGGTGTTCATGCACCGGCCGGAGCGCGCGCACGCCGGCCGGTAACGCCTGTCATACGGGCCAGCGCCCGCACCGTCAGAAATTCAGCTTGGCGCTGAGCGTGAACTCGCGGCCGGCGCCGATATTGACGAACGGCGTGCCGCTGCAGCAGCTGGCGGTGTAGTAGGTCGAGTCGAAAAGGTTCTTGACGTTGAACTGCCAGTCTACCGATTGCCCTTCGATCAGGGTGTTCCAGGATACGAATGCATCCATCACGCGGCCGTAGGGCAGGTGATAGACCTTGCCCGTGCCGTCGCCCACCGGCAGGCTGCTGAATACGCGGGCGCCGGCGCCGGCTCTGATGCGGCCTTCGACCGGGCCAATGCGCGAGATGCCGAAATCGCGCGTCAGGTACAGCGACGCCGCATGCTTGGGAGTGTTCGGCAACGGGTTGCCGGCCAGCTTGGGGTCATCGGCATAGCGCGCTTCGGTGTAGGCGTAGCTGCCGACCAGGCTCAGGTTCTGGCTGATGCGGCCAGTGGCGTCGAACTCCAGGCCGCGCGAGCGCGCCTTGCCGGCGTTGCGGGTGTAGTTGATGCCGTTGATGGTTTCGGTGGTCTGGATGTTGCG
>NZ_DATMRB010000203.1:0-42087 GCF_035566555.1 Collimonas sp.
CTTCGGCGGCCAGCTTGCGCAAAGTGACGAACAATTTGTCGACCGCCTGCGGCGTCAGCACCGAAGTCGGCTCGTCCAGGATCAGCAGCTGCGGATTGGTCAGCAAGGCGCGGACGATTTCGACGCGCTGGCGTTCGCCGACCGACAGCGTATGCACGTGACGGTGCGGCTCCAGCTCCAGGCCGTACTTTTCGCCGGTCTGGCGGATCTGCGTCACCAGCTCGGCCATGCTGACATCGGAAGCCAGGCCAAGTGCGATATTTTCCGCGACGGTCAGGGTATCGAACAAGGAGAAGTGCTGGAACACCATGGCGATGCCGAGCTGGCGGGCGACATGCGGACTGGCGATGTGGGCCAGCTCGCCGTTCCAGAAGATCTCTCCGGCGTCCGGCTTGACCGTGCCGAAAATGATTTTCATCAGGGTAGACTTGCCGGCGCCATTCTCGCCCAGCACGGCGTGGATTTCGCCGGGCGCGACCGCGAGATTGATATCGTCGTTGGCCAGCACACCCGGATAGGCTTTGCGGATATGGGCAATCTGCAGACGCGGTATGGTTGAAGTCACTTCTTCTGCCTGTGTCAATGAAAGACCGTTGCAAAATGAATCCAGCACGATTGCGCTTGCCGTAGTCGACGAACCTTCGGCGAACCGCGACGCAAGCGTCATGCTACCTCACTCAGCTGCTTACCGGCAGATTGCAGCGCAATCTTTTACCGGCATGAAGCTACTGCAAAAGCAAACTGCATGCCAGACCACGGCAGCCAGAAAACCAGGCATCTGGCGCGATTCCTGCCTAAGCCTGCCTATACCGACCTGCTGCCGCGCCCATGCCTGGCGGCGCCGATTTGCGGTAGCATGGCTGCAGGCTGGCAATCCCAAAACGAAAACAGAGCGCATGAAAAAAAAGTCCAGTGACACTGCAAGCAGGCCCGCGTCAACGCGGGGCAGCGGCGTGGTCGATCAGAAAATCTACGATTCGGTGCTGAAGGCGGTCATGAGCCAGCGCCTGCCGCCGGGCACCAAGCTGACCGAAGCCAGCCTGTGCGAACTGTTCGCGGTCAGCCGCACCATCGTGCGCAAAGCCATCCAGCGCCTGGCGCACGACCATATCCTGGAACTGCGACCGAACCGCGGCGCCATCATCGCCCAGCCGACGCCGCAGGAAACGCGCGAGATCTTCGCCGCGCGGCGCGCCATCGAAGCCATCATCGTGCCGCTGGCGGCGCAGCATGCAACGCGCGCCCAGATCGCCCGGCTGCGCCAAATCGTCAAAGAAGAACATGCGTCCTTTCATAGCGGCGACCACGCCAGGTGGATACGCCTCGGCGGCGAATTCCACATCCTGTTATCCGAGACAGCCGGCAATCCGGTACTGACCCGCTTCCTGCGCGAACTGGTCTCGCGCTGCTCCCTGATCATCGCCCTGTACCAGGCGCCCAACAAGACTGCCTGCCCCAACCACGAACACGAACACCTGATCGACGCCATCGCCGCCGGCGACGTCAAGCAGGCGATCCGCATGATGGACCAGCATCTGCTCGACATCGAAAACGCCTTGCGTCTGAGCGACCACGAACACGAAGTCAACCTGGCTGAAATCCTCGATCTGGCCTGAGACAGCCGGCTTTGCAGGGCTATCTTAGGACACATTCACGCCTGCGCCAGCTGTCATAAAGTGTATACAAGTTATTTCAAAATGTCGCCATTTTGGCGCGCCGGCGCGCACTAATCCGGTTCTTGCAACACTCCGGCCAGCCCTGTTTTGGCGCGGCCCTCCCCAATAGAAGGCGTTATTATTTGCCGGGCGCGGCAGCTCGCACGACAGCCTGACTTATCACTCCAGCAAGTTGTCGACGTTCGAATTTCGCTTTTCCGTATGTATACAATATATTTCGCTACAAAACGTAATATCGTTTTTTCCATTCTTCCTGCCGGGAAAAATTCTGGCACGGTCTTTGCGTTGAGTGACTCCGTTGCGGTCGGGCGCCGTGCAAGTCTGCGGCCCGGGCCAGCACGCAGCAGGCATAACTAAAACAAGCAAATCCGGTTTTATCAACGTCGATCACTGAGGGATGGAAAATGGGAAAAAAAGCGAGGGCACGCGCCCACATGCGTTGCGCAGGGAAGATGGTGCTGACATTGGGAGCCGCCTTGCCGTTTGGCGCGGCGCTGGCGCAAACCGCCGGCGCCGCAGCGCCAGCAGCGGCCAGTCCGGCGGCGCAAGACGGTTCTTCATTGCAGCTGGAAACCATGACCGTGACCGCACAGCGCAAGGTCGAAAAGATCAAGGACGTGCCGATCTCAGTGACCCTGCTCAAGGGCGAGACGCTCGATGTGCTCAACTCCGGCGGCCAGGACATCCGCGTGCTGGCGGCCAAGGTGCCCAGCCTGAATATCGAATCCTCTAACGGCCGCACTTTCCCGCGCTTCTATATCCGCGGCTACGGCAATACCGATTTCTCGGCCTTCGCCTCGCAGCCGGTATCGCTGGTGTTTGACGATGTGGTGCAGGAAAACGCCGCGCTCAAGGGTTTCCCGATGTTCGACCTGGCCGGGGTAGAAGTGCTGCGCGGGCCGCAAGGCACGCTGTTCGGCCGCAATACGCCGGCCGGCGTGGTCAAGTTCGATTCGGCCAAGCCTAGCCTGGACAAGGTCTCGGGTTACTACAGCGTCTCCGACGGCACCTACAACACCGCCAATGTCGAAGCCGCGGTCAACGTTCCGCTCAGCGACCAGTGGGCGATGCGCTTCTCCACGCTGGTGGAGCACCGCGACGACTGGATCACCAACAACGGCGGCGGCCCGACCGGCAGCATGGGCGGCTACAACGAACGCGCCGGACGGCTGCAATTCCTGTACAAGCCGGATGGCACTTTCAATGCGCTCTTCAACATTCACTCGCGCGCCTCGGAAGGCAATGCCCAGCTGTTCCGCGCCAACATCCTGCAAAAAGGCAGCGACGGCTTCGTCGCCGGCTTCGATCCAGGCACTGTCACCACCAATGCGATGAATACGCAATCGCTGCATACCGCCGGCGGCAGCGCGCGCCTGTCGTGGAACCTGGATAATGTGAAGCTGTATTCGATCACCGGCTATGAAACCATCTCCAGCTACTTCAGCCGCGGCGACATCGACGGCGGCACGCCGACCGGACCAGGCTTCATCCCATTCCAGGTGCAGACCGGCGGCGGCATCGCCGATCACAAGCAGTTCTCGCAGGAGTTCCGGGTCGAGTCGAAAAACGACGGCCCGCTCAACTGGCAGACCGGCTTGTACTATTTCTACGAAAACGTGGCCGGCAACAGTTCCAACTTCGACAGCACTACCCAGCTGCAAACCAGCTATCTGCAGAACCGCCAGAAAAATACCGCCTATGCCGCGTTCGGCTCGCTCACCTATGACGTCAACGACCGCTTCAAGCTGCGCGGCGGCCTGCGCTACACCGAGGACAAGAAGGATTTCTCCAACGAAGTCGCCAACAACGTCAGCTTCACCGGGCCGGGTTCGATCAGCGAAAGCAAGTCGAACGTCAGCTGGGACCTGAGCGCCAACTATGCGCTCAACAACGACATCACGACCTATGCGCGGGTCGCTACCGGCTTCCGCGCGCCGAGCATTGCCGCTCCTTCGTCCTCGGTGCCGATCACGGTGGCCAATGCCGAGACCATCACCTCGTACGAAGCCGGGATCAAGGCCGACCTGTTCAACCGCCGCGCACGCGCCAACTTCAGCGTCTACACCTTCGACGTCAAGAACCAGCAGCTGACCGCGGTCGGCGGCGCTTCCAATTCGATCATGCTGGTGAATGCCGCCAAGAGCGTCGGCCATGGCGCCGAGCTGGACCTGGAAGCCAACCTGAGCGAGCGCCTGCGCATGACTTTCGGCGGCAGCTACAACTTCACCCAGATCCGCGATCCCAACCTGCTGGTGGCCGGCTGCGCCGCTTGCACCATGCTCAATACCCAGGTGCGGCCGGGCCTGTATTCGATCGACGGCAATCCCTTGCCGCAGGCGCCGAAGTGGATTGCCAACGTCACGGCGCGCTACGGCATCCCGCTCGGCAACAACGACGAGCTGTACTTCTATACCGACTGGGCTTACCGCAGCAAGATCAACTTCTTCCTGTACAACTCCACCGAATTCACCGGCAAGCCTTTGCTGGAAGGCGGTTTGCGCGTAGGTTACAAATGGGCCGGCGACAAATATGAAATCGCCGGCTTCGCCCGCAACATCACCAACAAGACGGTGGCCGTGGGCGGCATCGACTTCAACAACCTGACCGCCTTCATCAACGAGCCGCGCGTGTTTGGCGTGCAGTTCCGCTCCAACTTCTAAGCATGGGAAAGCAGGGTGAGCATCGGTGCCCACCCTGCCGGCTGTTCTTGTTCTGATTTTTATTTCAAGGCGAATTATGAAAGCGAAGTTCATGCAGCGCCAGCTGCTGTCGGCCCTGTTCATGCTGGGCATTGCCGTGACGGCGCAGGCCGAAGGCAAGCGTAAGGTCATCATCGACGACGATATCGGCGGCCCGCGTGCGGCGCAGCTGATGGCGATCCAGTCGCCGGATGTGGAAGTGCTGGGGATTACCATCGTCAGCGGCTCGACCTGGCGCGATGAAAATATCGCGCATGCGCTGCGCACGCTGGAAGTGATCGGCCGCAGCGATATCCCGGTGATTCCGGGCTCCACGTTTCCGTTGCTGAATACCCAGGAAACCACGCGCCGCTGGGAAGCGCTGTACGGCAAGCTGGTCTACAAGGGCGCCTGGATGGATGAGAAATGGCCGGACGGCACCATCCAGAGCCAGCCCAATTACCATGCGCACGACTTCGTTCCGCAGCTGCCGGAAGGCATGCCGCATACCAGGCCGGCCAACGAAATCGCCGCCAATTTCATGATCAGAAAAGTCCATGAATTCCCAGGCGAAGTGACCATCCTGGCGACCGGGCCGATGACCAATGTGGCGCTGGCGATCAGCCTCGACCCGAGTTTCGCCGCCACCGCCAAGGAAATCGTCTACATGGGCGGCAGTCTGAACCCGCACCAGATGCTGCCGTCCAAATCGGCCGAACAGTTTGCGCGCGAGTACAGCAACACGCCGCGCCTGGAATTCAATTTCCGCTGGGATCCCGAAGCCGCCAAGATTGTCTTGCGCGCGCCATGGAAACATATCGTCATGGTGCCGGCCGATCCGTCGACCGCGACCGAGCTCAGCGCCAGGCTGCTGAACGACATGACCAGGTCCGGCACGCCGCTGGCGCAGATGGTCAAGAAGGTCACGGAAACCGGTTTCCCGCTATGGGATGAACTGGCTACCGCAGTGTGGCTGGAGCCGGCGCTGATCAGCAAATCCGACCAGTTGTATGTCAGCATCGATACCGACTTCGGCGCCGGCTACGGCAATACCCTGTCCTGGCCGGCAGCCTACGCGCCGCCCGGCCTGATCGCACAGGTCAGCACCGTGGTGCGCGAAGTCAATGTGCCGGCGTTTGAAAAGATGATGATCAGGCTGATGAACCTGCCGACGCCGCCGGCGCCGCAGAACTGATCCCAGCGATTGCAGCAAGCCGGATGCGCAAGGCATCCGGCCGCTTCAGCCGGCGCTTACTGCGCCGTCTTGTCAGAAGGATAAAGCAGGGAGTCGCGCAGCAGATAACCCATCGGCATGCCCATGTTGATCTTCTTCGATCCGTGCGGCTGGGTAAACCAGAAGCTGTAGATCTTCTGGAAATCGCCCTCGTTAATCATCCGCACCATCTCCTTGTCGACCAGCTGCTTGAAGGCAGGATCGTCCTTGCGGAACATCAGGGAATATTGCTCGATCGAGAGCGGATCGCCCAGCACGGTGAAGTCGGATGGTGTCTTGGCGGTGGCGCGCAGACTGTACAGCAGCACATCGTCCATGGCGTAGGCATCGGCCTTGCCCTGCTCGACGAAGCTGAACGATTCGGCATCGTCCTTGGCTTCCAGCACCTTGATGTTGAGCGAGCGCACATTGCTGCGGTCGTTGACCAGGTCGATGGTGGTAGTGCTCTTGGTGATGACGATGGTCTTGCCGCGCAAGTCAGACCAGTTCTTGATGTCGCTGCCCTTCTTGACGATCATGCGCACGCTGGAAAAGAAGTTCGGCACGGTGAAGCCGACGCGGGTGCGGCGTTCGGCGTTATTGGTGGTGGAACCGCATTCCATGTCGGCCTTGCCGTCGATGATGCTGGAAAAGCGGGTGGTCGAATCGACCGGCAGATACGCCACCTTGAGGTTCGGCAGCTTCAGTTCGCGCTTGACGGCGTCGGCGATTTTCAGGCACATGTCGATCGAATAACCGACGATCTGCTTGTTTTCATCAGTATAGGAAAACGGCGCCGTTTCGCGGTAGGCGAAGGTGATGGTCTGGCTGTCGCGGATCTTGCTGAGGGTGTCGCCGGCGTTGGCGGCTAGTGGTGTCAGGATACATAAAAAGGTCAAACCGTGCTTGATCACACCACGCATACAGAACACTCCGATAAGTCGCGAACGGCTGCCGCCGGCATCACCGGCGGCAGGCTGAAAACTGCTTGAGGACGTTAATTTCCTCGCGTCAATATATCAGCACTTCATGCGCTTGCGGCGGCTGTTACAAATCGGATACATGATTTTCGCATATGGTCAAACCGCCAATTGCTGCCGCCAGCTGCGCTGCCACGCCTTACGATTTGGCCGCAAAAAATCGATAGACCGCCTGGTAAGGCACGCGCGTCTGCTGGCCCAGCCGCGCCTGGTCGCAGCCGTCGGCCGGTGCGGCGCCGCCCAGGGTCTGCAAACGCTGGATGCTTTGCGTCAGGCCGAAGGCGCCGATTCCCGAAGTCGATTTGGCGCTCAGCAGCAGCCATGCGATGGCATCCGCATCGGGCGCCTTGCTTTGCGCCTGGAGCGCGCCGACCACCTTGCTGCCGTCATTCGATTCCCAGGTCGGGCCTGCGTAGTGTTTACCGATCTTGTTGCCCTGCGGGTCATACAACTCGGCCTGCGGCGCCACGAAATGCCATTCGAATTTTGCAGCGTCGGCCGGCGTCGCTGCGCATTGATAGATTTGCACGCCGGTGGCCTTTGCCTCCAGTGTCAGGACCTGGTTGGCAGCGACCTGCAAGTTGTCCGGCACCGCGATCGGCGCCTGCGCCGGAGTGCTGACGCAAGCAGCAAGAAAGGGCGCGCATCCGGCCAGCAGCGCAATGCTCAGTACTTTTTTCAACATGTTGTTTTCTCCACAATAGGGTTGGCGCGGGTCACCTCTAGTTGCCCGCAAGCATCCCCATTGTAAGCGCAGCGCCCTTTCTGCGCCGCGCCGCCTAGGCGCGCTCCTTGAACCATGCTGCAGTGGCTTCATCGGCTGGGAAAAACGATTCGATCCGCAGCTCGTGCACGGTGACGTCATGCGGCGTGCCCATGGTGGCGATAGTGGTGAACAGGTTCAACTCGACGCCGTCCTTGCGGATCTTCAGCGGCAGGAACGGCAGCACCCGCGTATCGAGATTGGGCGTCTGCGTCGCCGCCCTGATACCGGGTAGCGCTACCAGCTGCTCCAGCAGCGCTGTGGCTTCGCTGCCGGGACCGTCGCTCATGGCTTCGCGCTGAATCCAGTGCAGCAGGTCCGCGCTGACTTCCTGCCAGTTGAGCAGATGCTTGCGGATCGCCTGCGGATCCAGCATCAGCTTGAGGATGTTGACGCCTTCGCGCGGCAGCGGCTGCGTTTCCGGCATGTCCAGCAGCCAGCGCATCATCATGGCGGCCGGGCCGTTGCTCATCACCAGGTTCCACAGCCGGTCCACCACCAGCGCCGGATACGGCGCCTGCTGGGCCAGCATGAAGTCCAGCGCCTGCTTGACTGCAGCCAGTTCCGGATCGGACAATTTGCGCTCCTGGTAGGCCGGCGCGAAACCCGCCGCCAGCAGCATCACGTTACGCTGGCGCAGCGGGATGTCGAGCGCCGTGCCCAGCTTCAGGATCAGCTCCCGGCTCGGCTGCGCACGGCCGCTCTCCAGGAAGCTGATGTGACGCTGCGAGATATGGCTTTCGGCCGACAAGCGCAGCTGGCTGTAGCCACGCTTGTCGCGCCAGTAGCGCAAGGCCGCGGCGAAGTCGTTGAAGTAGCGGTGCCGGGCGCCCGCTTCTACACCTTGTTTTGCGCCGGCGCTGCGGTCCGGCTCCGCGACCATTTGTGATGCACCCATGAGCTGCCTCCGAAGAATTATGCGCAGTGTAACGCGCTATATGCAGCTATGCCGGCACTGTCATCGCATCCAGGAAGCCGGTGACGCTGCGGATGCGTCCATCGGCCGCCACTACTGCGACGTCAGTGCCATAGGCGACCGGCTCAGCGCCGTCAGCGCCCAGGGCCCAGGAAAAGCGCACCACATCGTTGTGGCCGTCCTGTTTGCCGTGCAGGCGGAAACGCAAGCCGGCGAACTGCTGTTGCACCGCGCCTATCATGGCGTCCAGGCCATCGTGGCCGCTGCTGCGCGCCATCGGATCGAGATAGCTTGCATCGGGCGTAAATACGTTAGCGATCAGGGCGCGGCGGCGTACGGCGTCGGTTTCGTCCCAGGCGGCGATGTAGCGGCTGGCGATGGCATTGGCTTGGTCGGTAATAGTTGCAGTGTGGTTGATGTCAGTCATGATCGTGCTCCTTCAAGGTTTGCTGGTTTAGGGAAAATGCGTTGTCGTTGTCGACAGAAACATTCTCCGCCTGCCAGGAAGCACGGTCGATTACCTCCCAGGTAATCAGATTGATGGATGGCGGCGCTAGGGCATGGCCAGCGGCGCCATGACGCCGGCCATGGAAAACAGCGCCAGTTGCACCGGCCCGGCTGCCGGCGCCTTGAGCAGCGCCGTAAGGGGGGCGTCGCCGGCGCCCCGGCGCGCGCTGAAATGGCGGCCGCCGTCGCTGCTGAACAATAGCGTGCCGCCCATGCCGGCGGCCATCAGCTGCTGTCCGGATAGCTGGGCGACGTCAGTCAACGACTGCGTGGTGCCGGAAACAACCGCCTGCCAGGTCTTGCCGTCGTCGCTGCTGCGGGTGATATGGCCGCGCATGCCTACCGCCACGATGGTGTTCACGCCATTGTCGGAAAATGCCACGGCGCTCCACAGCGAGCCTTTCTCGCCAGTGTCAATCACGTCCCAGCGCTTGCCGCCGTCTTCCGAGCGGAACACCGTGCCGGCCTCGGCCATAATCAGCAAAGCACCGCTAGGCGTCGCCAGAATCCGGTACAAGTGACGGTCGGCAGCATCGCCGCTGCTCAGCTTCAGCTCGTTCCAGGTCTGGCCACCATCCGCAGTGCTCAAGGCCATGCCGAACAAACCCACCGCCAGGCCATTGCTGGCGTCGCCGAACCAGATCGACAGGATCGGCTGCTCCTGGCCGTACTGCTGCCGCAGCAGTTTCCAGGTTTCGCCGCCGTCGCTGGTTTTCAGGACCACGCCGTCATGACCGGCAGCCCAGCCGCTGTTGCGGTCGATGAAGAATACCGAGGTCAGCATGGTGCGGGTCGGCACGCTGCGCGCCTGGCGGTAGGTGCGGCCATCGTCGGACAGCAGGATGACGCCGTGGTCGCCGACCGCCACGATCCTGCTGCCCGCTCCTTCGCCGGCGGTGGCGGCAGCCAGCAGCGGACTACTGCTGGCTTGCGGACGGATCTGCGCGGGCCTGCCGGTGGGCCAGTCGGAGGCAGCCTGGCCGGCGGCGCGGGCGCCCTGGCTGAACAGCGCCAGCGTCAAAAACCCGAGCGCCGCAAGGCGGCCGAAGCGTGCTGTCTTTTCATAGGAAGCAGTCGATGCTGGAAACATGGATATCCTCAATGAGCAGCAAAAGATGGCGTGCGCAGTGTGCCGGTGCGTCGCGGGAACAGGCTCTCCAGCACTACCGCAAACGCCGGCAGCAAGGTCACCGCCATCACCATGTTGACCAGGAACATGAAGGTCAGCAGCTTGCCCATGTCGGCCTGGAACTGCAACGGCGAGAATGACCAGGTCGCCACGCCGATCGACAAGGTCAGCGCAGTAAACACCGTCGCCACGCCGGTTTCGTGCAAGGTGCGTTCGAGCGCGCCGCTGATGTCGAGGCCGGCGCCCAGATGCAGCTGCAGGCGGTTGTAGATATAAAAAGCGTAGTCGACGCCAATGCCGGTAGCCAGCACCATCACCGGCAGGGTCGCTACCGTCAGGCCGATGTTGAGGTCCTTCATGAACCAATAACCCAGCCAGGTAGCGACCGTCAGCGGCAGGCAGCAAGCCAGCATGGCGCGCCAGTCGCGGTAGGCCAGCAGCACCAGCAGCAGGATGGCGCCGTAGACATACAGCATCATCGGCAGTTCGCTGCGCTCCAGCACTTCGTTGGTGGCAGCCTGAACGCCGGCGTTGCCGCTGGCCAGGCGGATTTTCACGCCGCTCAGCTGGTTGCTGCGGCGGAACGCCTCGACCGCCGCCACCACGCCTTTGATGGTGGTGGCCTTGTGATCGCTCAGGTACAGGTTGACACCCTGGGCCCGGCAATCGGACGAGGAAAAACCGTGCAACTGGTTGTTGGCGCTGCCGAACTGCGAGCCGAGGCCGCGAGCATCGCGCGTGATGGCGTTCATTTTCGGATTGCCTTCGTTGAGACCGGCATTCACTCCCTTCAGTACATCGGCCACCGAGCGCACCGACAATACGCCCGGCACGCCGCTCATCTGCTGCGCGAAATCATCCATGAACAGCTGCGCGTCGGGCCGCGCGCAGGCATCCAGCTGGCCGGCCGGCGCCACTTCAAACACTACCGTCAGCCAGTCCAGGCCGACATCGAAGCGTGCGGTGATGTCGGCCGCATCGCGGTTGAAGCGCGCCTCCGGCCGCAGCTCGGCGGCGCCGGCTTGCAGGCTGCCGACGTGGCGGCCCTGGCTTTGCCAGACCGCGACGCCAAACAAGGCGCTTCCCAGCGCCACCACGATCCAGGCGTTGCGCGGCCGCGCCACCAGCGCCAGCCAGCTAAGCCAGCGGCTGTGCTGCTCACGGCGGCCGATGGCGCGCTGCGCATATTCGCGGGAGAAGCTGAAATACGAGGCAGCCAGCGGCAGCATCACCAGATTGGTCACTATCTTGTAGCCCACCCCTATCGATGCCGCAATCGCCAGTTCGCGGATCATCGGGATCGGGATCAGGGTCAGCGTGATGAAACTGATGAAGGCCGTCACCAGCGCCAGCGTGCCCGGTATCAACAGGCCGGTAAAGCTGTGCCGCGCAGCCTGTTCGGTATTCCTGCCGTCGGCGATTTCACGGACGATGAAATTGATCTGCTGCACGCCGTGCGAGACGCCGATGGCGAATACCAGGAATGGCACCAGGATCGCCAGGGGATCGAGGCCGAAGCCGAGCAGCCGCAAGCTGCCGAACTGCCACACCAGCGAACTGAGCGAGCAAGCCAGCGGCAGCAGGGTCAGGCGCAGCGAGCGGCAATACCAGTACACCGACAAAGCCGTCAGCAGCAAGGCGACACCGAAGAACAGCATGACCTTGCTGGCTTCCTCGCCGATATCGCCGATGGCCTTGGCGAAGCCGATGATCTGGATTTCGACATCGGCGTTTTCAAACTGCTTGCGCACCTTGTTTTCCAGCAGCTGGTTGAAGCTGCGGTAATCCAGCGGCTGGCCGGTCTGCGGATCGCTGTCCTGCAGTTCAGCCAGCACCATGGCGCTGGTCTGATCGCGCGAGACCAGGTTGCCGAGATAGCCGCCGGCGGCGACGCGCTCGCGGATGTCGGCGATCACCTGCGGACTGAGCTTGTCCGGAATGATGTCGCCGCCGGTGATCGGCAGCGCCTTGAAGCCTTCTTCCGTGATCTCGGTGAAAAACACATTGGGAGTCCAGAGCGACGTGACGCTGCTGCGATCCACGCCCTGCAGATAATTCACGGCCTCGGTCACGCCCAGCAGCTGGCGCAGCACCGGCGGGTTCCAGATGCTGCCGCGGCGCGCATGCACCACCACGATCAGGCGGTTGGCGCCGAACAGCGCCTCGCGATACTGGTTGAAGGTCTTGATGTACTCATGCTGCTGCGGCAGGGTCTTTTCAAACCCGGCCGACATGCGCAAACCCAGCGCCAGCACCGCCATGCATGCGGTGAAAGCGGCAAAGGCCAGCAGCACCGCCAGGCGCCGCCTGAACAAGACAGATTCCAGCCGGGCCACCAGGCGCAGCAGCCGGCTGCCTTGCGGAACATGTTGCGTTGAACCACTCATGCTTGCTTCCAATCCCTGGTCAGAACGAAGTCGTGAAACTGAAGGTGGCGAAGTCGCGGTCGAGCATCAGGTTGGACTGGCCGCCGCCATAGTTGTGGGTGTAGTCGACCCGCATCTTGGTGGCCGGCTTGGTCTTGAAATCGATGGTCAGCCCGGCTACCACCGCACCGGCGCCCTGCACGAAGCCGGGCAAGGCGCTGGCAGAGACGCCGGACATGCCATACGACAGCGACAGATCCGGTGCGTAGGATGCCTGGCCGCCGAAAGCCGCCGGATAATTGACGCCGATCTGCGCCACCAGGCCGCTGGACAGCTTGGTCGGCACCCGATAATCGGAGGTCACCGAATACGGAATCCCCTGGTTCAGGTCCAGGTCAGGGTAGTAGGCCGCCGCCACCTCTGAAGTGAACGAGCCCTCGGTCGCGCCCAGCGCTCGCAGCAGGCCGCCGAAACTGCCGCCCGGCGTGAAGATGTTCAAGGCCGTCAGGTGGAACTGGTATTTCTTCTGGTCGACGGCGCCACGGCAGACGTAACCGGTGGGGCGATAGTTGGCCGGATTGAGGTCGGCGTTGCAGTAATACGGATTGGCCGGATTGGCGACGATGGTCGGATCGATGGGGATGCTTTCCTTCGGCCGGAACGACAGTTCCGTGCCGAACGCCCAGTCGCCGGCGCGGGTGTTGTAGGAGACCCCAAACAGGTTGCGGTCTTCGGCATAGTCCAGAAAGATATCCTGCCAGCCGAAGGGATTGGCCGTGCTGCCCTGGTTGACGCGGATGCTGGCGAACGGGATCTTGTCGTGATAACGCACGTAGTAAAAAGCCAGTTCATCACCGCTGTCCGGAAAGGTATAGCGCGTGGACAGGCCGAACTGGCCGCTGTTCCTCGGATTGTGATCGGGCCCGCGCGGAATCACGCTGCCGGTATGAAGCAACGGACCATACAAGGGATTGAGGTTGGGATCGGCCAGTTCACCCGCCGTCAGCTGGCGGTTGAACGGCAGGCCGGTGCTGGGATTGATGCCGACGATGCGGGTGCCGGTATCGCCTACCGTGCCCGGCGGCGACGGCGGCAGGCCGAGCGGGCCGGTGGCCGTGTTGACCAGCGACGTCGGCAGGAAGGCGCCGCTGGAACCGCTGCCAACCACATCGCTGGTGGAAAAGAAGGTGCCGACCGGATCGAATTCATAGCCGTTCCAGCGGGTCTGGTAGTAGCCCTCCACGCTCAGCCCTTTCGCCACTTCAGCGTTGAGCGACAGGATAGGCGCCGGCCGGAAGATTTCCTTGAGCTGGACGCCGGGGCTGTGGGCGCGCCTGACGTCGATCGAGTTGATGGAATTGATGCCGCCCGGGATGAAGATGTCCTCGCCCCAACTGATCACCTGGTTGCCGACCCGCAACCGCACCGGATGCTGGTCGATCTCGAATTCCTTGTTGACGTAAGCATCCAGCAAACGGATGTCGTGCACCGCATGGCTGCGCGCATCGGGCTGCAGGTCGGCGTAGCTGGTGTGGTCGGCTGCGAAATCGTAGGACCAGGCCGCGCGCATCAGGCCGCTCCAGCCGTCCGGCGCCTTCAGGTACAGGTCGTGCACGCCGCGCACCGCGGCAGAGAATACCTGCCCGCTCTTGTAGTTGAGGTTGCCGTTGTCCTGGTTGAGCCGGGTCAGGTCGTAGGACTGGTTGAAATTGACCGGATCGCGGCGCGCGATGTCGACCTGGCCGCTGCCGGCGCAGCCGCCGTTGTCCTGGCCGATGAACGTGCAGTTGGGGCTGGAAGTGCGGACGCCGACGCCGAACGACACCGAGGAATCGAAACTGCCGCTCAAGCCGTTGCCGAGATCGAACTGCTCGGCCATGGCCGAGTGGCTGAACACCGTCGAACTGCCCCATACCAACGCCACCGCCACGCCCGGCCTGAAACTGGATAGCCGGCCCCTGCCCCTCTTGTTCACCATCTTCTTCATTCCTGCCCCTCCCCGAGAAGTGAATCAACTGCGCGATTTATTATCGGCAATGGCCAGCCATGCGGCCGCTGCCATGCGGACGGTAATCAGCGCGTGGCGAACCGGCGCAGGCCGTCTGGCTCGAACATGGATTCCTTGACTCTGCCGTCGCGCCCGGCCAGCCAGTCCGATTGCTTTTGCCCGGCCGGGATCCGTTCGGCGATGTAGCGTCCCATGGCCAGGTCGTGGCTGGCATAGGCTTCCTGCACGCAGGCCGGCAGTTCGGTCGCCATCACCACGCCGCTTTCCATCACGCGCTGGACCTTGCCCTGGCCGTCGTACAGGTCCTGCACCAGGATCTGCCAGGAATCTTCATCCAGGTAAAACGTCCGCTTGGGAAAGGTATGGCGCGCACCCTGCTTGACGGTAGCTTCGATCTCCCACACGCGATGGGTTTCGTAGCGCGCCATGTCGCGGTTGAGGAAGGTCGGCTGCACCACGTCGCCGATCTTGGCTTGCACCGAATTGAGCTTGTTCCAGTTGTAAGGAACGATCATTTCCTTCTTGCCGACCAGCTTGTAGTCGTAGCGGTCAAGCGGGCCGTTGTACATGGTGTACTGGTCGATGGTCTCCAGGTTTTCATCGTTGAGGATGGGCGCATCGTAGGCATAGGTCGGCGCCCGCCGCACCCGGCGCTGGCTGGCGAAGTACAGCCAGATATCGTTCGGCTTGCCGATGTAGGCGTGCGACAGGGTGACGTCGCCGGCGAACTGGGCTGGTGCAATGTACGGACTCAGGTAGAGCGACTCGACGCCCTTGGCGCCGGCGATGTTGTTGTTCTTCGCTTCTGACAGCGGGAACATGATGTAGTCTTCCTGCACCAGCGCCTGGCCGATGTCGCTGCCGCCTTTCGGCGGCACCACCGTGGAGTAGGCCCAGGTCAGGCCCTCGCCCTGGTAGCGCATCTTGAAATTCCACATGGCTTCGACGCCGCTGGCCGGCATCGGAAAAGGGTAGCCGGCGGTCTTGGCTTCCGCCAGTTCGTAGCCGTTGGCGGCCAGCTTGGCGAAGCCGACATTTTCCTTGCTGCGCTGGTAGACCACCTCCGGATAGCCGCAGGACCGGTGCGTAGGATAGACATCCACGCGATAACCCTTGATGCTCTTGATCAGCTGTACCTGGCCGGGCGACAGCTTGGCGGCATATTTATCGACATTGGCGGCATTGATCGAGTACAGCGCCTTGTCGGCGGCGTAAGGATCGGGGCGCGGCTGGCCGGCTTTGTAGCCGGCTGGCGGACTGACATCGCCGCCGCTCCAGGCGGGAATCACGCCATCCTTGCTACCAGCCTTTTCGGCGCCTACCGGAGTCAGCTCGGCGCCCAGTTTCGAGGCTTGCTGCGCCAACACCAGCGGCGCCAGCAGGCAAGCGATGGACAGCATCAGCAGCGGTGCCTTCGGTTTGATCGGGTGCGCTCTCATTGTTATATCTCCTCGCAGGTCAAATCACAAAATGAAAAAATAATCAACTATTCTTGTTCAACATGCGCAACGCATTTCAAGCAGCAGCAGGGTCAGCGCAGCAGCAATTTCATCATGATCCGGAAGGTCTTTCCATAGGGCGGCTTGAACAAAGACATGCCATTGAGCGCCGACTGCCGGAAAACCGGTTTCATCTTCGACAGCGCCTGGAAACCGTGCTCGCCGTGATAGGCCCCCATGCCGCTGGCGCCGACACCGCCGAAAGGCAGATCGTCCTGCGCAATATGCAGCAAGGTGTCGTTGATGGAAACGCCGCCGCTCACGGTATCGCGCATCACCTGGTCGATGTTTGCGCGCTTCTTCTCGAACAGATACAAGGCCAGCGGGCGCGGATGCGCATTCACATATGCGATGGCCTGCTCGAGCGAGCCATACGGCAGCAGCGGCAAGAGCGGGCCGAAAATCTCTTCCTGCATGACGCGCATGTCGTCGTTGACGCCGCTCAGCAGCACCGGGGGCAGGCGGCGCGAGGCCGCATCCGGTGCCGTGTCCGACAGCGGCAGCACCTGCGCGCCGAGCTGGCCCGCTTCATCGGTCAGCGCCTGCAGGCGCTCGAAATGACGCGGACTGACGATACTGGTGTAGTCCGGATTGCTTGCCAGGTCCGGATACAACTTTGCAAAGATGCGCCGGGCGGTATCGGCGAAACGCTGTAACTGGTCTTGCGGCAGCAGCACATAATCCGGGGCAATGCAGGTTTGCCCAGCGTTGAGCAGCTTGCCGACCAGGATGCGTTCCACCGCCTTGTCGAAATCGGCTTCGGGCCCGATGATGGCTGGCGATTTCCCGCCCAGTTCCAGCGTCACCGGCGTCAGGTGTTCGCTGGCGGCGCGCATCACCTGGCGGCCGACCGCGGTGGAGCCGGTGAACAGCAAGTGATCGAACGGCAGGGTCGAGAATGCGCGCGCGACTTCGGCATCGCCGTTGACCACGGCAATCTCGTCGGCCGTGAAACTGGCGGCGATCAGGCGTGCGAACAGGTCGGCAAAACGCGGCGTATATTCCGATTGCTTGAGCATGACGCGATTGCCCGCCGCCAGCGCCGCCGTCAACGGGCCGACCGCCAGCATCAGCGGATAATTCCACGGCGCCACGATGCCCACCACGCCCAGCGGCTGCGGCACCAGGGTCGATGACGCCGGCTTGAACCAGAAGCCGGTGGCGCGCTTGTGCACGCGCATCCAGCGCTTGCCGTGGCGCAGTGCGTGGGCGATACCCTCGACTGAGGGAAACACCTCGGCCAGTTCCGTTTCCTGGCTGGGACGGTTGCTGAAATCCGCGGAAATCGCCTTGGCGAATGCGTCGCGGTTATCCATCACCAGCGCCCGCAAGCGTTGCAGACGATCTGCCCGGAGCGCCCAGTCCGGCGCCGGAAATTGCCGGCTGGCAGTGTACATTGCATCGAAAATCGGTTGTAGTTCAAGCATGGCTGGCAATCTCAGCATTGATGGCCTTGACCGAAGCATCGCTATCCGCACGCGGCCCCGGATCGGACGATCCCAGCACCGGCCAGTAATCGACAATCCTGCCCTGGCGCAGGATGACCAGGGCGCCGAACTGCAGCATCACGGCTTCGCTCTGGGTCGGCCGCAGGAAGACATAATCGTCCGGCGCCAGCGCCGTCGCCGCCGAGCCGTTGACGAACTGCTGGTTGGTGCTGTAGCCCATCATCGGGTGCTCAAGCAAGCCGCGCGGCGATTCGTAGCGCGCCAGCCAATGGCCGCCGTACAGGAAGTAGGTGCGGCGCCGGTTCGGATTCCACCAGGCGCCGAGCTTGCCGATCCAGTCGCTTCCCGGAATCGTGGTGCCGTCCAGTTTTTTCAGCACGGGGGTGGCGATGAACATGGCCGGCTGATGGCCGGCCAGCAGGCCGAGATCGAAATCGGCGGGCTTGACCAGAGCGGAACCCACCGATACATCGTTGATCAACGATTGCTTTTCGTAGAGCCGGTACGACATGCTGCCGCCGGCATTCAGGGTAAGGTCCGACTCCAGCAGGCTGGGATACGCGCTGGCGGCGATATCCTTGAGCGCCTGGTAGCGCTGCATCACCTTGTCGTGCAGCTGGGCCGGCGTGCCGAAGATGCGCGGCAGCTTGGCCACGTGCGGCTCATAGCCCATGAAGCCGCCGAACGCCAGCTGCGCCGGATTGCGTTCGATCATGTCCAGCATGCTCAGCAGCACCTGCTCCTGCGCCACGCCGCCGCGGTGCAAGCCAACGTCCAGTTCGATATTGATGCGCATGCGCAGGCCGCGTCCTTGCGCCAGCGCGAGATACTGGGCCAGGCGTTGCGGCGTATCGATCAGCCATTGCAACTGCCTGGCCGGATCGAAGCTGCCGCGCAGCTGATCGTAGAATGCGGCGGCGGCGCGCAGCGGCATCGGCTTGCCGAGCAGGATGTCCGCCTGCGGGAAACGCTTTGCCTCTTCGCTCAGGAAGGGTTGATGGAAAGCCATCAGGCGATTACTGCCGGCGGCCTTCATGACATAGTCGAGCAGGGATAGCGAAGGCAGCGATTTGGCGACGATCCGCAACGACCTGCCTGGTCCCATCGCGTGCCGGACCAAGGCGAGGTTGTGGTCCAGGCGGTCCAGGTCGATCAGCAGGCACGGGTGCGCCGGGCCGTGCTTGCGCAGTTCAGCATTGATCGCTGCAAAATAGGGATCGTACGGCGCACCGCTGTCTTTGGGCCAAATGAATCCTGCCATCAGGCTCCCCTTGAAACGGTGAACAGATGACGTCGCATCGCCGGAGCAAAACGCAGCAGCACGCACAGTACCGCAAGCATGCACATGATCAGCATGATCACCGCCTGTTGCCAGCCGAGGATGTTCTTGACGCGTTCGAACAGCACTGTCATTGCCAGCACGCCGGCATTGCCGACTGTCCAGAACAGTCCGGCCGCCATGCCGGCATGCGCCTTTGGCACGGCTTCGTCGATCACGGTCAGCGACAAGGGAAGCAGCGGCAGCCAGAAAAAGCCGAGCAGCGCACCGCAGGCGATGCCCCAGGCGACGCTGCCGGCAGCGAACAAGGGATACAGCAGCAACACCGAAGGCAGCAGGCAAGCCGTGATCATGCCAAGCACGCTGGCAGACCTGGCGGCCAGCGCGGGAATCACCATGGCGCCGACGATCCCCCCTGCCACTACCGCAGCCATGGCAAAACCGGCGTCGTCGATGCCGAAACCGCGTGCGCTCCAGACCGCCTCCAGCCAGGTGGTGGCGGCGTTGAAGCAGCCTTGGATCAGGAAACTGGCGACCAGGATCACCAGCAATGCAATATTGCCTCTGACCTTAAGCGCCGCGTGATTCTTCGTCCGCGCGGCCGGTGCGACGTATTGCCGTTGTCGGACAAACAGGCAGGTCAGCAGGAAAAGCAGGAAGGCGGCAGCGGCGTGGATCGCCATCGAGCCGGCCAGGCGGAAGGCGGCGAACAGCGCGGGCGAAACCGTCATGGCCAGCGCCAGGCCGGCAAAGATGGCGATCGCGCAGATGCCCGTGATCTTGGCTTCGTCGCGTGCATCGAACCAGTCCGAGGCCAGCACGGTAATCGGCGTGACGATGAATGGAATGGCGGCCGCAATGCCGGTTTGCGCCAGCAACAGCAGCCAGAAATTGTCGATCACGCGCAGCAGGCTGCAGGCAGCCATCACACCGGTGCCTATCAGCAGGGAGAGACGGTAGCCGCGCCTGTCGATCAGGCCGCCGGCCAGCGCCGACACCAGGATGCTCATCACGGGAAACACCAGGATCAGCAGGCTGGCGGACAATTCGCTGACGCCGTAGTGGTCCGAGACAAAGGTCAGTATCGGCGCAAAATCGTACCAGAACACCTGGGTCATGATCAGCGCGGCGCAAAATATGGCCAGGACTCCCCAGCGCCGCCACGGTGAAATTTGCACGCCGTCCATATTTTCCCTAGCCTCCAAAATAACGTTTCAGCAGCGGGTTGAGGAAGACGCCGGCAGGATCGATCCTGCGGCGCAGCGCCATGAAATCCTCCCAGCGCGGATAAAGGCCAGCCAGCTGGCTGGCGCCGAGGTTGTGCATTTTTCCCCAGTGCGGACGGCCGCCATGGTTGAGGAAAATGGCTTCGGCCGCGCGGAAATACGCATCATGCTCCATGCCCACATACTGGTGCACCGAAATCGATGCGGAATCGCGGCCATAAAATGGCGACAGCCAGATGTCGTCGCCCTTGACGTAGCGGTACTCGACGGGGAAATGTACCAGCACCTTGTTTTTTTCGATATAGGCGACCAGTTCGCGCAGCGCTTCCGGTCCGCGTTCGGCAGGCAGCTCGTATTCCATCTCATTGAAACGCACCAGGCGTTCGGTGGCAAAAGCGCGATGGCAATCGGCCACCATTACCGGCGCCTTGTCGCCGACCAGCTTGCCGATCAGCCGTGCAACCCCCGGCGCACGCGCCGGCTTGGCCCTGACCAGGCGCGACAACAGGCCGAAGACGCCGTTTTCAAGCGCCATTTCCATCGCGCTGGTCAAACCCTGGTTGGACACATGCGCGTCGGTCTGATTCATCAGCTTGGCCACGGTCTTGCGGGTGTGCGGAAACCAGTAAAATTCGAAATGACGATTGTTTTGCGCCAGCGCAGGTGTGTTGTCAAGACAGGCATCCAGGTCCATGGTTTGCTTGACCAACTCGAGCCGGTAGGCAGGCACGACGTCGATCTTGATTTTCGCCATGATGCCCAGGCTGCCCATCGCCACCCGCGCCGCGGCGAACAGCTCAGGTTCCTGCGCCGGCGAACATTCCACCGCTTCGCCGTCCGGCATCACCAGCGTCATTGCCCGCACTTGCGTCGAGATGGATCCGAGCCCGATCCCGGTGCCATGGGTTCCGGTGCCGACCGCGCCGGCCAAGGACTGCTTGTTGATGTCGCCCAGATTCAGCATGGCGTAGCCGCTTGCACTCAGCTGCTCGCCCAGGGTTTTAAGATCGGTGCCGGCCCAGACCTCGGCCACTCCCGCTTCGATCGAAGTAACGCCGCTCATGTTGCGTAGCGAAAGCAGGGTGCCGCCGGTCTCTACCAGCGGCACGAAGGAATGGCCGCTGCCCACCACGCGCAAGGACTGGCCCGAGGCGACGGTAGTGCGCGCTACCGCTTTCAATTCTTCCATCGAAGCCGGGGCGGAATACTGTGCCGGTGAAAACTGCACCGAGCCGGACCAGTTGCGCCAGTCTGTCCGCCGTTCTTGAGGCACCAAAATTGCTTGATCCAAACCACGCTCCTGTATAGAGATTGCAGCTGAACTACTTTCGGCTGGATGCCTGTCGCCGCACTTATGGAAACGGCAACGGATATCGATTTATTGCTTATTTATTGTTTCTTCGGCATCGCAAAACCGCTCGCCGCGCATATGTCAATTTCGCTTCCGGCCAGTCTCATGCGGGCTTTTTTTTGATGTAACATATTCGAAATAATTATATGTACTCAGTACTGGTGATGACAGGACCGCTACAGCAAATATGGGAACATATCCGGCCAAAATGAACGGTCCGAAAACGTCATCCTCAGAATTTCCGTGCAATTGAGACGAGGAGTCGGCGCATGCGCTACAGCAAAGGCAATGGCGTAACGAGTGAGGACAAGGCATCCATAACTCCAAACATCGCCCTGGCCCTGACACAGGTCCTTTCCGAAAACGGCATAGCGCCGGCCCGCATGCTGGCCCGTTTCGGACTGGCCGTGAGCGATCTGGAAGATCCCTCCTTCCGGCTGTCGCACCGCCAGACCAGCGGCATGATCGCCCACGCCATCAGTCTTTTGCCGGCATTGCCGCTCGGCCTGCTGGTCGGCGGCAAGCAGACCGTCAGTTCCCTGGGCATGGTTGGCTTTGCGATGATGACTTCCGCCACATTCGGCGAGGCCATTGCGCATTGCCTGAAGTACCACAAGGAAGGCGGCACCATGGTCGACATCGACTTCACCGCGACAGAGCAGGAATGCACAGCCGTCTTCCGTAACCCGGGCGATAACGCGATCACCGCTTTCCTGGTGGAAGAAGTCACCGCCCATCTCATGAACATAGGGCAAGCCATGCTGGGTACGCGCACACTGTTGCTGCGCATGGAATTCCAGTATCCGGCGCCGCCCTATGCCGCGCACTACCGGCAGCTGTTCAATTGCCCCATGCAATTCTCGGCGCCGCGCAATTGCATCGTGGTCGATGCCTCCCTGTTCGAAGTCCCACTGGTCACCCACAACCCGCTGGCGCAGCGCCAGGCGCTTGAACACTTGCAGCGCATGGCAATGCGCGACCCCGACACGCCGGACCTGATCGAATCGGTCGAAAGCGCGTTCCGCCGCAACTGGGCCTCGCCACCCAACATGGCGGAAATCGCCGGCACCCTCAACCTGACGGAACGGACATTACGCCGCCACCTCGACCAGTGCGGCATGTCGTTCCAGCAGATACGCGCACAGATGCAGGAACGCCGCGCCCGCAACCTGCTCGAGACCCGGCAATTGACCCAGAGTGAAATTGCGGAACAGCTCGGCTTCACCGATGTCAGAAGTTTCCGCCGCGCCTTCAAGGCATGGACCGGCGAAACCCCGGGCGACTACCGGAGTAATCACAGCGCTTCAAACTACCAGTAAAGTCCAGGCAGCTTGCGGGTTCGGCATTCTCGGCGGCCGCAGCGGCTGCCGACATCACCTTTAAGATCGTAGGAAAGTTCCGGTGCGTACTCAAACACTGGAGCGGCGCGGCACCGATGGAAATCCGGGGGTAAGATAGGCGCTTCTTTCCCGGAGGATTACCGCATGCCGCATTCCTTGCCTCGCCTGCTCAGCGGTTTATTGCTGAGCGCCACATTATCCGCGGCTGTCGCACAGACGCCGCCCGCCGCACCCGCTTATGGCCCGGAGCTGCAGGGTTTCGACTATCCCTACGAACTAAAGCATTACGCCTTCGAATCGCAAGGCAAGCAGTTGCAGATGGGGTATATGGATGTCGCCGCAACCGGCGCCGCCAACGGCCGCACCGTGGTTCTGATGCACGGCAAGAATTTTTGCGGCGCTACCTGGGAACAGACCATCAAGGCACTGAGCACAGCAGGCTACCGGGTGGTGGCGCCGGACCAGATCGGTTTCTGCACTTCCAGCAAACCCGAGCATTACCAGTATTCTTTCCAGCAGCTCGCCATCAATACCCACGCCTTGCTGGAACAGCTGGGCATCCGCAAGGCGACCATCGTCGGCCATTCCACCGGCGGTATGCTGGCCACCCGCTACGCCCTGCTGTATCCGGAGCAGACGGCGCAGCTGGTGATGGTCAATCCGATCGGCCTGGAAGACTGGAAGGCGCTGGGCGTGCCTTACCGCACGGTCGACCAGTGGTACCAGCGCGAATTGAAGCTGAACGCCGACGGCCTGCGCAAGTACGAACAGAGCACCTATTATGTCGGCCGCTGGAAACCGGAATACGAACGCTGGGTGACCATGCTGGCGGGACTCAACCAGGGTCCGGGCCATGCGCTGGTGGCGTGGAACTCGGCGCTGATCTACGACATGATCTTTACCCAGCCGGTGGTCTATGAATTCAAGGATCTCAGCATGCCCACCCTGCTGCTGATCGGCGACGCCGACACCACCGCCATCGGCAGCGATGCCGCGCCGGCGGCGGTAAAGGCAAAAATAGGCCACTACAACGTACTGGGCAAGCAAGCCGCCAAGCAGATCCCGCAAGCCACGCTGGTAGAATTCGCCGGCCTCGGCCATGCGCCGCAGATGGAACAGCCGGCCGAATTCCACAAAGCCCTGCTGGCCTGGCTCGCGACGCACTGAGCCGCTTTGCGGATTCGCTTTACGGATTATCCTGCAGTGGCTTTTCAACATTGATGCGCGCCAGGTAGGCCGCCGGCACCTGGTCAAGCACGACGCTGTAGTTGGGCTCGGAAATGCCATCCGGAACTGCCAGGCCCTGATCGACATAAGTAATGGCGGCATCGTCCAGCTGTGCGATCTGCCTGCCGTCGCGATAAATCATCAACGGCTTGCCGGAAGACTGGCCTGAATTGCGCCATTGCAGCGTGACGCTGTGCGCCTCGCCGTCGGCCTTGGCTGTCAGTTGCCGCACGCTCGGCTCGCCCAGCAACGGCACGCCGTCGATACGGTAACTGGCAGCATCCGGCTTGACGCCAAGATGCGCCAGCACGGTCGGCACGATATCGGCCTGCGTGGCATTGCCGTACAAACCATCGAAAGCCATGTCCGCCGGGTCCTTGAACGGTAAACTGAGCTGTGCATTGGCTTCCTTGTTGATGGCGATGAAGGTGGTTTTTTCGCTCAGGGTCTGGCCGCCATGGCCGAAGCCGCCCGGCAGACTGCGGCCATGGTCCGTCGTTACCATGATGAGCCAGTCTTCATCGGGATGCGTCTGCCGGCGCAGTTCAAGCGCCGTCAGCACTTGCCCGATCCTGGAATCGGCGCTTTGGATCGCAGCCTGGTAGGCGGGCGTAAAGCCGACAGAGTGACCGACGTTATCGACGTCGTCAAAATGCGCAAACACAAAATCGACATCGCCGAAACGCAGCAGGCCGCTGACCTTGTCGGCCACGCATTGATCGTCTTCGCTGCATTTCTCGGCATGGCTGATGTACCGCAAGTCGATATCGCGGGCAAAATTATTGTTGATGGTGTTCCAGCTGACGATACTGGCGGTGCGGCGCCGCGCATCGGCATCCTTGATCAGTTTGAATACGCTGTCGGCCTGGCTGCGCAGCTTGTCGTCGTTATTGGCGACCTTGTGCCGGTTTGCCCAAACCCCGGTCAGGATGGTAGTCCAGCTCGCGCCGCTGGAAGTGGCTTGTTCCGTGACGCTGCCGGCAATGCCTCCGCTGTAGGTCTTGGCGAGGTAAAACTTGGCGAGGTTCGGCGCCTGTCCGGCGGCAACGGCTTCCTGCAGTTTTTCATATTGCATACCGTCCACGCCGATCACCAGCGCTTTGCGTTTGCTGTAGTCGACCACGGGTGGCGGCGGTTCAACGTCGGTTTCCTCGCCGCCGCAACCACTCAGCAATGCTGCCCCCAATATGGCCGAGACCAGGGCTTTCCCACGGCTGTTTACTGTAAGCATGCTTCCTCCAATATGAAAATGCCTCGATATCATCAAGATATTTTCATTGTTAAAAAGTCCACATTGTTGTGCTCGAATATTTCACCGGCATGACTTGCGCATGACGTAATGATGACAAAATTATGCAACCACTATCCGCTCAACGACGCTCAAGCAATCCCTTCGTTAGCGATAGGCGGGCCCAAGGTTTGGACCGGATACAGCGGGCACCGGCGGTGCGCCTTCGAGGACGCCCGGTGGAGGATCTATTAGTGTTCAAGCATGCTGGTGAAAACCACCGTTTTGCTATCGGGTGTTTTGGCTGTCACGCTATACGGCGCAAAGCGCTGGCCGTTGAAAACTTGCGGCTTGCCGGAAAAATTTGCTGTCAGCCTGGTGCCGTCTGCAAAGCGGGTTTCCTGCAGCTGCCGATCGGCAGAGAGCCAGCGGAATCCGGTCAAGGCCTGGTAGGCCAGTCTTTCATGCAAGGGACGGAAGAATTCATCCTGGCGCCGCATGTACGGCAAACGCGCAGCCAGGGTGCCTGCGCTCAGATGAAACAGCGGCGGCACGTTATAGAGCAGCTGCGTCAGCTCGTTTTCGCGCCCGACATTGCTCAGCTTGAGGTTATCGAAACTCCAGTGATGGGTGGTGATGACTGAGTCGTGAAAGACCGCCTGGTACAAAGGCAGGCGTGCCGCAGGATCGAAATAGATGCTGCGGTACCGCGCTTTCAAGGGAACTGCCTTGAACATATTGCTGGGTTCCTCAGGCGGAAAATAATTGCCCAGGTAGTAGGCAGACTTCTTGTCTTTGTACATCTCCCTGTCGCCCCAGGCCATCACCGGCGTCTGCATGCCATGGGCAAAGAAGATGCCTTGCGCGGTCACGCCGTTACCGTCTTCGGAACCGCTGGGCATCTGCCGGCTTTCCGAAATCCAGCGTGTACTGGCGGCGTTGGCCAGAGCGTTCCTTGCCATGGTCATCGGCGCCGTCTGGCGGTAGTCATCGAACAGCATGCCGGCTGCGGTCACGTCCAGAAACCAGCTGTTGAAGCCGGCTTTCGCCTGCACAGCCTTGACCCGCGCTTCCAGCAAAGGCCGCATGCAGACGGGATTGGTATAGCGGCCCGATTGATTAAAGCCGGATTTCAGCGTTCCGTCCTTGCGCACGATAGCGCACTCGCGAAAGGCTTTTTCTCCCAGGTGGGCGGTGGCCCAGTCCGGGTTGTCGCCGCGCGCCAGCGCCGTTTCATAGGAATCGTAGGGCGCCAGCAGATAGCCGGCCTTGATGCCGACGGCAATCGCCTCCGGATGCCAGAGGCCGCCTTCCCAGCCTTCGCCCAGGCCGATCCAGTAGCGCGTCAGCCCGGCTTTGCGTAGCTGCGCCATGGTGGCGATGGAAACACCTCCGCCCCAGTTTGCTGCATCCGCTTCCAGGGCAGCGGCGAAGACGCCGGCCACTTCCAGCCGCAGCTCGCCATAGCGATTGGCCAGGCGTTCGACATCCGGCGCATCGGTTTGCCATGCTGCACGGGCAACGCCGTTGAGCGCGGCGTTGAAAGCCCGCACCAGGACCAGCTTCTGATAGGCGCCCAGGGTTGATGCCGCTTGGCGCAATGCCTTGTCGCTTTCACTGTCGAACTGTTTGCGCAGACTGCGTGCGAGCTCGCTGTCGCCTTGTAAAACCGCCAGGAACTTGTCCCAGTCCCGGATATCCTTGGCGGCGATCAAGCCACTGCCCCACAGGTAGGCATGGGACGCGCCGACCAGGCGCGCGGCGCCCGGGCTTTTTGCGATTTTGCCTGCCAGCGATTCGAATTTCCCGGTCGCCATCAGCCACGCACGATACCGTTTGGCGCCGGCCAGCAGGTCAGCGTCGCCCAGGTGCAGCGTCAGCGTCATTGGCGTCGCCGGCGCCAGGGAAGTGAATTCATGGCTGAGCTTGAGTTCCAGCCCGCTTCCGGCGGCGCTGAAATCGAGCCGGTTATTGTAGGGATTGGTAAGCAGCCAGTGTAGCGAAAAATCACCGTGATCCAGCCCCCACAGCGGCAGGCCGAGATCTTGCGTGGTATCGACCTTGCTCATTTCCCGCACCAGGAAATCGCGCCAGACTTTGCTGTCGCGCGCAATATAATGGCCTTCCGCCAGCGGCAAGATCAAGCCGCGGCCAATCGCTGCGGCAGGCTGCCTGAGCAGCGTCAGTTCGCCGGCAGCACGTGCGCGGATGGTCAGTTTCAGGTCGCGCTCGTCCAGCTCCGCCGCGATCCGGTAAGCGCCGTCATCCCATTCCCAGCTGGCCGAATCGGCCGTGCTGATCAAGTGGGAAACCCGATGCTGCTCAACACCGCTAGAGAGTGGCACGCTCGGACCTTTGGCCGGTGTGGCGCGGAGTTCCAGCGTGGCGGGATCCAGCGCCACCTGCCAGCGCGCATTCTGCAGCAGGGTGAAGTTCGCGGCCTGCACTGCACAAGCGGCGAGCGCCAACGCAGCACCGAATAACAGGCGCTGACATATCGAGGTATTTTTCATCACGGTCAAATCAGGTTAAGCGAAGGAATTCAGTATTCCCGCATTACAAGATTTGATTGTCAGAGGAATGTCAGCATATGCCGCGCCAGCGGCCGATTCAATTGTCCACCTCCAGCAAGGGGCCGCCAAGCCGATGTATCTGCCGTATGGTGAGGCCACCGCGCGCTTCGGCGCGATTGACGGAAACATCGGTCCACAGAGAGGCGGCATCGTTTCTTGCCGGCCAATGCAGCTGCTCTGGCTTTTCGGCGCGATGCCACCAGACCATGGAATAATCGGGGCGATGCAGCAGCATTTGCTCCACCCAGGGCTGGGGGCAGGCAATCGTATGCTGCGGCAGCCGCACCTTGATCTGGCCGCTTTCGCGGCCTATCCAATTCAGCGCGGCGCTGCCTTGCAGGGCAATCGGCTGGCTCCAGGTTTCGCCGCCGGAACGGAAAGTCAGCTGATAAACGCCGGGGCGAAGCGGCTCCCCCATTTCCCGGCTTTCCAGGTTGAACTCGTTGCCTGCTTCATAGCTTGCCAGCGCCTCTGACAACAGTTTTTCGCCATTTGGCATCTGCAGCGACACGCGCAAATCGCGGCGGCTGGTTTTACCGTTCAAAGAAATACGGTAAATGCGGTTGAGCGGTATGTCGCGCTGGATCAGCTCCAGCTTCGGACTGTCCAGCCAGGCCGGCACCGCCAGCGGGATATCGTTGCCGCATTGGCGCGAGACCAGTGCGTTCAGCGCCGTCTGCCAGGCCGTGCGCTGAGCATCGCTGCCCAGTCTTGGCCAGACTGCGATCAGCTGCTGCCAGGTGGCGGCGGCATTGCCGCTGAACAGCGCATGGTAGGCCGGCTCCAGCAGCGTATCCGGCAATTCGGCACGCGCGACGCCGCTGCCGCAGCACCATAGCAGCAGACCGTGCGCCAGCAGGCGGCCAGTGATCCTCACTGCGGCAGCCCCAGCCGATAGCCGACACCACGCACGGTTTCGATCGGCACGCCCGGCAGTTTCTGGCGCAACTGCAGGATATGGGTGTCGACCGTGCGGGTAGAGGGAAAATGTTGATAGCCCCAGACCTGATTCAGTAATTCATCGCGGGTGAAGACCCGGCCAGCCATGCGCAGCAGGATCGCCAGCAACGCGAATTCCGTGCTGGTGAGAGTGACTTCCTGTTGCTGCCACAGCACCGCATGGCGCGCCGGAAACAGTTGCAAGGCGCCGGATTCCATCTGGCCTTCGCCCAGCGGCCGCAGCTGGGCCCGGATGCGCGCCAGCAGTTCTACATGGGAAAACGGTTTGCTGAGGTAGTCGCGGGCGCCGGCTTCCAGACCCGCCACCCGATCGCTGACCGCCACCCGCGCAGTCAGGACAATCACCGGCAACGCTTTCTGCGCCAGCCATTGCGGCAGGAAACGCAGGCTGTCGCCGTCGGCCAGTTGACGGTCCAGGATCACCAGGTCGGCCTGGCGCCAGCTGGCGGCTACGGCGCTGGCGGCGCTTTGCCAGATGCAGGCAAAACCTTCCTGCTGCAGAAACTGCTGCAAGCCGGCGCCCAGTTCCAGATCGTCTTCAATCAGTAAAATCGATGCGTTAGGTTTGTCACTCACACGGCAGCTCCAAGGTAAATGTGGTCGGGGGTCCGCTCAAGCGGATTTTTCCTTTCAGCCGCTTCATCACCCGGCGCACGATGACCAGGCCCAGTCCCATGCCGGGGCCGGACAGATCGGTGCGCCGCATGTGCGCCAGGCGATACGCCGCCAGGGCGCCGCCGTCGCTCACCGTCAGCCGCAGCCAGCCTCTGCGCCAACGGACGCTGAGACGCACCGGCGCGACGCCGTAACGATAGGCATTGTTCAGCACATTGTCTAGGCACAGGTCGATCCAGTACAACGGCAACGCAAGCTGACGGTCCTGGCGCAGGCAAAACTGCAAGCCTTGATGGCGTTCAGCAACGGCGTGCAGCCATTCGCTCAGCTGTACCGTGGTGACTTGCTCCAGCAGCTCGTGTTCACCGTCGGCATTCAGATAATGGCGGCTGGCGTCGGCCAGCTGGCGCATGCGCTGCACGCCGTCGGCAAGGCGGCCGAAACCGGTTTGCGCACGCTCGGGCAGGGCGTCGAAATCATGGCGGAATGCTTCCACGATATTGCCCAGGTTGGCGATCGGCGTACGCAATTCGTGGGTCAGCATCTGCAGGATGAATTGCTCGCGCTTGCGTCGCCGGCGGCGCTGCCACCACATGTTGCCAGGCGCGATCACGATCAGCAAGGCGGCCGCCGCCAAGATCCAGGTCCACCACTTGTCGACCGCGGAAATGCTGTTGGCGCAGATATTCCCCAGCGCCAGATCGCAACGCTCGCCCGCCGGCTGCAACTGCAGGTCGGCCTGGCGCGCCAGCGGTTGCCAGATTTTCGCATCGTAGCGGCGCCACACCTGATCATGTTCCCACCACAGCACATTGCGCTGCAGCAGCCAGCGCTGGCCACCGACCATCGCATCCAGGTTATCGTCAGACAGGCGGCCGAGGCCGGCAAAGGCGTCGAGGCGCTCGCGCACGTGCAGGTAGGGTTGCAAGGCAGCTGACGCATCCGGATGGCGCGTCAGGTAATGCCAGGCGTAGCTGCCGCCCAGCGGATGGATAGGCGCGTGGCTGGCGAACCAGGCCGGCGGCAGGATCGTGCGGTCGCACAGCGCTTGTTCGAATTCGCGGGTGGCCGCCGACGCGCCTTCCAGCGTGCCGCTGCATTGCCGGCGAAAGCGGTAGATCTGGGACAAGACTGGCAGCGGCAGGCGGCCAAAGGCGGGATACATCGAAGCCGGCTGGATCAGCGCCACATTCAGTTGCTGCAGCTCCATGAATGCCAGCTGGCCACTGGCGTCGGTGCGCTCCAGTAACGTGGAAAAATGCTCCAGTGCTTCCTCGGGGGTAGCAAGAACGGGTAGAGACAACAGCGCCGCCAGCAGAAAAACAGCATATTGCCGGCAGCGCCAGATGAAGCTCACGAAACGTTTACATTCCACTACTCAAGTTTCCTTCATCAGCGATAGCTTGCATCAGCTATCGTTCTGTTTCGCCTTTCCCATCTGCCACAACAGGAAACTGTAGATGTCGGCCGACAGCGCGTAGCGCTGCGTGGCCGTGCTGCCGATGCCGTGGCCGGCCTGCATGTCGAGCCGCAGCAGGATCGGCTTGCCGCTGCTGGTGGCTGCCTGCAGCCGGGCCGCGGTCTTGGCGCTGTGCCAGACATCGACGCGCGGATCGTTCATTCCATGCACCAGCATGACAGCAGGATAAGCAGTGTTGTCCTTGATGTTATGGTAGGTGCTCATCTCCAGCAAGGCCGGGAATTCCTGCGGATTCTTGGCACTGCCGAATTCTGAAATATTGGTGATGCCGTTGGCGCTGTCTTCGGCGCGCACGGTGTCCATGATACCAACATTGAAAATAGCGGCCGCAAACAGCTCAGGTGCGGTGGTCACGGTGCGGCCGACAAAGATGCCGCCGGCGCTGGTGCCCATCACGCCCAGTGTCTTGGGCGTGGCGTAGCCTTCGGCGATCAGGTACTTGGCGCAGGCTACGCCATCCTTCCAGGTGTTCGGCTTGGTGGCTTTGAAGCCGGCCCGGTACCAGTCGTCTCCATAGACGCCGCTGCCGCGCACATTGGCATACGCCAGCACGCCGCCGCGTTCGATCCAGGCCATGCTGGCCGGCGAGAAGTAGGCGGTTTGCGAAAAGCCGTAGGCGGCATAGCCGTCCAGCAGAGTCGGATTGTTGCCGTCGCGCTTCAGCCCTTTCTTGTACAGCAGGGTCATCGGCACCATGGTGCCGTCGTAGCTGGGCACCTTGACGTCGACTACTTCTACTTGCGGCAGGCTAGGCATGGGCGGATTGACGCGCAAGCCTGGATCGCTGGAAACCTTGCCCTTCAACAGCAAGGTGCGCGGCAGTTCGGTCCAGCCGTTCAGGGTATACAGCACATCGCTGTAGGCATGGGCCGGATCGTTCTGCAGGCTGGCGGCGCCCTTGAATGGCGCCGGAATGCTCTGGCCCTTGACGTCGCCGGCGGCATAGCGGCGCAGCACGATCGAGGTGCCTTCGCGGATTTCCGCGATCAGAGCGTCGCGCGTCAGCGAAAATTTTTCCAGCACGGCATCGGCCGGTGCGGCGGCGACTTCGCGCGCCAGTTTCAGCTCGGGGTGGCGCAGGTCCAGCTTGAGCACGCGGTTGCGCGGCGCGCCGGCGTGCGTCAGCAGGTAAAGATCGTTGCCCTTCAAGTCGACGTCGGTGATCTTGTCGTCGAAGCTGGAGATTTTCTTCCAGCTTACCGCCGGCTTGCTGAGGTCGGCGACATCGGCGACGAACAGGTAGCCCTCAGGCAGGGTGGTGTCGGTGGTGCGCGCTATCATCCAGCGGCTGCCCGGATTGAACATGATGGCGCCGACGTCGAGCCGGGCCAGGCCAAGATCGGTGGTGACGGTCGGACCGAACACCGGCTTGGCTTGCGCTGCCGCATCGCCGACTTTCAGCCACATCACCTTGCTGTCGAGATAGGTCTCGGAATCGGCGTCGCCCGCCTTCAGCGGCTTGAGCTGGTTGTAGGTCAGCGACTTGCTGTCCGGCAGCCAGCCGATCAAGGCTTCGTGCACGCGTGGAATCGGCTCGCCCACCGTCTTCCCTGTTTCCACATCGAGAATGTACAGCGACGCGTCTTCCGAGCCGCCGGCGGAGACGCCGTAGGCCACATGCTTGCCGTCCCAGGCCGGCACGAAGTAATTGATCGCATGCGGCACGCCGGTGCGCTTGGCTTCCTGCTCAGGGTCGACCAGCACCCGCTCCGCACCCTGCAGGCCGTCGCGCGTCATCAGCTTGAACTGCTTTTCGCCGCGGCCGCGCTTCAGATAGTAGATGTGATCGCCGGCCATGCGCGTAATGCCGCGGATATCGTCGCCGGTGGCCGCCGAAATCTCGGCGATGCGCTGCTCCAGCAGGCTGCGCAGGCCGATGCGGTCGAGTTCCTTGCGGGCGCTGTCGCCCTGCTCTTTCAGCCAGGACTGGACCTTGGAATCTTTGACGTTTTCAAAATAGCGGTACGGATCCTTTACCGTGACGCCGTGCAAGACGTCGCTGACGTCCTGCACCGGCGCGGCAGTGACGGCATGCGCGGCGACTGGCGCAGCCAGGACCGCGACGGCGAGCAGCAAGGGGAGTTTGAATGGCCGCTTAAGCAATGTATGCAATGACATGAAAATTCCTGCGTGAGTTAGTGAAAATTAGTCAAATGAAGCTTCTTCTTGTAAAAAACGCCTATTTCTTGCCGGACGGGGTGATGCCCCATTGCGACAACATCCACGCCATCTCGAAGGATCTCTCCTTGATGGCGTCATAACGTCCCGAGGCGCCGCCGTGGCCGGCGCCCATGTTCACTTTCAGCAGCAGGGTGTTGTGATCGGTCTTCAGCGCGCGCAGCTTGGCGGTGTACTTGGCCGGTTCCCAGTACATCACCTGGCTATCGTTGAGGCCGGTGGTGACCAGCATCGCCGGATAATCCTTGCGCGCGATATTGTCGTAGGGCGAGTAGCTGCGCATGTAGTCGTAGGCGGTTTTCTCGTTGGGATTGCCCCACTCCAGGTACTCGCCGGTAGTCAGCGGCAGGCTGGCGTCCATCATGGTGTTCATGACGTCGACGAAAGGCACTGCCGCATGCACCGCATGGAACAGGTCCGGACGCATGTTGGTGACCGCGCCCATCAGCAGGCCGCCGGCGCTGCCACCCTCGATGATCAGGCGCTGCGGGCTGGTCCAGCCTTGCTGGACCAGGTATTCGGCGCTGTCGACGAAATCGTTGAAGGTATTCTTCTTGTTCATCAGCATGCCGTCGTCATGCCAATGCTCGCCCATGTCGTTGCCGCCGCGGATATGCGCTTCGGCAAACACCACGCCGCGATCCAGCAGGCTCACGCGGCTGTTGGAAAAGGTCGCCTCGGCCGGGATGCCGTAGGAACCGTAGGCATACAGCAGCAAGGGCGCCGAGCCGTCCAGCTTGACGTCTTTCCTGGCGACGGTCCAGAGCGGTACCTTGACGCCATCGCGCGCGGTGGCCCACAGCCTCTTGGTTTCATACAACGCCGGATTGTAGCCGGGCACTTCCTGCTGCTTCAGCAGCTGCCGCTTGCCGCTCGCCATGTCGACGTCAAACACGGTCGGCGGCGTCACCGGCGACTGGTACATCAGGCGGTACTGGCTGGAGGTGAATTCCGGCGTGCCGCCCGCATGGGAGGTATACACCGCCTCATCGAACTGCACGGTTTTCCAGCTGCGGCTGGCGAAGTCATAGATGCGTGAACGTTCCTGGGCATCGGATTTCTCGCTGACCACCAGGAAATCGCGGAACAGTTCTATACCTTCCAGCAAGACATTGGGATCGTGCGCGATCAGCTCTTTCCAATGCGCCTGGTCGGGCGTCGCCAGCGGCGCCGTCACCAGGCGGAAATTCTTGGCGTCCTTGTTGGTCAGGATGAACAACTCGCCGTCGCGGTGATCGACATGGTAGCGATGGCCGCTTTCACGTCCCAGCACCGAGCGGAAACTGCCTTGCGGCTGGTCTGCCGCCAGCAGGCTGACTTCGGTGGTGTCGGTGCTTTGCGCCTCGAGTTCGATGAACTTGCGGTCGCTGGTATTGCCGACGCCGATATTGAACTGCTCGTTGGTTTCGCGATAGACCTCGGCCGGCTTGCTGCCCAGCTTGAGGCGCAGCAGCAGGTCGGAGCGCTTGGTGGTGGCGTCTTCCTGCACCATGAACAGGGTCTGGTTGTCGGCTGCCCAGGCCACGCTGGTGACGCGTTCGACGCTATCGGCCAGCAGCTTGCCGCTGCTCAGGTCCTTGACGTGCAGCTGGTACTGGCGGTAGCCGGTGGTATCGGTCGAGTAGGCCAGGTAGCGATGGTCGAGACTGATGGCGAAGCTCTCGACCTGGAAAAACTTCTTGCCTTTGGCCAGCTGGTTTTCATCCAGCAGCACTTCTTCCGGCGCCTCGGCATCGTAGGAAAAATCAGCATCTGTCTTGGCCAGGCGGCGGCAAATGATCGGATACTGCTGGCCGGCCTCGGTGCGGCTGTAGTAGTAGAACTTGCCGCGCCGGGTCGGCACCGAGAGGTCAGTCTCCTTCATGCGGCCCTTCATTTCGCCGTACAGGGTCTTCTCCAGCGGCGCCAGGTCCTTGGTCATGGCCTGGGTATAGGCATTCTCGGCCTTCAGGTAGGCGATCACCTTGGGATTGGTCTTTTCACGCAGCCAGTGGTAGTCGTCGGTGACGATTTCGCCATGGCGGCTTTCCTGCCAGGCTTGCTTGGCGGCGACCGGCGGTGTCGGAGAGGATGCGGCGAGAGTGGAAGCGGTGGTCATCAGAGTCAATATAAAAGCGCCCAGGGTAGGGGCGCGTTGCCGAAGAAAGAACATAGTGTACAGATCCTTGTGTGGACAGACGGCGCGTCCAGGTAGGCGCGCATTCCGAATATCATATGCAACTCTGTTGCATATTGCTAAGTTACCTGCAATCGCCCGAAAAAACAATATCCACAGCAACATATCGCGGCAAGCGCGGCCTGGCGGCAGGCGATTCGACCGTGCCGGCCGGGGCAGGTAAAATAGTTTTCCATCAATTTACGCCGCCCAGCCAGATGACTATTTCGCCGCCAGACCTGGAGCTTGTCCGCTCACTCGAAGAACGCGCCCTGAATGCCTGGCCGGCGCTCAAAACGGCCCTCAGCGGCGGCTGGCAGCTGCGCCTGGCTGAGGGTTACACCAAGCGCGCCAACTCTGCCAATCCTTTGCGCCCAAGCGTGGCGTTCGCGGAAACCCTGGCCGTCGTCGAAAATTTCTATACGCGCCACCAGCTGGCGCCGATCTTCCGCATCACGCCGCTGGCGCCGGCGGACGCCGGACAGCTGCTTGCACAGGCCGGTTATCAGATGATCGATCCGACCCAGGTCATGACTGCACCGCTAGCGGCAGGAGACTGGCCGGCGCATGACGTGCTGATAGAGGCGACTGCGAGCGCGGACTGGAGTGAGGGATTTGCGCAGGCGAACGACTTGTCGGCGCTTGCCCGGCCGGCCCACGAGCGCATTCTCGCCGCGATCACAATGCCGACCGCGTTCGCCACATTAACGGTCGCAGGCCAGGCAGTCGCCTACGGTCTGGCAGTGGCGGAAAACGGCATGGTCGGCCTGTTCGACATCGTGGTGGCGCCGGCGGCACGCCGCGGCGGCGCTGCCACCAGACTGCTGACGGCGTTGCTGCACTGGGGCCAGGCGCAAGGCGCAAGCAGCGCCTATCTGCAGGTGCATGAGAGTAACCATGCCGCGGTCTCGCTCTATCGCAAGCTCGGGTTTACGACGCAATATCAATATCATTACTGGGTCCGGCCTTAAACCATGACGTCTCCATCTTCCCTTGCCGCTGCCATCCTGGCCGAACGCCGCCGCAGCGGCCAGCCTGGCGAGCGCTTGCCGCCGAACTTGCGGCCGCAGGATGCCGATACCGCGCTGACAATACAGGCAGGCGTGACGCGGCAGCTGGGCGAAGCCGTCGCCGCCTGGAAATGCGGTTTGCCATCGGAGGGACGGCCGGTGCTGGCGCCTATCTACACCGCCAGCGTCCAGCGCGGCAGCTCCTGCCTGGCATGGGCGCGCGAGGGCCAGGTGCGGGTCGAACCGGAACTGGCCTTTGTCCTCGCGCGCGACCTGCCGCCGCGCGCCACTCCCTACCAGCCAGCCGAGGTCGACGCCGCCATCGCCGGCACGCACCTGGCGCTGGAACTGATAGACAGCCGCTACCGTGATCCGGCCCAGGCGGATTTTTTTGAAAACCTGGCGGACGGCTTGCTCAACCAGGGGCTGTATCTCGGCCCGCGGGCAGATATGGAACAGTCGCGCAATGCCGGCGAACTGGCGCTCAGCGTCCGCGCCGGCGCAGAAGATGTCAGGCTGCTGCAAGGCCGCCATCCTGCCGTCGATCCGCGCGCGCCGCTGTACTGGCTGGCCGAATTCTTGCGCAGCCGCGGCCAAGGCTTGCTGGCAGGCCAGGCCGTGATTACCGGCTCGTACGCTGGCAGTTTCGACCTGCCGATAGCGCAGGAAATCGCCATCCAGTACGGCGAATTAGGCCGGTTGCAGCTATCCTTCGCGGCGCGATGAGCGTTGCCGGCCGCTTCCGTCCACGCCTGAGCTTGCAAACCCTGGGCCGCGGCGACGGCTTGCTGGGCATGCGCCCTTCCGGCCCGTTCGGACCGCGCGGTCCGAATGTCACTGTGGCGCAAATCACCTGGACCTATGCCACCGACGACGGCTTCTACTGGGAAACCGCAGCGCCCACTACGCTGCTGAACCGTCGCCCGGCATCGTCGCAGACCGTTGAAAACGACAAGGGCCAGCGCCTGCTGGTGCGCGATCTCGGCGCCGAAGCCGATGCACTCGATCTGGTCTGGGACCTGGGCTTGTATCCGCTGCCAAGCGACACCCTGCAGTGGCGCAACGAGCAGGCCGAGCAAGCGGCCGCCACACAACTGGCTTCGCTGTGGACGCTGGTGCAGGAAGATTTCTTTGGCGATTTCTGGGCCGAGCAGCTGCCCGACCTGCAGGCTAAAGGCTGGTCCATCGTGGTGCTGCCCGGCTTTGCCCACGAGAGCGTGCCGGTCGACGCCTGGCATCTCACGATCAGCCCCGCCACCGGCGAAATCCTGAGCAAGGAGGTCGCCGCCCGCATGCGCGGCCGCGAACAAACCGTGACCGCCCTCGGCCTGCCGGCCGGCGAAGGTTCCTGGCTGCTGACCCTGGGCATCGAAATCGACGGCGAGATGATCGACCTGGCGCCGCTGCTGGCGCATCTGCTGCAACGCGACGGCCGCTGGCTGGACGCCGCCAAGATGGCCCTGATCGACGACCACGCCCTGATCACATTGCGCGCACCCGGCGGCAAACGGATAGATGCGCTGGCGGCGCCGCTCAAGGCGATCGTCGGCAGCATGCTGGAATTGCTGAGCGATCCGCTGCGCAAGGAAGGCCCGCTGCTGCTCTCATCCTGGGACGCCTACAGGCTGGAGGCCATGCGCCAGAGCCTGCTCGACACGCAGGCACAGCGCGCCGGCGTCCACGGCGGCTGGCAGCTGCAGGGCGATGCCGGCTTGCGCGTGCTGGCGCAGCGGCTGCGCGGCGCCGGCACGCCGCAGCCGGTGGCAGCGCCGGCGGGACTGGGCGTCACCCTGCGTCCCTATCAGCTGCACGGCGTCGCCTGGCTGCAATACCTGCGCGCGCAGAATCTGGCCGGCATCCTGGCCGACGACATGGGACTGGGAAAAACCGCGCAGGCGCTGGCCCATCTGCTGATTGAAAAACAGGCCGGCCGTCTCGACCTGCCGGCGCTGGCGGTACTGCCGACCTCGCTGATCTTCAACTGGCAGGCGGAAGCGCGGCGCATGGCACCCGATTTGCGCGTGCTGGCCCTGCAAGGCCCCGAGCGCCAGCGCGATTTTTCCCGCATGGCCGAATACGATCTGGTCCTCACCACCTATCCGCTGCTGTGGCGCGACCGCGCGGCGCTGGAAACGCAAGCCTTCCATCTGCTGATCCTGGACGAAGCGCAAACCGTCAAGAATGCTACCGCCCGCAGCGCAGGCGCCGTGCGCCGCCTGCGTGCGCGGCACCGCCTGTGCATCACCGGCACGCCGCTGGAAAACCACCTGGGCGAATTGTGGACCCAGTTCGATTTCCTGATGCCCGGCTTTCTCGGCGACATGCGCAGTTTCATGCGCCTGTGGCGCAAGCCGATCGAAATCGGCGGCCAGACCGCGCGCGCGCAATTGCTGGCGCAGCGAGTGCGGCCCTTCATCCTGCGCCGGCGCAAGGATGAAGTCGCGAGCGAACTGCCGCCGCTCAGCGAAACCGTCAAGCGCGTGCAATTGCAGGGACCGCAGCGCGATCTCTACGAAAGTGTGCGCGTGGCGGCCGACGAACAGATACGCGGCGTGCTCAAGCGCAAGGGCTTTGCCGGCGGCCAGATCACCATCCTTGATGCGCTGCTCAAGCTGCGGCAGGTGTGCTGCGATCCCTTCCTGTTGAAACACATGCAGCATGCGCCGGACATGGGGCGCGCCAAGCTGGAACTGCTGCGCGACATGTTGCCGGCGCTGGTGGCGGAAGGCCGCCGCATCCTGGTGTTTTCGCAATTCACTGAAATGCTGGACCTGATCGCCGTCGAACTCGATCAGCTGCAACTGCCCTGGCTGGCCCTGACCGGCAAGACGCCGCCGGCGCAGCGCGGCGCGCTGGTGGCGGAATTCCAGAGCAAGACCGTACCGCTGCTGCTGATCAGCCTGAAGGCCGGCGGCGTCGGCCTCAACCTGACGGCCGCCGATACCGTGATCCACATGGATCCCTGGTGGAATCCTGCAGTGCAGGAACAAGCCACAGCGCGAGCCCACCGCATCGGTCAGGAACAGACCGTGTTTGTGTACAAGATCGTGGTGGAAGGCAGCATCGAAGAACGCATCATCGATCTGCAGGCGCGCAAGAGCGCGCTGGCGGAAGGCGTTTTGGGCAGCGATACCGCACTGGCAACCAAATTCAGCAGCGAGGATCTGCAGCTGTTGCTGGCGCCGCTGCCCTGAACCCGACAGCCACCCCTTAATTTAATTAGGGTCAGAGTTAAATAAATTGCAATAATTCGACTCTGACCCCAATTAAATGCGGTGGATTGTTCGTTTGGCGCAAATGGTAAGATGACGACCCTACACGCTTTACGGCCCGTTGCCATGTCATTTTCCTCTCTGGGCCTGTCCCCTGTCATCCTGCACGCCGTTGCCGAGCGCGGGTATGCCACGCCAACTCCGGTTCAGGTCGCCGCCATTCCGGCAATATTGGGCGGCGCCGATGTCCTGGCGGCAGCGCAGACCGGTTCCGGCAAGACCGCCGCGTTTGCGCTGCCGCTGCTGCAATTCCTGCAGCACGGCGCCAGCACCCCGCGCAAGCTGCGCGTGCTGATCCTGGTGCCGACCCGGGAACTGGCGCAGCAAACCGCGGCTTCCATCCGCACGCTGGCGCAAGCCTGTCCGCAAGCGCTGAAGATCGCCGCCTTGTTCGGCGGCGTCTCGATCAATCCGCAGATGATGGACCTGCGCGGCGGCGCCGACCTGGTGGTGGCGACTCCGGGCCGCCTGCTCGACCTGATCGAGCATAACGCCTTGAAACTGTCGGATGTGGCGTCGCTGGTGCTGGACGAAGCCGACCGCCTGCTGGACATGGGCTTCAGCGACGAAATCAGCCGCATCCTGGCGCTGTTGCCGGCGCGGCGCCAAAGCCTGTTTTTCTCGGCCACCTTCCCGCCCGCGGTACATGCGCTGGCCGGCCGCATGCTGCACCAGCCGGTGCGCATTGCGGTGCCGGCGCTGGCGCAGAACCAGCCGGATATCGAACAGCGCGCAATCATGGTCGACGCCGGCCGCCGCACGCAGCTGCTGCGGCATCTGCTGAAAGAAAACCAATGGGGACGGGTGCTGGTGTTCGTCGCCACCAAATATTCGGCGGAGCATATCGCCGAAAAACTGCAGCGCGCCGGCATCAAGGCTGCCGCCTTCCACGGCGAGTTCAGCCAGGGTGCGCGCGATGAGGTGCTGGCCGATTTCAAGGCCAGCAAGCTGCAGGTGCTGGTCGCCACCGACGTCGCCGCGCGCGGCATCGACATCGCGCAGCTGCCGGTGGTGCTGAACTACGACCTGCCGCGCTCGGCGGTGGACTACACCCACCGCATCGGCCGCACCGGCCGCGCCGGCAAGAGCGGCATCGCCATCAGTTTCGTCAGCGCCGATACCGAGGCGCACTTTCACCTGATCGAAAAACGCCATCATTTAGAATGCGAGCGCGAACAGATTGCCGGTTTTGAACCGGTCGATGTGGCGACGGTACCGCCAGCGCCGGCCGATGCCGCCAACGGTGGCATCAAAGGCAAGCGCAAGAGCAAGAAAGACAAGCTGCGGGAAGCGGCTGCGCGCGGTGAAAACGAATAATTCGCGCTTATAGGAAAACCGCGGGGGATACCCCAAAGCGCGCGGCCAGTGCACGCGCCTGGCGCGCATTGATTTCGCGCTTGCCGCCGAGGATATCGCTGACCACGGACTGGCCGCCGATTTCAGCGGCCAGGTCAGTCTGCTTCAAGCCATGCTGCTCCATGATGAAACGCAGCACCTCATGAGGCTTGGCGCCGGGCATGACGTAGCGCGTACTTTCATAGTCGCTGACCAGCTGACTGACCAGATCAAGAAATTCCATGAGCTCGTGCTCTTCGTCATCCCCCACCACATCCAGCAAGCCATTCATGAAACCGACCATCTGATCATATTGTGCGTCGTCGCGGATGATGCCGATTCTTACCGGCAGCGCATCCTGGAATGTTTTCCAGACAGGCGCAATGGCCGAGGCATCGAGGGTGACTGCATTCATAATCTCTTTCTCCTGAAATTCTTGTTCCAGCGATCATATTCGGCATGGGTAAGCACTTCCCTGATATACAACTTTTGCCGGTTGTAATGAATCGCACTGATCACGCGGAAATTATTGCCGCCGATGTCGAATATCGTAAACGGACAAACGTAGTCCGCCGCATTGAACGCCTGCCTGATTTCCGTAAAATTCGCAAAACCGGATGTGCTCACCAATCTGTACCACGCCAGCAAGGATGGCCTGGCCGACGGGTGCTTCAAGCAAAAAACTTCAATCGACTTCCTGGAGATGATATGCATGAAGTGTTTGAATTATAGCATATTGCTATAATTTGCAATATTGATTGATCAAAATGCTCTTGTAGGACGACGCAAGGCGAAGCCCAGCCATATCCTGCACCTTTTACACAATCGAAATATCATTTATGCAATATTTTGAGTACAATCTTAGCCCCGTCCAACGAACTCAATTGAGTTTCACATAGCGATAAATTACACTCACGCCTGCGTGACACAATCACGGCCTTACCCGTCTGCCGGCGCCAACCTGCCGCAGGCACCCGTAATACCGACCTTAACCCTAAAGAACAACGGAAAACCATAGCCCGCCCTACCCGGACGCGCCAATGCTATCCGTACGGAGCCAAAAGCATGAGTACCTTCATTTTCAATGAATTGAATTTCGACAACCACGAACAAGTGGTCTTCGTTTCCGAAGAAAAATCCGGCCTCAGAGGCATCATCGCAGTCCACAACACCAACCTCGGCCCGGCCATGGGCGGTTGCCGCATGTGGGACTACGCCAGCGAAGCAGTGGCCGTCAACGACGTCCTGCGCCTGTCGCGCGGCATGACATACAAGAACGCGGTTGCCGGCCTGCCTATCGGCGGCGGCAAGAGCGTCATCATCGGCAATCCCAAGACTGCCAAGACACCAGCATTGTTCGAAGCCATGGGCGAAGCCCTGGAACGCCTGGGCGGCCGCTACGTCACGGCGGAAGACGTCGGCACCAGCCCGGCCGACATGGCGCATATCGCCACCAAGACAAAATATGTTGCAGGCCTGGGCGCCAGCGGCGATCCGTCGCCGTTCACCGCGCTGGGCTGCTTCGTCGGCGCGCAGGCGGCCGTCAAGCACTACTTGGGCCGCGATTCGCTGCAGGGCCTGACCGTTGCCGTGCAAGGCCTGGGCAACGTCGGCTACGACTATGCGCGCCGTTTGCATGAAGCCGGCGCCAAGCTGATCGTCACCGACATCGACC
>NZ_DATMRB010000204.1:0-27850 GCF_035566555.1 Collimonas sp.
ACGCTGTTCAGGAGACACAACAATGATGCTCGCCGCCCTGGCCCTGGTCGCCATCGTCACCCAGGATAGCGCCGCCCTGCGCGCCGCACCGCGCGATTCGGCCCAGCAGCAAGCCGTGCTGTGGCAAGGCGACAGCCTGGAAGTGCGCGGCGAGAAGATGGACTATCTGCAGGTCTACGACCACCGGCGCGAACGCGGCGGCTATATCCGTGCCTCGCAAGTACGGACCCAGTCGCTGGAGCCGAAAGACGCGCCCGACCTGCTGGCAGTGGTGCGCTTCCTGCGCGACACGCCGGGGGCCGAGGCGCTCGGCATCAGCTACGCCGCGGCCTACCTGAAAGCCGCACCGGCCGAGGCCATCGGCCCCGAACCCTTCGATGCGCTCGGCACCATGGCGGACCGCCTGGCGCGCCGCGCCTCCGCCAAGCGGGGGAAAACCGACGACGCCGTATTGTCGGCCCACCTGGAAGTGGCATCCAGCTACGGCATAGCCATGCAGGGTTTCGAGCGCGACGGCCGCGTCCAGCTGTGCTACAACGGTGAAGCCTTCCGCCGCGTGCTGGCCATGAAATCGAATGACGGCCAACGCGCCCGCGCCGCCCTGGCGCTGACCCGGCCCGAATGCGTAGACCCTAACATCACGCCCACCGACCGCAACAGCCTCGACGCCTGGCGCGCCGACGTCCTCGACCGCGTGCAACTGACAGAATTGCCCGAATACGAGAAAAACCGCCTGCACCTGCGCCGCGCCGGCGTCTGGGCCAGCATCGCCTTCGAGCGCGCCAGGCTGCGCCAGCCTGCCCAGGACGCAGCCAACCGCGCCTTGCAGGAACTGGCAGCAGTCAACAAGACAGAAATCGCCGAGCCGGACGCGGCCGCCTATACCGACGCCGCCGTGCGCGTCGCCGCCTCGCGCTGGGCAGCTGAACCCGAACCCGTCGCCGCTACCGCCGGCGGCCTGGCGGTCATCACCGCACCGGGTGAAAGCGGCGAAACCTGCGTCACGCTGGTAGATGCCAAGCACGATCAAAAAAATCCGCTCTTCAAACGCTGCACCTACGGTCTGGTCTGGAAAGCATCGGTCAGCGTCAACGCCCAGCAAAGCGCACTGGCGCTGGCTGTGCAGCCGCTCGACTCATGGCGCGAGCTGTGGGTATTCCATCAAGGAGACAAAGGATGGAGCGTCGACATCCTGCCGCCGGCCGCCAACGCGCCCGATGTCGGCTATCTGGAGTTCGCCGGCTGGGTGCCCGGCAGCGCGAAGATGCTGGCGGTGCGCGAGGCGCGCGTCGACGGACACTTCAAACGCAGCTTTGAAGTGCTACGGATGGATTCCATGGATGTCGAAAAACAGGCCGACAACCCGCGCTCGCTGAGCTTGTTTTACAAATGGCAGGATCCGGCCTGGAAACGGGGTACTTTGAGCCTGCGGTGATGAATGCAGAGGGATCGCTCATAAGTAGTCATCGATTGACGAAATTGATTAAGTATGCGATCTTGGCATCCATGATATTTTTCTACGCACAAACACCAGCGATTATTCGCACCATTCAGACAATGGTGGGATAGCGCTTGTTTTGCAGTAGCTAAAAACCCGCCCTCGAGGCGGTTTTTTTTCGACTGCTTCCTGGGAGTCCCCCAAGCAAACAGGAGGTGTGAATGAAAACCAATGCTCCAACCCTGCACATGGTCTGCGGGAAAATCGCGTCCGGGAAATCGACCTTGGCCCGGCAACTCGCTGACCAGCAAAAGACATTGCTCATCAGCGAAGATGAATGGCTGAGCCGGCTTTATCCAGGCGAGATCAGCGCATTGAACGATTATGTACGGTGCTCGGCCAGACTGCGCGACGTCATGGGCAAGCATATCGAGCAGCTGCTTCATGCAGGAAACTCAGTCGTCCTGGACTTTCCGGCGAATACGCCAGGCACCCGCCAGTGGATGCGAGACGTCTTTGAGAATGCCGGCGTTGCCCATTGCCTCCATTATCTGAACGTCTCGGATGAAGAGTGCAAATTACGGCTGCGTCGCCGCAATCAAGAAGGTTCGCATCGATTCACGACCAGCGAAGCGGAATTTGATGCGATCACCCACTACTTTGTCGCACCGTCCAGCGATGAGGGCTTCAACGTCGTTGAGGAATGATTTGATCCGTGCATGCGAATTCAGATGATCGGATACAATCTCCCCAACCTTGGAAAAACATCCAATCCAATCAAATTGACTGCATTTGTCACAATTGTGATCGGATTGGTTATTTTTATCCAATAGCTGCAGACTATAATTTTCATGTCTTCCCTCCCCATTTATAGCGAGCCATCAAGCCATGAAATTGACCAGCCAGAGTTTTTCCGACAACACCGCCATTCCCGGCGAGTTCGCCTTTGCGGTAATCGATCCCGCAACGCATATCGCGCTATCCAGCAACCGCAATCCTCATCTGTCCTGGAGCGAGGCGCCCGCCGGCACCCAATCGTTCGCCTTGATCTGTCACGATCCGGACGTCCCGAGCAGTGGCGAGGACGTAAACCAGGAAGGCCGGGAAGTTCCGTCGTCGCTGCCGCGCGTTGATTTCTTCCACTGGCTGTTGCTGGACATTCCTTCGGCAACGCGTGAAATCCTCGCCGGCAGCCACAGTGACGGCGTTGTACCAGGCGGCAAAGCCGGCCCTGCAGCGCCCGATGGCTGGCGTCATGGCATCAACAGCTATACCGACTGGTTTGCCGGCGATGAACAGATGAGAGGCGACTATCACGGCTACGATGGCCCATGCCCACCATGGAACGACACGCTGCTGCATCATTATGTGTTCACGCTATATGCACTCGACCTGCCCGGCCTAAGCGTCAATGCTCCCTTGAACGGCGCCAGCCTGCGCGACGCGCTCGCTGGCCACGTGCTGGCGGAAGCCAGCCTTACCGGAACCTACACGCTTAATCCCCATTTGCAAAAAAAGTGAGGCATTTGCAGGCATATGAAAGCGATCGCAGACGACGGATCGACATCCGCCCCGCCCAAGCCGGCTGAGCGTGCCGGAGAAACCATGTGGCAGTTGCCATCAGGTGCTCTGGTCGCTCGCCGCGGGCTGTGCACGCTTGCCCAGCCGTGCCTGCGCCGGCCACAGCATGCGCGCGGTTTCCGCTTTTTCGACGCCACGCTGCTGCTGCTGGTTTCAGGCCAGATGACGCTCGACGATGGCGAAGTTGTGCTGGTATTGAATGATCCCTTGACGCTCACGGCAATGGCGCAAAACGCCTGCGCAGACATCAAGAAAATCCCTGGCGGCGCCGACCAGACATTTCGCTCCGTGTTCCTGGCGTTTGCACCGGAGGTGATCCATGAATTCCACCGGCGCCATGAGAACGACATGCAGCCATCCCCGACAGTCGCTCACGGCTGCCAGATAGCGCTCGACAGCGATCTTGCCGATACGCTGCAGCATTGCCTGCGCGGCATGTATTCGGCAAAGCTCAGCGAGCGCGAACAAATGCATCGCCTGCTTGGCTTGCTGCTTGCCCTGGCTGAGCGCGGCTGCCGTTTTTCCCGTCCCTCGACGCAACGCATCGGCGATCGCCTGAAAGCTTTGCTCGCCGACGCCCCCGCACATCAATGGACCACCGCCAAGGCCGGCCAGGAACTTGCCATGAGCGAAGCCACGCTGAGGCGACGGCTGGCTGCCGAAAATTTGCGCTTCGAAACCCTGCTGCTGGATATTCGCATGCATCACGCGATGAGCCTCCTGCAGACCACCGGCTGGGGCGTTCAGCAGATTGCGGAAGCCTGCGGATATCGCGCCAGCTCGCGATTCTCCCTGCGCTTCCGAGAACGTTTCGGATGCTCGCCGTCGCAGGTGCGATGATTTTTCCAGCTCACCCTTATGCATCACATTTGAGGTTATTCAGACTTCTCTGTGGGCAAAGGGGGACCTATCCTTGCCAAGAGTTAGGGTGGGCACGCTTTTGTGCCCACGCGGATGCCGCTACAGCGTGGGCACAAAAGCGTGCCCACCCTACACACGAAAGCATTTTTTGCTCCCATAGAGAAGTCAGATGAATCAAATTTAATGACGATGGAATTGCATATGACAGCAGACAAGCATTTTTACGAACCGTCCAAAGGACATGGATTGGCGCACGATCCCTTCAACGCGATTGTCGGCCCGCGCCCGATCGGCTGGATCGCGTCGCATGCGGCCAACGGCGCGCTGAACCTCGCGCCCTACAGTTTCTTCAATGCGTTCAACTACACGCCGCCCATCATCGGCTTTGCCAGCGTCGGCCGTAAGGACAGCTTGATCAATATTGAGCAAACCGGTGAATTTGTCTGGAACCTGGCGACCCGTCCTCTGGCGGAGGCAATGAATCTCAGTTCAGCGGCGGCGCCGCCCGACACAGACGAATTTAGCCTGGCCGGCCTCACTCCCGTGCCGGGACGTATCGTCAAGGTGCCGCGCGTGGCAGAAAGCCCGGTGGCGTTCGAGTGCCGCTGCAGCCAGATACTGCAATTGACCAGCGCCGCCGGCGGCAAAGTTGAAACCTGGCTGGTGCTGGGCGAGGTGGTCGGCGTGCACATCGATCAGGCGCTGCTGAAAAACGGCAGTTACGATACGGCGGCCGCGCATCCGATCCTGCGCGGCGGCGGGCCAGCCGACTATTTCGAAGTGCTGGAGGAATCCTTGTTTCATATGCGACGCCCGGCATATCCTTGATATCCCGGCGCAGCGGGATAACACCGCTGCGCTGATCGTCAAGCTTACTTGGCGTGCGGTCCACCGATACCCCAGCCGCCGGTACTGCACAGGGCATCAAAGTCGTGCGCAAGATCAGCCAGGGCGATCGCCCCCAGCCTCTCTATGATTAGTGTTTCCGCCTGGCGTAATACATCATCCAGCGCGGCGTTGACTACGCGCTCGACAGCACACTCAGGATTATCGCTCTCGTTGCCGATGGCAAAAACCTGCGGGCCGCCGACGGCCTTGTGAACATCCAGCAGCGTGATTTTTTTCAGATCGCAAACAATCGTCCAGCCGCCGCCGTGCCCCTTTTCCGAGCGCACGTACCCCGCTTCCCGCAGGCCCGCCATGGTGCGCCGGACCACCACCGGATTGGTATTGAGCATGCGGGAAATCTGCTCGGACGTGAACGGCTGGTCGTGCCGCGCCATGTGCAGCAAGACATGCAGCATGCGGGAAAGTCGGCTGTCGCTTCTCATCGGGTACGCCTAAAAGTTGAATGGGCCAGTAATAGCAGCCGAATGTAACATTATAAGTTGCAAGAGCACCACTCTCAAGTTATCATGGAACTTCAATAGTTTCGTGACATGGATCACGCAAGGGAATTCCGTACGCGCCTGCCTTGGCAGCGCAATCGGGCCAGCCTGCGCCTCACTCCTGTCCATCAGTGGAAACCAATCATCGAAAGGAGCATTCATGCAGTATGACGTGATTATTATTGGAGGAAGCTATGCCGGCCTGGCGGCGGGAATGCCGCTGGCGCGCGCACGCCGCAAGATCCTGGTAATAGATGGCGGACAGCGGCGCAATCGTTTTGCACAGCACTCACACGGCTTCCTTACCCAGGATGGCGCAGACGCAGGCGCAATCGCAGCCAAGGGGCGCGAGCAACTGCTCGCCTACGACACCGTACACTGGCTGGAAGGGAAAGCCAGCAGCGCCGAACGAACCGAACATGGCTTTCGCGTCCAGATCGAAGGCATGCAACCCCAGGAAGCCAGGCGGCTGGTGCTGGCGACCGGGGTCGTCGATCTGCTGCCGGATGTGCCCGGTCTGGCCGAACGCTGGGGCAGCCACGTATTCCACTGCCCCTATTGCCACGGTTACGAGCTGAACCAGGGACAGATCGGCGTACTCGCAAGCTCGCCCATGTCGATGCATCTGGCGCTGTTGCTGCCCGACTGGGGAACGACGACGTTCTTCTTGAACAGCGCCTTCGAACCAGACGATGAACAGCTTCAGAAACTCAAGGCGCGCGGCGTCAGGCTGGAACGCAGCCGCATAAGCCGGATCGAAGGCGCGCTTGACCTGATCATGCAAGACGGCCGCGTGGTGAAGCTTGACGGACTGTTCACGGCAACCAGGCTGGAGGCGGCCAGTCCGATCGCCGCCATGCTCGGCTGCGAATTTGACGACGGACCGCTCGGCCGCACAATCAAGACCGATCTCATGAAGGCAAGCACAGTGCAAGGTGTTTACGCCTGCGGCGACGCGGCACGGCCGGGCGGTTCGCTGCCTTTAGCGGTCGGCGACGGCACGATGGCGGGCGCTGCCGCGCATCAGTCACTGATCTTTGGCGGCTATTGAACGCTATGGGAGTGCGGCGCCAGGCGCTTCTGCAGGAGCAACCACAGCGCCGTCTATGCCATGCCGCGCCAATGCCGCGGCGACAAACCCGTCAGCTTTCATGTCTTCCACGAACTGCGCAAGATAGGCTGCAGCCTCGGCTCCCCTGCTCTTGGGCACACCCATCGCCTGGCGGATCACCATGAAGCGCTGGTCCAGCAGCCGCAGTCCGCTGAGGCGCCGAGCGTCGGCCTCAAGCTGCTGCTTCACCCCGGCAGCCACCTCGGCATGCGTTTCAATAAAGGTATCGACGACCGTGGGAGAAGAAGGAGATCGCAGGATCTCCGCTTGCTTCAATTCGCGCGTCAGGTACAGGTCGTAGGCGCTGCCGGCACCCACCACCACGCGCATGCCTGGCGCATCAACTTCCTCATTGCGGCGGATAGGAGAATCGTCTTTGACCAGATAGAAACCTTCGATCAGGACATAAGGCGGCGTGAAGGCAATCTGGGCGCCGCGTTTAGGGTCGATTGCAAAGAAGCCGATGTCCGCATTGCCGGCAGCGACGGCATCTACCGATTTTCCGGCGGTATCAACCACCAGCAGCTCAAGCTCCAGCCCCAGCCGAGACGCGAACTCTCGCGCCAGATCGACCGACACTCCGCGTGGCGCTCCAGACGCGTCTTTACCGGCCAGAATCGGATTGCCCAGGTTGATGGCGGCGCGCAGCTTGCCGGTAGGTGCGAAAGCAGGCCTCAATGCATTTGCCACGCCCGGAGTCGCAGCGCCGGCGCCAGCCGCCGCTGGCGGCATGGCCATCGCCGTTGCCGACAATGCACCTGCGATCAACAGGCCGCGCCGGGATATCTTGATGTCGCTGAAGTGGTCCATGCTGTTCGCATCCTCAAGGCTAATAGATTGGCGGCGCGGAAGGCGTGCCGCCCAATTGCAGACACCGCAATAAAATACCACATTACCCATTTTTGAAAATTTCAGAGAACACGGCAAAAGCATCACCCGTTTTTCCGTCGCGCATAAGCTACGCAGCTAACTGAGGTCAGAGTGAACTTTCTGCGCGCCTTTTGCAGAAACTTCACTCTGCCCCCACTTCGCGGACTACGAAGCGCACACCTCGCTGCCAGAAAAATCTGCGTAACGCATCCTGTCTTTTTCCGAATCCGTCATCAGTGACCTCGCGTCCAGGCTCCTGTCAGAACTGACAGGTGTATTTCCATTTTTTTTAACCGATACTCGCTGCTGACACATGCCTTGCTGACATATCGAGCGTGTCGTCGATAGCCATACCCGTGCTACCTAAGCATTCCATGCTGCCCACAAGGCAGTTCACCAATCAAGAAAGGTGCTACTCATGAAAATTCTTTTCGCCCTGAAAAACAAGCTCTCCTCGAAGAAAAGCCTGAAGGCATTTGCCTGGTATATCTGGTACTGATACCGGCAAACCATTATCTGATCACAGGAATGCGGTTGGAGATTCCACCGGCGTTTGGTGAAATCCCAATCGCTCCTCCGTACGAGGACATTCGTCTCACGGAGACCATCGATGTCTAGTACCGGCAAGAGCACCCGAACCACCGTTTTTACGCCGCGCCTCCAGGCCCTCTTGCACGACCATTGCGGTGAAGACCTCTTCCGGCTGGATGACAGCACCGTTGGCGTCGCCGGCACCGCCCTGACCCATCAGATCCTCAGCGCCAGGCCGGCCACCGAATTCGAGCGCCCGACATTCAAACCCCTGCACGGGCGCTCCATACCTCGTACCGATGCCGCCAAGCTGATGCAAGCCATCGGCAGCGATGTGCGGGCGGCATTGAAAACGCCTGCATCAAAAACAACCGACCTCTCCGGCGCATGGCCGCATGTCGGCCACGTCTATCTGCGCGATCTCCTGCTCGGCGCCGACCCATACCGGCTGCGCATCCTCATGGACCGCGCGCTGGAACTGACGCCCAAACTGACCTGGGCGCTGATTGCCGCCGGCGCAGTGCCGTCCGTGCCGCTACGCCCGGGAGCATCCGCCATCGCCAAACTGACCGCCAATGCCGCGACCTACAACGACCGCCGCTATGCCATGGGCCTCTACCGGCGCACCGCCGCCCCGGTCTGCTTCACCATCTCCACGCTGGTCGCCAACGCACTGTGGCTAGGCTCGCCATTTGACGACGACACATCGAACCGGAACATCCTGCATGAAGCCATGCGGCTGCTGCCGCCGTCATGGAACATCTTGCGCAACGCCTCCCCCGAATATACCGCCCTCGATTCCCGCATCGGCCCGAACGACGACATCCTGATCTTGCCGTTTCTCAGCCATCGCGACCCGGCAATCTGGGACGACCCCGACCAGTTCCGCCCCGAGCGCTGGGACAGCATCGACCCCGACCAGCAGCCCGGCTACCTGCCGTTCGGCCATACATCCGAACGCTGCTGGGGGCGGCACATGGTGATGCCGCTGGCTGAGAGGCTGCTTGATATCCTGCGGGGCAATGGTCTTGCGGTCAGTCCGCGGCAAATTACGGCTGAGGTGCCGCTTACCGGGTTGCTTGGGGTCTTTCAAGTCAACATCAGCAGGCAATGAACTGCGCGAGACTTTCGCACGTCGGTAGTCCCTTTCCCAGAAGGCATCAATGCTCTCCGTGACGATCGCCACCGCGGCAGACGGCACACATGCGGTCGCTCCCGACAACGTCAAGCGTGCCGACGTGGCCAGACCAACGCTTTCGACTCCACTGTTCGATATATCAGCGTTTTGCTTTTCGCCCAAACCCGCCGTCTTCGGTCGCAGTCTTGATAGGATGACGCTGCGAACGCTCAGGCTTTTTGGGGGCGAAAAAAATGCCCGCGAACCTTGCGGCAGCGGGCTGAATCCAAAACTTAGGGAGAGTTGGAGGAGACGAATTCAATATAGTCCGGCCATACCAACTCTTCACGTCTATTTACAGCCTTTTACAGCAGCAACAGTTCCTTACAACTGGCGAAAGAAAAGGCCCCGGGCCGATGAAAACGCTGGGCTTTGCTATACCGTTCAACCGAAGGTTCTAGGCAGTAACCTCGCTCAAAGCCGCTTTACGAGTATTCTGTCCAGGAGCTTGGGTATGGAAGAAGTCAATCGTTTGCCCTTCGGCACACGCAAAATAACGATCAACCGAGTCAAGAGTCACCGTCGCACCGAAGTGCTTCCCGTTGCCAACGGATGGATCACCACCCATTGTTGCGTTGTTGATGGTTACAATCCCTTGATTTCGATTTATGGCTGCTTGCAGTACTTCCTGTACATTTACAACCTGGCTTTGATCTTGATTTCCCCCGTTGAGGGCACCATACACAGCAAATTTTACGGTAAGGACTGTCATAATAATTAACCTCCCATTTTTATAAAAATGATCGCATCAAATATATTGTCACCGTAGTGACAGCACGAGGCCTAGCCGTTGCATCGTAGTTTGACTATCCCCACACAACTTGAAATCGCAATTAGTCGATCACAGTGGGAGATTGCAATGCGCGATGCAACCAATACAGAGTAGTCTAATAAACTGGGAAAGCATCTGTTAAATGTGACAGGCGGGTTAACATCGACAGCCTGTCCAGACTGCCGACGTATTTAGCGTTCTTCACGATTAGGCAAAAGTAGAAGCGAAGACTCACCTAGGACTCCCCTAATGGTTTGAACGCAGTTGAAGTGGGCCATTGCTCCATGCTCGATAACACGCTTGCCTATTGGCTCGATGGTTATTTCCACGCATTCAAATTTTTTCTGACGCTGTTTTCCCATTCCAATATCAACTTTATTAGTTTCGCTTCCGTTTTTGCTCCACTGCCGCATCGCTTTCTTTGCGCCTATGTGCGCACGCCTATACAACCAACAAGAGATCGATGCAGAATACAAAAAGCCTCGAACCAGTGAAGGTGCGAGACTTTGAAATTTGGTGCCGGCGGCGAGGAGCGGTCGCTTTTACGAAGATCGTGCGGGCTTATCTCTGTTTATTTGCATCCAAAACTGATAATCATCTAGCCGTCCTCCTTCGGCAAGCGCCGAGCAGTAAAGTCATGGTGCGAACCTCACTTTACCCAGGAGAACGGCGATGTTATTTTGCGGCATAGACCTTCATTCGAACAACTGTTTCGTCGTCATCAGCGATGACGACGACAAGGTCCTGTATTCCAGGCGCCTGCCCAATAATTTGGATCAGATCTGCGCAGCACTGGATCCGTATCGAACGAATTTGTTCGGCGTGGTCGTGGAGTCGACCTATAACTGGTATTGGCTTGTCGATGAATTAATTGAAGCAGGTTACCCGCTGCACCTGGCCAACACTACTGCGATCAAGCAATACGATGGGCTCAAGCATCGCGGCGACGAATCAGATGCCCGCCATCTGGCGCATATTCTGCGACTGGGATTGCTGCCTGAAGGTCATATCATGCCGCGGGCTACACGCGCGGTTCGTGATCTGGCGCGCAAGCGTATGCAACTGGTCCAGCAGCGTACGACGCAGATCGTTTCGATCGAAACCTGTCTGGCGCAGCAAACCGGAGGGCGTCTCTCCACTAACGACGTGAAACAGTTAACCGATGCCCATGTAGACGCTATGTCGTTCGGTGCGGCCGATTCAATGGGGCTCAAAGCAAATCTGGCGGTGATGCAGGCACTACAAACGCAAATCGATACTATCGAAAAGGCATTGTCGAAACATTGCCGCAGCAATCCGGGATATCGATTACTCAAAACCGTCTCCGGTATCGGGCCGATCCTCGCCACAGTCATTCTTCTCGAAACCGGCAGCATCGAACGATTTGCGGATGTTGGCAACTACGCCTCTTATTGCCGCTGTGTAGACAGCGTTCATGTCTCGAATGGAAAAAAGAAAGGCGAAGGCAACACGAAGAACGGGAATCGCTATCTGGCTTGGGCTTACGTTGAAGCTGCCAATTTTGCGATTCGTTACTGCGAGCCGGCGCGCAAATTCTATCAACGCAAGAAAGCCAAGCGCAACAGCATCGTCGCCATCAAGGCAGTGGCGCACAAGCTGGCGCGCGCCTGCTTCCACATGTTAAAGACAGGAGAGCAGTTCTCAATTGAGCGCTGCTTTGCGTAAGGTTGGCAACGGCCGGCAAGCCAGAACGTGGGTTGGACTTCGAGCCATCAAAAACTGATTGGACTCCGTGCCGTTTGCCATTGTTGTTTGGTCCGAAGGAAATGAATCGTCCGACATGTGAGCCACAAGGGTCTGGAACTGCGATGCAGAAGCCATAGAACTGTCCCACAATTGGACACAGGCCGGTACCGAGATGCTTCTGGGGCAGTTGAACTGCCAGGGCGAAGACAGTAGTAATGCTTCTGCTTGATCCATATGGGTGACTGGTGCGATTCACGCAACCATACACTGAAGCAAAGGGCACGAAGTCAGCCAACAGGACGTGACGGCGATGGCTTGATGAATTTGAGATATCGCGAAATATTGCGAGTGGTAAGTTCGTACCCTTGACAACGGACGGCTAATGGATGACCCACGTATAGACCACAATCCTACTCGATATAGTGAATGGGAGATTGGAGTGATCGACGTGGCATTATTAGATATTATTCGACGCTGGCATCTTCGTGACCAGGTCTCCTTGCGGGAGATCGCCAGGCGCTTGGGGATCTCCAGAAACACCGTCAGATGCTATCTACACTCAGAAATCGTAGAGCCGGCTTATCGGGATCGACGCACTCCCAATGCTCTTGATCAGTACGCCTTCAAACTTTCATTCTGGCTTAAAACCGAAACGACAAAATCTCGAAAACAGCGGCACAGCTTAAGACAGATCCATGTTGATTTATGTGAGCTAGGCTTTGAGGGATCCTACGACCGGGTTGCCGCCTTTGCGCGACAGTGGCGAGTGGATTAGTTGGACAGGGTCAATTCTGCAAGCAAAGGAACACCGTGCACCAACATTCCTCTCACCACAACGCCATTTACAGTTATCTTAAATGCCAGGTACTGGATCACAAGGACCCGCGCAGTACTCAGCGATACAACCATCTGGAGATCGATATGCCCGACCGTTGCCGTCGGGAAGATCGGCCGGAAATCGACATGATGGCAAGAAAATCCCCCCAGAAACGAAAAAAGCCACCGATTAAGGTGGCTTTGATTTCTTGTCCATGCTCTGAAACCCGCATGGATACTACGTGTACTGGCGAGGGTGGGATTCAAATCATATTCTCCAGCCCTTATAAATAAACGACTTCCTCCGTTGAAATATAAAAAGAACCCCCAGAAGTACCCCCAAATTATTTTGCTACCCAGTCTAAATTGACTAGTGCTTTTATACGCTGATTACTCACGCTCAATCTTTCAAAAAAATTTAACGACTGTTGGAAAATTGAGACGTATTGCGTTTATTAGCGGATGAACGAGCTCATTGCATCACTACAGCTATCTATTTTTAATGGGAGCAATGGGGGCAGATTATTAAATCGGCCAGTGGGCCTTACACGTACGGAGAAAAGCTGCCTCCAGGAACTCGCTCCCGAATCTTAAAACCCGCCCCCAGAAATGCAAAATTATGTGGGCTAACTTTTAAGATCGGCAAGATTACCGCCGTCAATTTACTCATTATTTAAAATTGTAGCGAACTCGGTCGCCATCCGTAAAACCAATGCGCGCTTCGACTCAGATAAGTTTTGTAGACATGCGATCAGGCTCGCAGCTTGGTCACTTGGATGATTAGAAGTATCCCGCAACAGATCTTCCATTGGGAAATCCAAAGCTCCAGCCAACGTAGATAGTCTCCCAAGAGATGGCGATATCCCCCCCGTTTCCAAGCGCGAAACGCTCTCTTTCTCGATTCCCAGCCTTTCCGCCAGTTCTGCCTGGGTCAATCTCAATTCTTTACGCCTTGCCGCCAAACGTGCGCCAACCAGTTTGGAGAGATGCTTGTCGCGCTGTTTTGCCTGATCTTCCAAGAGGAGTCCCTCCATGTCATTCGATGACATGGAGTGTTGGCTCATCTCAACCCCACATAAATGACATATAATGCAATTTATGACGTAATATGCATTTTTCAAAGTTTTTTTTACTCAACGAGATAAAAACTCCAATTCATGCGAATTGCCTCGCCAAAACTCTATGATTAAATTGAATTTACCCCCCATCGAAGAAGTGAGGCACATTGTTCTTGATATGATGCCTGTGATCGCACCCAATGCCGATCCTGAGACCATTCAAAAATCCATTATCTTTGCCGAGAATCTTGTCGTGTTGTTTCATCTTGCAAAGTTCGGAGCAACGACGGAAACAGTCTTAAAGATAATGTTGTCAGGGATGATTTCGACCACTGATTTTGCCGATAGGGATTGGCATTAGGAGATTTGAAAAACAAGCCAAACGCCATTGACGGCACAGCAGACCATGTCATCGCGACGCTCTGCGGGCAAGGCAATTATTCCATGATTTCATATCGCTGATCGCAGTCCCCCCCACGCCTGCCGGCTTCGTTAAATGCACTGCTTTTAACGCAGTTAGCAAAAATGCCAAGTCCCCAACGTGCACGGGGTTCGCGGGGGAACTTACTGCAACGGTTTGACGCAAAATGACGCACTTTTGAACTGAACCCTTGCAACTGGACCAGGCTGGGGAACCCGCTTTTTCGTCTTTTTCGTGCCTAATTTCTTCTTTTGGTCGAATCCAATGCGGCGGCATTCAGGACACCATAATCCCCTGTGGGCGTACATGTCTGCTTACCGTGATCCCAATTAATAGATTTTCCTAGTAGAAAACTCAACATCTAGGGCTATCAGAAAACGAATTACTTTACTGAAAAGGCCCTACCTCAGAGTCAAATATTTCTTTCAGTCGAATGCTGTCTTGCCCCATGACAAAATGAATGAACTGTTCTGCCGGCATGGGTTTTCCCAAATAATATCCTTGCATCATGTCGCATGAATGATTTCTCAGGAAATTAAGTTGGTACTCATTTTCCACTCCCTCGGCTACAACTTCCAGGCGCAAACTATGTGCCAGCGCAATAATACTTTTAACGATGGCGGCGTCGTCCAGGTCATGAGGAATGTCGTGCACGAAAGACTGATCTATTTTGATGATATCGACAGGAAAGCGTTTTAGGTAAGCAAGCGAGGAATAACCGGTACCGAAATCGTCGATAGTCAGTCGTACCCCGAGAGAGTGCAGCCGATGCAGTGCCTGTAAATTATCTTCGGCGTTTTCCATCAGAGTACTCTCAGTGATCTCCAGTTCAAGTAAATGCGGGGGTAAGCCGGTTTCCACCAGGACCTGTTCCACAGTAGCAGTAAAATCCGATTTTAGCTGTCGCACAGAAATATTCACAGCCATCCTCATTGCCGGCATGCCCGATTTGATCCAGCTTTGTAACTGAACACATGCGGTACGCATCACCCAGGCGCCAATGATATTGATCAGGTCGGTTTCTTCTGCAAGCGGGATGAATTCTTTGGGAGCAAGCATGCCTCGGGTCGGATGCTGCCAACGCACCAATGCTTCCATGCCAACGATGTGACCTGAATCGAAGCGGACTTGCGGCTGATAAAACACCTGCAGTTCTTTCCGACTCAAGGCATCGCGCAAATCGCTTTCCAAGCGCATGTGTTCAGACATTGAGTGTTCCATGGAAGCTTCGAAAAACATGAAACCGGAACTGGCTTTCTTGGCACGGTACATTGCGGTATCGGCATGTTGCAGCAACGTTCCCACATCGGCGCCGTCCTGAGGATAGAGAGAAATACCGATACTGGCGCTGACGACGATACCGTGGCCAGCGATCAGAAAGGGCTTGGATAAGGATTGGCAAATTTTCTGGGCAACGATAGTTGCTATATTCGAAGTCGCCATATCCGCCAGCACGACGGTGAATTCATCGCCACCCAAACGGGCTACGCAGTCGACGACGCGCACGCTACGCTGAATTCGGCGTGCCACGGCTATCAACAATTGGTCACCGATATCGTGACCGAGCGTGTCATTCACGTATTTGAAACGATCCAGATCCAAGAACAGCACTGCCGCGCCATTCCCGCTCCGCTGCGCCTGTTCAATACAGCGCTTTAGCTGATCAAAAAACATGGCCCGGTTCGGCAAGCCGGTCAACGAATCGTTGAAGGCCAAGTCGCGCACTCGCCTCTCTGCGCGATTGGCTTCGACAATGCGACGCACCCGTTGCGGCAGGACGGCAAAGTGGATCGGCTTGGGTATATAGTCGCTGGCGCCGGCGGCGAACGCACGCTCTACCGACAGATTGTCTTCCAGGCCAGTAATGATCAATATAGGAATGTTTTGACGATTGGGCAGCTCTTGCATTCGAGCGCAAGCGGTAAAGCCATCCATGACCGGCATCACGGCATCCATCAATATGACGTCTGGCTTTATACGCCTGAGGACACGTAATGCCTGGGCGCCATTTTCTGCCTCCGCCACCCGGAAACCGTCTCTTAACAAAGTATAGCGTAGGGCACTGCGGGTGCTGCGATCATCATCGACCACCAGCACCAAGGCACTACCTTCCGTCGGCTTTGTGCTGAAATAGTTTTTACTTGATACCTCACTGAAAAGCAAAGCTGCTACATCGTCGAACGCTGTACGCAATTGCGATAGCAAAGGATGAATCTCATCGATCTGCCCAGCCAGCTCCAGTTCTTCTACTTTCTTCGCCAACTGGGTCATAGTGGTGGCTCCCAGGTTGCCGCTGCTACCCTTGATGGCATGAGCCAACGAGCGCACTGTATCTGCGTCTTTCTGTGCTACAGCCTTCTCCAGTTGTTCTAGATTGAGCGGCATATCTTCCAGATAGGGCGTTACCGCATGTTGCAAGCTGGGCCCCAATATCTCTCGCAGTTTATCGAATACGGTTCGATCCAAAGGGCTGCCTTCAGCCTCGACCAGGTTAGCCGCCATCAACACCGTTTCAGGCTCCGTTGCCTTAGATCCGGCAGCTTGAATCAGCCAGCGCTCCAGCTTGTGCCGCAATTCAATCAAAGTGATTGGCTTTGCTAAGTAATCATCCATCCCTGCGGCCAAGCATTTTTCCACATCGCCGCTCTGGGTATTGGCAGTCATGGCGACGATTGGCGTGTGCCGCGCTCCAGATTCTTCGATATTCCGGATTCGCGCTGTGACCTCATATCCATCCATCTCAGGCATATTGCAATCCATGAGAATTAGGTCAAAATGGTTGCGCCGAATGGCCTCAATCGCCTCCCAGCCGTTGTCGACGCATTCGCAGAAACAATCGCTCATGACAAGCATGCCGGTAGCTACCACTTGATTGGTGCGATTATCATCGACTACCAATACTCGGTATTTCGTCACCTTGGCAGGCAGTGCGTCCGGCAGATGTGCGGCAAAGATATCGGCGGTGTCTGATTTTCGGTCCGGCCGCGCCGGCTGAATTGCCTCCAATAAGCGCTGCAGGCGTAGCGGCTTGTCCAGATAGGCGTCGATCTCTTTAAATTGTGCGTCTTTCGATGCCCAAAAATGCTGCAACAGCAGCAGGCGTGCCGTCGATAACGCAGGCACGGTTCGGATATACTGCAACAGGTCCGCGTCTTCGCCTTCTACCTGGGTGCGTTCGATGATGATCAGCTCATATGCCGTTTGCGTCGCCCGTCCCAGCTCTTCCCGCGCTTCCGCTGCACTGCAAGCTATGCGGCAATGCATCCCGCGGCTTGCCAGGCTCTGCATCAGAAATCTACGTACGATCTCGCTTTTTGCTGCAATCAGGACACGCATCCCATGCAAGTCCGGCTCCGGCGCCGCCAAGGCTAGCATCTCAGCCGACTGACAAACAATCGTGAACCAGAATGTGGCGCCTTGGCCTGGCGCGCTGGCCACCCCAATCTTGCCTCCCATCAGCTCCACCAGCTGTTTACAAATCGCCAGGCCAAGGCCGGTGCCGCCATACTGGCGAGCGGTTGCACTGTTCGCCTGGGCGAAGGAGTCGAATACATGGATAGCCGCATCCTGGTCCATACCAATCCCGGTGTCGCTCACTTCAATCCTCAGGCTGAAGCGTTCGCCGTTCTCCTCATTGCGGGAAATGCGCACCGCCACCTGGCCGTGTCCGGTAAATTTCAAAGCGTTTCCAACCAGGTTGATAAGAACCTGCCGCAAGCGCATTGAGTCGCCTTTGATCCGTTCCGGAACGTCAACTGCCAGCAGATAGCCGAGATCCAGCTCTTTTTCCCGGGCCTGCTTGGCCAACAAATCAAGGACTTCTTCCACCAACTTGCGCAAGTCAAAGTCGATCTGTTCCAGTACAAGCTTGTTAGCCTCCATCTTGGAAAAATCGAGAACATCGTTGATCAGATCGATTAGCGTATGCGCCGAACTCCAGGCCACCTCAACGCATTCCAGCTGTGACTTGCTGAGCCGCATTTCCCTGAGCATGTCCAGCATTCCCACCACGCCACTCAATGGTGTGCGCACTTCATGGCTGACAGTGGCCGCGAATTGGGCCTTCATCATTGCCGCGTGCAATGCCTGATCGCGTGACTGCTTTAATTCGATCTCACGCTCTTCCAGCACGGTCATCATTTTATTGAAAGCCTGTGCCATGTCTATGATGTCGCGCGGTCCCTCACGAGCTGCACGCATGCCCGACTCGCCAGCCTCAGCACGCCCCATTAGCTCGGACAACGCATTCAAAGGCCGGAGCAAATTGCGCGCCAAAAGGCGCATAATTCCCAGCAAGATGAGGGCAAAGGAGAGCGTAATTGCCAGATTTACCATCAGCAAGGAGAATACTAAGCGATTCATGGTTCCCTTGCCCAGCACGATATACACATATCCAAGAAGCTGCGGCTTTTTCTCCTGCAAATCGAACGGCGATGCAGCTTCATGGCCTTGATAGACCGGTGCGCCAAAGCGCCATTCCTTATCATCTTCCTGTTCCAACGTGGCTTCGGTGAGGGCGATACCGTGCTGCGGCCCTGGATTCGGCTTTTCTGTCCCGCCGGTTTTCGTTTCGAACAGCAAAACTTGGTGAGCAGTATCGGTAATCTCTACTTGCAGGACATCAGGAAACGCCAGCGTAGTGGCAACCTCTTCACGGACATTGTCCGCGGAATGGTAAAGCAAGGCCAGGGTGCTCTGGCGCGCCAGATTCTCTGCAATATGCCGCCCTTGCTCAATCAGATAACCCCGCACGCTGCGGTTGGTTTGCCAGGAATTCATCAAGGAGGAAAATACTGCCAGGGCCAGAATTGAAATGGTGACAATCGCCATCAACTGACGGCGAAACCCGGTGCGGCGTAAATAGGCTTGCAACATGGTGAACCCGTCAAGATTAGGAAAAAAATGGCGTCGCATACTGGCTGGCCGCGCGGATTGCATTTATATTGAATGGACAATCTCGTAGTTAAGGCTCCGGAAAAACGAAATCAAAACTGCGTTGTTGCTGATAATCGAGATTCAAGCCGATGTGGCTGGCGGTGCGCAGATTGACTGCCGTCAGCACTTCGCGCAGCGGGGACACGCCGCGCTTGCGCAAATCTCCAGACAGCGCCCCCAAGGCGGAACTGGCCAGATCGCGTCCCAGGCCCAGGTTGTTAGGGTACAAGGCGAACATGACACCTTTTTTGACATGCAGGAAGCTGCTGGAAAAGACAGGTAGCCCCTTGCTCCAGGATTCCTTCAGGACCAGCGGCAAGATTGTTTCATCATCGACCGTAGTGCTGTCCTGAGGCAGCCAGATTGCGTCCTGACGGCTATCGGCGCTGGCGAAAACAGCGTCGTAGAGATGTGCGGCTGACGCCAGGTCATGGGCTTCGCGCGCGATCAGTTCCAGTCCTTGCACCTTGGCAGCCTCGCGCGCGAGTTTGATCAGCCAGTCGCTATGCTGCGGATCGTAGATCACGGTCACTCTCTTTATGCTGGGCAGCAATTTTTTCAATAGTGAGAACAACAGAGCCGGATCCGGTGTCAAGCTGATGCCGGTCAGGTTGCGGCTCTCGTTTTCTGGCACCGATAGCACGCCACCGACCACCACCGCTATCTCCGGCGCCAATCCGGATGCAACCTTCAATCCTTGACGTCCCAGCGCTATCACCACCTTGACTCCACCGCGGTTCAACTGTGCATTTAGGTCCACAACATTGCTGTTTGGGCCGACGGGATAAGTGCTTATCGGTGTTTTTACTTGCTCTTGAATACCTTCGATGATCTTCGAAAAGATACTGCGATAAGGCTCCCCAATGTCTGGATAAATGACCGCAATCGCACCTTTGCCATCCAGAATTTCCTGTCGCCTTGCCGGTTCCAGGGTGGCCATGGCGGCCATCATCAACGGTTTGAGTTCATGGTGCGCAACGCGTATCTCAGTCATGTTTTCCTGTCGGTCCGACAAGCCGTTGACGACACCCATGGCTGGCCGGCCTTGATACTGATCGGTGCTTCCTTGAACCGCGTAACAGAACGTACATGAAAGCAAAAGAAGCACCCCCGTTTCGATCCGCGATACGGCAGCCAAGAAAATTCGGGGTAACTGAATCAGCACAGGTGGCTCACAGTTTGTGCTGAAACTGTACGTAAAAAGTACGGCCCGGCAGCGGAAAATCGAAAGGAATGTTGCCTGGAGCGAAGCTAGGCTCCCGGGCATCTCGATTAAACACGTTTAGCACCAATGCGCTGACGCTCCAGTTGCCAATCAATTTCTCCTTGCGTAAATTCAGATCCAGGGTGGTGTAATCGGGAATCTGGGGACGGCTATCGCCCGGCTGCCGTTTGCGGTCGAGCACGCGATCAATGGTGCCGCCAAATTGCCACAGGGGCGCGAAGCGCCAGTCGGCACGGCCGAACCAGCGCTGGTGAGGCGCCAGGCCAGCATCCTGGCCGGTGGTCTGATCAGTGGAATGTTGCAACGAATAACTGCCGGAAAGTCGTAGGTTGCGTGTTGCATCCCAGGTTGCTTCCAGTTCCAAGCCACGACCGGTTTGATCGCCGGTATTTTGTGCTGTCGATCCGGTCGAAGGATCAGAATTCGGTACAAATTGAATGATGTTGTGCATGCGATAATAAAACAAACTCAGATTGGTTTGTAGCGTCTGAGTCGGCTGCCACGAGAACGCCAGTTCGCGCGTGGTAATGGTTTCCGGCTTGAGGTTGGGATTGCCTATGGTGACCGGATTGTTGATGCTGTACTGCTCGGTGAACGACGGTGCGCGGAACGCGCTTCCATATAAGGCCTTGATTGAAAAATTATAAGCCGCGTCCCACACCAATGCCAGGCGCGGATTGACAGTGTTCCCGAAATCGGAATAGCGATCCTCTCGCACTCCAGAAGTCAGTGTCCAGTCTTTCGCCAGGGTCCACTCGTCCTGCGCAAACACGTAGCTGATAGTACGTTTGTGAGGGGTCAGGTATACGTCGCTGCTGCCGCTTACGTCAACGACGCTTGTTAGCGGAACGAACTCGACCCCAACTCCGGGAACCGCCACTATCCTGAAGTTCTTACTCTCGCTGGTCTGATACAGGTTTTCAATCCGATAGCCCGCACCGAGCCGGATCCGATGTTTGTCGAACCCGGTATAGAAGCCGGACAGGCTGAATTGACTGTCGCGCTCAGCATGTCCCGGGTTGCCGATAACGCCATTCGGAAAAGCCCCCGCGAAGGCTCCCGGCGGGAACAGCACCGTTGGCGGCGACGCCGGCAACTCGTTGACATCTTTCACAGACGCTTGCGCCGTGATGTCCCAATTGCGAAAAAAATTTGGATTGGAATATGTCAGGTCGGCATTCCAGCGTTGCGCCCTTACCCGCGCATCCGGATCAAGGCTGTTTGCCAAACCGACGCCCGTGCCGATCTCCTGTTCCTGGTAACCTGCACGAAACCGCCATAGGTCATAGGCGACATCAACTTGCATGTCCAGACTGTTGCGCATGAGTTGCTCGTGGCCAGGGGATAGCGAAGCCTGAGTTCCGAAAATCTTATCCAGGCTGGTTTGCGCATCAGCGTCTATTGTTCTATTTGCGCCGCCGGTGTGGCCTGCCTCAAAATAGATAGCCACATCCAGCGGTCCCATCTTACCGCCGTGCTGGAACCATGCATCGTGCGTGTCGAATGATCCGACCCTTGCTCCATACCCTGTGCCATTGATGTCGGCTGCGGTCTTGGTAATGATATTGATGACCCCGGCGAACGCATCGGCGCCATAGAGCGCAGATCCAGGGCCGCGGATCACCTCGATACGGGCTATAGTCTGGATCGGCACGCCACCCCAGGCAAAGTCGCGGTTGCCGAGAAAAGCATCGTTGATGGGGATGCCATTAACCAGCATCAATGCCTGAGGATTGTATAGCGTGGTGATGCCGCGGAATGAATAGATCGGGTCGTTGTAAAGGCCGGAGTAAGACACATGCAAGCCCGGTACGCTTTCCAAAGCCTGATTCATATTGGTCGCCCCCATCGCCTGGATATCCTGGGCCGTGATTACCGAGGCTACCGCCGGCGCCCGAGAGATATCTTGCTGGCTGCCGGTGGCTATACTGACGAACGCTTTGTTGCCGTAAGAAAGCACCAAATCGTCTTCGTCGGGATTTTGCTCAGCCGCCGCCACGGCGGCGCTCAAGAACAGAAGGGCCGCACACGGGATTTGAGAATGCCAGCGGTTTTTCATTGCTGCTCCATTCGGTGGAACTCAGATATCTTCGGAAGACGTCACGCCGCTATTTTTCCTGCCCTGCATCACCCGCCTCATTTTTTATTTTTGCTGCCATCGCCGTCGTCCTGGTCCTTGGTAATGCAGCTGCGAGCAGCGCAGCGGAAATGTCGCTCCCTCAGGGCGTTCACTCGCCTCCAGATAACAAGGCGGCATGCCTGCCATAAACGAAGGAAGCAGGAATAAATAGCACTCTCGCGGCGAGAATCCCATATCCAGTGGAATCGCCACGACTACGGCAGCGTAGTTAATCGGTAGCCGTCGCCCCAATCGGGACAACTCCCGCTCAATGTCGAAAGCAAGCCGCAGATAAGGACCCTGCGCTATTTTTTCGCTTTCCATGCGCGCGAGAATCGCTGGAATGCGCTCGTCCACCTGCAATGTCGCCACGGGACGGCCGTATCCCAGGATGCGTCGATGCAGCTGCAGCTCTTGTTGCAGCACTGCTTCCAGAGATTCGCCTGCATTTATGCGGTCATAGGCCCGGACCAGGAAATCTGCCGCGGCGAATTCCGGTTGCCATCCATAAATGCTGGCCTCCGAAACTGCGATGGCGGCGGCGATGCCAAGCGCACCGGTGCTGCGGGCGCTACCGGCCAGGGCAGCAACGCGATTGTTCCACAATCGGGGATCCGGGTAACTGGTATAAGTCCAGAGAGCATGCAGGACCGCTGTTTGTTCCGGCGAATAGCGGCGACCGGTAATGCCAAAGGCATACAGCGCTATCCAATCCATGTCTTTCAGATCTGCATGCAGATCGTGTCCGCGAAACACCGCTCGTTCCCCCGGAAAACACGCCCCCATCCGCGTACGCAAGGGACCTTCATAGTCCAGCAAGATATTGTTCACGCCCGCTCCTTAGGGTGAGCAGGGCCTGGGTCGTTTTCCAAATCCAGTTCAAAAAAAGGAAACTGGCGGAAACCCTGCCTTCCTTGTTCCAGAGCATGGGCGGCTGCCCCGGGCAGCCGTAGCAGCAAGGTCAGCATCTCACCTTCGCTGGCAGAAAAATCGATGTCGGCAAGCGCTGCGGCGGTTACACCGGTCATTGCGAGTGGATGGCCGGCTATCTTTTCTAACGCATCTCGTTCTTGAAACAGCCAAGCCAGGTGGCCTGCGGGCATCATCGCCACCAAATGCGAAAGGGTCTGGCGCACCGGCTTTGCACAAGTGTTTCCATAAGGAGCGAACCCTGGAGGATGCTCCGGTTCCGGCCATACTTGTAGACGGGTAGGAGCAGCCGGACTAGTAAGAGCGGTGCGCCATTTTGCAAGTTCATTCCCATTCTTCTTCCATGCCTCCAATGCCAGGAAGATTTCCCGCGCCCCGCCATGTGAGCCGGCGCCGACAGCGAGCGCAGCCATGAGTGCCGAAGCGGCGGTCGAGCCGCCGACCCCGGCCGCCATCGCAGCATGAACGGAAGGATCACGCGGGCCAGGGTTGGCCAAGGCTATGGCGAGTATCTCCAAGACCGCGGTCACGGCGGGTTCCGGACGCTCGCCTTTGAACAGGAGATACAGGTATTCGATGTAACCGATCTTGCCGAGCAGATCTCCATAGACATCGTAGCCGCGGCAATAGCAGGCTGCGGCAGTAAATGGGTTATCAAGTTCAGCTTCTTCTTGCCAGACACCGCTGTGGATGCTGTGCGGGCTTTCTTTATCGTTCATCTGATTCCCCATTCGAAAAAGCTACTAAAGCAGGCTCATGCCGCCATCGACAATGATTTCCTCGCCAACTATGTAAGCAGCGTCGTCCGATGCTAGAAACAAGGCAAGCTTGGCTATCTCCAGAGGCTGACCGAAACGCTTGCTCGGAGATTTCTGTGCAATCTCGGCTTTTATGCCATCGGCCACGCCTGGCGGCAGGCCGAAGCGGTCAAATATCGGCGTGGCGATGGGGCCGGGACTGATCGCATTGATCCGGATGCCACGACTGATCAGCTCTAATCCCAGCGATTGCACCAGGGAACGCAGGGCGGCCTTGCTGGCGCCGTAGACGCTGAAATTCGACGCCCCCAATTGGTTCGCAATGGAAGTGGTGACGATGATTGATGCACCGGCACGTAACAGCGGCAAGGCTTTCTGGATCGTGAAAAATGCGCCTTTTAAGTTGGTTCCCATGATGTCGTCGAACATCGTCTCGGAGACCAATTCCACCGGTGCCGCCGTGGCGATGCCGGCGTTGACAAACAACACATCCAGGTGCGTGAAGTGGCGCTCGATTTGCTGCATCAAGGATGCTATTTCAGCCAGATTCCCGCTATCGCTGCGGATCATCAGGACGTCGTCGCCCAGCGCGTCCCGGGCTTGCGCCAAGCCATCTGGATCGCGCCCGGTAATCGCCAGGCGGGCGCCGTTCTCCAGGAATAGCTTGGCGCTTGCCAAGCCGATGCCGCTCGATCCACCGGTGATGAGGACGGTCTTGCCTTTCAGTTTTTCCATCTCAATTCCCTATAGATTTCCGGCTAGAACCCGCATGCGAACATTCATTGGTGGAACCTCGTCGCGGTCGATCAGCACGTCCAGCAGGGTCGGGCCCGGCCGCGCGCACATCGCGGCGATATCCAACTTGGCAAGATCTTCAGGCGCATGAATGGAATGCGCTGTGGCTCCCATGGCACGCGCCATGGCCGCGAAATCGGTGGGCGGCAAGTCGCATCCGATATGCTCGGCTTCCGCCAGACGCTGTCCATGCTTGACCATTCCCAGCGCCTGGTCGTTGAGAACGACGAAAATGACGGACAGCTTTTCGGCGACCGCCACCGATATTTCCTGGCCATTCATCAAAAAACTGCCGTCTCCGGTAACGCATACCACCGGCATTTTTGGATTGCCGATGGCGGTGCCGATGGCGCCGCCGATAGCCCAGCCCATCGGTGCAAAATTCATGATGACCCGCAGCCAGCCGCCATAGGTCCTGCGCCGTCCCGGCGCCCGGACGCTGCCTCCGCCGCCTTGACGTCTTTCGGATATGCGCCTGTCCCGGGGTTGTAAGTAGTGAATCGCCCAGGCAGCGCTATTGCCGGTATCGGCAAGGAAACGCGTGGTCGGCGGAAACAGCCGGCTTAATTCGCGCATCAGCCGTTGCGGCAGGATCGGTATGGCGCTGCTCTCGTACTTTTTAGGAGCAAGCAGCATAGTCTCCGGCTCCCAGTGGTCGCTATGCTGTTTGCGCGCGAAGCGCCGCTGTTCATACTCGAAATTGCCGGAGCGACGAACGTCCTGCATATGTTTGACAAGTCGATTGAAGATCGACAGGATCCGTCCTCGCATGTGAAAGCGCGCCATCGGGGTCTGACTAAGATGCTCCTCGGTATCGTCGATGTGCACCAGCCGTGAATTGAGCAAGTCATCGCTCCAGCCGCCGCTGCTCCACTCTCCCATGCCAGTGCCAATCGCCATGATCAAGTCCACCGACTTGTCGCGTATGGCCGTCTCGGCAGAAGCGTGGCCAGCGAACCCGAATACGCCGCGGAAAAGCGGATGACGTGGGCTCACCAGGCCCTTGCCGTCTGGCGTGGTGATCACGGAAGCGCCGCTCAGATCGGCGAACTCTAGTATGGAGCCAATGGCCTCACAGCATCCCACCCCAATCAGCAAAACGATATTTTCGGCTTTGGAAAGCATCATGAGCAGCGTAGCCAGCGCTTCATCGTCTACCGACGATGACGGCTGCAAGAGAGCCTGCAAGTCGTAAGAAGGGGCTAGTTGTGTATTCGGGCTTCGGAACACATCGACAGGTATGCTCAGGTGGACTGGTCCGGCAGGTGCGCGGATGGATCGCTGCAAGGCAGTCACGAGCTTATTTTCGAACTGCTGCGGATGGGATACCAGGGAGTTGTAATGCGTGCAGTGCTGCAGCATGCTCAGCGTATCGACGCCGGTGCAAGTTGATTCTTGCAAAGGATGTTTGCCGAACGTCGGCAAGGCTGGCTGCGCTGTGATCACCAGCATGGGAATATTGTTATCGTAGGCACAAGCCACGCCGGTAATCAAATTGGTGGAGCCAGGACCGGAGGTGGCGCAGCAGACGCCGATTTTTCCTGTTTCACGGGCATAGCCGTCGGCCATGTAGGCCGCCCCCGCCTCGTGCCGCGCCAGAACATGGCGAACCCCGCCCCTGCGGCTACTTCTTGCAAGGGCATTGAAAAGAGGTTCAATGGCACCACCGGGGATACCGAAAACACATTCGATTTCCATCTGATCCAGATAGGCCACTAGCAGATCTGCTATGACCATGGGCGGTTCGAAAGGCCGCTCCCAATTCGTCCTCTGCATATCGCCATGCAACGGAAAAGTATCAGCACCCATATCAAATCCCTCTCGTGATGGCGGGCAGATTGCTGCGGTCCGTCGATGCGCATTGAATTTTTTTGCGAGGCCATGTAGAAGATAATTATTTCCACGTGGAAATAGAGTGTAGTCTTGTCTTAACAGATCGCAAAGCAATGAATCCGATTTAGTCGCTTCAACAACGATCCAGACCAAGAAGATATGCACTCCCAGCAATTAGCCTCCTCCCAATTGAACAGATAAATATGTGAGATGGCACAGGTGGAAAATGTTGATCGGCACTTGTTGCAAGTCTTGTGCTATTTGCGAAACATTTCCACCTATCAATATTGACAGCTGTTTTTCTGATGTCCGATGCATTAGTGTCAATAAGCGGTTAATGGTTATTGAACTGCCCTGCCATCGGACGCAACCCGCTATTCACTAGGGGAAGACCAGTCATGGTTATGCCACGCCACTGGCGTGCAAGACCTCGCACGACGGTTATGAACTGCTTTGACAGTGATCTTTCTGGCCGACTATAGACATAAGGTAACTATTACCATGACTGTGCGGACAGACTTGAAGTCAATTTGCTTTCCCAGGTCGACAGAGCCTGTGACGGGTTGCTTTCAGGAAGCGAGGCCTGCGCGCGCTTTTACACAACATGGCAGTAACTCATGTTGGCCTATTCTTCATTACAGGCAATGTGGCAGAGGTTTTTTCTTCGCACGCTTTACGGCTGTCTCTTCGCAGCAACTGGGGTTCACTTTGATTGAGCTTTTGATCACGATCGTCATTGCAGCAATCCTGATGGCGCTTGCCATGCCGTCATTTAGCTCCATGTTGATGAACAATCGTTTGTCAGCCCAGGCAAATGCATTTGTGAATGCCTTGAATTACGCCAGGTCCAATGCGCTCACCCAAAATGTTAACGCGCAGGTATGTCCGCTAGGCGCTGCCGGATCCGTGACTTGTGGAACCAACTGGGGCGCAGGTTGGATCGTCATCACGCTGCCGGCTACGGGAACAAGTGTGCTGCTGCAAAGCCATCAGGTCGGGCCGCGCGATCCAGTACTGTCCGCTGTCGCATTTAATGGCGCAACGGCCAGCGGGATCACTTTTGATCCCCGAGGATTAGCCACCACGCAATCCAATTTCAAGATTTGTGACAGTCGCGGGGCAAGCTACGCCCGTTCATTGCAAGTGATTGCCACGGGATCCGTGCAGCAAGGCCCCACCCCGGGTCAGGCAATTTGGGGAGGGGCATTGGTATGTCCTTAAAGCGAGTTACGATGAATTTGCAAAAAAAATCCCGACGGCACTTCGGATTTGCTTTATTGGAAGTCCTGATCGCAGTGGTGGTATTGGCGTTTGGCATGCTTGGCATAGCGGGACTGCTGCTGACGGCGCATAAAGCCAATAGTTCGAGTTACATCAAGCAGCAGGCAGTGCAGTCTGCCTATGACGTCATCGATCGTGTTCGTGCCAACCGTCAGGTAGCTATCAACGGCGGCTACGCGATCAACAATGTCACGACTGGCGGCGCGCCGGTCATTCCGACAGCGGCATCTCCGGATTGCAGTG